>JBGQEL010000167.1:0-3009 GCA_041496385.1 Methylomirabilia bacterium | reverse complement strand
TGTACTCCTCGAACGTCACGCGCGTCGTGTTCCACTCGTCGGCGTGCTCGGCGACGATGCGCAGCGTGCGCTTCTCGCCGCGGCCGCCGATCACGAGCGGCAGCCGGCCGCGCGCGGGCAGGGGATAGCTCTCGGCCGCGAGGAGCGGGTAGTAGGGTTGCGTGAGCGTCACGGGCCGGCCCTCGCCGAGGGCGCGGATGACGCGGACGCCGCACTCCAGCCGGTCGAGCCGCTCCTTCACCGACGGAAACGGGACGCCGTACATCCGGTGCTCGCCCTCGTGCCAGCCGGCGCCCACGCCGAGGTCCAGCCGGCCGCCGGCGAGCTGGTCCACCGCCGTCGCCCGCTTGGCGAGCAGCGCGGGGTGGTAGAAGGTCAGCGGGCAGACGAGCGGACCGAAGCGGATGCGCGAGGTGCCGGTCGCGAGCCAGGTGAGCGAGGCCCAGGTGTCGAGCGACGGGCGCGTGGGGTCGCCGAAGAGCCCGGTGAGGTGATCGGAGCGGAACAGCGCGTCGTAGCCCGCGTCCTCGACCGTGCGGGCGAGCCGTTGCCACCGCTCCCAGGTCAGTCCTTCCTGTCCTTCGATCATGATGCCGACGCTCGGCGTCATCGCGCCTCCGGCTGACACGGCGGATTTGCGCCCATCGGGGCGCCCCCGTATCATACGGGCAACCGAGGAGGCTCATGACGATCAAGCGCGACTTTGCTCTGGACGCCAAGTACCGTCAGGAAGAAGGCACGATCTTTCTCTCCGGCATCCAGGCCCTCGTCAGGCTGCCGCTCGACCAGCACCGCGCCGACAAGCAGCGCGGTCTCAACACCGCGACGTTGATCTCGGGCTACCGCGGCTCGCCGCTCGGCGGCCTCGACCTCACGCTCGAGCGGAACCCCGATCTGCTCCGCGAGCACAACGTCGTCTTCCTCTCGGGCGTCAACGAGGATCTCGGCGCCACCGCGATCTACGGGAGCCAGCTCACCAACCTGTTCCCGAAGCCGAAGTACGACGGCGTCCTCGGCATGTGGTACGGCAAGGGACCGGGCGTGGACCGCACGGGCGACATCTTCAAGCACGCCAACTACGCCGGCGTCGCGCGTCACGGCGGCGTGTTGGCGCTCGGCGGCGACGATCCGCTGTCGAAGTCGTCGACCATCCCGTCCCATTCCGAGATCGCGTTCTACGACGCCTTCTTCCCGGTGCTCTTTCCCGGGACGATCCAGGAGATCCTCGACCTCGGCCGGCTCGGCTTCGAGCTCTCGCGCTACTCCGGCCTCTGGGTCGGCTTCAAGATCGTCACGAACGTCGCCGACGAGATCGGCACGGCCGACGTCGCGCCCGGCCGCGTCGTCATCGCCGATCCGGGCTTTCAGTACGAGGGGCGCGCGTGGGAGCAGCGCCAGAACCCGCTGCTCATGCCGCCGTGGGGACTCGACACGGAGCGTGAGATCCACTACGGGCGGCTCGAGGCGGCCAAGGCGTTCGCCGCGACGAACCGGCTGAACCGCATCACGCTCGACACGCCCGGCGCCTGGCTCGGCATCGCCGCGCCCGGCAAGGCCTACTACGATCTGCGCGAGGCGCTCCGCGAGCTCGGCCTCGACGACGCGGCGCTCCGGCGCCACGGCGTCCGGCTCCTGAAGATCGGCATGCTCTTCCCGATGGAGCCCACGATCGTCCGCGAGTTCGCGCGCGGCCTCGAGGAGCTGCTCGTCGTCGAGGAGAAGCGCGCGTTCTGCGAGCTGTTCATCCGCGACATCCTCTACAATCAGACCGAGCGCCCGCGCGTCACCGGCAAGTACGATCTCGAGGGACGGCCGCTCGTGCCCGCCGACGCGGAGCTCGACGCCGACCGGATCGCCCAGATCGTGGCGTCGCGGCTCGAGCGGAAGGTCCAGCTCGAGTCGATCACCGCGCGCGTCGCGCTCCTCGAGGCGCTCCGGCAGCGCCCCGCGCCGATGACGCTGGCGCGCCAGCCCTACTTCTGCTCGGGCTGCCCCCACAACCGCTCGACGGTCCTGCCGGAGGGCTCGATCGCCAGCGCCGGGATCGGCTGCCACGGCATGGCGCTCCTCATGGACCGGCGCACGCTGGGGCTCACGCACATGGGCGGCGAGGGCGTGCAGTGGGTGGGCATGGCGCCCTTCACCGAGACGAAGCACATCTTCCAGAACCTCGGCGACGGGACCTTCTTCCACTCGGGCTCGCTCGCGATCCGCCAGGCCGTCGCCTCCAGCGCCAACATCACCTACAAGATCCTCTACAACTCCGCGGTCGCGATGACGGGCGGCCAGGACGCGGCCGGCGCGATGCCGGTCCCCGAGCTGACGCGCGCGCTCCACGCCGAGGGCGTGAAGCGCATCATCGTGATGACCGACGAGACCGGCAAGTACCCGAAGGACGTCCTGTGGGCGCCCGGGGTCGAGGTGTGGGATCGCGAGCGGCTCGACGAGGTGCAGCGCCTGCTGCGCGACATCCCGGGCGTCACCGCGCTCGTCTACGACCAGCGCTGCGCGGCCGAGAAGCGCCGCCTGCGCAAGCGCGGCAGGCTCCCGGATCCGGCGATGCGCGTCTTCATCAACGAGGCGGTGTGCGAGGGCTGCGGCGACTGCGGCGTGAAGTCGAACTGCTTATCGGTGCATCCGGTGGACACGGAGTTTGGACGGAAGACGCAGATCCATCAATCATCTTGCAACAAGGATTATTCGTGCCTGCAGGGCGACTGTCCGTCGTTTCTCACGGTGGTGCCGCTCGGCGAGCCCAGCAAGAAGGAGCGCAAGGTCTTCAAGGTCGAGCGCGTCCTGCCCGAGCCCGCGCTGCGCGTGCCGCGCGCGGCGAGCGTCTTCATGATGGGCATCGGCGGCACCGGCGTCGTGACGGTGAACCAGGTCCTGGGCACCGCGGCCCTCCTCGACGGTAAGCAGGTGCGCGGCCTCGACCAGACGGGCCTCAGCCAGAAGGGCGGGCCGGTGGTCTCGCACCTCAAGATCTTCGACGGCGAGGCGCCCGAGGTC
>JBGQEL010000166.1:0-3333 GCA_041496385.1 Methylomirabilia bacterium | reverse complement strand
CGAGGCCACCAACCGCCCGATCCTGATCTACAACATCCCCTACCGCACGGGCGTCAACCTCGAGAACGAGACCCTCCTGGCGCTGGCCGAGCTGCCGAACATCGCGGGCGTGAAGGATTCGTCGGGCAACCTCGCCCAGTCGCTCGAGCTGCTACGGCTGCGGCCCGAGGGCTTCGCGGTGCTGACGGGCGAGGACGCCTACTTCTACACCATGCTCGCGCACGGCGCCGATGGCGGCGTTCTCGCCTCCGCGCACGTCGAGACCGAGGCCTTCGTCGCCGTGGACGCGCGGATGGCCGCGAACGACCACCAGGGCGCGCGCGCCGTCTGGTCGCGGCTCGCGCCGCTGGTCCCGCTCCTCTTCAAGGAGCCGAACCCCATGCCCATCAAGCACCGCCTGTGGCGGGACGGGCTGATCCGGTCCGCCGAGTGCCGCCTGCCGCTAACGCGCGTGTCCGAGGCGCTCGGCCGCGAGCTGGACCGGGCGGCCGGCGCCCTCGCCCGGGAGGCGGCGTAGCCATGAAGAAGCGCGTCGCGGTCGTCGGGGCCACCGGCATCGCCGGGCAGCAGTGTCTGGTCGCGCTGGACGGGCACCCGTGGTTCGAGATCGCGAAGCTGGCGGCGTCCGAGCGCTCGGCCGGCAAGACGTACGGCGCCGCCCTTCGCGACGCCAGGACCGGGGCCCGCCGCTGGTGGTGTCTCGAGGAGCCGCCCGCCGGCGTGCTCGATCTGCCGGTCGAGAACGGCGACGGGCTGAATCTCGCGGGCATCGACATCGTGTTCTCCACGGTCGAGTCGGACGCCGCGCGTGTGCTGGAGGCGCAGTACGCGAAGACCACCGCGGTCCTCAGCACGGCCTCGGCGTTCCGTGACGAGGACGACGTGCCGATCATGGTGCCGGGCGTTAATCTGGCGCACGCGGCGCAGATCGAGGTGCAGCGCCGGCGCCGCGGCTGGCGCGGCTTCGTCGTGCCCCTGCCGAACTGCACGACGATGGGCCTCGTCGTGACGCTCAAGCCCTTGCTCGATCGCTTCGGCGTGCAGCGCGTGGTGCTGACCTCGATGCAGGGGGTCTCCGGCGCGGGGCTCTCGCCGGGCGTCTTGGCGCTCGACATCCTCGACAACGTTATTCCGTACATCCCGGGCGAGGAGGAGAAGGTCGCGCGCGAGACGGGGAAGATCCTCGGCGTTTTGGGGGAGGGGGGCATCGTGCCCGCTCCCTTCCCCGTGAGCGCGACGTGCACCCGGACCGCCGTGAGCGAAGGCCATACCGAGGCGGTGACGGTCTCGCTCGGCGCGCGCGCCACGCCCGCCGAGGTGGCCGCGGCGTTTCGCGAGTTCGGCGGCGAGTTCGCGCGCCTCGGCTTGCCCTCGGCGCCGCGGCGGCTGATCACGGTGCACGACGACCCGTTCCGCCCGCAGCCCCGGCTCGACCGCGACGCAGACGGCGGCATGACGACGAGCGTCGGCCGCATCCGCGAGGATCAGGCGCTCGAGCACGGGATCAAGTACGTGCTCGTGTCGCACAACACCAAGCTGGGGGCGGCGAAGGGCGCCGTGCTCACGGCGGAGTATCTCGCGTCGGCCGGGTACGTGTGATCCTCGCTTGACATCGCGGGGGAGACTGGCAAACTTCGGGGCACTTCGCGACGCCCGGCGCGCCGCCTGACGCGGCACCCGAGGGGGAAGGAGCACGGCGATGAGGGAGCAAAGGCGGCGATCGAGCCGGCGGGCGTTCCTGGCCGGCGGCGGCGCGACGCTGGCCGCGGCCATGCTACCGGGGCGCGGGCGGGCGCAGCAGAGGCCGAGCGGCGAGATCGTCGCGGGCGTCTCGGAGCGCGCACTCACGCTCGACCCCGCCAACCACTACTCGATCTCGGGGACCTCGGTCCTCCGGCACATGTTCGATCCGCTGGTGGACGTCACGAACGATTCGAAGTTCGTGCCCGCCCTCGCGGAATCCTGGCGCGCGGTCAACAACACGACGTGGCGCTTCGCCCTGCGCAAGGGCGTGACCTTCCACGACGGCTCGCCGTTCACCGCCGACAGCGTGGTCTACACGCTCAGGCGCGTCCGCGACAACACCAAGCTCATCAAGGCGTTCGTGTACCAGGACCTCGAGTCCGTCGAGAAGGACGGCGATCACGCCGTCGTCGTCACCTCGAAGCGGCCGTTCGGCTCGCTCCCGGCCCACCTGACGATGCTCGGCATGCTGCCGCCGAGCGCCCAGCGCAACGAGGACGCGTTCTTCCAGAAGCCGGTCGGGACCGGCCCGTTCCGCTTCGCCAGTTGGACCCACGGCGACCACATCGTCATGACGGCCAACCCCGGCTACTGGAAGCCCGGGGTGCCGAAGGCCGAGAAGGTGACGTTCCGCTTCATCCCGGAGCTCTCGACGCGCGCCGCCGGGGTCCGCTCGGGCGAGATCCACGTGATCGACCGCGTCACGCCGGATCTTGTCCAGACGCTCCGGGGAAGCCGTGGTGTGCGCGTGCTGGACGTGCCCGCGATCGAGGCGCAGCGCTGGATCTTCCAGCTCGCCCGGGAGCCGGTCAAGGATCCGCGGCTCCGGCAGGCCATCTCGCTCGCCATCGACCGCAACGTGATCATCAAGGATCTGCTGCTCGGCTACGGCCGCGCCGTCGACAGCCCCGTGCCGCCCGGCCTGATCGGCCACGCGAGCCTGCCGCCGAAGCCCTACGATCCCGAGAAGGCGCGCCAGATCCTCAAGCAGGCCGGCTACGCGAACCTGTCCCTGGACTTCGTCCTCATGAAGGATCTTTATCCGAAGCAGCTCGAGATCGCCCAGGCGGTCGCCGCGATGCTGGGCGACGTGGGGATCAAGCTCACCATCAAGAACCTCGAGATCGCGACGGCGCGGAAGCAGCGGACCGCCGGCACCTACGACATGTTCTACTCGGGCTGGGCGCACATGCCGCACGATCCCGACTGGTACTTCGGCCAGTGGTTCACCAAGGCCGGCGCCGAGAAGCTCACGCGCTACAACAACCCGCGGGTCGAGCAGCTCATCGCGGAGGGGCGCGTGCCCGACCCTCGGGTCCGCCAGGCGAAGTACGAGGAGCTGGAGCGCATCCTCTGGGACGAGGACGCGGAGATCTGGCCCTACTATAGTGTCGCGATCTACGCGGTGAGCGATCGCCTGAAGAACTTCGAGGCGCGCCGTGACTACTACGTCCTGTTGAGTGACGTCTCCATCGCGTAGTCGGCGTCCGCCCCGGGCTCGATGAGGGCGTACGTCCTCCGGCGTCTCCGGCAGTCCGCCGTGACGCTGCTGGGCGTCTCGCTCTTCGTGTTCCTGATCCTGCGCGTGCT
>JBGQEL010000165.1:0-5373 GCA_041496385.1 Methylomirabilia bacterium | reverse complement strand
GCTCCATCCGGGCTCGCAACGTCCGTCGCCGCGGGGCAGGAACGGGTCTCGTCGCCCCCTACCGCACACCCCAGCTCACGGACGCCCCGTGTCCGGGGCTCGTGGGGAGCGGCCGCACGATCCCGTTCACGCCCACGCGGCGACGGAGCCGATGCCTGGCGTTCTCCGGCGCCCGGGCCGCCGGGCGCGTGCGGTAGGGGTCAGCCGGACTCGTTCCCGCCGCTGCCCACGCGCGGACGGCCGGGCGCTCGTGGGAGGGGTCGGATGGACCCGTTCCCGCCCGCGCGGCGGCGGATCACGCGCGTCCGGATGGAGCCCAGCCCCAGCCGGTCAGCGCACGCGTGCCGCGTGGTCCCATGGGCCCCTCCCACAGGCGCCCGACCGTCCGCGATGCCTGACGGTCTCCGGCGCCCGGGCCGCCGGGCGCGTGCGGTAGGGGTCAGCCGGACTCGTTCCCGCCGCGGTGCCGGCGGATCACGCGCGCCCGGGTGGAGCCCAGCCGCAAGGGGGTAGCGCACGCGTGCCGCGTGGTCCGTCGACCCCTACCGCATGCACCCGGCGGCCCGGGTGCCGACGCAGCGCTAGTAGACGAACGGGAAGGGGTACGGCCGCCCGAAGGGCCGCCCACCCTTGACCGTGAGCACGGGCACGAGCTTCTTCGACCCGGTCCGCTTGTTGTTCCGCGTATCCACGAACTCCACGGGCGGGCCGTCCGCGTAGTCGAAGATCGCCACGTCCGCGGGCGCGCCGACCTGGAGCGAGCCGAGTCCCGGCACGCGACCGATGATCTTCGCGGGCTCGACCGTCGCGCGCGCGACGACTTCCTCGAGCGAGAGCCCGAGCGCCAGGAACTTCGACATGACCCACGGCAGCGTGGGGTAGCCGGGCGTGTTGATGGACACGGCATGGATGTCGCTCGAGATCGTGTCCACGTGGGCGCCCTGCATGAGCGCGGGCTCGCAGACGGTGAAGTCGAACGAGCCGCCGCCGTGGCCGACGTCGAACAGAACGCCGCGCTGCTTGGCGGCCTTCGCGGCGGGGATGAGCTGACCGTTCTGCACGATGTTGTTGCCGGCGCCGCTGTAGGAGTGGGTCAGGATGTCACCCGGCCGGAGGAGATCGAGGACGTCGGCGAGGTTGCCCGGCGCGGCCCCGATGTGACACATGACGCGGAAATCCTTGCCGGCCATCTCGGCCGCGCGGACCGCGCGGCGCAGCGGCTCGACGCCGTTGGCGCCGACCACGTTGTCGGTGATCCGGACCTTGACGCCGAGCACGGTGTCGGGGTTTTCCGCCAGCGTCTTGGCGCAGGCCTCGACGTTGGCGTAGTCGATGTTCAGCATCTCGCCGGGGGCCAGGCCGCCCGCGAGGCCGATGGAGGAGATGTGCACGAAGGCGTAGAGGCGCGTGCGCGACTGGCCGATCACCCAGTGCCTGAGCGCGCCGTAGGTGTTGGCGCCCGCGTCGCCGGCGGAGACGCCGGTGGTCGTCGCGGTGATGGGGACCAGCTCGTCGGACGGCAGACCGATGCCGGAGATGAGCGGTCCGTAGTGCGTGTGGAGGTCGATCAGGCCGGGCGTCGTGAGGCGGCCCTGCGCGTCGTAGCGCTGGATGGCGCGCTCCCCCGGGATCGTGCCCGCGACCAGCGCGGCGATCTGGCCGTTCTTGATGCCGATGTCCCGACGCCCGCGGAGCCGCTGGGCCGGGTCGAGGACGTCGGCGTTGGCGATGACGAGGTCGTACTTCAACGCCGGATCGCCGGGGTTGAATCCGCGGGGCGCGGGCGGTCCCGCCTGGGCGACGACGAGTGGCGCCTGCGCCCCGGCGGGGACCGCGAGCGCAGCGCCTGCCGCCGCGCCGGTGGAGAGGATGAAGTTCCGTCGCGTCACGTCCATTGGAAATCCTCCTGGCGAGACGGGATGCTATGCGCGCCCGGCGTCCGGCGTCAACCCCGCGCGTTGACGCGCCGCGACGCCCGAGCGTATTTCCGCTAAACTCTCCGGCGTGAGCGGCCTCGCCGAGCGTCTCAATGCCGCCGCGTTCTTCGTCGATCGTCACGTCGCCGAGGGCCACGGCGGCCGCACCGCGTTCCGCGCCGGGGGCCGCGCGCTCTCCTACGCCGAGCTCGCCGAGCGCGCGGCCGGCGCCGCGGCGGCCCTCGCGCGGGTGGGCGTCGAGATCGAGCACCGCGTGCTGCTCGTCCTGGACGACACGCCGGCGTTCGCCGCCGCGTTCTGGGGGGCCGTGCGGCTCGGCGCCGTCGCGGTGCCGGTCAACACGCTGATGGCCGACGGCGACTACGAGTTCCTGCTGAACGACAGCCGTGCCAGGGTGGTGGTCGCCGAGGACGCGATCGCCGGGCGGCTCCGCGCGATGCGCGCGCGGTGTCCGTGGCTGCGCGCCGTGCTCACGCCGGGCGAGCTCGAGCATGGGGGCGCGGCGGCGACCGGTCCCGCGGCGACGCTCGCCGAAGACGTCATGTACTGGGGTTACACCTCGGGCTCGACCGGGGCGCCCAAGGCGGCGGTGCACTCGCACCAGGACTTCGTCCGCGCCGCGGAGCTGGTCGGCTCCGCGGTGTTCGGCATCGGCCCCGACGACCTCACGTACTCGGCGTCCAAGCTCTACTTCGCCTTCGGCCTCGGGAACACGCTCTACTTCCCGGCGCTCGCGGGCGCCGCGTCGGTGCTCGTGCCCGAGCGCACGACGCCCGAGCGCGCCTTCGAGGTGATCGACGGCGAGCGGCCGACGATCTTCTTCGCCGTGCCGACGCTCTACGCGCGGATGCTCCGGGTGCCGGACGCCGAGCGCCGCTGGGACCTCTCCTCGCTGCGTTTCTGCGTGTCCTCGGGCGAGCCGCTGCCGCCGGCGATCTTCGACGCGTGGGCCGATCGGTTCGGCCTCGAGCTCGTGGAGGTCGTGGGCTCGACCGAGGCGCTCCACGACTTCATCGCGAACCGGCCGGGCGCGGCGCGGCGCGGCTCCGCCGGCCAGCTCGTGCCGGGCTTCGAGGCGCGGCTCGTCGACGACGCGGGGCAGCCGGTCGGCCCGGGCGAGGTCGGCCACCTCCTCGTCAGGGGCCCCACGACGGCGCCGTACTACTGGAACCGCCGCGAGCGGACGCGCGCGACGATGCTCGGCGACTGGCTCAGGACCGGTGACATGTTCGCCCGCGACGAGGACGGCTGGTTCACCTTCGCGGGCCGGGCGGACGACATGGTGAAGGTCGGCGGCCTCTGGGTCTCGCCCGCCGAGGTCGAGGCGCACCTCGCCGAGCACCCGGCCGTGCTGGAGGCGGGGGTCGCCGGCCGCGCCGGGACGGACGGGCTCGCCCGGATTCACGCGGCGGTCGTGCTGAGGGAGGGCGCCCGCGCCTCGGACGCGCTCGCCGAAGAGCTCCGGCGCTTCGTCCGTGGCCGCGCCGCGGGGTACAAGGTGCCCGACGCGATCGGGTTCGTCGCCGAGCTTCCGAAGACGGCGACGGGCAAGGTCCAGCGTTTCCGCATCCGGGCCGGGGCCTGAGCGGCGTGCGCGTCGTCGTCGAAGGGGTCTCGAAGACGTACGTCGACCCGCGCGGCCGCCCGGTGGAGGCCCTGCGCGACGTCAGCCTCAGCGTGGAGGCCGAGGAGTTCGTCGCGCTCCTCGGGCCCTCGGGCTGCGGCAAGTCGACGCTCCTCAACATCGTCGCCGGACTCCTGCGGCCGAGCGCCGGCGGCGTGTTCCTGGAGGGCGAGCTCGGTCCCGGGCGCCCGGCGACGGCGATGGTCTTCCAGGAGTTCGCGCTCTTCCCGTGGCGGACCGTGCAGGCCAACGTCGAGTTCGGCCTGGAGGAGCTGGGCGTCCCGCCGCGTGAGCGCGCGGCGCGCACGCGCGAGCACCTGAGCCTCGCCGGGCTCGCCGGCTTCGAGGCCAGGTACCCGCACCAGCTCTCGGGCGGCATGCGCCAGCGCGTCGGCATCGCCCGCGCGCTCGCCGTGGACCCGGCTCTACTGCTCATGGACGAGCCCTTCTCGGCGCTCGACGCGCAGACGCGCCAGCTCATGCAGGAGGAGCTCCTGGCGATCCGCGAGCGGACGCGCAAGACGATCCTCTACGTCACGCACAACATCCAGGAGGCCGTGTTCCTCGCCGATCGCGTCGTCGTCCTGTCGCGGCGGCCCGGGCGGCTGCTCGCGACGGTGCCCGTCCCACTCGGCCGGCCGCGCGACGAGACGCTGCTCGGCAGGCCGGAGTTCACGGCGACGGTCGCGCGCCTCTGGGCGCTCATCCGCGGCGAGGCCCGGCAGGCGCTCCAGGAGGCGCCAGCGTGAGCGCCCGCGTCACCGCGCCCGACCGCACGCGCGCGCTCGAGCGGCGCGAGCACCCCGTGCTGCGTGTGGCGGCGGTGGTCGCCCTGCTGGTGCTCTGGGAGCTCCTCACGCGCACGGGCCGGATTCCCGCGCTCTTCCTCCCGTCGCCGCTCGGGGTGATCGAGGCCGGCGTCGAGATGCTCCGCTCCGGGGAGCTGCTCACCCACGTCGCCACGAGCCTGCGGCGGATCGTCCTGGGCTTCGGGCTCGGCGCCCTCGGCGGCGTCTCCGTGGGGCTGGCGGTCGGCTTCTGGAGCGTGGCGGAGGCGGTCGGCAACCCGCTGATCGCGGCGACGTTCCCGATCCCGAAGATCGCGCTCCTGCCGCTTCTCATCCTCTGGCTCGGGATCGGCGAGGCGTCGAAGGTCGCGGTGATCACGCTGGGGGTCTTCTTTCCGATGGCGATCAACACGTACACGGGCGTGCGGACCGCCGACCCGCTGCTGATCCGCGCGGCCGTGAGCTTCGGCGCGGGGCGCTGGAGCCTCATCCGCAAGGTGCTGCTGCCCTCGGCGCTCCCGATGATCTTCGCCGGGCTGCGGCTCGGCGCGGGGACCTCGCTGCTGCTGCTCGTCGCCGCGGAGATGATCGCCGCCAACGCCGGCATCGGCTACCTCGTCCTCCACGCCCAGAACCTCATGGAGACCACGAACCTCATGGTGGGCATCGTCCTGCTCTCGCTCCTCGGTGTCGCCTCGCACTGGCTCCTCGTCAGGCTGGAGCGCCTCGCGATACCATGGAGGGCGTCGTGAGGGGGGAGATCGTCATTCGGCGTCTCGTCGCCCTGCTGCTGGCCGCGCTCGTCTGGGGCGGCGTGACGGAGGCGCGCGCGCAGGGTCAGAAGCTGAAGCTCGGCGTGCTCAAGCTGACCTCCTCGGCCGTCCTGTTCGTCGGCGCCGAGAAGGGGTACTTCAAGGAGTTCGGCGTCGACCCCGAGTTCGTGTTCTTCGAGGCCGCGCAGCCGATCGCGGTGGCGATCGCCTCGGGCGACCTCGAGGCCGGCGCGACCGGGCTCACCGCGGGC
>JBGQEL010000164.1:0-5980 GCA_041496385.1 Methylomirabilia bacterium | reverse complement strand
TTCATCGGCCGGCCGCAGCAGATTTTCTGGCCCATCGCGACCTTGCCGCACTTGGCGCAGCGAAAGCCGGCCACGGCCTAGAGCCTCTCGATGACGGTCGCGATGCCCTGCCCGAAGCCGATGCACATCGTCTGCAGCCCGTAGCGCTTGCCCGTGCGTTCCAGCTCGTGCAGGAGCGTCGTCATGAGCCGGGCGCCGGAGCAGCCCAGTGGATGACCGAGCGCGATCGCGCCACCGTTGACGTTCACGCGTGTCATGTCGGGGTGGAGCTCGCGCTCCCAGGCGAGGACGACGGAGGCGAAGGCCTCGTTGATCTCGACGAGGTCCACGTCGTCGAGCCGGAGACCCGCCTTGCGGAGCACGCGCTGGGTGGCGGGGATCGGCCCCGTCAGCATGATCACGGGATCCACGCCAGCGAGCGCGGTCGCCACGACGCGGGCGCGCGGCTTGAGGCCGAGCGCCCTGGCCTTCTCGGGCGACATGAACATCAACGCGGCGGCGCCGTCGGAGATCTGCGAGGAGTTGGCCGCGGTGATCACCCCGTCGGGCTTGAACGACGGCACGAGCTGCGCCATCTTCTCGCGGTTCACCGGCACGCGCACGCCCTCGTCCGTGTCGAAGACCGAGCCGTCCGGCAGCGGCACGGGAACGATCTCGCGCTTGAAGCGCCCCTCGGCGATGGCGCGCCCGGCCTTCTCGTGGCTCTGCGCCGCCAGCTCGTCCAGCCCCTCGCGCTTGAGCCCCCACTTCTCGGCGATCATCTCGGCGGAGATCCCTTGCGGCACGATGTTGAACCGCTCCTGGAGCTTCGGCGAGAGCGGTCCCTCGCCCGGGCCCATCGCGTTCGAGCCCATCGGCACGCGCGTCATGTTCTCGACGCCGCCCGCGATGACGCACTCGTACTGGCCCGACATGACGCCCATCGCGGCGAAGTTGGCGGCCTGCTGGCCGGACCCGCACATGCGGTCGAGGGTCGTGCCGCAGACGTCGAGCGGGAAGCCGGCGATGAGCGCGGCGTTGCGGGCGATGTTGAAACCCTGCTCGCCGAGCTGGTCCACGCAGCCCAGGATGACGTCTTCCACTTCGGTGGGATCGATCTTCGTGCGGGCGACGAGTTCGCTCAGGACGTGGGCGGCGAGGTCGTCGGGACGGACGCCCGAGAGCTTCCCGTTCTTCCTGCCGACGGCACTACGCACCGCTCCGACGATGACGGCGTCTCGCATGGGTCCTCCTCGAGTCGACTGAATGCGCGTTCATCTTACCGGGTCGGTCCAACGCGCGCAACGATCGGAGCGAACAGAAGCGGCGGGTGAGTCGTCGGGCCGCGGGGTCCTTAGACCGTCCAGCGGTCCTCGGAGAGCGCCGACACGAGGTCCCGAGACGGGGCGGGCACGATCATGCGTGACTCTCGCGCAGGTGACACGTCGACGTCGTCGAGGTCGCGCGCGGAGCCCCTCGTGGCGCCCAGCGACATGATGCCGATCAGGGCGATGGCGAGCGAGGTCCGCATCCGCCTGAGCCGAAGGAGCTTGGTCAGGAGGCACGCGATGACCGCGGTCCCAACCGCGAGCTCTACTCCGGTCGTCAGGCTCTTCCAGTGGTACTGCAGCGCGCTGAGATTGATCCGCGTGGCGTAGCCCACCACGACGAAGGCGCTCGCCCAGATGGCGGCCCCCAGGGCGTCGAAGAGAAGGAATCGCGGAAGTGGCATGCGATTCGCGCCGGCGAGCGGCGCCAGCGCGACCCGCGCGCCCACGACGAATCGGCCGAACACGACCGCGGCACTCCCCGGCAGGAAGCGGTTCCTCAGATGCAGCTTGGCGAGGATGCGGTCGCCGCCGATGCGCCCGGCGCAATAGCTGATGGTGTCCCCCATGAGGGCGGCCGTCACCGCGACCGTGAGGCCGAGGACCGGATCGAGATGGCCGCGGCTGGCGAGGCCGCCGAGGGTGAGGAGCACCAGTTCGCCCGGAAGAGGCAGGCCCGCGCAGTCCAGCAGGATCGCGACGAAGATGATCACGTAGCCATGCGCCGCGATCAGCTGGGCCAGCGATTCGATGCTCATGAAATAGTGAGCAAAGCAATCGTGGTACCAAAACTGTCACGACCTGTATCATATTGAATTAATTGATAACAACCGATGTGTCCGGGTTAGAGGGAAGGCCTGCTGAGTGGTCGAAAGCGGCACGAAATTGACCATGTTGCCGAGCTTTGGCCACTGGTGCGTGAGAGAGAAATTAGCCCGCGACGTCTCTCGCCAAGTCCGCGACGCTCGCCCCCACCACGCCGATGAGCTGATCCACCTCCTCTCGAGTGATGCAGAGCGGCGGGGCCAGACGCAGCACGCTGCCGCGCGCGTAGACGATGGCGCCCCTGTCCCACGCCTTCCGGTCGAGCTCCGCGACCCGCTTGGCGTCCAGCGGCTGGCCGGAGCCGCCCGGCGATACCAGATCGACGCAGACCATGAGCCCGCGGCCGCGCACCTCGCCGACGATCGGGGACCGGCCGACCGCGCTCTGGATTCCCTCGAGGAGCCGCGCGCCCATCTTTTCGGCGTTCTCGACGAGCCCGTCCTGCTCCAGGATGCGGAGGTTGGCCAGCGCGGCCGCGCAGGCGACGGGGTGGGCCGCGTACGTGTTGGGGTGAACGTTCTCCTGCGTCGTGCCGTCGGGGAAGGCGGCGGCGAGGTGCGGCCGGGCGATGCTCGCCGAGAGAGGAATGTAGCCCGAGGTGATGCCCTTCGCCACCGACATCAGATCCGGAACGACGCCCTCGTGCTCGCACGCGAACCACCGTCCGGTGCGGCCGAAGCCGGTGATGACCTCGTCGGCGATCATCAGCACTTCCAGCTCGTCGCAGATCGCGCGCACCGCGCGGAGCCAGCCGATGGGCGGAATGATGAAGCCGCCCGAGGACAGGATGGGCTCGAGGATCACCGCCGAGACCGTGTCCGGTCCCTGGTCGAGGATCGCCTGCCGCAACTCGGTGGCGCGGCGCGCGACCAGCTCCGCATCCGTCCCCGTGCCGCGGTCGCGGAACGGGTGGGGCGGCGCGACCTTCGTGAATCCCGGAACCTGGAGCGGCGCGTAGGGCTCGGCCAGGTGTGGGAGCCCGCAGACGGCGTAGGTGCCAGCCGTCGCCCCGTGATACCCGCCCTGGAGCGAGATCACCTTGTGCTTGGCCGCGCACCCTCTGGCGAGCCAGTAGTGCCGCGCGATTTGCATCGAGCGCTCGTTCGCCTCGGAGCCGCTCACCGCGAACATCGTGTAAGTGAGGTCGCCGGGCGTCAGGGTGGCGAGCTTGGCCGCCAGCTCCACTGCCGGCCGGTTGGAGAACTGACGCGTGGTCGGGTAGTACGCGAGCCGCACGGTCTGCTCGGCGATCGCCTCGGCGATCTCCCGGCGCCCATGGCCCACGTTCACGACGGCGAGCCCGGCGAACGCGTCCATCAGCTTCCGGCCCTGCTCGGTCCACACCCAGACCCCCTCGGCACGATCGATGACCAGCTCCTCGTCGGACAGCCACGGATGATCCTGCGTCTTGTGCGTCCAGAGGTATTCGATCGCCGTTGTCGGGGTCATGGCGTCACTCTACTCGAACGATCCCGGGTACGCGAGACTCTATGCGGCGGCCTGTGGGATAATCGCGTCATGGCGACCGACCCCGAACTGAAGATGGACCCCACGAGCCTCTACCGCGAGGAGACGTTCACCGATCGTCGCATCGGCACGATCCGGATCCTCACGCCGGTCAAGATGGACGGCGCGATCGACGCCAGCCGGAAGGTGCTCTACCTGGGCGAGGCGCAGCTTCTGACACCGGCGGGCGTGCTGCCGCTGGCGTTCGACGTCGACGCGAACTCGCTCGCCGACGCCGTGGAGAAGTTCGCGGCCGCCGCCAAGGCCAGCGTCGAGCGCACGGTCAGAGAGCTCCAGGAGCTACGGCGCGAGGCGGCCTCGTCGATCATCGTTCCGGACAGGATGCCCGGCGGCGGGCTCCCCGGCCCCGGCGGATCGCGCGGGGGCGGACTGATCCAGCTTCCGTAACCGCGCGCCGGACCGTCTCAGCCCCCGGCGGCGGGGACCGCGCGCGGCGCCACGCGGCGTCGCACCTGGACAACCGTGGCGATCATGACGAGCATGACTCCCGCGATCACGACGAACATCGTCCGCGGCTCGCGCCGGTCGAGCAGCCAGCCGTACACGGGCGGCGCCACGAGCGCGCCAAGGTCGAGACCCGAGTAGACGAAGCCGAAGACCTTCCCGGACGAGCCGCGCGGCGTGGCCGCGCGCACGAGCATGTCGCGGGACGGGGCCGTGATGCCCATCGAGAACCCGGTCAGGGCCATCACCACGCTGATCAGGGACAACGGCAGGGCGCCCGTGGCGACGACGATCATCAGGGTGGCGGCGACCATCACACCGGTGGCGGCGACAAGGTCGTGACGGGTCGCGCGGTCCGCTAGAAATCCGCCCGCGAGCACTCCGGTCGCGTTTCCGAACAAGTATACGGTGAGGGCGCCCGTGGCCAGCGCCAGCGGCGCGTGGTAGATCGTCCCGAGCGCCGGCACCGCGAAGGTCTGGATGCCGGTTGTCGACGCGGTGAGCAGCGCGAAGTAGCCGAACGCCATGAGGACCGGCACCCCGAGGAGCACCCGGAGGTCCGCGCCCAGCCCGGTGCTCGCCGGGCGCGCCGCGGGCGCCGGTGCTCCTAGCCCGCGCGTCTGCCGGGCGATGACGAGGGTCGCGAGCAAGCCGAGGCCTCCCGCCGTCACCAGGGCGACGCGCCATCCCGCGAAGTACGTGACGGCGCCGACGAGCGCCGGGGCGAGCACCCACCCGGCGTTGCCGGAGATCGCGTGCACGCTGTAGGCTCGCGCAATCCATCGAGCGCTGACAGACGAGTTGAGCATCGAATAGTCGGCGGGATGGAAGACGCTGTTCCCGAGCCCGGCGAGGGCCGCGATGGGCAACAGCGCCCTGTACGACGGCGTGAGCCCCGCCAGGGCGATGGCGGCCGCGAAGAGCGACATCCCGCTCAGGAGCACACGCCGCGCGCCGAACCGATCCACGAAGAAACCCGCGATCGTCTGCGCAACGCCCGACACGCCGTAGAAGACGCTCGAGACCAGGCCCAGCGCGACCCAGCTGACGTCCAGTTCGCCTCGTAGCAGCGGAAATAGAGGCGGCAGGGTGAGCTGGAGGAAGTGGCTGACCATGTGCCCCGCGCCGATCAGCGCGATGGCGTACACCTCGGTGGGCGGAATGCGGCTTTCTCGATCCGTGGGCACCTCCAGATTCTATCGCCGCGAACAAGCGCCCGAGCCGCGCCGGGTCGCGCGTCTACTCGAGAGCCCCCACGGCCGCGCGAAGCTCGGTGATGTGCACCGCTTTGATCGGGTCTCCGGCCGCGAGCACCGGGTCCGTGTACGCGGGCGGCGTCTGACCCGCTTGCCTGTAGGCCGCGTCCAGGGCGTCCCGGAGCTCGGTGATGTGGATCGCCTTCGCCGTGCTGACTCCCGGAGTCAGGACGGGGTCCGTGAAGGAAACCGGCGACAGCCCGAACTTGGAGACGCGGAGCTGGTTGACGGCCTGGCGGAGCTCCATGATGTGGACCGCCTTGACCATCGCGCCTGTCAGCAACGTCGGATCGGTAAACGTCGCGGAGAAGACGGCTGACACCGTCTGTGGCGAGCTCATCGGAACGCTGCAGCTCCCGGTGCCGCTGCAGGCGCCCGCCCAGCGCTTGAACGTGGCCGTACCCGAGGGCGTCGCCGTGAGGGTCACCACGGTGGAGCTGGTGTAGCTGGCCGAGCACGGCGCGGCGCAGTCGTCGATGCCCGCGGGGCTGCTGCTCACGACGCCTGCGGCTGAACCGTAGGGCTGCACGGACAGAATGAAGCTCTGGAGTGTGAACGTCGCCGTCACGGCGGTGGCCGCGGTCACCGTGACCACGCACGTGCCCGTGCCGCCGCAGCCGC
>JBGQEL010000163.1:0-6120 GCA_041496385.1 Methylomirabilia bacterium | reverse complement strand
GACGTCCTGCGTGACGATGAGGAGGACTTTGGTCTTATTCGTGAACATTGCCACCCCCCGCCCACGGTCAAGATTTATATAATTCTTATCTTTTATATAACATATATAATAAAACCAAGTCAAGCGAGATCTCAGAGGGCCTCCTGAGTCGATTCAAGCGCTCGGCCCCTTCGCGCCGCCGAGAAAGTCGCGTTTGGCGCGCTCGAGTTCCCCGACGATCTCCCGGCGCTCAGCCAGGAGGCGCCTCGCTTCCTGCGCGCGCGTCAGGAGGAGCGCGCCGAATCTCAGCTGGTGGCGCAACCGCCCCGTGCCGACCAGGTACCGATACGCGATCAGACCCCCGAGCGGGAGCGAGAGGAAGAAGGCGAGCGCCCATCGGAGGCCGGCCGCCCACCCGACGAGCGACGTCTCGAGCGCCCAGAAGAGCGGGAATGCGACGACGCTCGCGAGGAGGCGGGTCGTCGCGTAGTCCGTCGGCCTGCGCGACATCCGCCCGGCGAGCCACCCGGGCAGGTAATAGGGGAGGAAGTTCACGACCGCGCCGTAGGCGAAGAGCGGGAAGCCCACGATCGTCTGCCATGACCGTGCGACCCGCGGCCGCTCCGCCGGCCGCTCGAGGCGCGCCCGCACCGCCTCGTCACGGAGCCGGTAGGCGGCCAGTCCGACGTCGTAACCGAGAAGCCGCTGCCAGAGCCGCTCGATGCGCTCGGGGTCCTGTGCGCGGAAGTGCTCGACCGCGTCCGCGATCGACCTGGAGAGCGGGAAGGGGTCGATCCGCCGCCCCGAGGGGCCGCGCTCCTGCCACAGCTCACGCTCGAGCTCGCCGCGATAGAGCGCCTCGACGGCGCGCGCGAGCGCCGCCGTGTCGATGCGCTCGACGTGGACCACCTCGCGCTCCATCGCCCGCTGGATCGCCGCCGTGAGCGTATGCAGCGCCCTCGCCGGCTCCTCGCGGGAGACGGCGAGGTGCGATGAGACGTCGACCGGTTCACCGAACGAGACGAGGACGCGTCCACGAAACCTCTTGCGGGCCTCGAAACTGAGCCCGACCGGCACGACGGTGAGGCGCCCCGGAGCGTGCGCCTCGTACCCGAGCGCGATCCGCGCTGCGCCCGTCTTGATCCGTTGCACGTGCGCCTCCGCGCGGGTGGCGCCTTCGGGATAGATGGCGATGAGCCCCCCGCGATCCAATGCCTGGTGACATGCGGCGAACAGCTCCGTGTTGCGGTCCATCGTGTCCGGGTCGTCCGCCTTCCGGTAGACGGGAATCACACCCAGGGCCACGAGGAGCCGCGCGAGGAGCACGTTGCGGAAGAGCGCCGCGGTGGCGAGATAGTGCACCTTCCGCGAGAGCACCGACCCCACGAGGAGCGAGTCGATCAGGTTGTTCGGATGGTTGATGCAGAGCAGCACCGGACCCACGGCCGGTGTCCGCTCGGCGTGCCGGACCTCGACGCGCTCGAAGAAAAACCAGATCCAGAACCGCGCGATCGTCCTCACGACGGCGTAGAGGGGGTCCACTACGGCGCCTCGTCCAGACGCTCCCTCGCGACGCGACGATGCCATCGCCACATGCCGACGACCAGTATCACAGCGAGCGCTAGGAGGCCGGCGAGACCGAGCCAGCGCTCGGCCCGGTGCACATCGGCCATGATGGCTTCGACCTGATCCGTGAAGAAGTATGCCAGCCCGAACGCCAACGGCACGCCGAACAAGGCGGCGCCTGCGTCCGCCACCACGAACTTCCAGAATGGGACGCCCGCACTGCCGGCGGTCAGAAAGGCGGCGGCGCGGAGGCCCATGACGTGCCGTGCCGTGATGACGGTCTTCAGCGCATGCCGTCGATACGCGGCCTTCAGCCACTGCTCCCGGGCGGGCGACAGGATCAGCCGGACCAGTCGCCAGTTGAGGACCGGCTCACCCCAGTGTCGGCCGACCCAGTAGAGCACCATATCGCCGGAGAGCACCCCCAGCAGGCAGACGGGCAGCGCAAGCCACCACCGGACGACGCCCTCGTGGCTCAACACGGCCGCCGCGATGATCGGCATTTCTTCTGGGATTGGCACTCCCAGGCTCCCGAGCAGGAGCACCGCGAAAATGCCGAGATACGTAGCGTTGTCGACGAACTCTTGAAGTGCCTCCACGGCGTCCTCGGGCCGAACGGGACTCGCGACAGCTCACAGTGTAGCCGATGGCAGAATGCGTGATACCCTCGTGACCGTCGCTCCCTCCTGTCCGTGACGGCGAGTCAGGTCGTGAGAGTCATCCTGTGCGGAGCCCAGGCTCCTCTCAGCTCGGTCCGCGTCCGTACCCGGCGTCCGTCCAAGACGCTGAGGAGAGGCGAGAACGAAAGGCCATGAGCAAGGAAGACGCAATCGAGGTGGAAGGCCGGGTGGTCGAGCCGCTGCCCAACGCGATGTTCCGGGTGGAGATGGACAACGGCCACAAGGTATTGGCTCACGTGTCGGGCCGGATGCGAATTCACCGCATCCGGATCCTGCCCGGCGACAAGGTCACGATGGAGCTGTCGCCCTACGACCTGACCCGCGGTCGGATCACCTACCGCTTCAAGTAGTCGTCGGGCCATGCGGATCGTCGTCGCGTTGCTCACGCTGAGTCTCGCGCTGGTCGTGCCGCGCGTGCCGTGGTCGAGCGCGCCGTCTGCCGAGCCGGAGCGCCCGCCGATCACCCGGAGAGGCGTGCTCGGCGGCGCCGACTATCTCATGCAGGTGCCGGCGAACTGGCGTGGCGGCCTCGTCGTGTTCGCGCACGGCATCCAGCGCGGCCCGGGGCCGGGCGCGGTCGCGGCGCCCCCGATGTCCGGCCACATTCTTGGCGAAGGTCACGCCTGGATCGCGTCCGGCTATCGCGCGCGCGAGTATCAGCCTCACCTGTTCGTCGAGGATCTCGTCGCGCTTCGTGAGCTTTTCCTGACGGACGTCGGCCGGCCGCGCTGGGCGATCATCTACGGCCAGTCGATGGGCGGCCACATCGTCGTGGCATCGCTGGAGCTGAAGCCGGGGCTCTACCAGGGCGGGCTCGCGGAGTGCGGTCTCGTCGACGGCATCAGCATCGCCGACTACCTGATGGCGTACACCGCCGCGGCCGAGGTGATCGCCGGCGTGCCGTTGCTCGATGCACCCGACAAGGAGACCTTCGCCCGGCTCCTCAACGAGCGCGTCGTGCCGGCGCTCGGAATGCCCGGCTCGTACACCGCGCGCGGGCGGCAGTTCGACAGCGTCGTCAAGTACCTGATGGGCGCGGATCGGGCCGGCCACGATCTGCCGCTGCGCCTTCAGGGCCTCGAGCGGCGCTACCTCATGAACATGGCCTACCGCGACCCCGACGTCGAGAAGGAGACGACGTTCGGTGGGCGCGCGGCCAGTACCGCCCACATCCGCTATCGGATCGATCCCGGCCTCGGACTCGGTGAAGCCGAGCTCAACGCGCGCGTGCGCCGGCTCCGTCCGTCGAAGGACGGCCGCTCGCCGAGCGCGAACCCCGTGTACGCGGAGCGGACGGGCCGGTTGACGGTGCCGCTCCTCACGCTGCACGAGACCGGCGACGCGTGGGTGCCGCTGAGCCTCGAGCAGTCGTACCGGCGCCGTACGATCGCCGCCGGGACCGACCACCTGCTGGTGCAACGCGTGTTCCGGGCGGGGAGCCACTGCGGCTTCGACGGCGAGATGCGCGAGCAGGCGTTCGACGATCTCGTCGCGTGGGTGGAGCGCGGCGTGCGGCCCCAGGGCGAGGACGTGCTCGCGCCCGATCTGTCACGGATCGGGCTCAAGTGGACGCCCGCCCTGCTCCCGGACGATCCGCTCTTCGTGACGAGGAGGACGCCATGACGACGCCCGATTACATCCCCAGCCCCCGACAGTGGGTGCGCGACCAGGTCGAGCTCTACGAGCGGAGCGGTGGGAGGGAAGGCACCACGCTTCGCGACACCGGGCTGCCGGTTGTCATCGTGACGCACACCGGCAACAAGACCGGCGCGACTCGCAAGACGCCGCTGATGCGGGTCAAGGACGGCGCCAACTACGTCCTCGTGGGCTCGGTGGGGGGAGCGCCGACACACCCGGTCTGGGTCCACAACCTGCGCGTCAACTCCAACGTCGAGATCCGCGACCACACGACGGTCCAGACGATGCGGGTTCGCGAGGTCGACGACGAGGCCGAGCGGGCGCGGTTGTGGAAGCTCGCCGTCGCCGCCTATCCGCCGTACAAGGAATATCAGGCAAAGACGACACGACGGATCCCGCTCTTCGTCGCCGAGCCGAGAGGCTGAGGGAAGGCCACGATGGCGATCGCAGCCCAGCTCCTGCCCCAGGTCGAGCAGTTCATCCATGACAACCCGCAGGGCGTGCTGACGTCGTTCAGGCGCAACGGCATGCCGCAGCTGAGCATCGTCACCGTCTACCCCCGCGACGGCGGCGTGGGGATCTCGATCACGGAGACCCGGATCAAGTTCAAGAACCTGCTCCGCGACCCGCGCTGCTCGGTGCTGATCTCGCACGCCGACTGGTGGTCCGGGTTCCTGGTGTTCGAAGGGCGGGCCGAGCTCACGCACTCCGGCAACGCCGACCCGGAGGCCCTCCGCCTGGCGCGCCGGCACATCTTCAGCGCCACCACGCGGCGGCGCAGCGCGGACTGGGCCGAGTACGACCGGATCGCCAACGAGGACAAGCGCGTGGCGATGCTGCTGCGGCCCGACGCCGTCTACGGCACCGCGCTGGCCCGCATGCGCGCGGCGCTGGCGAAGTGAGGTGAGGTGGGCTCGCTCAACCGCGATCGGCCAGCCGCTTTTGCCGGCGGCCGAGCCAGAGCGCATTGACCAGCCAGAGGGCCGCGAGCGGGATCGCGGCCAGCGAGACTTGCGCCGGCCCCAGCCCGACGGCGCGCAGCAGCGTGACGGACCAGGCGCCGAGCTGATCGCCGGTGCGGTAGACCACGGTGTCGATCAGGCTCTTCGCCTTGTACCGGTCCTCGCGGGGGACGACGGTGTAGAGCACCTCGCGGGCCGGCCGCGCGATCGCGTAATCCGCCGCCCGGCGCAGCACCTGGAACACCGCCACCGCCATGATCGTCGGCAGGAGGGCGAGCGCGCCGAATCCCACGATGGTGAACGCCGGTAGCAGCCCCAGCGTGAGGGCGACGCCGAGCATCAGCACGATGCGCCCGGTCAGGAAGAGCTGGACGACCAGCGTCAGCACGTTGACGAGCAGATCGACGGTGGCGAAGAAGGCCGTCTGCGCGCCGCGATCGCTGAAGCTGCGGCCCACGATCGCCGCCTGCTGGAAATAGAGGAACGTCGAGGTGATCGAGAACAGCAGCAGAAACACGCCGATGTTGAGCAGGTAGGCCGAGCTGAGGGCGTGGGCGATCCCGGCGAAGACGCTGCCGCCGATCGGCGCCTCGCCGGCGCCGGCGACGGGCCGCCGATCCAGCGTCGCCGACAGGCGCGACAGGCGGCCGACGCTGAACACCGCGATCTCGAGCAGGATCGCCGCGCCGAGCAGCAGGAACATCGGCGGCACGTGGCGCGCCAGGGTGGCCGTCACGCTCGAGCCGACGATCGCGCCGACCGTCGCCCCGGCGGCGATCACGCCGAACAGCCGCTGGCCCTGCTCGGGGCTGAACAGGTCGACGCTCATCTGCCAGAACACCGAGAGGACGAACAGGCTGAACACGGAGGCCCAGATGAAGAAGATCCGCCCGACCCAGATGGCCTGGGCCGCGTCGGCCCAGTGCATGAGCACGCCGAACAGGAGGATGTTGGCGGCGAAGAAGTGGTACGTGATCGGGATGAAGCGGCGGCGCGGCAGCGTCTTGACCAGATACGCGAACGGCATGTTCACCAGCAGCATCCCGACGAGCGTGCCGGTGAAGAGCCATTGCAGGTTGTTGACGCCCCCCGCGACCCCAGCCTGGTCGCGGATCGGCCGCATGATGTAGTAGGAGGACAGGATCGAGAAGATATAGAGCCAGCACCAGCCGAGCACCGGCGCCTCGTGCGGCCTGACCTCGATGAACCGGCCCAACCGGCGGCTGACGCGGTCGGGCATCAGGCGAGGCTCAGCGCAGGGTGCCGGCGATCTGTCGAATCTCTGCGGGCGTGTG
>JBGQEL010000162.1:0-6223 GCA_041496385.1 Methylomirabilia bacterium | reverse complement strand
TGGTGGCCCCAACGGGATTCGAACCCGTGTTTCAGCCTTGAGAGGGCCGTGTCCTGGGCCTCTAGACGATGGGGCCGGCCAACCGCGCTACCGCGCCGGCGTGAGTGGCTGGGGGAGGAGGATTCGAACCCCCGCTACGTGGTCCAGAGCCACGCGTCCTACCACTAGACGATCCCCCACCGACTCACACCGCTCCTGGATCGTATCACAACCGACAATGCTCATCGGATCGCGCTCTTGAGGCTCCGGCTCGGGCGGAAGCGCGGCACCCGGGCCGACGGGATCTTGATCTCCTTGCCCGTGCGCGGGTCGCGCCCGTTGCGCGCGGCGCGGCGCGTGACGACGAAGGTGCCGAAGCCGGAGATCGTCACCCGGCGGCCGCGCCGGAGCGACTCGACGATGCCGCACACCAGCGCGCTCACGGCCTTCTCCGCGGAGGTCTTCGAGCTGCCCGCGGTCTTCGCCATGATCGCGACGAGGTCGGCCTTGGTCACCCCTCCTTCCTAACCGCGGGGGCGGGCGGTGTCAATGGCCCGCGGCGCCCGTCGTCACGCGGCGGATGACGTCGAGGAAGAGGGCGGGCTGGAACGGCTTCTCGATCACCGGCGCGCCCGCCTCCTCGAGGAAGCCCCACGCGCTGCGGTTCGCCGTGTCGCCGGTGATGAACACGAAGCGCCGGCGCAGCGTCGGGTCGTGGGCGACGGCGGTGCGGTAGAACTCCTCGCCGCCGCCCTCGGCCATGCGCATGTCCGAGACGACGACGTCGTAGCGCCGGGCCCGCACGCGCTCGAGGCCGACGCGCCCGCCGGGGGCCACGTCCACGTTCCAGCCCGTCTGATGGAGCAGCGTGCTGACCAGATCCACGACGCCCGGCTCGTCCTCGACAAGGAGGGCGTGGCGGCCCTCGCCCTTGACGGGGGCGAGCGACTCGAGCGGCGCCGGTGCGGCGGGCTCGACGGCGCGATGCACGGGCAGCGTGAGGGTGAACACGGTCTCGCCGGGCCGGCTCTCGACGCCGAGGCGGCCCCCGTGCTCCTGCACGATGCCGTACGACACCGAGAGCCCGAGGCCCGTGCCCGTCCCGACGGTCTTCGTCGTGAAGAACGGCTCGAAGACGTGCGGCAGCGCCTCGGCGGAGATCCCCGGCCCGTCGTCGATCACCTGCGCCTCCGCGGCCCGCCCCTCCTCGGCCACGCGCGTGCGCAGCACGATGCGGCCGCCGCGCTTGGACTCGAGAATGGAGTGCTCGGCGTTGAGCAGGAGGTTCAGAAACACCTGTTCGAGCTGCTGCGGGTCGCCGGCGATCGGCGGGAGCTTCGCCGCGAAGCGCTTCTCCACCTCGATGCCCGAGAGCGTGATCTGGTTCAGCCGGAGCGCCAGCGTCTGCTCGAAGATCTCGTTCAGGTTGACGGCGATGCGCTCGGGCGGCCGCTGGCGCGAGAAGAAGAGCAGGTTGCGCACGATTTTCGCCATCCGGTCGGCCTGCGACACCATGAGCCCGAGGGGGCGCTGGACCGGCTCCGGGATCTCGCGCGCGAGGAGAAGCTGGCCGTAGCCGATGATGACGCTGAGCGGGTTGTTCAGCTCGTGGGCCACGCCCGAGACGAGCTGGCCGAGCGCCGACATCTTCGCCGCCTGGACGAGCTGCGCCTGCGCGTCGCCGAGTCGGACGAGGCTGTCGCGCGCGCTCGCGTAGAGGCGCGCGTTCTCGAACGCCAGCGCGGCCTGGTTGGCGAGCGCCTCGAGCGCGCGCAGCTCGTCGGCCGACAGCTCGCGCCCCTCCTCGAAGCCCACGGCGAGCGCGCCGATGACGCGCTCGTGGGTGAGCAGCGGCACGCCCACGGCCGCGCGCGCGTGCGCCCGCGCCAGGCGCGCGTGCAGCTCGGGGGGCAGCTCCACCTCGGTCAGGAGGTCGCGCACCGCCACGGTCCGGCGCTCGGCCACGGCGCGCCCGGCCACGCCCTGGCCCGGGCGCAGCACCACGCCGCGGACGGCGTCGGCGTCGAAGCCCGCGGCGGCCATGCTGTGCAGCGAGCCGTCCTCGCTCTCGTAGCGATAGACGACGGCGCCGCGCGCGGCGAGCAGCTCCACGATGCCGCGCGCGAACAGGCCCGCGATCCGCTCGTCGTCGAAGCTCGCCGTGAGCTCGCGGGCCAGGCGCGCCAGCACCTCGGCCACCTTGCGCCGCCGCTCGGCCTCGCCGTAGAGCTGCGCGTTGTGGATGGCGAGCGACGCCTGCTCGGCGAGCAGCTTGAGCGCCGCCAGCTCCTCGTCGCCGAAGGTCCGCTCCTCCCAGTAGTGGACGACCAGCGCGCCGTGCACGCGGCCCTTGGCCGCCAGCGGCGCCGCGGCCGCCGCCTTGTAGCCCTCGCGCTCGATCTGGGCGCGGCGCTCGGGCGCCAGCCACAGGTGCGGGTCGTCGAGGATATTGCGCGTCGCGACGGGCCGCACCTCGCGGATCGCGCGGGCGATCGGTCCGCCGCCCGCCGGGATGGCGCCGGCCGCCACGTACTCGCGGGAGAGCCGGCCGACCGCGCGCATGACGCCGAACACGGGCGCCGTGCCGTCCCAGGAGACGACGAGCGCCGCCTCGGCGCCCATGACCTCGCGCGCCTTGGTCACGATGGTGTCGAGCACCTCGTCGAGGTCGAGCGAGGACGCGAGCGATTGCCCGATGGCCTCGATGGCGCGCAGGAAGAGCTCGCGCCGGTGGCGCTCGGTGATGTCCGTAAACACGCCGAGCGCGCCGACGACCCGCCCCGCGGCGTCGCGCCAGGGCACGCAGCGCACCTGGAGCCAGAGCGGGCGCTCGTCCTCGGGTGCTGCGTGGAGCAGCTCGAGCGGGTCGGGCACGCCGCCGCCCGCCGCCGCGCGGAGCCGCGCGACGACGTTCGGGTCGCGCAGCAGGGGCAGCCCCGCGTCCGCCCTGCGTCCGACGGCCTTCTCCCGGACGACGGCGGTGACGCGCTCCATTGCGGCATTCCAGCCGACGATGGCCAGGTCCGCGTCCACGACGACGAGCGCGTCACCGATGCCGTCGAGGAGGCTCCGCGTCAGGTCGTCCACGCCGTCGAGTATCCTTCGCCCGCCTCCCCCATGCAATAATGGTCGCCATGCGCGGGCTCGTCGACCCCTCCACGCTGGTCCTCTGCGGCCTCGCGCTGACCCTCGCCCTCGTCGCCTACTTCAAGGATCCGGGCCTGCCCCTCGTCGGCGCCAAGAACGGCCTCTCGATGCTCCGGTTCATCTTGCCGCGCCTCGTGCCCGCGCTCCTGCTCGCCGGCCTCATGCAGGTGCTGGTGCCGCAGGAAGTGGTCTCGCGCTACTTCGGACGCGAGGGCGGCCTGAAGGCGATCCTCATCGCCACCCTCGCCGGCGTGCTCACCCCCGGCGGCCCCATGGTCAGCGTGCCGTTCATGGTGGCGCTCGCGCATTCGGGCGCGGCGCTCCCGCCGCTCGTGGCGTACATGACCTCGTGGTCGCTCTTCGGCATGCAGCGGATCATCGCCTGGGAAGCGCCGCTGATGGGCTGGCACTTCGTCGTCGTCCGCGTGGTCCCGAGCCTCGCCTTCCCGGTGCTGGCCGGCTGGCTCGTCGCCGTCTTCTATCACGAGTGAGCGCGCTCCGCGACCTGCGCGAGTTCGCCGCCCGCCTCGAGCAGGCCGGGCGCCTGCGCCGTGTCTCCGTGCCCGTCTCGCGCGACCTCGAGATCGCCGAGATCACCGACCGCGTCTCCAAGAGCCCGGCGGAACGTAACGCGGCGCTCCTCTTCGAGCGCGTCGAGGGCTTCGACATGCCCGTGCTCGTGAACGCCTTCGGCGCCGCCGACCGGATGGCCGCGGCGCTCGGCGTGACCCAGCTCGACGAGCTGGGCGAGCGCGTCGCCAAGCTGCTCGACCTGAAGCTCCCGGGCACATTCGCCGAACGGCTCGCCAAGCTCGGCACGCTCGTCGACCTCGTCAAGGCGGGGCCGCGGCGCGTCGCGCAGGCGCCGTGCCAGGAGGTGGTCGAGACGGCGAGCCCGTCCGTGGCGGGCCTGCCGATCCTCCGCTGCTGGCCCGGGGACGGCGGCCGCTACATCACGTTGCCCTGCGTGTTCACGCGCGACCCGCGCACGGGGGCGCGGAATGTCGGCATGTACCGGCTCCAGGTGTTCGACGACCGGACGCTCGGCATGCACTGGCAGACGCACAAGGGCGGCGCCGAGCACGAGCACCGCGCCGCCGGCGAGCGCATGCCGGTCGCGATCGCGCTCGGCGGGGATCCGGCGATGGTCTACGCCGCCTCCGCGCCCTTGCCGCCGGGCGTGGACGAGGTCGTGTTCGCGGGCTGGCTCCGCGGCGAGGGCGTCGAGCTGGTCTCCTGCGTCACCTGCGACCTCGAGGTGCCGGCGCAGGCCGAGATCGTGCTGGAGGGCTACGTGGACCCGCGCGAGCGCCGCCTCGAGGGGCCGTTCGGCGATCACACGGGCTACTACTCGCTCGCGCGCGAGTATCCGATCTTCCATCTGACGGCGGTCACGCGTCGCGCGCGCCCGATCTATCCGGCGACGCTCGTCGGCCGGCCGCCGCAGGAAGACTACTGGCTCGGCAAGGCGACCGAGCGCCTGTTCCTGCCGATCGTCAAGCTGATGCTGCCCGAGGTCGTGGACATCAACATGCCGGCCGAGGGCGTCTTCCACAACCTCGTCATCGTGTCGATCCGCAAGCGCTACCCGGGCCACGCGCGCAAGGTCATGTCGGCGCTCTGGGGCATGGGCCTCATGATGCTCGCGAAGACGATCGTCGTCGTGAGCGAGCGCGTGAACGTCCACGACCTTTCGGAGGTCGCCTGGCGCGCCACGGGCAACATCGATCCAAAGCGCGACCTCATGATCCTCGAGGGGCCGATGGACGACCTCGATCACGCCGCGCTCCGTCACCGCTTCGGCGGCAAGCTCGGCGTGGACGCGACCGAGAAGAGCGCGCTGGACGACGTCGTCCAGCCCTGGCCTGAGGAGATCGTCATGTCCGAGGAGATCCGCGCGCTGGTGACCCGGCGCTGGAAGGACTACGGGCTCTGAGCCGGCTGCGCCGCGTGCTCGACGCGATCAAGTTCGAGCACACGGTCTTCGCCCTGCCGTTCGCCTACATCTCCATGGTCCTCGCGGCCGGGGGCTGGCCCGGCGGCGCCACGCTCGGCTGGGTGACGGCGGCGATGGCCGGCGCGCGCACCTGCGCGATGGCCACGAACCGCGTCGTGGACCGCCTGATCGACGCGCGCAACCCGCGCACCGCCGGACGCCACCTGCCCACGGGCTCGCTCGGCGTGTGGGAGCTGCGCCTTCTCGCCGCCGCCGGCGCCGCGCTGATGTTCGTCTCGGCATGGATGCTGAACCCGCTCTGTCTCGCGCTGGCGCCACTCGCCCTCGTCTTCCTCGTCGGCTACTCCTACACGAAGCGCTTCACCTGGGCCTCGCACTGGATCCTCGGCTTCACGGACGGCATCGCGGCGGCCGGCGGTTGGATTGCCGTGCGCGGCGCTTTCGACGCGCCGGCCCTCGTCCTCTGGTTCGCGCTCACCGTGTGGATCGCCGGCTTCGACCTGATCTACGCCTGCCAGGACGTCGAGGTGGACCGCGCGCAGGGCCTGCACTCCGTGCCCGCGCGCTTCGGCGTCGCGCAGGCACTCGCCGCCGCGCGCGTGAACCACGCGTTGACCGCCGGCGCGCTCGCGCTGCTCGGCTGGCTCACGGGCCTGGGCGTGCTCTACTGGGCGGGCTGGCTCGCGGCGGTCGGGCTTCTCGTGTACGAGCACTCGCTCGTGAGCCCGCGCGATCTCTCGCGCCTCGACGTCGCCTTCTTCAACGTCAACGGCTACATCGCCCTGATCGTCCTGGCCTCGGTCGTCGCGGGTGTTTATGGCAGTGCGAGGTGAGCCGGTGCCCACGGCGAGCCGAGCGGTGAAATGATCGGAAATAGCTGAAATGATCGGAAATGGCAAGGCGGACGCGGTCCGCGTCATGTTCACGCGCATCGCCGGGCGCTACGACCTCATGAACGCGCTCATGACCGGCGGGCGTCACCACGCCTGGCGCCGGCGCGTCGCGCACCTGGCCGCCGGCGCCCCGACGGGCCCCGTGCTGGACCTCGCGACGGGCACCGCCGATCAGGCGCTCGCGCTGCGCGCCCTCGACGCCGCGCGCCTCGTCGTCGGCGGCGACTTCGCCGAAGGGATGCTCCGC
>JBGQEL010000161.1:0-6497 GCA_041496385.1 Methylomirabilia bacterium | reverse complement strand
TGTTGGTGATGCCGATTGGAACGCGTAGCTGGCAGTTCACTGCAATTGAGGAGGCGGTAATGAGGAAATGGCTCGTCACAGCAGTCTTCGCCTTCGTCATCGTCGCGATGCTGGCGCCGCCGGTTCTGGCGCAGGCGCCCACGCCGAAGGTGACGATCACCGGGCTCTTCGACCAGGTCACGTCGATGACCCGCAACACTTCCGAGAGCAACTTCTCGCGAGACAGTGACCGTGAGTGGTACGCGCGTACCCGGTTCCGTCCAGACTTCGTCTTCGAGGTCGGGCGGACGAAGGCCGTGCTCGCCCTCGAGTTCGACCTGACCTACGGGCAGGTCGGTGCGACCGCCGGCGGTCCGGGCAAGGCCCAGGGCGCGACCACCTTGGGCACCTCCCGTGCCCATCCCGGAACCACGTCCGATTCCGGTCTCAACACGGACGTCACGGGTGTCATCGAGGTCAAGTGGATGTACACGGAGTTCGACCTGACGGGCAAGGACAGCGTGATGCCCTTCATCCCGGTGCTGACCGTCGCCCGGGCGGGTTTGCAGCCCTTCGCCACCACCTCGCAGTACAAGACGTCCGCGTACGCGACCGGTGACTACGCGGGCGTGTCGACGAAGACGATGTTCGCGCCGAACTTCCTCCTGAACCTCGCCTACGTCATGGTCGAGGACGAGAACGGCGGCGATAACCGCGGCGGCACCGGCACCACCACAAACACCTCGGTCATTACTAGCGGTGCCGCTGCAGGCCCCTTGGCCGCGCCGACCGGCAAGGCCACCCGGGGCAACGACTTTGCGATCATCGTGAGCCCGGAGGTCACGCCCTTCAAGGGGCTCGACATCAAGCCGCTCTACTCGTACTTCCACGCTGACGGCACCACGAGCGCTTCGGCCCGGCGTGGCTCGATCGACCGGCACTACGCGACGGCCAACACCGCCGCGACGACCAACACCGCGAACAGCGCGGCGATCTTCGGTAACGCCTCCAACGTCACCAACGGCTCTCCGGCGCAGCACGAAGACCGTCACACGATCGGCGTCGATGCGCGCTGGCGCTCGGGCCCCTTCGGGCTCGATCCCACGATCTACTACCAGTGGGGCAATCGCCAGTCGCTGGCGTACACGAGCACCACGGGCGGCTCCACGAAGATGGTCGACGGCACGAACAGCGCGTGGCTGTTCGACGTCGTCGGCAGCTTCCAGGCCGGCCCGCTGCTCCTCGAGGGCCGCGCGGTCTACACCACGGGCAACAACGCCCGGGACAGCCTGGCCAAGGGTATCCGCTACTACGAGCCGCTCGATACGGACACGGGCTACTGGTCCTCCTGGATGGCGATCCTGGCCCTCAGCGATGTCGACTTCGGCACGGGCCTGAACAACGGCAACATGGTCAACAACGTCGGCTACGACCGCTACGGGCGCGCAGGCTTCGGCGTCCGGGCGACGTACAGCATCACGCCAGCCTTCAGCGTCTTCGGCATCGTCAACCCGACGTGGACGGCGCAGAAGGTCGACACCGACACCGGCGTCTCCGGCGGTGCTCGCACGATCCTGAACGACCAGAGCTTCGTGAAGGGTGACTCCAGCTACATCGGCACTGAGACGAACGTCGGGTTCTGGTGGAAGTTCGCTCCGAACGTGTCCTTCGACCTGATCGGTGCCTGGTTGGCTGCCGGTCACGCGCTGGACACCACCGAGATCCTGAACGGTACGATGGTGAAGCGTGAGGCACGCGACGCGTACGCGCTGAGTTCGCGGGTCAGATTTTCCTTCTAGGTCAGGGTACGCTTCGGTAACGACGGGGCATGGGGTCGTCCCCATGCCCCGTTTCTTTTTGCCAACGAGGACGATAAGTTGACGCAGGCTCGGGCGTGGGCTAGCCTCAGGCCATGCGCGCGGTGACGTCGACGGCTCGCTTTGCAGCACGCGCCCTCGGCCCCGTCGCGCTCGTGCTCGCGGCGGCCACCATCGCGGCGACGCAGACGGCTCCGCCGACCCTCGGCGTCCTCGTGAACCAGGTTCTCGCGCTGTTCCCGCGGGTCAACGGCGACGTCATCGAGGTCCAGGGGCCGGCGGTCACGCTCGCACTCGGCCAGCGTGACGGCGTCATCCCGGGTATCGAGCTGTCCCTGTATCGAGAAGGGCGGGAGCTCCGGCACCCGAAGACCGGCGAGGTGCTGGGCAAGACGGAACAGGCGGTCGGGCGGATGGTCGTCCAGCAGGTCTTCGAGGCCTACTCCACGGGCACGGTGCCGGCGGGCACCGACGTCAGGCCCGGCGACCGGGCGCGCGTCTCGGCGGGCAAGATCAAGCTCACGCTGCTGCCGCTGGTGGACGGCGTCAAGGACGGGCTCGCCGAGGCGGCCAGCTACGAGCTGATCGAGGCGCTCAACCGGACGGGCCGGTTCCAGATCGCGCTGGGCGACGCGGTCAACGTCTGGCTCGGCCAGCAGGGCACGAAGCGCGAGGACGTGCTCGACGGCAAGGGGCTCGGCCAGGTCGGCGAACGGTTCAAGGTCGACAATCTCCTCGTCGTCTCGTTCACGCGCGTCGAGAAGAAGCCGTACATGGACGTGCGGCTCTTCACCTTCCCCACCGGGAAGGCCCTGCTCACCACCGCGCTGTTCGTGCCGCCGTCCATCAAGGCGGCGCCGAAGGGCGACTTCTCGGCCTCCGGAAAGCCGAAGGAGAGCCAGACGCCGAATTCCGCGAGATCGCTGCTCGCGCGGTTGCTCACGGGGGAGCTCGACGCCGGGACGTACTCGAGCGGAGAGTCGTCGGTCCCGCTGAAGGAGATCGCGAAGTTCCCGTACCCCGTCATCGCGATGGACCTCGCCGTGAGCCCGCAGGATGGGATTCCCCGGATGGTGGTGACCGACGGCGAGAAGGTCTACCTGTACCGGCTCGTCGAGCAGAAGCTCGAGGCCGAGTGGACCTACAGCGCGAGCTCGCGGGGCCGCGTGTTCAGCGTCCAGCTGGGCGATTTCAACGGGGACGGCGTCCTCGACGTCGTCGTCAACCGCTACAATCCGAATCCCGCGATCCTCCTGACCTCGATCATCCTCACCACGAAGGCGGGCCGGGCGGCCGTGCTCGTGGACGACACGCCGGACATCCTGCTGGCGGTGGATCCGACGGGTGAGCGGATCAAGAAGGTCCTCTGGGCCCAGTCCTTCGACCCGCAGGGTTTCTTCAAGCGGGGCGACGCGCAGCGGGTGGTCATCCGGAACGGCAAGCTGGTCACCGAAGCGCGGGTCCGGGTGCCGAGCGCCTTCCGCGCGACCGGCGCGGTGTTCGCCAACATTCCGGGCAAGGATCTGCGGGCGCTCGCGTTCGTCGACGAGCACAATCGCCTCCGGATCGCCGTGGACACCGAGGACATGTGGCGCTCGTCCGCGCTGGTCGGCGGTGGAGGCCCCAGGCTCGAGGTCCTTGTTCGCGGGATCGAGCGCGGTGCGCGCAGCTACCTCTTCGCGGCGGAGCCTCAGCCGCTCGCCGTGGACCTCGATGGCGATGGGATCGAGGAGATCATCGTGCCCCAGAACCAGCTGCCCCAGTTGCCCGGCCGCCTGGCGGTGATCTACAAAGGGCCCGCCGGGTACCGCTTCCAGACCGTCAATTCGGGCTTCGAGGGGACGATCACCGCGCTCGGTGCCATCCCGGGGGAGAGTGTCGGGTCGACGCCGACCCTCGTCGTCGCCGTCGTGCGCTACCAGAACATGTTCAACACGATCGGCGAAACCCAGATCGTCGTGACGACCGGGGAGTGACTCCGGCGCGCGTTGTCCCCTTCCGCTGAAGCCCGCCAGCCTCCGGTCACACTCGATGATCCGGCACGATTCTGCCGCCGTCGCGCGGATCCATTGCGCGATGCTCGTCGAACCGGTCGCGAGGATCGCCCCCACGGCGGCGGTGCGGGCGTGAAATTCGAAACCGCGTCGCCGCGCGGGATGCGGGATCTGCTGCCCCGCGAGGTGGAGCTCCGTGACCGCGCCGCCGCGACGATTCTCGAGGCCTACAGACGGTACGGATTCCGGCGGATCGAGACGCCGGCGCTGGAGAATCTCCGGCTCCTCCTGAGCAGCGAGGGTGGCGAGAACGAGAAGCTCGTCTTCAAGGTGTTGAAGCGCGGCGCCAGGCTCGACGCGGCCGCGACCTCCCGCGAGGAGGACCTGGCCGATCTCGGGCTGCGGTTCGACCTCACGGTGCCGCTCGCCCGCTACTACGCCCAGAACCGGGCCGCCCTGCCCGATCCGTTCAAAGCGATCCAGATCGGCCCGGTCTGGCGCGCCGAGCGACCACAGAAGGGACGCTTCCGGCAGTTCACCCAGTGTGACATCGACATCCTGGGCGTCGCGTCCGAGGTCGCGGAAGCCGAGCTCATCCTGGCGACCTCCGAGGCCCTCGTCGCGCTCGGCCTGGAACGTCCGCGAATCCGCCTGAACGACCGCCGGATCCTGACGGCCGTGGCGACGCAGTGCGGGTTCGGTGTCGACCGCCAGGCCGAGTTCTTCATCACGCTCGACAAGCTGGACAGGATCGGCGCCGAGGGCGTCGCGCACGAGCTTCGCGCCGCCGGGCACGAGGATGGGGCGATCTCCACGTTCCTGGCGCTGTCACTGTCCGGCACCGACCCTCGGACGGCCCTCGACAAGGTGGAGGCGGCCGTTCCCGCGGCCCGGGAGTTCGCGGAGGGACTTCGGCGTGTCGTGCAGGCGGTCGAGGGGGAGGCCGGGGGCCGCTTCAGCATCGAGTTCGACCCGACGCTGGTCCGCGGCATGGGCTACTACACCGGGCCGATCTTCGAGGCAGCGCACGAGGGCTCCGCGTCCTCGATCGCGGGCGGCGGGCGCTACGACCGGATGATCGGCAAGCTGCTCGGCCACGACGTGCCGGCGTGCGGGTTCTCGATCGGCTTCGAGCGCGTGGTGTCGATCCTCGAGGCCAAGAGCGGTGCGCCCCGGCCCGATCCAGACCGCATCGCGATCCTCTTCGACGGGAGCGAGTCGCTGGCCGAGGTGATCGCCGCGGCGAACAGGCTCAGGGTGGGCGCCCGGGTCGTCTCGCTCACGCTGAAGCGGAAGAACCTCGCCCGGCAGCTCGACGACCTGGCGCGCGAGGGATTCGGGGCCTACGCGACCGTTCGCGGCGGCTCGGGCGCGCCGGACGTCAAACCGCTCGCGGTGCGCGCGCCGGCAGGGAGCGAATAGCGCGATGGCCATGCACGCGTACCGAACCCACACCTGCGGCGAGCTGAGGCTCGAGCACGACGGCCAGCCGGCGCGGCTCTCCGGCTGGGTTCACCGCAAGCGCGATCACGGTAACCTCCTCTTCGTGGACCTCCGCGATCACCACGGAATAACCCAGTGTGTGTTCGCCGGCGGGAGCCCGTCCTTCGCGGCCGCCGAGGCGCTCAAGCTCGAGAGCGTGATCACCGTCACCGGCCGGGTCGTGCCGCGTGCGCCCGACGCGGTCAACCCGAAACTGGCGACGGGCCAGGTGGAGGTACAGGCCGCGGAGCTCGCCCTCCAGTCATTGGCCGAGCCGCTGCCGCTCCAGGTCAACAGCGACGCCGAGTTCCCGGAGGAGACGCGCCTCCGCTACCGTTTCCTCGATCTCCGCCGCGAGAAGCTCCACCAGAACGTCGTGCTCCGGAGCCGGGTGATCGCCTCGATCCGGAGGCGCATGATCGAGCGCGGCTTCGCCGAGTTCCAGACGCCGATCCTCACGTCGAGCTCGCCCGAGGGCGCGCGTGACTATCTCGTGCCGAGCCGGGTGCATCCCGGCAAGTTTTACGCGCTCCCGCAGGCGCCGCAGCAGTTCAAGCAGCTCCTGATGACGGCGGGGTTCGACCGGTACTTCCAGATCGCGCCGTGCTTCCGCGACGAGGACGGCCGCGCCGATCGCTCGCCCGGCGAGTTCTACCAGCTCGACGTCGAGATGTCGTTCGTGACCCAGGAGGACGTCTTCGCCGCGCTCGAGCCCGTGCTGCACGGCGTCTTCGAGGAGTTCGGGGGCGGGGCGGTGGTGACGCCGCCACCCTTCCCGCGTATCCCCTTCGACGAGGCGATGGCGAAGTACGGCAGCGACAAGCCCGACCTTCGCAATGCCCTCCTGATTGTCGACGTCACCGAGGTATTCCGCGGCGCGGGCTTCGCCGTCTTCTCGACCGCCATCGAGGCCGGCGCCGTCGTCCGGGCGATCCCGGCGCCCGGGGCGGCCGCCCAGCCCCGGAGCTTCTTCGACCGGCTGAATCAATGGGCCCGCGCCGAGGGCGCGCCCGGCCTCGGCTACGTCGTCCTGGCCGAGGGCGGCGCCAAGGGCCCGATCGCCAAGTTCCTGGACGCCGACCGCATCGCGTGGCTCCGCGCGGCGGCTCGCGTCGGCGACGGTGACGCACTCTTCTTCGTCTGCGACCGGAAGCCCGCCGCGGAGAAGCTCGCCGGCAGGGCGCGGGCGCGTCTGGGGGAGGACCTCGGTCTGGTCGAGGCGAAC
>JBGQEL010000160.1:0-6536 GCA_041496385.1 Methylomirabilia bacterium | reverse complement strand
TCCAGCCGGCCGGGCCCGATCCGCAGACCAGCATGCCCATCGGCTTCTTCGAGCTGGCCGCGAAGCAGAGCCCACGGCCGCAGACGGTCGCGATGGTCGGCGCCGACGCCGAGTATCCACAGAACGCGCTCGTCGGCGCGCGCGAGCTGGTCAAGAAGTTCGGCTTCAAGACCGTGTACGACAAAACCTATCCGCCCAGCACCGTCGACTACACGCCGATCGTCCGCGCCATCAAGGCGACCAACGCCGACATCGTGTTCGTGGCGTCATACCCGCCGGACTCGGTCGGGATGCTGCGGGCGGCGCTCGAGGTGGGCCTGCAGCCCAAGCTCTTCGGCGGCGGCATGGTAGGCCTGCAGTTCACCAGCGTCATGCAGAGCATGGGCCCGTCGCTGAACGGCATCGTGAACTACGACTTCTGGGCGCCGGAGCCGCCCATGCTGGCGATGCCGGGCATCAAGGAGTTCCTCAAGGAGTACCAGGCCCGGGCCGAGAAGGCCGGCGTCGATCCGCTCGGCTACTACCTGCCGCCGTACTCGTACGCGATGGTCCAGATCCTCGGCCAGGCCGTCGAGGCCACCAAGAGCCTCGACCAGCAGAAGATCGCCGACCACATCCGGACCACCGAGTTCGGCACGATCGTCGGCAAGGTGAAGTTCGGCAAGAACGGCGAGTGGGCCAAGGGGCGCACCCTCATGGTCCAGTACCAGAAGGTCCAGGGCACGGGCATCGACCAGTTCCGCGGGCCGGGCAAGAAGATCGTGCTCTATCCCGACGAGCTCAAGTCGGGGAACATCATCTATCCGTATGCCGCTGCGCTGAAATAGCCCGCGTTCCTTGTTCTCCTGGGACCTGCTGGCGAACGCGGTGGTCGCCGGACTGCTGCTGGGCGGCTTCTATGCCGCCGTGAGCCTGGGCGTCGGAGTCATCTTCGGCCTCCTCGACATCGCCAACATCGCGCAGCCCGCGTTCGTGGTCCTGGGCGCGTACGCGGCGTACGTGATGAACACGGAGTTCGGCCTCGACGCGATCCTCACCGGGCTCCTCTTCACACCGGTGTTCTATGTGGTCGGGGCCGTCGTCTATCGCGTCTACTACGAGAGCTTCGAGCGGCGCGGTGAGGAGTCGCTGCGCGGCCTCGTCTTCTTCTTCGGGATCCTCTTCATCATGGAAGTGAGCCTCAGCCTGAAGTTCGGCGTCGACTACCGGCTGGTGCAGGCCGCCTACATCGGCAAGTCGATCGAGTTCGGCGGCGTCGGGATCGCGTTTCGCTATCTCATCCCGTGCGCCGTCGGGGTCGCGATGACCGCCGCGCTCTATCTCTTCCTTGGCCGGACGTTCTATGGACGGGCGATCATGGCCGTGTCGCAGGACCAAGCGGCGCTCCGTCTGATGGGCGCGAACCCCGTCCAGATCAAGACGATCGCGTTCGGAATCGGCATCGCCGCCGCCAGCCTGGCCGGCGCGCTGCTCATCACCATCGCGCCGGTGATCCCGTCGACCGACCGCGACTACATCGGCCGGATGTTCGCCATCACGGTCCTCGGCGGCATGGGCAGCATCGGCGGCACGCTCGTCGCCGCGATCATCCTCGGCGTCATCGAGAGCCTGATGGCGACGTTCGCCGGCCCCTCCTGGTCGCTGGCGGTGTCGTTCGGCATACTCCTGGCGGTCCTCGCCGTGCGCCCGGCGGGGCTCTTCGGACGATAGATGGCGCGCACGGGCGTGACCCTGCTGGTGGGCGCGGCCGTCGTCGCCGCCGGGATCGCCGTCGCCTCGCTGCGCGTGAACCCGTACCTCTACTTCGCCGGCTACGTCATCCTCCAGTACGTCGTCATCGCGACGGCGTGGAACATCCTCGGCGGCTATGCCGGCTACGTGAACTTCGGCACACCCGCGTTCTTCGCGCTCGGCGCGTACACAGCCGTGTTCCTCATCCGGTCGATGAAGGCGCCGCTGCCGGTGCTGATCCTCGCCGGCGGGCTCGTCTCGGCCCTGCTCGGGCTCGGCATCGGCTATCTCACGCTGCGCCTCCGGGGCACCTTCTTCTCCATCGCGACGCTGGCGCTGTCGGTCGTGCTCCAGACGTTCATCATCAACTGGGAGTACGTCGGCGGCTCGCGGGGCATCAGCGTCATCCGCCCGAGCGGTCCACCGTTCGGCAACTACGTCGTCTTTCTCTTCACCGTGATGGTCCTGCTCGCCGTCGTCGCGGTGATGGTGGCGCGGTTCATCGAGCGCTCCTGGATCGGCCGCGGGCTCGCCGCGCTGCGGGACAACGAGGAGGCGGCCGAGTGCATGGGCGTGCCCACCCTGCGCCTCAAGCTCTTCGCGACCACCGTGAGCGGCTTCCTGCTCGGCGTCGCCGGCGCGCCGTTCCCCTACTACGTGACCTTCGTCGAGCCGAACTCGGCCTTCAATCTGGACTACGCCGTGAACGCGCTCGCCATGCCGATGATCGGCGGGACGACGAGCTGGGTCGGCCCGGTGATCGGCGCCGTCCTGCTCGGCGCCGCCCAACAGGTCGCGACGGTGACGATCTCGTCCGAGATGAACCTGTTCATCGTGGGCGTCGTGCTCGTCGCCTTCGTCGTGCTGGCGCCCGAGGGGATCCTCGGGCTCGTGCGGCGCCTGCGAGGCCGCTGACGCCATGGCCGGGCCGCTGCTCGAAGTGCAAGGCGCCGTCAAGCGGTTCGGCGGCTTCACCGCGCTGAACCGCGTGACGCTGCACGTGAACGCGGGCGAGCGGTTCGGCCTGATCGGGCCCAACGGCTCGGGCAAGACCACGCTCATCAACTGCGTGTCGGGCGCGCTCCACGCCGACGAGGGCCGGATCCTCTTCGAGGGCCGGGACGTCACCACGCTGCCGGCCCACCGCCGGACCCGGCTCGGCATCGTCCGCAGCTTCCAGATCCCCAAGCCGTTCGCGAGCATGACGGTGCTGGAGAACCTGGGCATTCCGCTGGAGTACGCCGCGTCGGGACGCGCGCGTGGCGCCGGCGGCGCCGACGCCGCGGAGATCTTGCGCAGTATCGGCCTCGAGGCGAAGGCGCATCTGCGGCCGGCCGGGCTCACCCAGATCGAGATGCGCAAGCTGGAGCTGGCCCGCGCGATGGCGGCGCGGCCGAAGCTCCTGATCTCCGACGAGGCCATGGCCGGGCTCTCGAGCGCCGAGGTGGACGACATCCTGGCCATCCTGTTCCGCCTCAGCGCGCAGGGCATCACCATCGTCATGATCGAGCACATCATGCGGGCGGTGATGCGCTTCTCCGAGCGCATCGTGGTGCTCGACGCCGGCGAGCGCATCGCCGAGGGGACGCCGGACGAGATCGTCCGCGACCCGGCCGTGGAGAAGGCCTACCTTGGCGAGTAGGATCGTCGTCCGCGACGTGGAAGCCGGCTACGGGGCCGTGCGGGTACTGCACGGCGTGTCCATCGAAGTCCGCGAGGGCGAGACCGTCGCGCTGCTGGGCACGAATGGCAACGGCAAGAGCACGCTCATCAAGTGCATCATGGGCATGGTCGCGCCGGAAGCCGGCGAGATCTTCCTGGAGATCGACGGTGCGCGGATCGACCTCACCCGCAAGTCGACGGAGGAGATCGTGAGCCTCGGCATCGCCCTGGTGCCGGAGGGCCGCCGCCTGTTTCCGAAGCTGACGGTCGAGGAGAACCTCCTGCTCGGCGCCTACCGGCCGGTCGCGCGCGGGGACATCGCGCGCAACCTCGCCTTCGGCTTCGAGGCCTTCCCCGTGCTCCGCGAGCGGCGCCGGCAGCTCGCGGGCAGCATGAGCGGCGGCGAGCAGCAGATGCTGGCCGTGGCCCGCGCGCTCATGTCCTCGCCGCGCATCCTCCTCGTGGACGAGCCCTCGGTGGGGCTGGCGCCCATCCTCGTGAGCCGGGTGATCGCGAAGATCAAGGAGCTGAAGGAGCGGCACCACCTGACGGTCCTGATGGCGGAGCAGAACTTCAACCAGGCGACCAAGATCGCCGACCGCGGCTACATCATCGTCCACGGAAAGATCGAGTTCGAAGGGCACAGCACGCAGCAGCTGCGCGACAACGAGCTGGTGAAGAAGTACTACCTGGGCGTCTAATTTCCGATCAGTTTCTTTTCGACGACCCCCCCGCTCCGCCTGGCCGCGCGCTCGCAACTCCTCGGAAATCCTGGCTGTTCCGACCGTGGTCGCGAACTTGCAAAATAGATCAGCGCTCTTTCCGAAAAAGGCAAACCAGTCGTGAGGCTGGGACGCAAAGCCACGGGTCAGCGCCGCGGGCGCCGACAGCCGGGTTACCGAAGAAAGAGAGGGTGCGTGTGATCCCCTCTCGGAAAGAAGCGATCGCGAGGTCAGGGGGAACATGGCACTCGATGCGGAACGGCTCCTGAAAGAAGTCGTACACCTGGGCCTCACGCTCCATTCCGAGCGCGATCTCAACCACGTGCTGGAGATGACGCTCACGTCCGCGCGACATTTCACCGGGGCGCAAGCGGGGACCCTGTATCTCCGGGACGGAGACGTCCTCAAGTTCACGGTGGTCCAGAACGACGAGCTGGCCCGTCGCTACGGCGACAGAGAGCTGCGGCGCCGGCTCACCGGCGAACCCCTGAAGATCACCGGCCGGGGTCTCGCCTGCCATGTCGCCCGCACCGGCGAGGTTCTCAATATCCCGAACGCCTATGCGATCGGCGCCGGCGAGCCCTACGCGTTCGATGCGAGTTTCGACCGTCGCATGCGGTACGTGACGCAGTCGATGCTCGTCGTTCCCCTGCTTCATCCTTCGGGGAGCGTCGCGGGCGTGCTTCAGCTCATCAACGCCTCCGACGATCAGAGGCGGATCGTCCCCTTCGAGGCAGGCTCCGAGGACCTGATCCGCCTGCTGGCGGCCCAGGCCGCCACCGCGCTGCGCAACGCCGAGCTGGAGGAGATGTCGTTCAGGGACTCGGTCACCGGCGCCTTCAACCGCCGGTACCTGATGCATCGTCTCCGGGAGGAGCTCTCCCGCTTCGATCGGGCGCAGGAGCCGCTGTCGCTGGTGCTCTTCGACCTCGACCACTTCAAGGACATCAACGACACGCACGGACACGACGCGGGCGACGCCGTGCTGCAGACCGTCGCGCAGCTCCTGATGAACCAGTCGCGGGAATGCACCGTGATCGCGCGATACGCCGGCGACGAGTTCGCCGCCCTGCTGCCCGGCACCTCGAAGGATGGCGCGGCGGTCTACGCCGAGCGCGTGCGCCGTATCATCGAATGCTATCCGTTCCGGACGGGACACATCACCACGAGCATCGGCGCCGTCACCCTTCCCGGCGACGTCGCGCGCGGCGAGGATCTCTTCGCGGCTGTCGACGCGGCGCTCTACAGGGCCAAGCGCCAGGGGCGCAATCGCGTCGGCGGTGCCCCAACGGAGAACGTCGCATGATCAACGAGCTCAAGTCCCCTCGGTGTCCCAACTGTCGTACCGCCTCGACCCATCGCGTACCGCGCGTGGGCGTCGCCGAGAGGCTGCTGAGCCTCTTCAGCATTTTCCCCTTCGCGTGCAGGAGCTGCCGCCGCCGGTTTCGCGCGGCGCAGCGGGGTGTTCGATACGTCCGTAACACGCTCGACCCCCGGGGGACGGGTCGCCTCGCCGCGGCGCTGCCCGCACAGATCCACACGGGGAACGTCGTCGCCCAGGGCTCCGTGGTCGATGTCTCGCTCCATGGCTGCGCGATCCAGACCCCCCTCGATCCGCGTCCGGGGTCCCGCGTCCAGATCGAGATCGACCTGCCCGCGCGGACGCTGGGCGTGCCCGTCGTCGTCACGTTGATCGGCGCCGTGCGCCACTCGAGCTCCGGGCGGATCGGGGTCAGGATCGTCGACATGACCGACGCCCACAGGGAGCAGTACCGGAAGTTTCTCGTCAGCGAGTGGCTCAGGCGCGCCGAGCTCCGCCGTCACCAGGCCGGGCGCCATCGAATTCCGGGGCGGCCGTCCGTCGCCCGATAGCCCTACTCTCGCGCCGATCGCCGGGGCTTGGCGCGCTCGGATTGACAGCCCTTCCTGCGAGGCCCACACTTCGACCGTCGGCGCCGTCCCCACGCGAATGGAGCGTGGGGGGCGGGAGCCATTTTCAGGAGTCAGGCGGCAGACAACAGAGGAGGTTGTCCTATGGCGAAGGTGCTGAGGTGCGGTGACCTGATGCCGGGCTGTAATGCCGTCATCGAAGGGAAGGACGAAGCGGAAGTGATGGCCAAAGGGGCGGAACACGCCAAGACGGCGCACAAGATGACGGCGATCCCCCCGGACATGGCGGTCAAGGTCAAGGCAGCCATCAAGGACAAGAAGTAGCCCTCTACACAAACCGGGGGAGGGCTCGAGCCCTCCCCCGGTCTTGCCGAACGACGACTCGATCGTTACGGCAGCGAAACGGTCGTCGTGTCACCCACCGCGGAGATGTTGAACGTCCCCGCCGCCGTGCTGCCCGCGTACGCGTAGCCGCCGCTCGGCGTCCAGCCGGCCGGCACGCTCGGCAGCGACGCCATGAACGGGCCCGCC
>JBGQEL010000159.1:0-6665 GCA_041496385.1 Methylomirabilia bacterium | reverse complement strand
TACGGCAGCGAAACGGTCGTCGTGTCACCCACCGCGGAGATGTTGAACGTCCCCGCCGCCGTGCTGCCCGCGTACGCGTAGCCGCCGCTCGGCGTCCAGCCGGCCGGCACGCTCGGCAGCGACGCCATGAACGGGCCCGCCGACTGGTTTTGACCGTTGGTTGCGACCCCGGTCAGCAGGGCGAGCGACGTCGGGATGATGCCCATGTGGGCCGAGTAGATCGAGACCGCGGACGCCAGCGCCCGCGCGTCGGCCTGAGCCTTGGCGATCCGCGCCCGCGCCTGCACGTTGGCGTAGAGCGGGATGGCGATCGCCGCCAGGATGCCGATGATCGCCACGACGATCATCAGCTCGATCAGCGTGAAGCCGCGCTGGTCGCCCATCCGAAGCCGCTTCTTCGTCCACCAGTGAATCATTGAAGCCTCCTTGTGCGATTGCGAGGGACCCGTTGCACCCTCGCGAGCCCGTAGTGCGGCTTCAATGCCATCCGATCATCCTGCCGACCTATCAACCACTTACACGAGGTCGTTGCCGGCCCCTGTTGACCCTGTTCGTCATGGAGATGACGAAATACGTCATGCCGGTGGGGCGATCACGTAGCGTCCTTGCTCGTCGCGGCCGAGCGCCTCGAGCCCGCGCACCTCGCCCCACGCGCGCAGGAAGTCGCGCCACGCGACCGCACCGTGCGCCTCCACCAGCTCCGCGAAGTGTCGCGGGCGCGTGCGGAGGTCGTCCACGAGCCGCTCGGCGAGCGGGCTCACAGGTAGTCCTCCAGGCGAACGGCGTCCTTGGCAAAGTAGCGGAGCCGTTCGTACTGTTCCTTCGGCACGCCCTCCGGAATGGTGGCGTCGATGCCGAGCTTCGCGGTGGTCGGCAGCCCGCCCTTGCCGAGCGACCACGCTCGCACGCTCGGATCGATGTGCTTGCCGCGCGCGCCGGGGACGATGAGAACGTCGTGGTCGGCCTGGACGCGGAACGTGATGGCCCAGTCCAGGTCGTCGGGGTTGTAGATGTCGATGTCGTCGTCGGTCACGATCGCCAGCTTCACCTCGGCGACCGACAGCAGCGCCAGCAGCGCGTTCTTGCCCTCGCCGGGGCGCTTCTTGATGGACGCCACGAGCGTCCAGTAGCAACAGCCGCCGACGGGCGCGCGGATCGCCACCGGCTCGACGCTCGCGATGCGCAGGGCCTGCAGCCCGGCCGCCTCGATCACGGGCGCGGCCAGCCAGTCGTTCTCCCACGGCATCTGGAGCATGTAGAAGATGGGGTCCCGCCGGTGGGTGATGCACTTCACGCGAAAGATCGGGTTCCACTTCACGTCGCCCGTGATGTGGCTGAACTCGCCGAACGGCCCCTCGTCGGCCGTCCAGCCGATGGGCAGCAGCTCGCCCTCCAGCACCAGCTCGGCGTCGGCGGGCACCTCGAGGTCCACCGTCTTGCAGCGCACCAGCTCGACGGGCGCGCCGTGCAGCCCACCGGCGATGGCGTACTCGTCCACGTCGATCGGCGCCTTGTACGAGGCGGCGAGCATCTCGTAGGGATGCACGCCGACTGCTACCGCGATCTCGAGTGGGCGCCCGGCGTCGAGCGCGCGCTGGTAGTAGCGCCGCATGTCGGACGACGAGACGAGATCGATGCCCGTCTCGCGCGGCGTTCGGTACATGAGCCGGTACGACCCCACGTTGCGGCCGTACTCCGGATCCTTGGACACGACCATGGTCGCCGAGATGTACGGCCCGCCGTCCTTGACGTGCATCAGCGGAATGGGGATCGCGGTCAGGTCGACCTCGTCGCCCTGCCGGACGACCTCCTGGCACGCGCCCTCGCTCACCAGCTTCGCGTCGACCGGCCGGCGGATCCCGTCCTCGAAGCGCCGGGCGATGTCGGCCTCCGAACATCCCATGGCGAGGGCCAGGCGCTTGCGGGTGGAGACAAGCGCGCCCGCTACCCGCCACTGCGGATAGCCCTCGATCGCCTCGAAGAACGTCGCTTCCTTCGCCTGCGCGGCGAGCGCCGAGAGGTGACGGGGGTCGACCGCCTTCTTGATGCGGCGCAGCTCGCCCGCCTCCTCGAGGGAGCGCAACACGTCGCGAAAGCCCCCTTTCATGGGCGCGCTCACGCCTTCGCTGGGATATAGCGCTTGACCGACTCGCGCACGGTCGCCCACTGCGCGGGGGTCAGCTTCACCTTGCCGGCGAAGGCGTTGGTGAAAAGCTGCTCCGCGGGCGGGACGTCCTTGGCGCCCATGTACGTCACCACCGTCTCCCGCGTCCGCTTGATCATCTCCGGATCCATCCAGCCGAGGCCGTTCTTCTCGATCTCGGGCGCCAGGCCCATCGCCGTCATCACACCCTGGCCGTGCTTGACGACGTCGCGGTTGGTGGGGCTGCCCTTGAACTCCTTCACCTGCTCGAGGTGGATGTCGATCGACTCGTTGGGGTGCAGGTACGTGTGGGCGAGGCCTTCCATGGTGCCCTGCATGAACCGGTCGCAGACATCGGGGCGCTCCTTGATGGTCTTGCTCTGGGCCGCGAAGACCAGGCTGTACATCTTCACGCCGTAGTCCTCGTAGAGCATCGTGTTCAGCTCGAGCCCCTGCGCCCAGACGCTCGGCGCGATCGAGCCGTAGAAGTTGCCCTCCCCGTCGACCTGCTCTTCGATGAGCGACTTGATCAGCGCCTCCGGGCCCATGAACACCTTCTGGACCTTCGAGTCGTCGATCCCGGTCGCCTTCACGAAGGCCGGCCAGAGCTGGAAGTCACCGCTGCCGGTGGCGAACGCCAGCTTCTTGCCCTCGAGGTCCCTGGGCGCGCGGATGCCTTTCTTGGGCAGCGAGAAGATCCCGAGCGGCGACCGGGGCGACAGCAGGCCGATGCCGACCAGGTCGAGGCCCTTGCCGACGCAGTTGGTCATCACGCCCAGGTCGAGGCTGCCGAACTCGTACTGGCCGAGCCCGAGCGTCTTGCACACCTCGCCCGAGCCGAAGCCGCGGTCGATGGTGACGTCGAGGCCGCGCTTCTCCCAGAAGCCGAGCTTCTTGGCGACGAACATGTGCGTGTACCCGCCGTGCGGGATCCACGGCAGCGTGAACTTGAGCTTCGTGGCCGACTGGGCCCGGGCGGCCGGAATGCCGGCGGTGACCGCCGCCGTCGCGGCGGCCGCTCCGGCCAGGAATATGCGTCGATTGATCGTCATGGCTGTCTCCTCTCCAACTGTTAGGCGAACCCGCCGCGGGGCGTCTCCGTGCGAACCTGCCAGTACACCACCAGGCGCTCCAGGCCGGCCACGACGCCGTACAACGCCAGGCCCATCAGGCTCAGCGCCGTGATGGCGGCCATCATCAGCGGCGTATCCAGGAGCCCGTTGGCCATCACGATGAGGTAGCCGATCCCGCGCTGGGCGGCGACGAACTCCGCCACCACCACGCCGATCACCGCGAGCGTGATGGAGATCTTCATGCCGCCGAAGATGAGGGGCATGGCATGCGGCAGCCGGATCTTCGTGAAGATCTGCCAGCGCGTACCCATGTACGCGCGCGCCATCCGCACGAAGTCGTCGTCCACGCTCGTGAGCCCGGTCGCCGTGTTGATCGCGATGGGAAAGAAGGCGATCAGGAAGGCGAGAAGCAGCCGCGACAGGTCGCCGAGCCCGAACCACACGACGAAGAGCGGCGCCACCGCCACCTTGGGGACGATCTGGGAGACGACGATGAGCGGATAGAAGCCCTTGCGCACGATCTCGGAGTACGTGAGCAGGACGGCCACCAGGACCCCGCCCACCAGCGAGAGCAGAAAGCCGAGGACGATCTGGTAGAACGTCGGCCACATGTGCTCGAGCAGGAGCGGCGCCCGGCTCCAGAGGACGCCGGCGACGAGACTCGGCCGCGGCAGGAGCAGCGTCTTCACGCGCAGGGCGACCACGGCCGCCTCCCACGCCACGAGGACCGCGAGCGTCACCGCCACGGGCCAGAGGAGCGCTCGGCCCTTCACGGCCGCGCGCCCGCTTCGATCGACTGCCGCAGGAGCCCGACGTGGCGGTTGAACTCGTCGGACTCCTGCAGGTCCATCGTCCGGGGCCGGGGCAGCTTCACGCCCGTCTCGAAGCCGATGGTGGCCGGCCGCGGCGTCATGACGAGGACGCGGTCGGAGAGGAAGACGGCCTCCCGGATGCTGTGCGTCACGAACACGACGGTCTTCTTGTGCACGTCCCAGATGCGCAGCAGCTCGAGGCCCATCTGGTCGCGCGTCATGGCGTCGAGCGCGCTGAACGGCTCGTCCATCAGGAGGAGGGCCGGATCGTGCACGAGTGCCCTGCAGATGGCGACGCGCTGCTTCATGCCGCCCGAGAGCTCGTGCGGCAGCGTGCCGGCGAAGTCGTCCACCCCCGCCATGGACAGGAGGTCGCGCGCGCGGCCCTCGTAGTCGGCCCGGCGGAGCCGCAGCATCTCGATCGGCAGCAGCACGTTGTCGAGGACCGTGCGCCAGGGCAGCAGGACCGGCGACTGGAAGACGACGCCGACGTCCCGCCGCGGGCCCCGGACGAGAGCGTCGGCCACGCGGATGCTGCCGCGGCTCGGGGTGAGCAGCCCGGCGATCATCATGAGAAGCGTGCTCTTGCCGCACCCGCTCGGGCCGAGCAGGCTCAGGAACTCGCCCGGGACCACGCTGAACCGCGCCTCGCGGATCGCCTCGACACCGCTCGCGTAGGTCTTGCCGACGCCGTCCACGACGACGCTGTCCCGCACGCGCGAGCCCGCTAGCGGCGACCGAAGTGCGCGAGCACGTCCGCCAGCGGCAGGACGTCGGCGTACTTCATGTCCATGTCGAAGAGGTTCACCTGGTGCGAGGTGGCGCTGCGATCGGCCACGCACTCGATCGGCACCACGACCCTGTAGTTGTGCGAGAACGCGTCGATCACCGTGGCGCGCACGCAGCCCGACGTGACCATGCCCGCGACCACGAGCGTGTCGACGCCGAGGTAGGTGAGCATCGAGGCCAGCGGCGTGCCGAAAAACGCGCTCGGCTTCGACTTCGTCACCACGATGTCCCGCGGCTCCGGCTTGATGGCGTCGGCGATCTCGTGCGCCGCCGGCTCCCGCATGAGCGAGTCGGGCTCCGCGCCAGTGCCCTTGTCGAGCCAGCGCCCCCACTCCGCGTCGGCGGCGAAGGCGTCGTAGCGCGTGTAGAGAACGGGCACGCCCTGCGGCCGAACCGCGTCGAGCAGCGTGCGGATGGCGACGGCGCAGGGGGCGCCGGCGGCGCTGCAGCCGAGGGGAAAGCGGTCCTCGGTGAAGGCTCGGGTCATGTCCACGACCAGGACGGCGGGCCGGGCGCCGAACCCCACCCGCTTGCCCATGTTGCCCTTGGCGTAGCGGGCACGCTCCTCGGCCGGGATGATGTCGGGCACGTAGGCCATCGGCTCCTCACCTCGCGAACGGATCCGCGTCGTGGGGGATTCTAACGCACCCCGACCGCGGCGTGCGATACTCCGCCCGAGATGGGCTCCCGGACGCTGCACCCCGAGACGACGGCGGAAGCGTACCTCGAGCTGCTGAAGGATCGCGGCATCGACGTCTTCCTCGGCAACGCCGGCACGGACTTCGCGTCGCTCGTCGAGGCGTTCGCGCGGTTCGAGGCCGAGGGCGGACGCGCGCCCCGCCCGCTGCTGGTGCCGCACGAGTTCGTCGCCGTGTCGATGGCCCACGGATACTACGCCGCGGGCGGTCGGCCGGCGGCGGTGATGGTCCACGTCAACGTCGGCACGGGGAACGCCTCGACGGCCGTCATCACCGCCTCCCGCGCCAACGTCCCTATCTTGGTATCCGCCGGGCGGACGCCGATCACGGAGGAGGGGCAGCCAGGCTCGCGCGATCTTCACATCCACTGGGCCCAGGAGAGCTTCGACCAGGCCGCAATGCTGCGCGAGTACGTCAAGTGGGACTACGAGCTGCGGACCCCCGCGCAGCTCGAGGCGGTCGTGGACCGGGCCTTCGAGCTGATGCACGCCGAGCCCCGGGGGCCGGTCTACCTCACGCTGCCGCGCGAAGTCCTCGCCGCCCGCCCCGGGGCGATGACCATCACGTCGCCGCCGCGGCGCGAGTCCCGCAGCGAACGCTTCCCCGATCCCGCGCGGATCGACGAGGCCGCCCGCATCCTCGCGCGCGCCGAGCGCGCCATCGTCCTCGTCTCGGCGGCGGGCCTCGACGCCCGCGCGGTCGCCGGCCTCGTCGACGTCGCGGAGGCCGGCGGCATCGGCGTCGTGGAAGCGGACCCGATCTATCTGAACTTCCCGCACCGCCACGATCTCCACCTCGGCTACAACCAGTCGGGCACCACGAACGCCTCGCTCGGCGAGGCCGACGCCATCCTGGTCGTCGAGGCCGACGTCCCCTGGTATCCGCATCTGCAGAAGCCGTCCGCGAGCGCGCCGGTCATTCACCTGGGCGTCGATCCCTTCTTCTCGCGCTATCCGATGCGGAGCTATCCGTGCGACGTGCCGATCGCGGCCACGCCGGCCGCGGCCCTGCCGCTCCTCGCCGAGGCGCTGCGCCGTCACGCCGGCCGCCAGGCGGTGGCCCGCCGGCGCGAGCGCCTGGCCGCCGAGCATCGCGCGCGCCAGACCGCCTGGGAGAAGACGGCGCTCGAGCAGGCGAGCGCGTCGACGAT
>JBGQEL010000158.1:0-6732 GCA_041496385.1 Methylomirabilia bacterium | reverse complement strand
GTCGAGACGAAGGAGACCCACCGCTTCGACGTCGAGAAGCGGACCGTCGAGATCGCCAACCGCGCGCAGGGCCAGCGGTAGGCGGAGCCGGGGGATGGCCATGGTCGCCCGCTCCGACGTGGTGGGAAGCCTGCTGCGGCCTGCGTATCTGCGCGAGGCGCGGCAGGCCAGCCTTGCCGGCACGCTCGGCGCCGGGGAGCTGCGTGCGATCGAGGACCGCGCCGTACGCGAGGCCATCGCGCTGCAAGAGCAGGCCGGGCTGGACGTCATCACCGACGGCGAGCTCCGGCGGAACTCCTGGGTCGTCACGATCCCGCTCCGCGAGGCCGGGGCCTCCCACGCGCCACTCGCCGGCTACGAGTTCCTGCCGGCCGACCCGGGCTGGTGGTCTCTCTGGAAGGAGCCCGACGGGCGGCGCGCGCAGGCGTGGACCTCTCCCACGCGGCCGTTCGTCACGAAGCCGCTGCACGTCGTGCACGACATCGTCGCGGACGAGTACAAGTTCCTCAAGGCCAACGCCCGCGTCCGGACCAAGTTCACGATTCCGGCGCCGAGCTGGCACCGCATCTTCTGGCACCCGGAGCACTCGCGCGCGGCCTATCCCACGCCCGAGGACTTCCTCCGGGCCGTCGCGCGCTACCTGCGCGACGAGGTGGTGGCGAAGATCATCGCGCTGGGCGGCGACTATATCCAGATGGACGCGCCCAACTACGCGCAGTGGCACGTGGACCCGGAGAACCGCGCGGCGTTCGAGGGCTGGGGTCACGACATGGCCGCGGAGCTGGTCGCCGACGCCGAGATCGACAACCTCGTGTTCGACGGCATCCAGGGCGTGACGCGCGCCATCCACATCTGCCGGGGGAACGCGCCGGGCGGCCGCTGGCTCGCCAACGGCGGGTACGGAAGCATCGCCGGCGAGGTGTTTCCGCGTCTGACGAACTACAGCCGCCTGCTGCTCGAGTACGACACGCCGCGCGCCGGAGACTTCGGCCCGCTCGCGCACGTCCGGCCCGGGACGGGGGTCGTGCTCGGTCTCCTGACCACGAAGCAGGGCGCGCTCGAGGACGCGGACGCAGTCGAGGGGCGCATCCGCGAGGCGACGAAGTACGTCCCCCTCGAACGCCTGGCGGTCAGCCCGCAGTGCGGTTTCGCCTCGGGGGAGGCGGGAAACCCGCTGACGCCGGAGGAGCAGGCGGCCAAGCTGCGACTCGTCGCCGAGGTCGCGGGGCGCGTCTGGCGCTCGTGAACCTCCTCCGTCCGCTGGACCGGGACCTCGTCGTCAACGGGCTGCGGCTCCACCTGCTCGATTGGGGCGGGCAGGGTCGCACGCCGCTCCTGCTGCTGCACGGCTTCACCGGGCACGCGCACGCCTGGGACACGCTCAGCATCGCGCTCCAGCCGCACTTCCGCGTCCTCGCGCTCGACCAGCGCGGCCACGGCGACAGCGATCCGGCCGAAACGTACAACCCGATCGTCGCGTTCGACGACATCGCGGGCGTCGTCGATCAGCTCGGCCTGGCCTCGCTCGTCCTCGTCGGGCTCTCGATGGGCGGCCGCAACGCGATGTACTTCACCGCCAAGCGCCCGGCGGCCGTCCAGAAGCTCGTCATCGTCGACATCGGCCCGGAGATCAGCAAGCGCGCGGCGCAGCCGTCGGCGGGCCCGCCCGAGCCCGACACGTGGGAGAGCATCGAGCAGGCCGCGCGGCACCTCCTGCGCGGCAATCCGTATCCCGGCATCCACTACTACCGCTGGGTCGCCGCCTCCAGCCTCCGCGCGCGCGCCGACGGTACTCTCGTCTGGGCCTGGCACCCGAGCGTGAAGGAGCGCCGGTCGCAGGCGGACATCGACTGGTGGGCGCTGCTGCGCACGATCACACCGCCGACCCTCGTGCTCCGCGGCGCCGAGAGCACCGTGCTCGATCGCGACGTCGCCGAGCGCATGGCCAAGGAGCTGCCCCACGGTCGCTTCGTCGAGATCCCGCGCGCCGTCCACACCCTGCACGAGGACAACCCCGAGGCGGTCCTCGCCGCGCTGAAGGACTTCCTAGGCCCGTTCTGAGAGCTTGCGGTAGAGCGAGGCCAGGCTGATGCCCAGCAGGCGGGCCGCCTGCCGCTTGTCGGCGCGCGTCTCGGCGAGGACGTCCATCACGTGCTGGCGCTCGAACTGCTGCACGGCCCCCCGGAGCTCGCGGGGGCGCGCCGGGTGCGGCGCCGCCAGGTCCGCCGGCAGGTGGACGTGGCCGATCAGGTCGCCGTCGCCGAGCACCAACGCGCGCTCCAGGACGTTCTCCAGCTCGCGCACGTTGCCCCGCCACGGCTGGCTCATGAGCACCCGGAGCGCCTCGTGCTGGACGCCGAGGCATCGCGTGCCGAGCTTGGCGTTGAGCCGCGCGACGAGGTGGTCGACCAGCAGCGGGATGTCGGCGCGCCGCTCGCGCAGCGGCGGGATCGCGAGGTGGACGACGTTGAGGCGGTAGAAGAGGTCCTCCCGGAACCGGCCCGCCGCGACCTCGCTCACGAGGTTGCGGTTGGTGCTCGCGACGATCCGCACGTCCGCGACGACGGGCCGGACGCCGCCGACGGGCCATACCTGCTTGTCCTCGATGACGCGCAGGAGCTTGACCTGCAGGAGCAGCGGGAGCTCGCCGATCTCGTCCAGGAACAGGGTCCCCCCGCCCGCCGTGGCGAAGAGCCCGGGGTTGGCCTGCACCGCCGTCGTGAAGGCGCCGCGGACGTGCCCGAAGAGCTGGCTCTCGAGCAGGGTCTCGGGGATCGCACCGCAGTTGAGCGCGACGAAGGCGCCCTCGCGGCGCGGGCTCGCGTCGTGGATCGCGCGGGCGACCAGCTCCTTGCCCACGCCGCTCTCACCGGTGATCAGCACGTTGCTCGGCGTGGCGGCGCTGCGCGCGATCTGCTCGCGCACCGCGCGGACCGCGGCGCTGTCCCCGACGAGCGTGTGGGCGGCCGGGGGCGCGGGCAGGGCGCGCTGCGCGAGCCGCTCCCTCCAGGTCGCCTCACGGTCCCGGAGCGAGCGGCGCACCCGGAGCTTCAGGTCGTCCAGACAGAAGGGCTTCTCGACGTAGTCGCAGGCGCCGCGCCGGAGCGCCGCGATGGCCGTCTCGACGCTCGCGTACGCCGTCATCAACATGACCGCCGCTCTTGGATTCAGGATCCGCGACCGCTCGAGCACCGCGAGACCGTTGAGGCCGGGCATCACGATGTCCGTGACGATGAGGTCGAACTCCTCGTCCTGGATACGGGTCAGCGCCTCTTCGCCGCTCCCGGCCGTGGCCACGCGGTAGCCCTCGGCGGCGAGCAGCGAGTTCAGGATCTCCTGGGTCGCGGCCTCGTCGTCCACGACGAGGATGGATGCGGGCATGAACGGATTCTCGCCGCGCGGGCTCGGGGCTCGACGGAGCCACGGACCCGCAACGTGCAGTGCGCTGACGCAGCCCAGGCGCTGCGGAAACTTCCGGTCACTCTCGAGCGTTGGATTTGTGGCGGCAGGGCGCTGAGAGCACGCTAACGTGGTTTGCGCCGTCGCACAAGAGGCGCCGCGATCTTTTTGCGCGCGATTCTCACAAATGAGAAACGCGCCCGCGTCCGGCTCCCGCCGCTGAGAATCTTCGCCGGCTGCGTTCGGCGACGCCGCGTCCTACCTCAGCGCCCCTTCACGCTCCCGCGCATGTCGTCGAGGTCTGGCACTCCGTTTGCCACGCAACGTGTGCGCGCGCCGTCGCGCGACGCGCGCGCCCAAGGAGCCAGACATGAGCAAGACGAAGATCGGCCTGCTGATCGCCATGGTCGCCGGGCTGCTGCTCGGAATCTCCGGGGCCCTCCAGGCGCAATTCCGCGCCGGCGATCCTGGAGTCCGCGGCGGCGCCGCCGGGGCCGGCGCGCCACTCGCAGGTCTGACCACCGGCGAGCAGGGATTCTTCGCCGCGGGCCTCGCCGACTTCGAGGAGGCGGATGGCATCGGGGAGGGGCTCGGCCCGCGCTTCAACCTCGACAGCTGCGCCGGCTGCCACTCGCAGCCCGCGACGGGCGGCACCTCGCCGGCGGTGAATCCCCAGGTCGGCGTCGCGACGGCGTTCGGCGCCCGGAACGTCCCGCCGTCGTTCCTCACTCTCAACGGCCCCGTGCGCGAGGCGCGGTTCCAGTTCAAGCCCGACGGCAGCCGCGACGGCGGCGTCCACGCGCTCTTCGTGATCAGCGGTCGCGTCGACGCCACGGGCAACGCCACCGGCTGCGGCATCGCGCAGGAGGACTTCGAGCCCCAGCTCGCGCGCGACAACGTGATCTTCCGGATTCCGACGCCGGTGTTCGGGGCCGGGCTCATCGAGCAGGTTCCCGACCGCGTGATCCTCGCCAACCAGGCCTCGAACGGCCTGCTCAAGCGGGCGCTGGGCATCAGCGGCCGTGTCAACCGGAACGGCAACGACGGAACGATCGCGCGTTTCGGCTGGAAGGCGCAGAACAAGTCCCTGCTGCTCTTCTCGGGCGAGGCCTACAACGTCGAGATGGGGATCACCAACGAGCTGTTCCAGAACGAGCGCGACGAGACCCCGGCCTGCCAGTTCGCGACGGTGCCGAATACCGTGACGGCCACGAACGCCGCCACCGGGGCCGAGACCATCAGCGCCATCGAGAAGTTCGCCTTCTTCATGCGCTTCCTCGCGCCGCCCACGCCGTCGCCGTCGAGCCCGGGCGGGGCCTTCTCCATCACGCGGGGCCGCCAGACGTTCACGAGCACCGGCTGCGCCCTCTGCCACACGCCGACGCTCAAGACGGGCAACGCGACGGTCGCCGCGCTCAACAATCGGGAGGCCCACCTGTTCTCAGACCTGCTCGTCCACGCGATGGGGCCGCGGCTCGCCGACGATGTCGTCCAGGGCGGGGCGGGGCCGGACGAGTTCCGCACGGCGCCGCTCTGGGGCCTCGGGCAGCGGATCTTCTTCCTCCACGACGGGCGGACGGCCGATCTCGTGGAAGCGATCCGCATGCACCGCAGCGCGGGCAATCTGCGCTTCGGCCCGTCCGAGGCGAACGTGGTGATCGACCGGTTCAACGCCCTCGGCGAGAATGACAAGCAGGATCTGCTGAACTTCCTGCGCTCGCTCTAGCCTGGACTATTCATGAACGAGGATACCGAGCTCGGACAGGTGGCGCCAGGACCCGTCCGCCTCGCGTGTGGTCGTTCATGAAGAATCCAGGCTAGGACGGCGCGCGCGGCGGGGCTAGAAGACGATCAGCGCGCGGAGCCCGGGTACCGCGACGTCACGGTTGCGCCGGCCCGTGACCTGGTTCGGCCCGGAGAAGATCCACTCGACGTTCGCAATGAGGGAGCAGCAGGCGGCCAGGGAGGCGTTGTAGTAGGCCTCGGCCACGCGCTCGCGCCCGGCGGGCTCGCGCTGGAACCCGTAGCCCGCGCCGACCAGGTCACGGCCGCGGCCCAGCCACGCGGGCGTGTGCTGCACCCCGGCCGACCACGCGTGGGACGTCGTCGGCTCGCCCTCGCTGCGGCTCCACCCCGCCCGCACGAAGACACCCGTCGCCGCGGCGACCAGCTGATCGATGCTGACGCCCGTGCCCCAGGTGACGTCGTCGCGCCGCTCCGGCACGGATCCGACGCGCGCCCACCAGCGATAGTGGCCCTTCAGCGGCAGGATGTCGCGGCGTCCGAGCTCCGCGATGACGTACGGGAGGCCGGACAGGTCGTCGCCCACGTCGCCCGGCGCGTGGACCCCGAATGCGTAGCGCCAGTCTCCCTGGCTGATGCGGATCGAGGCGCCGGGGCCGTTCGGCGGCGGCCTGAGCGCAGGACTATTCAGCAGGGCGACGTTCAGGAACTGCCGCGTGTCGTCCTCGGCAAAGAAGTTGCGGTCGAAGTAGTGCGTGACGTCGAGCTTGCCCACGTTGAAGCGCACGCTGCCGTCGAAGAGCCGCAGCCGCACCCACGCCTCGCGCAGGATGATCTTCTGCTGGTCGCCCTCGAGCCGCTCGGCGTCGAAGTGCACCCGCGAGAGGCTTCCGAGCCCCTGGTCCGGGCCCGGGCCCGCGAGGCTCTCGACGTCGACGAGCAGCGTGACGTCCTCGGTGGGTCGCGCCGCGAGCACGAGATCGAGCGAGCCCGTGCCGAACGCGTCGTCGCGCGCCCGGCGGGGATTCGCGATCCACTGGACGCCGCCGCGCAGCGCGCCGCTCAGCGAGAGCCCGAGTCCCTCAGGACCTGTCGGCTTCTGGATTGTCGCCCGGCGCCGCTCGGGATCCACGCTCTCCGGGCCGCCGGCTGCCGGCGCTTCCTCCTGGGCGGGGCAGGCGAGGGGGGACCAGCCGAGCGCGACGAGCAGCAGCCCGAGCGTCAGGAGGCGCCGCCGGGCGCGATCGCTCGCCATCCGGCCGTGGAACCGTCCTACGGGGTGATTCCGCGCCGGGCCAGCTCGCCCTCGAGGTCGAGCGGCCGCGTGCCTGCGGGCGTGCCGCCGGGCACCGTCCAGAAGATCTCGAACTCGAGGCCGTCCGGGTCCTTGGCGTAGAGGGAGAGGCTGACGCCGTGATCCGAGGAGCCGACGAGCGCCCCGGCCTCGACCAGGCGCTGCCGCGCGCGAACGAGGTCCGTGAGCTCGCCGACCTCCCAGGCGGAGTGATACATGCGCGCGACGCGCTCGTCGGGCCGCGGCACGCCCGCCTGCTCGAACAGACCCAGGTGGTGATCGTCGGGGCTTCCGGG
>JBGQEL010000157.1:0-6839 GCA_041496385.1 Methylomirabilia bacterium | reverse complement strand
GTGAGGTCGTTCGCATTGGTCGCCTCGTCGGCGAACTGGTAGCGCACGAGGCGGTTGCTGGTGAGCCCGGCGAACTGGTAGAGCCCGATCGACTGCGTCAGCCGCGGATCGAGGACCGGCGGATCCCACCGCGAGGCATACGTCAGGGTTCCGCCCCGCTTCGGGGGCTTCGTACTGGCTGGAAGCCAGTCGGGGTACGGCGAGGCGGTCTGCGCGGCGACCCGGGCGTGCCCTGCGCCGACGACGAGAGCCGTGGCGCCGGCGGCGCCCCTTCCCAGCCGCGCGAGAAACTGGCGTCGATTCACCTGGTGACGCGGCATCGTGGCTCTCCTTCTCTGAGCGGCCATGGCCATGGAAGGACCCGATAAATTGCGACGACGATGAAGCAGGTTGCATCACATGTCAAGCTCGATCGGCCGGCCTGAAGGCCTCCTGGCGGCGCTCGGTCAGAAAGAACGCGAGCGCGCCCACGGCGGTCGCCGCGCCGGCGACCGCGAACCCGTGACCGAAGGAGGCGCGGTCCGCGACCAACCCGATCAGCGAGGACCCGATGACGATCCCGAGGTCCCAGGCGCCCGAGAGCGTGCCGAGCGCCAGGCCGCGCGCGCCCTCGGGGGCGCGATCCACGACGAGCGCCGCGAGCGTCGGGTAGAGCACCGAGTTGCCGGTGCCCAGGAGCAGCGCCGCCAGCATCATCGACGCCGGCGCCGGTGGGAGCGCGAGCACGAAGTACGCGAGCGCGGTCAGCGTCATCGCGGGCAGCGCGACGCGTGCGTGGCCGATCCGGTCCGACAGCCCGCCGAGCAGGCCGCGCCAGACGATGAGCCAGACGGAATAGACCGCGAAGAACCACACGACGGCTGCGCCCTGGCCCCGGCTCTCGGCGTAGAGCGGCAAGAACGCGTAGACCGAGCTGTGACCGATCGTGGAGAAGACGAGGGCGCCGGACACGGGCAGCGCCTGCCGGCTGAGCAGGCGGAACCCGGGCCGCGCGCCCGGCGCGGGAGCGGCGGCCGATGCGGGCACGGACATCACGAGCCCGACCATCAGGAGCGCGATGCCCGTCACGACGGCGAAGGCGAGCGGCATCCCGCCGAGCCCGCGCAGGCCGAAGGCCAGCGGCGGCGCGACCGCGATGGCTAGTGACGAGGCGAGGTAGTAGAGGCTGAGCGCCTCGCCCCGGTGGGTGGCGCCCGCGGCGCGAACGGTCAGCACGCTGGCGCTCATAGACACGAGGCCGAAGCCGACGCCCGCGCCGATCATGACGGCGATCAGGCCCGGCGGCGTGCCCGGCACGTGAAGCGCGAGCGAGGCGCCCGTCAACACCGCGAGTCCCGGCAGGATCACGCGCCGCACGCCGAAGCGGTCGACCCACCCCCCGACGAGCGGGCGCAGGACCATCGACACCACGGTCGTGGCCGAGAACAGCAGGCCGATCTGCGTGCGGGTCCCGCCGAGCGCGATCACGTGGAACGGCAGGAGCGTGCTGAGCGCGATCGACGCGACGTGGACGAGGCCCGACATCGCGTAACACGCGAGCAGGGCCCGCGTCAGCACGGCCGCCGAGCCGACGAAGGGGACGACGCGCCCCGTGCGGGAGGTCGCCCCCTCCGTCACGGCGCCGCGTTCAGCTCAGCGGCTCGCGCAGCTCCGGGACGATCCAGAGCGGCCTGTCACCGGCCTTGACGCGCTGGATGTTGTCGAACGCGTTGCGGAAGGCGCGCGCCCAGTTCTCCCAGGTCGGCCCCGCCATGTGCGGCGTGATCGTCACGTTCTCGAGCTTGAAGAGCGGGTGGTCGCTCGGCGGCGGCTCCTCGATCATCACGTCGAGGCCCGCGGCGAGGATCTGCCCCGAGGTGAGTGCCACGTGCAGGGCCTTCTCGTCCACGACCGGCCCGCGGCACGTGTTGATGAAGATCGCGCTCGGCTTCATCATCTTGAACTGCTCGGCGCCCATCATGGCGCGCGTGCGGTCGGTCAGCGGCACGTGGAGGCTCACGACGTCGGAGGTCCGCAGCAGCTCGGGCAGCAGCGCGAACCGGACGCCGAGCGCGTCCTCCTGGTCCTCGGTGAGACGGACGATGTCGTGGTACTGCACGCGCATGTCGAAGGCCTGCGCCCGGCGCGCCACCTTCTTGCCGATGTTGCCCAGGCCGACGATGCCGAGCGTCTTGCCGTGGAGCTCGTACAGGCGCGGCGCGTCGAAGCTCCCCACCCGCCACCTCCCCCCGACGACGTTGTTGTGGTGCCAGACGAGCCTCTTGGCGACCGCAAGCAGCAGCATGAGGGTGTGCTCGGCCACCGAGATCGAATTGGCGCCGCCGTTGTTGCAGACCGGCACCTTCGCCTTTCGCGCGGCCTCGATGTCCACGCGGTCGTAGCCCGCGCTCACGAGCTGGACGAGCTTGAGCTTGGGCGCGGCGCGGTAGAAGTCGTTGCCGAGGTTCGTGCGCGCGAAGCCCACCAGGAACTCGGCGTCCTCCATGGCGTCGAAGAACTCGGGCAGCGCCTGCTCGACGACCTGGAGCTGGTACCCCGCGGGCAGGAGCGAGCGGGCGGTCTCGACGAGGCCGCTGGGAAGCTTGGGCGAGAGAACGATCTTGATTGCCACGGGGGCTCCTTTGGAGGAAGATTTCAAGCCGACATGAAGATTCTATATACACCCAATCTCATCGTCTCGTCGCTCGAACCCGTCGACCGCGCGCGCATCCTCGACGCGGCGGGTCCGGGCGCGCGCCTCGTCGAGGCGCGCGACGCCGCCACCCAACGGCGCGAGATCGTTGACGCCGACGTGCTCTTCGGCCGCGTCCCGCAGGACGTCTACGTCCTCGCGCGTCGCCTCGTCTACTATCACTCGATCGGCGCCGGCGTGGACTCGATCCTCTGCCCCGAGCTGATCGAGAGCGACGTCCCGCTGGCGAGCGAGAAGGGCGGCGTCGGCGTCCACCTGGCCGAGCACGCCTTCGCGCTCCTCCTGGCGCTCACGCGCGGCCTGCACACGGCGCTGCGCGAGCCGAGCTACGCGCTGCGCGAGCCGATCCGGCTGGAGCAGCGCGAGCTCTACGAGCTGACGATGGGTATCGTCGGCTTCGGCGGCACGGGCCGCGCCGTCGCGAAGCGGGCCGTCGGCTTCGGCATGCGCGTGCTCGGCGTCGACATCGAGGACGTGCCGCCCGAGCCGGGGGTCGAGGCGATCTGGAAGCCGGAGCGGCTCCACGAGATGCTCGGGCTCGCGGACGTCGTCGTCATCGCGCTGCCGCTCACGAAGGCGACGCGCCATCTGTTCACGCGCGACCTCTTCCGGCGCATGCGCCCGAGCGCAGTCCTGATCAACGTCACGCGCGGCGAGATCGTCTACGGCGACGATCTGCTCGCGGCGCTCCGCGACGGCCTCCTCTGGGGCGCCGGGCTCGACGTGACCGATCCCGAGCCGCTGCCGCCCGACCACCCGCTCTGGACGCACCCGCGCGTGATCGTCACGCCGCACACCGCGGGCGGCTCACCGCGGCGCGCCGGGCGCGTCATCGACACGTTCTGCGAGAATCTCGCGCGTCGGCGCGACGGCCGGCCGCTCCTGGCGCTCATCGACAAGCAGAAGGGGTACTGAGATGAAGGGCGTCGTCTTTCTCGGCAATCGCAAGCTCGAGCTGCGCGAGTTCCCCGACCCGGCGCCGGGACCGGGCGAGGTCGTCATCGCGATCAAGGCCTCGGGCATGTGCGGCAGCGACCTCCATCCCTACCGCGCCGCGGGCAACGCCGCGGCGTCGCTCGGCCTCGGCGGGAGCGGCGGGCCGGTCATCGGCGGCCACGAGCCCTGCGGCGTCGTCGCCGCGCGCGGCGCCGGCGTCAGCGCCGAGGAGGCGCCGACCGGGCAGCGCGTGATGAACCACCACTACAAGGGCTGCGGGCTCTGCAAGCACTGCCGCGCCGGCTGGTCACAGCTCTGCCGGAGCGGCATCGTCGTCTACGGCATGACGGGCCACGGCGCCCACGCGGCCTACATGAAGGCGCCGGCGCGGACGCTCGTCCCCCTGCCCGACACGCTCTCGTTCGAGGAGGGCGCGGCGATCTCCTGCGGCACCGGCACGGCCTACGGCGCGCTCAAGCGCCTGGACGTCTCCGGCCGCGACACGCTCGCCGTGTTCGGTCAGGGACCGGTCGGGCTCAGCGCGACGCTGCTCGGCGCGGCGATGGGCGCGCGCGTGATCGCCGTGGACATCGCCGACGAGCGCCTGAAGCTCGCGCGGGACTTCGGCGCGGACGCGGTGATCAACGCGAAGGCGACCGATCCGGTGGCGGCGCTCCGGGAGCTGACGGCGGGCGAGGGCGTCGAGGCGTCGATGGACTGCACGGGCAATCCCGACGCGCGCGTCGCGGCGGTGCGCGCCGCGGCGACCTGGGGGCGCGTCGCCTTCGTCGGCGAGGGCAACACGACCACCTTCGACATCAGCCAGGACATGATCCGGAAGCAGCTCACGATCCACGCCTCGTGGACCTTCTCGAGCGTGGGGCAGGACGAGTGCGCGCGCTTCGTCGTGCGCCGCAAGATTCCGCTTGCCAGGCTCATCACACATCGCTTCACGCTCGAGCAGGCAGACGAGGCCTACCGCCTCTTCGATACGCAAACGACCGGCAAGGGGGTATTCGCACCATGAACGCTGCCACGCGACGCGGGTTCCTGAAGGGCGCCCTCACCACTGTGATTCTCGCTGGACGTCCGGCCAGGGCGCTGGCCCAGGGCGTGAAGATCAAGCCGGCGGCCACCGATGTGCTCCTCGTGGTGGACGTGCAGAACTGCTTCGTGCCCGGCGGCACGCTGCCCGTCAAGGAGGGCGACCGCATCGTCCCCCTCATCAATCGGATCGCCGGCGCGTTCCAGCACGTCGTCCTCACGCAGGACTGGCACACGCCGGGCCACGCCTCGTTCGCCTCGATGTACCCCGGCAAGAAGCCCTTCGAGACGATCAGCCTCTCCTACGGCACGCAGGTGCTCTGGCCCGACCACTGCGTCCAGGGCACGGCGGACTCCGATCTGCACAAGGACCTCCGCATCCCGCACGCCGAGCTGATCATCCGCAAGGGGTACCGGCGGCAGATGGACTCGTACTCGGCCTTCTTCGAGGCCGACGGCCGGACGCCGACCGGCCTCGTCGGCTACCTGCGCGAGCGCGGCCTGACGCAGGTCTTCCTCACCGGCCTCGCGACGGACTTCTGCGTGGCGTGGTCGGCCATGGACGCGCGCAAGGCGGGCTTCGGCGCCCTCGTCATCGAGGACGCCACGCGCGGCATCGACGCCGGCGGCTCGCTCGCCAAGGCGTGGCAGGACATGCTCGGCGCGGGGGTCAAGCGCATCCAGTCCACGGATCTCGACATCTAGGTGCTGATCCGCGGCGGCACGGTCCTCGATCCGGCGCAGAGCCTGCACGCCGCCCGCGACGTCTCGATCGCCGCCGGCCGCGTCGCCGCGGTCGGCGAGCGCCTGACGCCTTCGCCGGGCGAGGAGGTCCTCGACGCGCGCGACCTGCTCGTCGTCCCCGGGCTGATCGACCTGCACGTCCACGTCTTCTTCGGCGCCTCGCACTACGGCATCGAGCCTGATCCCCACTGCCTGGCCACCGGCACGACCACGGTGGTGGACGCCGGCAGCGCCGGCGCGCTCACGTTCGCCGCCTTCCGTCGCTACGTCATCGAGGTGTCGCAGACGCGGATCCTGCCCTTCCTCAACATCGGTGCCACGGGGATGCTGAGCGCCGAGGTCGGCGAGCTGGAGGACGTCCGCTTCATCGACCAGGCGAAGGCGCTCCAGACCATCGAGGCGCACCGCGACCTGATCCGGGGCGTGAAGGTCCGGCTCTCGCGCCAGCAGGTCGGCGCCAACGCGCGCGTGGCCCTGCGCACCGCGCTCGACACCGCGGCGGCCGCGCGCCTGCCGCTCATGGTCCACGTCGGCGACACGCCGATCCCGCTCGACGACATCCTGCGCGAGCTGCGCGGCGGCGACATCCTCACCCACTGCTACCACGGGCGCGAGCAGGGCGTGCTGGACGAGCGCCACAAGGTCCGCGCCGAGGCCCGCCGCGCCGTGGCGCGCGGCGTGAACTTCGACGTCGGCCACGGCGTCGGCAGCTTCGCGTTCGCCGTGGCGCGCGACGCGCTCGCCCAGGACCTGCGGCCCGGCACGATCTCAAGCGACCTCCACGTCTACAACGTCCACGGCCCCGTCTTCGACCTCGCCACCACCATGTCGAAGTTCATGGCGCTCGGCCTGACCCTCGACGAGGTCGTGCGTGCTGCGACCGCGACCCCGGCGCAGGCCATCGGCGCGCGGGGTCAGCTCGGGACCCTGGCGCCCGGCGCCGTCGCGGATGTCACGCTCCTGCGCCTCGAGCAGGGCGAGTTCGAATTCGCCGACGCGCGGGGCGAAACCCTGCAGGCGGGAGCGCGCCTTGTCCCCGTGAGCGTCGTCCGCAACGGCGTCGCGCGGCCCGCGGGGCTGCAGCGGCCGCGCGGGACGCCGGCGACGCCGGGCCGCCCGTGACGTGTCCCCGCTGCCGGCAGGACAACCCGGCCCACGCCAGGTTCTGCCTCGGCTGCGGCGCCCGCCTCGCACTCGTCTGCGGTTCTTGTGGCGCAGAACTCCCCGGCGGCGCACGCTTCTGTCTGCAGTGCGGCCACGAAGTGGCCGCCGGCACCGCGGCCCCGGCTCGTTCGCCCGCCCCGGAGACGTACACCCCCAAGCACCTGGCCGAGAAAATCCTCACCTCCAAGGCCGCCCTCGAGGGCGAGCGCAAGCAGGTCACGGTCCTCTTCGCCGACCTCAAGGGCTCCATGGAGCTGCT
>JBGQEL010000156.1:0-6899 GCA_041496385.1 Methylomirabilia bacterium | reverse complement strand
GACGTCCAGAGGCCGAAGTCCGGGGGTTCCCGCCGGACCATCCAGCGCAGGAACAGGTTCAGGCGCTTGCACGGCCCGCCGACCGAGGGCAGCGGGAAGAGGTGACGATAGCCCCGCGAGAGGCGCCCGCGCGGAAAGACATCGCGCACGTCGGCGTCGAGGAATGCGCGGGCGAATCGTTCGAGCGCCGGGCCGATGGGCCCCTGGCCGTCGGGATCGTCCGCGACAAAGCACTTCTCGAGCGTGCCGTGACGCGCCTGGACCTCGCGCGCCGCCGCGCAGAACGCGACGAGATCGCGCGGGCGGTTGAACCGGTACCGGAAGTCGTCGAACGCGCGCGCCTCACGCTTCGCGTCGAACCCGGCGACGAAGCGATGCGGCGACGGCCCCATCACGGCGAGCGCCTTCTCCAGCTCGCGCCCGAAGAGATCCACGCGCCCGTAGGCGAGGCACGCGGTGAGCAGGGCGACGAGCTCGCGGTCGCGCGGGTCGGCGTAGCGGAGGGGGAACTGCAGGGCGTCGCGTCCGACGCGGGCGGCGTAGTCGAAGTCGCGGTAGAGCCGCTCGAGCGGGTCCCTGAGCGTTCGCGTGGGCGTCATCCCACCACGCGCGCATGATACCACGCGCGTCAGGCCAGCCCTCGCCGCCGTCGACGCCGCGCGTGGCGCCGTTGGCGTGCTACGATGCGCGCATGGACGTCGGCATCGTCGGCCTCGGCGCCATCGGCAGACAGCTCTGCCGCGCCCTGGACGAGGGCATCCCGGGCCTGCGACTGGCCGCCGCGACCGCCCGCGATCGCGAGAAGGCCGAGCGCTTCCTGAAGGGCCTCCGCTCGCCTGCGCGCTTCCTGGCCCTCGACGATCTCATCCAGGCGTCTCACCTGGTCGTCGAGGCGTCGACGCAGGCGCACCTCCGGGAGATCGCGCCGCGGACGCTCGCGGCGGGCCGCGACCTGGTCGTGCTCTCCTGCGGCGCGCTCCTCGGCCGTCAGGACTGGGTGGATCTCGCACGCGCCAACCGCTGCCGCATCCTCGTGCCCTCCGCCGCGATCGCGGGGCTCGACGGCGTCAAGGGCGCGCGCGTCGGCGCGATCGGCGCGGTCACGATGGAGACCCGCAAGCCGCCCCGGGGCCTCGCCGGCGCGCCCTTCATCGAGCAGCAGAACATCGACCTCGACGCCATCACGACCGAGACGCTGATCTTCGAGGGGTCCGCCACGGACGCCTGCCGTGCCTTCCCCGCAAACGTCAACGTCGTGGCCGCGCTCTCGCTCGCCGGCATCGGCCCCGAGAAGACGCGCATCCGCATCTTCGCCGCGCCGGAGCAGTCGATGAACCGGCACCGCATCACCGTCGAGGGCGAGTTCGGCCGGCTCTCGATCGAGATCGAGAACGTGCCCTCGGAGAACCCCCGCACGGGCAAGCTCTCCTACATGTCCACGATCGCGCTCCTGCGGGATCTGGGCGCGACGCTCCGCGTCGGGACGTAGCGCGGCGTCGCCGCTCCCTACTTGACGCTGCCCGCGGTGAGGCCGCCCACGAGGTGGCGCTCGATGAGCGCGAAGAGCACGACGACGGGCACGATCGCGATGATCGAGGCCGCGAAGAGCGAGTTCCAGTGCTGGACGTACGCCGTGACGTAGGACGTGATCCCGACGGTCAGCGGCTTCTTGTCCGGATCGGTCATGAGGGTGAGCGCGACGACGTACTCGTTCCAGGCCGCGATGAACGCGAAGATCACCGCGGTCACGACGCCGGGAAGCGACAGCGGGAGCACGATCCGCAGGAGCACGCGCAGGCGGCCGCAGCCGTCGACGGCCGCCGCCTCCTCGATCTCGCGCGGGATGGAGGCGAAGAACGCCCGCAGGATCCAGATGGCGAAGGCGAGGCTGAAGGCCGCGTTGGTGACGACGAGCGCGGCGTACGTGTTGATGAGGTCGAGCTCGAAGAACTCGCGGTGAAGGCCGACCACCAGGGTCGTCGGCGAGAACATCTGCGTCACGAGCATGAGGAAGAGGAAGGCGGTCCGCCCGCGGAACCGGTGGCGCGCGGTGTAGTAGGCGGCGGGCACGGCGGCGAGGATCACGAGCGCCGTCGACGCCGCGGCCACGACGAGGGAGACCCGCAGCCAGGTCTGGAAGCCGGGGTCGCCGAGGACGTCGACGAAGTTGCTCCATTGCCAGTGGAGCGGGGTGAGCCGCGGCGGGCTCGTCCGCAGCTCGGCGTCCGGCTTCGCCGCGGTGAAGAGCATCACGAGGTAGGGCGCCAGGAACACGAGCGCGAGCAACAGCCCCGCGCAGGTCAGCCGCGCCCGCTGAAGCGCGCGCCGCGCCATCAGGCCTCCTGCTCCCGCCAGCGCACGGTGCGCAGGTAGACGAGCACCGCCACGAGGATTAGCAGCACGTTGACCACGCCCAGCGCCGCCGCGAGCCCGACGTCGCGGAGCGAGCTCTTGAACGCGATCTTGTACATGTACGTGATCATCGTGTCGTGCCCGAAGCCCGGGTTGCGGTCGTTGAGCGTCCACACGATCGGAAACGAGTTGACCACGTAGACGATGTTCAGCACGGCGGCCACCAGGAGGGCCGGCCGCAGCAACGGCACCGTCACCGACCGGTACGTCCGCCACGCCGAGGCGCCGTCGACCCGCGCCGCCTCGTACACGTCCCCCGGGATCGCCTGCAGCCCGGCGAGCAGGACGTACGTCGTGAAGGGCAGCGACACGAAGACGCCGACCGTGATCATCGCGCCCATCACGGTCGCGTCGTCGCCGAGCCAGTCCACCGGGTGGTCGAGGACGCGGAGCCGCTGGAGCACGGGGTTGAGAACCCCGAAGTAGTAGTCGTAAATCCACACGAAGAGCTTCGATGTGATGATGAGCGACGTCGCCCACGGCACGATGAGCGCCCAGCGGACGAGCCGCCGGCCCGGGAAGCTCTTGTCGAGAAACTGCGCGAGCCCCATCGAGATCAGCATCGTGACCGCGACGATGACCCCCACCCAGACCACGGTGTTCGCCACGACCGTGGGCAATGCCTCCTGCCGGAAGAGCCGGGCGTAGTTCCGCAGGCCCACGGAGCCCTGGTAGAGGCCGGTGACCGAGTACTGGCTGAGCGACGCCCGGACGAGCTGGAACGCAGGATAGAGCACGACGCCCCCGATGAGCGCGAGGCTCGGCCCGAGCCAGAGGAACGCGCGGAACTCGGTCGCTCGCCGCGTGCGGCGAGGACCGCGCACCGTCAGCGGGCGCCCGCCGAGGCGGCGGCGTTCCTCTGGAGCTGGTCGAGCACCTCCTTGGGGTTGCCGCCCGGCTGCACCGCCAGCCCGATGTTCTGCTGAACGTCGAGCTTGACCTTGTCCCACGCGGGATCGGTCGTGGGGGCCAGCTTCGCGTTCGGCAAGGCGTCGAGGTAGGGCCTGAGCTTCGGGTCCGCGCGCATCTGCTCCAGGCCGGCCTTGGTCACCGGGAGGAAGCCTTCGGCGGAGATCCACCGCGTGATGGTCCCGGGCTGGTAGTAGAGCTCGAGGAACTTCGCGACCGCCTCCCGGTTCCCCGGCTTCTTGAAGGCCATGAGGTAGTCCTCGACGCCCAGGGTCACCGCGGTGCCGGCGTTCGTCGGCATCTCCGCGACGCCGTAGTTCACCTTGCCCTCGGCGTCGAGCTGCTTGGCCAGCGGGCTGAAGCCCATCACCATGCCGACCTTACCGTCCTTGAAGAGCTGGAAGGCGCCGTCGGTGCGGTTGGTCTTCCCCGGGTTCACCTGGGTCACCCTGTGCTTGTTGGCGAGATCCGCGAGGAACCGCAGCGTCTGGAGGTTCTTGTCACTGTCGATCGTCCACTGATCGCCCGACTTCCAGTCGCCGCCGTTGTTCCACATCCAGATGGACCACTCGGCCTGGGCCTCCTCGGGCCCGAGCGGCAGCGCGTAGCCGATCGTCCCCTTGCCGAGCGCCTGGATCCGCTGCGCGGTCCTGACGAATTCGTCCCAGGTCTTCGGGGGCGCCGCGACGCCGGCCCGGGCGAACAGGTCCTTGTTGTAGAAGAAGGCCCGCGCGCTCGCGAGAATCGGGAACCCGTAGAGCGCGCCCCGGTACTCGCCGCCCCGGGCGAACGCCGACAGGAAATCGTCCTTGGTCTTGGGCGACAAGACCTCGTCCGCCGAATGGAGCAGGCCGTCCTTCGCGTAACTGGAAAACGAATTCAGGTTCAGTACGTCCGGCGGCTGGTTGTTCTGGATCATCGTGGTGACCTGCTGGTCGATGGTGTTCCAGTCGACGACCTGCAGGTCGACCTTGACGCCGGTCTCCTTCGTGTAGGTCTCGGACAGGGCCTGCCAGAAGGGTCGCGTGTGGTCCTTGCTGTAGTCGGCGATCACGATCTTGATCGAGGCCGGCTGGCCGCCCTTGGCGCCGGGCCCCTGGTCGCAGGCGGCGACGAGGAGCGCCGCGCCCACGCTCATCAGCAACAGTCGCGGCATGGGATATCGTCGCACCGGTGTCGCCCTCCTCGCGGCTACGACTTTGACACAGGCGGCCGCGCGGTGCTAAGGCTTTTCTGACAACGTTGACGTCACCGGACGATCGCAGCACGCGCCTCGTCGTGAGCGGCGACCGAGACCTGCACGCCCGCCTCGAGGCGCTCGCCCGCTCCCCGCGCATCGTGTTCCTCGCCGGCCTGCCCGGCACCGGCAAGAGCCTCCTGATCCACCAGCTCGCCCACCTCGCGGCCGGCGCGGGCCGCGCCGTGCATCTCTTCCAGTGGGACGTAGTGCGTCCCCTGTTCGAGGCGTGCGAGGCGGGCCGGCGCTACCCGATGGTCGACGGCGTCACCCACGCCGTCGTGCGCAAGGCGGTCGGGCTCTGGTCGCGCCGGGCGCTCGTCGAGTGGCAGCGGCGATGCGCGGCGCCGGAGCACCTGCTCATCGGAGAGCTTCCGCTCGCCGGCAATCGCCTGATGGAGCTGGCGCGGCCGGCCGACGACGCCGCCGAACCGATCCTCGCGGCGGCCTCGTGCCGCTTCGCGATCGCCGTGCCGTCCGCCGAGGTGCGGCGGTTCCTCGAAGCCGAGCGCGGGCGCCGGGCCGCCCGGCCCGTGCACCCTCGCGAGCGCGAGGACGCGCCGCCCGGCGTGCTTCGGGCGCTCTGGCTCGACCTCGTCCGCGTGGCGCGGGCGCTCGGCATCACGCTCGAGTCACCCACGGCCGAGGGCGAACCCGCCTACGATCCACTGGTGTACCGGCGGGTCTACGAGGCGCTGCTCCGCCATCGCCACGTGGACGTGGTGCCCCTCGAGACCGTGCTGCCGACCAGGCACCTGTCCCCCTACGACTTCGCGGTGGCGCGCGAGGAGCTCCTGCCGCGCGAGGACGAGGCGAATGCCGCCGTGCGCGAGGCGGCGGCGCGGTATCCGGCCGCGGGCGCCCTCGCCCGGGAGGTCGAGCGCTGGTGGGAGGTGTGACGGGCACGGCGGCGCGGGCGCCACCGGCGCTTACCCGCCACGTAATTGCGCGCGCTGCCGCGAGGGGCGATCGTGGTCGCAGCGATGGCACTCCCGGAGCACGACTACGTTCTCGAGAAGCTGGCACTCGACGCGATCGGACGCGCGCGCGCCGACGCGGCGCGATATCGCCGCGCCGCCGAGGCACGTGCGCAGGAGGACCCCATGACTGCCCGAGAAGCCGCGCACGCCTTCATCGACGCCTGGAACGCCCGCAGCCCCGACGCCGTGCGCGCCGTCTTCGCCGCGGATGGCCGCCTGATCGATCCGTCCGCTCCGGACGGTCTCGCTGGACCCGCGATCGCCGCGTCGGTGCAGCGGACCCTCGAACGGTTCACCGACCTGTCGTTCGCCCTGACCTCGCTGCTGGAAGGCGACGCGGGGCGCATCGCGTTCGAGTGGGTGATGCGCGGAGCGCTCGCGGCACCGGACGGGCGACGGATCCCCGTCACGCTCAACGGCTGCGACGTCTGCCAGGTACGGGACGGGAAGATCGTCGAGCTTCGCGGCTACTTCGATCGTTCCAGGATCGCGGCCCTGGTCGACGGCGGCGCGGAGGCGAGTCGCCTCGCCGTCTCTTCGGTCGCCGCGTCCGCCGGGTAGAAGCACTCGATCCGGAGGTGCTCGAGCATGACGTCGCGCGGGGTCGCGAGCATCGTGAGCGTCGAGAAGAACGCGAGGGACAGGTCGCGTTTCCGGAGCCGCATGGTGAGTACGGGCGGCGCTGGCGCGTGCGGGTCGGGGATCCTCCACCGCCGCGGCATGCCCGGATACGCGAGGAGCTCGTCGCGCAGGCGCGCGACCGCGGCGTTCGCGCCGCCGGCCGCCTCCCGGTGAAGCGTCTGGATGAGCGGCCCGGCGAACTCCTCCCAGTTGACGATGAACCGGCGCAGGCCGTCGGGATGACACACCATGTGCATGGCGTTGCGCGCGTGCTCGGGGCTCAAGGCCGACCGTCCCAGAAACAGGCCGAAGATCCGGCGTGCCGCCTGGTTGCCCATGACGGTGTTCCACTCGCCGTCCACGACGATCGCGGGGTACGGCTCCTGCTGGCGCAGGACGAACTCGAGCGCCCGCCGGACGTGCTCCAGCTCCGGCGCCTCGAGCTTGCGCTCGCCGTAGGCCGGCGCGTAGCCGGCGGCCAGCAGCAGGGCGTTGCGGTCGCTCAGGGAGACGTCGAGCACGCTCGCGAGCAGCTGGACCATCTCGCGGCTCGGCCGCGCGCGGCCGGTTTCGAGGAAGCACAGGTGGCGGCCCGAGACCTCCGCCTCGCCCGCGAGGGCGAGCTGGCTCAGCCGGCGGGCCAGCCGCCAGTGCCTGAGCAGGGGGCCGAACGCCGGTTGCGCGGCGCGGGGCCCGGGGGCGCTCGCTGCCTGTCCCACGGCGAACAGTCTACCCACTCG
>JBGQEL010000155.1:0-7207 GCA_041496385.1 Methylomirabilia bacterium | reverse complement strand
TCGCACGTTCCTGAAATCCACCGCGGCCGGCGCGGCCGTGCTCGGTTTTCCGCTGCCGCTGCGCGCGCAGCCCAAGACGTTCAAGATCGGCGCGATTCATCCCCAGACCGGCCCGCTCGCCGAGCCCGGGCAGGCCTGCCGGCTCGGCGCCCAGATGGCGGCCGACGCGATCAACGCGGCGGGCGGCATCAAGTCCAAGGGCGGCCTGAAGCTCGAGCTGCTGCTCGGCGACACGCAGACCAAGCCCGAGAACGGCCGCGTCGAGGCCGAGCGCGTCGTCGGCCAGGGCGCGCAGATGCTGCTCGGGTCCTTCGACTCCGGCTCGACCAACTCGATGGTGTCGGTCGCGCAGCAGAAGCGCGTGCCGTTCCTCGTGGATATTGCGGCCGCCGACCCGATCACGGCGAACGTCGCCAAGTCGGTCAAGGAGGGCCAGCAGAAGGTCCAGTACGTCTACCGGAACTTCCCGACGGGCTCGGCCTTCGGCCGCAACGCCGTCCAGTACTTCACCGAGATCTTCAAGGAGGCGGGCGTCTCGCCCAAGCGCGTCGTGCTCATGCACGCCAACGACCTCTTCGGCACCAACCAGATGCGCGGCTTCAAGGCGGCCTGGGAGGCGGCGAAGCCCTCGTGGGAGATCGTCGAGATCATCCCGTGGCCGGAGCCGCCCTCGGACCTCTCCACGGAGGTCTCGCGCGCCAAGTCGCTCAAGCCCGACGTGATCGCGCCCATCACGCGGCCGGCCTCCGCGCAGCTCCTGCTGCCCGAGATCCGCAAGCAGCGGATCGAGATGATGGGCATCGTCGGGCCCGGGAGCCCGGGCCTCTACGAGGCGGGCCAGTTCGCCGTGCTCAAGGAGGACCTCGAATACGTGATGACGAGCGTCCCGTGGCCGAACTTCAGAAACCCGCGCACGGCCGCCGTCGCCGAGGAGTACGCGAAGCGCTCGGAGAAGGAGACCGGCAAGCGCCGGACCTTCGACACGAACTCGGGCTACTCGTACGACGCCGTGTTCGTCATCGCCGACATCCTCGAGCGCGCGACGGCGCTCGACGACCCGGACGCCATCGTGGACGCCATGAAGAAGACGAACTACGCGGGCGGCCTCATGCAGTACGGCGGCCCGATCGTCTTCAACGAGATCGGCGACAACCCGAACGCGATCGCCACGATGATCCAGATCCTCGGCCAGAAGCCGGTGGCCGTCTGGCCGAAGAACGCGGCGCTGCAGAAGTTCGTGTTCCCCAGGCCCAAGGCCTAGCCTGGATTATTGATGAACGACCACACGCGAGGCGGACGGGTCCTGGCGCCGCGGGCGGTGCCCGCGCCTCCGGCTCCGTCACCCACTCGCTCGCTCGCAGCTCTTCGAGCTGCGGACGGGACTCGGGGGGCCCACTTCGCCGGGTGCGCGGGCACAGCCCGCGGCGCCACCCGTCCGACATCGGTATTCTCGTTCATGAACGATTCGGGCTAGCGCTGGATCTCACACTCGTCCTGCAAGGGCTGCTGAGCGGCCTGCTGTTCGGCGGCGTCTACAGCCTCATGGCGGTCGGCCTCACGCTCATCTTCGGCGTGATGCGCGTCGTGAACTTCGCCCACGGCGACATGATGGTGTGGGGGATGTACCTGGCGTTCATGCTGGCCACGCGCGCCGGCGTGGATCCGTACGTCGCGTTCATCGGCTGCGCGGCGGCGCTCTTCGTCCTCGGCTTCGTCGTCCAGCGCGCCCTCGTCGACCGCATCCTCGACGCGCCCCACGAGATGCAGATCCTCCTGATGCTCGGGGTCGCCCTCGTGCTCGAGAACCTGGCGCTGGTGGCCTTCGGGCCGGAGCCGACACGCGTGCGCTCGGCGCTCTCGGCCGCGACGATCTGGCTCGGCCCCATCTTCGTGGACGTCGCGCGGCTCGTGGCCTTCGGCGTCGCGATCGTCCTCGCGCTGGCGCTCTACCTGTTCCTGTTCCGGACCGACCTCGGCCGGTCGATGCGCGCGGCGGCCGACAACAGCTACGGCGCGCGGGTGATCGGGACCGACGTCCGCCGGGTCTACGCTGTCGCCTTCGGCGTGGGCGCCGCGTGCGTGGGCGCGGCCGGGGCGCTCGTCGCGCCGATCGTGCCGTTCCAGCCGCCGACCGGGCTCTCGCTCTCGGTGACCTCCTTCAACATCGTGATCATCGGCGGCATGGGGAGCCTGCTGGGCGCCTTCGTCGGCGGCCTCCTCGTCTCGGTGGCCGAGTCGATGGGCGCCGTGTTCCTCAAGCCCTCGCTCAAGGAGCTGTTCAGCTTCTCGCTCCTGATCCTGATCCTCCTCTTTCGGCCGGCGGGCCTCTTCGGCCGGCGGGCGCCATGAAGTGGGCGGCGCCCGCGGCGGTGCTGGTGCTGCTGCTGCTGCCCCTCGTGCTGAGCTCGTACGCGGTGACGATCTTCATCCTGATCTTCTTCTACGGCTTCCTCGGCCAGGCCTGGAACATCGTCGGCGGCTACGCGGGCCAGCTCTCGGTCGGCCACGCGGCGTTCGTCGGGATCGGCGGCTACACCGCGGCGATGCTGTCGATCGAGACGGGCCTGACGCCCTGGATCGGCATGTTCCTCGGCGGCGCGCTCGCGGCCGTCCTGGGCGCCGTCATCGGCTATCTCGGCTTCCGCTTCGGGCTGCGCGGCTTCTACTTCGTCCTGCTGACGGTGGCGTTCGCCGAGATCTGCCGCATCGCAGTGTCGAACATCGACGCGGTCGGCGGCGCGCTGGGGCTCTACATCACGTTCACGGGCAACGCGCGCCAGTTCCAGTTCCAGGACAACCGCGTCTACTACTACGTCGCGCTCGCGCTGATGCTGCTGGCGACGGGTGTGGTCGCGCTGCTCGAGCGCCGCCGCTTCGGCATCTACCTGACCGCGATCCGGGAGGACGAGGGCGCGTGCGAGGCGCTCGGCGTCAACACGTTCAAGTACAAGATGCTCGCGATGGTCGTCTCGTCGTTCCTCACCGGGATGGGCGGGACGTTCTACGCGTTCTACCTGTTCTCGCTGCAGCCGAACACGATGTTCGGCATCCCGCTCTCGGTGGAGATCATCCTGCGGCCCATCGTCGGCGGCGCGGGCACGCTGTTCGGGCCCATCCTGGGCTCGATCATCCTGACGCCGCTCGGCGAGCTGTCGCGCCTCTACTTCGGCCAGAGCGGTCTCCACGGGCTCCACCTCGTGGCCTACGGCGCCCTCCTCATCGCGGTCGTGCTCTTCCTGCCGCAGGGCGCCTACCCCTACCTGCGGCGGCTCTTCAAGGGATCGCGCGCGTGACCCCGCCGCTGCTCGAGGTCACGGCGCTGTCGAAGCGGTTCGGCGGCCTCCAGGCCGTGCGGGACCTCTCGCTCCGCGTGGCGGAGGGCGAGATCGTCGCGCTGATCGGCCCGAACGGCGCGGGCAAGACCACGGCCTTCGGGCTGATCTCGGGGTTCCTGGCGCCCGACGCGGGCGAGATCCGCTTCCGCGGCCGCGCGATCTCGGGGCTGGCGCCGCATCGGGTGTGCGCGCTCGGCATGGCGCGCACGTTCCAGATCATGCGCCCGTTCCCGCGGCTGACGGTCTTGCGCAACGTGATGATCGGCGCGCTCGGGCGGCACGCGGAGCCGCGCGCGGCCGCCGCGCGGGCCCGCGCGGTGCTCGAGGAGCTGGGGCTCGGCGCCAAGGCCGAGCACTTGGCCGGGAGCCTCACGCTCGCCGAGCGCAAGCGGCTCGAGATCGCCAAGGCGCTCGCGACGGAGCCGGCGCTGCTCCTGCTCGACGAGGTCATGTCGGGGCTGAACGACACCGAGACGGCGCGGCTCGTCGCGGAGGTCCGCGCGATCAACGCGCGCGGCGTGGCGATTTTGCTGATCGAGCACGTCATGCGCGCCGTGATGTCGCTGGCGCAGCGGGTCGTCGTCCTCAACTACGGCGAGCGGATCGCCGAGGGCCGGCCCGAGGAGGTCGCCGGCGACCGGCGGGTGATCGAGGCCTACCTGGGGGACGAGAGTGTCGACGCTGCTCCGGCTTGAGGCCATCGAGGCGGGCTACGGCGACATGACGGCCGTGCGCGGCGTCTCGCTCGAGGTCCGCGCCGGCGAGATCGTGGCGATCATCGGCTCCAACGGCGCCGGCAAGACGACGACCCTCCGCGCGATCTGCGGCCTCATTCCGCTCCGGAGCGGCCACGTCGAGCTCGACGGCGCGCGCCTGGCCGGCCACACGCCGGCCGCGATCGTCGCGGGCGGCCTCGCGCACGTTCCCGAGGGGCGCCAGCTCTTCCCGACGATGACCGTGCTGGAGAACCTCGAGCTGGGCGCGCGCACGCGCGAGAGCCGGGCGCGCCGGCCGGAGACGCTCGAGCGCGTGTTCGCGCTCTTCCCGCACCTCGCCGAGCGCCGGCGGCAGCTCGCCGGGACGCTCTCCGGCGGCGAGCAGCAGATGACGGCGGTCGGCCGCGCGCTGATGGCGTGCCCGCGCCTGCTCATGCTCGACGAGCCCTCGCTCGGCCTGGCGCCCGTCGTCGTCGCCTCGATCTTCGAGAACCTCGCCCGGATCAACAAGGACGGCGTGACGATCCTGCTCGTCGAGCAGAACGTGCCCCGGGCGCTCCGCCTCTCGCACCGCGCCTACGTGCTCGAGAACGGGACGATCGCCCTCGAGGGCCCGAGCGCGCGCCTGCTCTCCGACGAGGGCATCAAGCGCGCCTACTTCGGCCGCTGAGCGGTGGCGCGCGTGGAGGTGCGGATGCTCCGCGCGGGCGAGACGGCGCTCTTCAAGGCGCTGCGCCTGCGCGCCCTCGCCGACGCTCCCGACGCGTTCGCCGAGACGTTCGCCCAGGCCGACGCGCGGCCCGACGCCGACTGGGAGAACCTCACCTGCTCGGTCACGGAGCCCGACCGCCACGTGATGTTCGTCGCGGAGGACGCGGGGCGCCCCCTCGGCCTGACGTTCGGCCTGCTCGATCGCGAGCGGCCCGGCGTCGCGCGCGTCGGGGGCATGTGGGTCGCGCCGGAGGCCCGCGGCCGCGGCGCCGGCCGGGCGCTGCTCGACGCCGTCGTCGCCTGGGCGCGCGGGCGCCGATTCACGAGGATCGAGCTGTGGGTGACCGTGGGAAACTCGCCGGCCGCCCTGCTGTACCGGCGCGCCGGCTTCGTCGAAACCGGGGTGCGGGACGTGCTTCCGGCGAACCCGGCGCTCGCCACCCTCCAGATGGCTCTGGATCTCGCGTCGCCCGGCTGAGCCCGACGCGAGATAATCGTTTCAGTTCGGACGCCTCATGCAGCTGATCCTGGACGCCAAGGACTAGGAGATCATGACCGAGCGCAAGCCTCCGGGAACGAGCTGGGAGTCCTGGTTCGAGGAGCTGATCCGTCGCGCCCAGGAAGAGGGCGCGTTCGAGGATCTCGAGGGCGCCGGGAAGCCGCTGCCGGGTCTCGACCGGCCGTATGACCCGGACTGGTGGGTGAAGAAGCTCGTCCAGCGTGAAAAGGTGTCGGCGCTGCCGCCGTCGCTCGAGCTGCTCCGCAAGGTCGAGGCCCGGCTCGCCGAGATCTGGGCGCTGCGGGACGAGACGACGGTCAGGGCACGGGTTCTCGCGATCAACGCCGAGATCGCCAAGGTGAATGCGAGGGCTGTCGAAGGGCCGCCGACCCGTCTGGGACCACTCGACGTCGAAGCGATCGTGGAGAAGTGGCGCGCTCGATGGTAGCGTCGTGGGACTTGACCCGCCTGAGCCCGGAGGATTTCCGGGTATACTGAGCGCCCGATGACGAGCCCGATCATCACCGAGGCGGTCCGCACGCTGATCGACCGGCGCGACCTCACGCGTATGGAGGCCGCCGCCGCGATGGAAGCGATCATGTCCGGCGTCGCGACCCACGCGCAGATCGCCGCCTTCCTGACCGCGCTCCGGATGAAGGGCGAGACCGTCGAGGAGCTGATCGGCTTCGCCCAGGTGATGCGGCAGAAGGCGGTCCGCATCCGGGCGGGCGGCGAGGAGGTCGCCGGGCTCACGGGCACCGACCGCGACATGCTCATCGACACCTGCGGCACGGGCGGCGACGCCACCGGCACCTTCAACGTCTCGACGGCGACCGCGTTCGTCGTCGCGGGGGCGGGGCTGCGCGTCGCCAAGCACGGCAACCGCTCGGTCTCGTCGCTCTGCGGCTCGGCCGACGTGGTCGAGACGCTCGGGATCAGCCTGGAGCTGACGCCGCCGAAGGTCGCGCGCTGCATCGAGGAGGTCGGCATCGGCTTCCTCTACGCGCCGCTGCTCCACACAGCGATGAAGCACGTCATGACGGCGCGGCGGGAGATGGGCGTCCGGACCGTGTTCAACATGCTCGGCCCGCTCACGAACCCGGCGGGCGCCAACGCGCAGGTGATCGGCGTCTACGCCGCGGCGCTCACCGAGCCGCTCGCGCGCGTCCTCGGCGAGCTGGGCACGCACCGGGCCTTCGTCGTCCACGGCAGCGACAACCTCGACGAGATCTCCAACACGGGCGAGAGCCGGGTCTCGGAGGTGCGCGGGGGCGTCGTGCGCACCTTCAGCGTGCGCCCGGAGGACTTCGGCATGCCGCGCGCGGCGATCGGCGACCTCCTGGGCGGCGACCGCGAGCAGAACGCCGAGATCATCCGCGCGATTCTCGCCGGCGACCCGGGCCCGAAGCGCGACATCGTGCTCATGAACTCGTCGGCCGCGCTCGTGGCGGGCGGCCGGGGCCGTGACCTCAAGGAGGGCGTCGAGCTGGCGGCCCGGTCCATCGACTCCGGCGCAGCGCGAGGTAAGCTCGACGGCCTCATCGCCCTCTCGCAGAAGCTCGCCCAGGAGAAGTGAACAGACCCTTGCGGTAGGATCGCCCGCGGCCCTAGAATAGGCCGTCGCGGCGAGCCCAAGTTCCTGTCGGTGTTGTCGTTCGTGGTTTTCCCGTGTTCGGCGCTCTCGCGGCCCGATGCGAGCAGCAGAGTTCTAGAACACTGCGATCTCGGAGGCTCTGAATGAGGGTGCCGCGCTATCACCGCATCGCCGAGGCGCTGCGCGAGCGGATCCGCGGGGGCGAGCTCCACGCGGGCGAGCGCCTGCCCAACCAGCGGCAGCTCGCGAAGAGCTTCGGCGTGACGCTCATGACGCTGCGCCAGGCGCTCGAGCTGCTCGAGCGCGAGAACCTGATCGCGCGGCGCCACGGCCTCGGCACGTTCGTCGCGGC
>JBGQEL010000154.1:0-7357 GCA_041496385.1 Methylomirabilia bacterium | reverse complement strand
TGGACGCGTGGGCCGACGTCGCCGTTCAGGGGGCGAACAATCCGAGGATCATCCGCGGTGCGCCTGGCCGCGTGGACGTCTCGCGCGGCATCCAGGTCCTCGATGTGCCGTCGACGCGGGTGGACCGCTCGATGGGCGACGTCCACCCTCTCGGCAATCCCCATTACTCGCTCGACCCCGGTCTGGCGCCGATCACGACCCAGAACATCGTGGACGGCCTCGCGCGCTTCGCCCCGGAGCAACGCCCCGCGTTCGAGAAGAACCGCCAGGCGTTCCTCGCCCGCCTCGACGAGGCGATGGCGCGGTGGACGAAGGCGATGGAGCCGTTCAAGGGGGCGAAGGTCGTCGTGTACCATCCCCAATGGATCTATCTCCTCACGCGCTTTGGGCTGACGCAGGCGGCTGCGCTCGAGGACCGGCCGGGCATTCCGGCCTCCCCGGTCCACCTCACGCGCGTGATCCGCCAGATGAAGGAGGAGCGGATCAAGGTCATCATCGTCGAGCCGTGGAACGACGTGAAGCTGGCCGAGCGCGTCGCACAGGAGGCGGGCGCCCAAGCCGTCGTGCTCGCCTCGATGGTCGGCGGGGTGAAGGGCGCCGACTCGTTCATCGGTGCCATCGACTACAATATCAACGCGTTGGCGATGGCGATGGCGATGAGGTGATGCGCCGCAACACCTCGTCGAGCTGATCCGCCAGACGAAGGAGGAGCGTGGAACGATTTCAAGGTAGCCCAGCGCGGCGCCGAGGAACCCGGCGCGAGGACCATCGTGATCCCGACAATGGTCGGCGGCGTCAAGGGCGTCGACGCGTGAGCGCGGTCGCTCAGGCGCTCCGGTAGGCGAAAAGGACGGACCGTGGCCGGCGATCTCGTCGCGCTCCTGTGGCTGCCGTTCCTCATGTGCCTGGTGCTCACGGGCATCCACGCCTATCTCGGTGTCCACGTCCTCTCCCGCGAGGTCGTCTTCGTGGACATCGCGCTCGCCCAGATCGCGGCGCTCGGCGCGACGGCGGCCTTCCTGCTCGGCTGGGAGACCGACACGTGGGAGTCGTACGCGTTCGGGCTCAGCGCCACCGTGCTCGGGGCGCTCGTGCTCGCGTTGACGCGCAGCCGGCGCCGGCACGTCTCCCAGGAGGCGGTGATCGGCGTCGTCTACGCGGTCTCGTCCGCCGCCGCGGTCCTTCTCGCCGACCGCGCGGCGCACGGGGCCGAGCAGGTGCGCGCGATGCTGGTCGGCAACCTGCTCGCGGTGCGGGGGCCCGAGGTCCTGAAGGTCGCGGCGCTCTACGCGGCGGTCGGCGTCTTCCACTGGTGCTGCCGGCGTCCGTTCTTCCTGATCTCCACCGACCCCGACGCCGCCTACGGCGAGGGCTGGCGCGTCCGTCTCTGGGACTTCCTCTTCTACGCGTCGTTCGGCGTCGTGGTCACGAGCTCGGTGCGGATCGCGGGGGTGCTGCTCGTCTTCTCCTACCTCATCGTGCCGGCGCTCGCCGGCATCATGCTCGGGCGCACGATCCCGGCCAAGCTCCTCATCGGCTGGGGCTTCGGCACGCTCGTCAGCATCATCGGCATGATCGCCTCCGCCGCCCTCGACCTGCCGACCGGCGCGACGGTCGTCTGCGCCTTCGGGCTCACGCTGATCGCGCTCTGGGGCGTCTTCCTCGCGGTCAGGCCGGCCTCCGGTCGCCTCACCCCGCTCGCGTGAGGCCCCGCGCCATCACCGTCCTGATCGCCGGCGCCTCGACGTTTCTCGTCCTCGCGCTCGCCGTGGCCGTGCTGCCGACCGTGCCCGGCGACCGGCCCCTCCGCGATGCATTGCTCGCGCTCGCGTCACCCGTCGTGCTCGCCGCGATGCGCGTGATCAACCGGGCAGGAAGCTGGAAGGTCCTGCTGCCGGCGACGCTCCTCCTGCTCCTGGCGTTCCGACGCGCGCGCGAGCGCTGGTGGCTCTGGATCGGGCTGATGATCGTCGCCCCGATGACGGAGGGCCTGCTGAAGATCGTCGTGGGTCGGCCGCGGCCGGAAGACGTCTCGATGGGCTTTCCGAGCGGCCACGCCACGGCCGCCGCCGCGTTCTTCGGCGCGGTGATCTATCTCGCGGCCTCGCTGCCACCCGCCGCGCGGCGCGCGCTCCGCATCGCCGCCGGGCTCACGATCACGCTCGTGGCGCTCGCGCGGGTGATGCTGCGCGCCCACTGGCCGTCGGACGCCCTTGCGGGCGTCTGCCTCGGCGCCGCGCTGGCCGCCGGGGCGGTCCTGCTCGACCGTCGCCGGTAGCGGCCGCGGGCGCGGCTACGGTCGCTCCAGCTCCCGGGCGAGCTCCTGCATGACGTGATGCTCCGTCACGAGGCCGAGCGGACGATCGCGCGCGTCGACGATCGGCACGCATCCGATCCTCTTGTCCACCATGAGCCGGCACACCTCCAGGAGCGGCGTCTCGGGATGCGCCGAGACGATCCGCGGCAGCGGCGTCATGACGTCCGACACCGGAATCTCGTGCAGGCGCGAGATCGTTCCCCTGGCGTCGGCGCGCTCGAGGACGCGGCGGTAGTCCCGGTTGGACAGCACCCCCAGCAGCTCGCCCCGCTCGCCGACGACGAGCAGGTGCCGGATGTCGTCCTGCCGCATCCGCGCGAGCGCGGCCCAGATGGTCATGGTCGGCACGACCGTCGGTGGGTCCGCCGTCATCGCGTCGGCGGCGTGCAACGCTCTCATGCGGTGCGTCTCCTTCTCAGCGATCCGGAGCGTCGAGCGCCTCGCGCACCCGGCGCGCCAGATTCTCCGGCGTGAATGGCTTCGCCAGAAACGGCATGTCCAGCTCCAGGACCCCGTGACGGACGATGGCGTCGTCCGTGTAGCCGGACATGAACAGCACCCGCAGGCCGGGGCGGCCGGCGAGCAGACGATCGGCGAGCTCACGCCCGCTCATCTGGGGCAGCACCACGTCGGTCACGAGCAGGTCGATCCCGTCGGGGCGCTCCGCGACGGCACGCAGAGCCGCCTCGGGCGTCGCCGCCTCCATGACGCTGTAGCCGTGAGCCTCGAGGATTTCGCGGGCGAGGGTCCGGAGATCTTCCTCGTCCTCGACGATCAGCACCATCTCCGATCCTCGGACCGGCGCGGGGGCGCCGGGAAGGGCGTCTGCGGCCGCCGCCGTCTCCTCCACCAGCGGCAGGTAGATCTTGAAGCTCGTGCCGAAGCCGAGCTCGCTGTACACGCCGACGTTCCCGCCGCTCTGCTTGACGATGCCATAGACCGTCGCGAGCCCCAGCCCCGTGCCTTCCCCGGGTCGCTTCGTCGTGAAGAACGGCTCGAAGAGGCGCGCCCGGGTCTCGGCGCTCATTCCCACGCCGGTGTCCGTCACGGCCAGCATGGCGTGCGGCCCGGGGGCGACGTCGGGGTGACCGCGGGCGTACGTGTCGTCCAGCACGACGTTGCGCGTCTCGAGCGTGAGCTGTCCGCCTCGGGGCATCGCGTCGCGGGCGTTGACCGCCAGGTTGAGGATGACCTGCTCGATCTGTCCGGGATCCGCCTTGACCCGGCCGAGGTCCGGCGCTCGCCGTGTGGCCAGCGCGATGTCCTCCGAGATCAACCGTCGCAGCAGGGGTTCCATGCCGGCGACGACGGCGTTCAGGTCCAGGACCTTGGGCTGCAGGATCTGCTTGCGGCTGAAGGCGAGCAGCTGCCGCGTGAGCGTCGCCGCGCGATCGGCCGTCTTCTTGATCAGCTCGACGTCCCGGCGGGAGGGATCGGCCCCGTCGAGCCGCATGAGCAGGAGCGCGCTGCGCCCGCCGATGACCGTCAGGAGATTGTTGAAGTCGTGCGCGACCCCTCCCGCGAGTCGGCCGATGGCCTCCATCTTCTGCGCCTGGCGAAGCTGCTCTTCCGCCGCCCGGAGCGCCTCCCGCGCGCCCGCTCGCTGGGTCAGCGTACCGACCGCGTTGGCCACCCCTTGCAGGAAGCTCACGTCGTCCTCGGCGAAGGTGCGCGGCCCCGTCGTATAGGCGCCGAGCACGCCCCAGGGCGCGTCGGGATCCCCGATGATCGCGGTGAGTCCGCCGACGACGCCGTGGTCCAGCAGCAGCGGTGGAGGCGTCCCGTCACGGACCTCCGCGACGATGCCGGGCCCGCGACCGGCGTCCACGGTGGCCACACCGACCCGGCCATCCTCCCAGCCGACGCCGGCCACGAGGCGGAGCGCGGATCGGTCCGGGAGGAGCTCGAGCACCGCTGCGCATTGCACGGAGAGCACCTCCGCGATCACGCGTGACGCGTCGCCCAGGAGCGGCTCGAGCTCGGTGGTCGCCAGGGCCCGGCGCCCGAAGTCCGCGAGCGCCGCCTGCTGGCGAGCCCGGTTCTGGATTTCGGCGTCGGCTCGAGCGCGCTCGCGGCCCGCGGCCGTCAGGCTCTCCGAGAGCTTCGTCACCTCGAAGATGGGCGAGCGCAGCGGACGCGGGGTCTCGCCGCGGCCGAGCCGTCCGGCCTCGAGGACGATGGCGTCGATCCCCTTGGTGACGCGACGCCCAGCCCAGACGGCGAGGAGCGCGCCGCCCAGCACGAAGGCCAGGCCCACGGCGACGAGCGCCTTGAGGAGCCCCACGGCGGCGGCGTCCACGGCGGCGGCGGGCGCCGAGAGGCTGGCCGTCCAGCCGGAGACCGGCGAGCGGGCGAAGGCGGAATAGACGGCCATGCCCTCCTTCGTGACGCCCTTGAAGACGCCCTTCACGGCGGCTCGCGCCTGGGCCTCGAAGCTCGTCCCGGCCGTCTGACCGATGAGCTCCGGAGCCCGCGACCGCGCGGCGATGACGTACCGCCGGTCGAGCAGCGCCAGGGTCCAGTCGGCGGGGACCTTCTGGCGCGCGAGAATCGTCCCGAGCACGTCGCCATCCACGCCGGCCGAGAGCACGTAGCGCACCTCACCGTCGCGGAGCACGGGCGCGCCGATCGAAAATCCCGGGCGCTTCCGCACCGGTGCCGGGAAGAGGTCCGAGACCCCCGCCCGGCGCGTCGAAACGAGCTGCTGGAAACGTTCGACCATCTCGGGCGGGGCGGGAGGCAGCGGCGTGCCGAAGGGCACCATGCTGGCGATGAGCCTTTGCCCGGACAGATCGAACAGGCTGACGCTCGTCCACTCCTCGTAGGCCGCCTGTACTCGACGCGCCTGCCGATGGAATGCGCGCAGGTCCGCCCTGTCCAGGTGCTCGGACGTCGCCAGGGCCTGCAGGCTCCTGATCGCCGACTCGAAGTGCGCGTCCAGCGCGGCGGCCACCGCCTGCGAGGTCTCGAGGAGGCCCTGCTCGACGGCCGCGCGGTGTGCGAGCCCGCTCTGGTAGACCAGAAACGTCGTGAACGCGAGCAGGGGGCAGACGATGGTGAGGACGACCACGACGAGGTACCACCTGAGTCGCATGGCCAACCGCCAGTATAGCGGCAGCACCCACTAGAGGTGCGAGTCTTAGTAGCTCTTGGGCAGCCCCAGGACGTGCTCCGCGAGGTAGTTCAGCACCATCTGCTGCGAGACCGGCGCGATCTTGTAGAGGCGGATCTCGCGCCAGAGCCGCTCGACGTGGAACTCCTTCGCGTAGCCGTAGCCACCGTGCGTCTGCAGCGCGACGTCGCACGCCTCGAAGCCCGCGTCCGCCGCGAGGAGCTTGGCGGTGTTTGCCTCGGCGCCGCACGGCCGGCCGCCGTCGAAGAGCCAGGCGGCCTTGAAGCACATCGCCTCGGCGGCCTCCAGCTTCGCCCACGCGAGCGCGAGCGGGTGGGCGACCGCCTGGTTCTGGCCGATCGGCCGGTCGAAGACGATGCGCTCCTTGGCGTACCGGACCGCGCGCTCGAGGGCCGAGCGCCCGATCCCGACCGCCTCGATGCCGGTCAGGATGCGCTCGGGATTCAGCGAGTCGAGCAGGTGGTAGAAGCCCCGGCCGACCTCGCCGACCACGTTCTCCTCGGGGATCTCGAGCCCGTCGATGAAGATCTCGTTGGAGTCCACGGCCGCGCGCCCGAGCTTCTCGATCTCGCGCACGGTGATCTTCGCGCGATCGAACTCGGTGAAGAAGAGCGTGAGGCCGGCGACGGGCTTCGCCGCGTCGCGCGGCGCGGTGCGCGCGAGCAGCAGGATGTGGGTCGCCTGGCGCGCGTTGGTGTTCCAGACCTTCCGGCCGTTGACGATGAAGCGCCCGCCCTGCCGCTCGGCGCGGGTCTGGATGCGTGAGGTGTCGGTGCCCGCGTTCGGCTCGGTGACCCCGAATGACATGACGATCTCGCCGGTCACGATCCGCGGCAGGTATTTCCGCTTCAGCGCCTCCGACCCGTGCTTGATGACGGGCATCGGCGGGAAGAGGTAGAAGTGGATCGGCGAGGCGCCCGAGGTCCCGGCGCCGGCCGCGCAGATCTCGTGGAGCATCAGCGAGGCTTCGGTGACGCCGAGCCCGGAGCCGCCGTACTCCTCCGGGACGATCATCCCGAGCCAGCCCGCCTGGGCGAACTTCTTCACCCAGTCCCACGGATACTCCGCCTTCCTGTCCTTCTCGAGCCAGTAGTCCGGTGAGAAGGAGCGGGCGAGCGCCGCCACCTCCTTGCGGATCAGCTCCTGCTGCTCCGTCAGCTGGAAGTCCATGTCGGAATTCTAGCCCAGGAGCGGGAAGCGCGGGTGGTGCTAGAATGTCGCGCCAATGGCGGTCCAGGCGCTGCACGCGCTGCAGAACGGCTTCATGGGCTTCGAGCGCTCCGGCCTCTTCTACGGCGAGCGCTCGAGCGAGCGCGTCCAGATCCCGATCGCCTGCTGGCTGATCCGCGCCTCCGACGCGACCATCCTCTTCGACACGGGCCTCTCGCCGCGCGCGATTCCCGGGCTCATGCGCAACGACCCGATGGCGCGATTCACCGACGAGGACCTGCTGGTCCACCGGCTCGACGCGCTCGGCCTCGAGCCCGACCACGTGGACCTGGTCGTGATCTCCCACCTGCACTACGACCACGCGGGCGGCGCGCAGCTCTTTCCGAAGTCGGAGCTGATCGTCCAGAAGGACGAGTACGCGTACGCCCAGTACCCGGCCTCGTTCTTCGAGGGCTTCTACTACCGGAAGAACTTCGACCTGCCCGGCTACCGCTGGCGGCTGCTCGACGGCGATACGGAGCTCCTGCCCGGCGTCACGGTGCTGAGGACCGACGGCCACACGCCGGGCCACCAGTCGCTCCTCGTGGAGCTTCCGCAGACGGGCCCCGTGCTCCTCGCCGCCGACGCCTGCTACTGGCTCGAGCACGCGGAGCGCGAACGCATCCCCGGCGTCGTCTGGAACCCGACGCAGGCCCTCCACTCGATCAAGCGGATCAAGACCATCGCCCGGTTGACCG
>JBGQEL010000153.1:0-8136 GCA_041496385.1 Methylomirabilia bacterium | reverse complement strand
CGAACGGAAGCAGACGGCTCCAGCTCGAGGGACGCCTGATCGGCCCGTGGGTCGTGGAGCTGCGCCGCGCCTGCGAGCGTGCGCTCGCGTCACGCGCCGGGCTCGTCCTCGACCTGTCCGAGGTCGCCTTCGTGGACCGGGACGGGCTCGACCTGCTCTGCGCCCTCGACCGGCGGGGCGTGGGGATCGACTGCTCGGGCTTCGTCGCCGAGCAGCTCAAGGCGCGGCGATGCCGGTGAGTGTCGAGACGCTCCTGGTCGAGCGGCTCCGCGCGGGCGATCCCGACGCGCTCGAGACCCTCATGCGCGAGTACGGCTCGCGCGTCTACCGCCTCGCCTGCGGGATCACGCGGAATCAGGAGGACGCCGAGGAGGTCGTGCAGGACGTGTTCCTCACGATCGCCCGCAAGAGCGCCACGTTCGAGGGCCGCTCGGCGGTCGGAAGCTGGATCTACCGGGTCACGACGAACGCCGCGCTGAACAAGCGCCGCGGCAAGCGCCGCGAGGTCGAGACCTCGCTCGAGGAGCACCTGCCCGCGTTCAAACCGGACGGCCATCGCGAGGGCGAGCGCTCCTTCCTCCTGGCGGACTGGTCGCAGAACCCGGAGCGCGAGCTCCTCTCCGGCGAGGCGCGCCGCGCGCTCGAGCGCGCCCTCGACGCGCTGCCCGAGCGCTACCGCGCCGTGGTGATGCTGCGTGACGTGGAGGAGCTCTCGAACGAGGAGATCGCCGAGCTGCTCGGCGAGTCGGTCGCGTCCGTGAAGTCGCGGCTCCACCGCGCGCGCATGGCGCTCCGCGAGCAGCTCACCCGGACCCTGGCCCCGCGCTGAGGGGATGGGCGACGCGCCCGTGACCCGCCCCACGCGCATCCTCATCCTCGGCGGCGGCTTCGGCGGCGTGTACACGGCGCTGACCCTCGAGAAGGCCCTGGCGCGCGAGATCCGCGACGGCCGCGTCGAAGTGGGGCTGGTGAGCCGCGACAACTACATGGTCTTCCAGCCCATGCTGCCCGAGGTCATCTCCGGGAGCATCGGCCTCATCGACACGATCACGCCGATCCGGCGGCTCTGCCCGCGCACCAACCTCTACACCCGCGCCGTCGACAAGATCGACCTCGACAAGAAGCGGGTCTCGGCGGCCGCCGGCTTCGGCTCGCGCACGACGTACCTCGAGTACGACCACCTGGTGATCGCGCTCGGCAACGTCACGTCGTTTGCCGGACAGCCCGGGCTCGCCGAGCACGCGCTCCCCTTCAAGTATCTCGGGGACGCGCTCACGCTCCGCAACCGCCTCATCAACACGCTCGAGGAGGCGGACATCGAGGGCGATGGGGAGGTCCGCCGCCAGCTCCTCACGTTCGTGGTGGCGGGCGGCGGCTTCTCCGGCGTCGAGGCCGTCGCGGAGCTGAACGACTTCGTGCGGGTCGCGGCCAAGGCCTTCCGGAACGTCAAGCCGGAGGAGATCCGCGTGGTGCTGCTGCACGCCCAGGAGGTGATCCTGCCGGAGCTTCCGCGGTCGCTCGCCGAGTTCGCCCAGCGGCTCCTGATGAAGCGCGGCGTGGAGATTCGTTTCAACACGCGCCTCGCCGGCGCCACCGCCGACGCGGCCCTGCTCGCGGGTGGCGGCCGCATTCCGACGCGGACCCTCGTGAGCACGGTGCCGTCGGCGCCGAACCCGCTCGTGGCCGCGCTCGCCGTGAGGAAGGAGAAGGGCCGGATCGTCGTCGCGCCGCACCTCGAGCTTCCCGAGCACCCGGGCGTCTGGGCGGTCGGCGACTGCGCCCTCGCCGTGGACGCGCGGACCGGCGAGCCGTGTCCGCCGACTGCGCAGCACGCGACGCGCGAGGCGATGTGCGCCGCGCGGAACATCGCCGCCGCGATCCGGGGCGAGGCGCCGCGCGCGTTCTCGTTCACGGCGCTCGGCAAGATGGGCGCGCTCGGTCATCGCTCGGCGGTCGCCGAGATCTTCGGCGTGAAGCTCTCCGGCTTCCTGGCGTGGTGGCTCTGGCGAACGGTCTACCTCCTGAAGCTTCCGGGGCTCGACCGCAAGATCCGCGTCGCCGTCGACTGGACGCTCGACCTCGTCCTGCCTCCCGACATCACGCAGCTCAAGACCGAGCATCTCGAGGGGATCCGCCGCGAGCACTTCGAGCCGAACGAGACCATCTGCCGCGAGGGCGACCGCGGCGACCGGCTCTACGTGCTCGTGGACGGCGAGGTGGAGGTGACCAAGCGGGTGCCCGGCCAGGGTGAGGTGCCGCTGCGCCGCCTCGGCACCGGCGAGTGCTTCGGCGAGATCGCGCTCGTCAGCGACAGCCCGCGCTCCGCGACCGTCCGGAGCCTCACGAGCGTCGATGTGCTCGCCGTGGATCGCGACGCCTTCCAGGCCCTGTTCTCGAACCTGCCGCCCCTGCGCGGCTTCTTCGAGCAGCTCATCGCGATGCGCGGTGGGACCCGCGCCGACCCCATGGGCTAGCAGAGCCACCCCTCCCCGAGCGGTGGCCCCCGCGCGCGGGCGCGCCCCGGCTCCCGATAGAGGCGCTGGGCCACGCCGCAAACCGCGGTAAGCTGTCCCCCGGCGCCCCCCGGAGCTTCCGGGGGCGACCACAACGAGGTGCCGGGTGCCGGAACCAGTCGTCGGCCGTGACACACGGAATCTTCCCGCCGAGCTCGAAGGAGCGGTCGGCGCCGCGCTCAAGGACTGGTCGGACGGCGGCAAGGTGCGCCGGCTCTGGGCGGGCGACAAGACGCTGTGGACCGGCGGCGACGAGCCGAACTGGCTCGGCTGGCTCGGAGTCATGGACGACCAGCTCGGGCGGCTCGCGGATCTCCGGAGCGTCGCCGGGGAAGTCGGGCGGGAGGGCTTCCGCCACGTCCTGCTGCTCGGGATGGGCGGCTCGAGCCTCTGCCCGGAGGTGCTCAGGCAGACCTTCGGCCGCGTCGAGGGCTTTCCCGAGCTCCACGTGCTCGATTCCACCGATCCCGCGCAGATCAGCGCCGTCGAGCGGAAGGCGGATCCGGCGCAGACGCTCTTCATCGTCTCCTCCAAGTCGGGCACAACGCTCGAGCCGAACATCTTCAAGCAGTACTTCTTCGAGCGCGTGAAGCAGGCGGCCGGCGCGGCCGGGGCGGGGAGCCGCTTCGTCGCGATCACGGACCCGGGCTCGGAGCTGCAGCGCGTCGCCGAGGCCGACGGCTTCCGCCGCGTCTTCCCCGGCGTGCCGGCCATCGGCGGACGCTACTCGGCCCTCTCGCACTTCGGCACCGTGCCGGCGGCCATCATGGGCCTCGACGTGGAGCGGCTCCTCGGTCGCGCGCGCGCGATGGCGCGGGCGTGTGCGGAGTCGGTGCCGATCGAGGCGAACCCCGGCGCCACGCTCGGCATCGTCATGGGCGTGCTCGCCAGGCGCGGGCGCGACAAGCTCACGCTCGTGGCCTCGCCGGGGATCGGGGGCCTCGGCGCGTGGCTCGAGCAGCTCATCGCGGAGTCCACCGGCAAGGAGGGCAAGGGGCTCATCCCCGTGGACCGCGAGCCGCTCGGGGCGCCGGACGTCTACGGTGCGGACCGACTCTTCGTCTACCTGCGCCTGGACGCGGCGCCCGACGCGAAGCAGGACGCGGCCGTGGCCGCCCTCGAGGCGGCGGGCCAGCCGATCGTGCGGATCGCGCTGGAGGACGCCTACGACCTCGGCGCCGAGTTCTTCCGGTGGGAGTTCGCGACGGCGGTCGCGGGCGCGATCATCGGCATCAATCCGTTCAACCAGCCCGACGTCGAGGCCAGCAAGCTCGCCACGCGCCGGCTCACCGAGCAGTACGAGCGGACGGGCGCGTTGCCCCACGAGGCGCCGGTGCGCGCGAGCGACACGAATCTCGTCGCGGTGCTCCGCAGACATCTCGGCCGGATCGGGGCCGGCGACTACGTCGGGCTGCTCGCCTACGTCGAGATGAGCGAGGCCAACGAGACCGAGCTTCAGGCGCTCCGCCGTGCGCTCCGCGACCGGTACCACGTCGCGACGTGCCTGGGCTTCGGGCCGCGGTTCCTGCACTCGACCGGCCAGGCGTACAAGGGCGGACCGAACACCGGGGTGTTCCTCCAGCTGACGTGCGACGACGCGGCGGACGTGCCGGTGCCGGGGCATCGGTACACCTTCGGCGTCGTGAAGGCGGCGCAGGCCCGGGGCGATCTCGAGGTGCTCGCCGAGCGCGAACGTCGCGCCCTCCGGATCCACCTCGGCAAGGACGTGAAGGGCGGGCTGACGACGCTGCGGAACGCCATCATCCAGGCGATGGGATAGGCGAGGGGAGAGAGGGCGATGCGGATCGGCATCGTGGGCCTGGGCCGGATGGGCGGCAACATGGCGCGCCGGCTCATGCGGGGCGGCCACGAGGTGGTCGCGTACGCGACGGACCCGCAGGCGGTCGCGCAGCTCGCGAAGGAGGGCGCCACGGGCACGACGGCGCTCGACGATTTCGTGGCCAAGCTCGGCGCGCCGCGCGTCGCCTGGGTCATGGTGCCCTCGGGCGCCGCGACCGAGCAGGTCGTCGCCGATCTCGCCACGCGCCTGGCCCCGGGCGACACGATCGTCGACGGCGGCAACTCCTTCTACAAGGACGACGTGCGCCGCATGAAGCAGCTCCGCGAGCGGAGGATCCACTACGTGGACGTCGGCACGAGCGGCGGCGTCTGGGGGCTCGAGCGCGGCTACTGCCTCATGATCGGCGGCGAGCGGGACGTGGTCGCGCGCCTCGACCCGATCTTCCGGACGCTCGCCCCCGGCACGGGCAGCATCCCGCGCACGCCGGGCCGCGAGGCGCTTCCCGGCACCGCCGAGCAGGGCTATCTCTACTGCGGGCCGTCGGGCGCCGGCCACTTCGTCAAGATGATCCATAACGGGATCGAGTACGGGCTCATGCAGGCGTACGCCGAGGGCCTCGACATCTTCAAGAACGCGAACTCGAAGGACCTCGACCCCGACCTGCGCTACGACCTCGACATCGCCGACATCGTCGAGGTCTGGCGGCGCGGCTCGGTCGTCTCCTCCTGGCTCCTCGACCTCACGGCGCAGGCGCTCGCGGAGAACCCCACGCTCTCGAGCTACACCGGCGTCGTCGCCGACTCGGGCGAGGGGCGCTGGACGATCATGGCCGCGATCGAGGAGGGCGTGCCGGTGGACGTGCTCTCGGCCTCGCTCTACGTCCGATTCCGCTCGCGCCAGGACCACACCTTCGCCGAGAAGGTGCTCTCCGCGATGCGCCAGAAGTTCGGCGGCCACGTCGAGCGGCCTGCCGGAGGCTAGCGTGATGGAGCACATCAGCCTCGAGCAGCACCTGGGGGGCGCGGGCGGGCCCGCCGCCGACGAGCTGGTGGCGCTGATCACCCGCCTCGCGGACGCGGGCCGGACCATCGCGCACGAGCTGGCGCGCGCCGCGCTCGTCGGCCAGCTCGGGACGACGGGGGGCACGAACGTCCAGGGCGAGAAGGTGAAGAAGCTCGACGTCTGGGCGAACGACGTGGTGGTGCGGGCGCTGGAGGAGACGGGGCTCGCGAGCGTGCTCGTCTCCGAGGAGATGGCGGAGCCGCTCCGCGCAGCGACGGCCGGTTCACGGGGCCGGTACGTCGTGTGCTTCGATCCGGTGGACGGCTCGTCGAACCTCGACATCAACGGCGTCGTCGGAACGATCTTTTCCATCAGGAAAGGTTGGGAGACCCCTGGGAAGGGTGGGGAGAGCCCCCCCTTACCCCCCCGGGCTCACGATGCGCCGGCGGTCGATCCGGCGGTGCAGCCGGGCACGGCGCAGATCGCGGCCGGCTACATCATGTACGGACCGTCGACCCTGATGGTCCTCACGACTGGCGCCGGCGTGCACGGCTTCACGCTGAGCGCGACGCTCGGCGGGTTCGTACGCTCGCACGACCGGATCCGCATCCCCGCCCGGGGACGGACCTACAGCGTCAACGAGGGCAACACCTCCAAGTGGGAGCCCGGCGTCCAGCGCTACGTCGAGTACGTGAAGGGCGTGGACGTGGCGACCGGACGGCCGTACACGGGGCGCTACGTCGGCTCGCTCGTCGCCGACGTTCACCGCACGCTGCTCGAGGGCGGGATCTTTCTCTATCCGGCCGACGCCGAGCGGTCGGGCGGCAAGCTCAGGCTGCAGTACGAGGCGGCGCCGATGGGCATGCTCGCCGAACAGGCGGGCGGCCGCGCCTCCACCGGACGCGAACGGATCATGGCCATTCACCCGGCCACGCCACACCAGCGGGTACCCCTCTTCATCGGAAGCCCCGAGGACGTGGCGCTGGCCGAAGACTTCATCGCAGGGAGGCCCCGATGACGGAACGCGCGCGCGAGATCTTGAGCTGGTACGGCAGCGACAACCCCGGGACGCTGACGAACCTGTCGCGCCTGCTGAACCACGGCGCGCTCGCGGGCACCGGTAAGCTCGTGATCCTGCCCGTGGACCAGGGCTTCGAGCACGGCCCGGGCCGCTCGTTCGCGGTGAACCCCGCGGGCTACGACCCGCGCTACCACTTCGAGCTGGCGATCGAGGCGGGCTGCAACGCCTACGCGGCACCCCTGGGATTCCTCGAGGCCGGCGCGCGCGAGTTCGCGGGCCGCGTGCCGCTCATCCTGAAGCTCAACAACCACGACGTGCTCCTGGACGAGAAGGACCCCGCGCAGGCGCTCACGGGCAGCGTGCAGGACGCGGTGCGCCTCGGCTGCGTCGCGATCGGCTTCACGATCTATCCCGGCTCCGAGCACCGGCTCGCGATGTACGCGCAGCTCCGCGCGCTGGCCGAGGAGGCCAAGCAGCGGGGCCTCGCCGTGGTCGTGTGGTCGTACCCGCGCGGCTCCGGGCTCTCGAAGGAGGGCGAGACCGCGATCGACGTCACGGCCTACGCCGCGCACATCGCCGCCCAGCTCGGCGCGCACGTGATCAAGGTGAAGCTCCCGTCGGCGCACCTCGAGCAGGCGGCGGCCAAGAAGGTGTACGAGAAGGAGGGCGTGGCGACCGGGACGCTCGCCGAGCGCGTCCGTCACGTCGTGCAGTCGGCGTTCGACGGGCGCCGCATCGTGATCTTCTCCGGGGGCGCCGCGGACACGGACGAGGCGGTCTTCGAGCAGGTGCGGGCGATCCGCGACGGCGGCGGGTTCGGCTCGATCATCGGACGGAACTCCTTCCAGCGGAAGAAGCCCGAGGCGCTGCGGTTCCTCCGGACGGTCATGGACATCTACTCGGGCGCGAAGAAGTAGCGGCATGCTCCTCGCGGGCGACGTGGGCGGGACCAAGACCGCCCTCGCCCTGCTCGCCCCCGGCGCCGCCGGCCTCGCGCGCGCCCGCGAGGCCGTGCTCCCGAGCCGGGAGTTTCCGACGCTCGAGGCCGCGATCGCGCGGTTTCTCGCCGCCGGGCCGCCCGTGACGGTGGACGCGGCGTGCTTCGGCGTCGCCGGCGCCGTGGTGAACGGGCGCTGCGTCGCGACGAACCTGCCCTGGGTCGTCGACGAGGCGGCGCTCGCCGCGGAGATCCCCGCCAGGCGCGTGCGCGTGCTCAACGATCTCGAGGCGGCGGCGTACGGCGTCCTGACCCTGCCGCCGGCGTCGCTGGAGACGCTGCGCGAGGGGACGCCGCGCCCGGGCAACCAGGCGCTCATCGCCGCCGGGACCGGGCTCGGCGAGGCGCTCATGATCTGGGACGGCGCGCGTCATCACGTGGTCGCCACCGAGGGCGGCCACGCCGACTTCGCGCCGCGCACCGACCTGGAAATGGAGCTGCTGCGCTTTCTCCGGAAGGAGTTCGGCCGCGTGAGCTACGAGCGCGTGCTCTCGGGCCCCGGCCTGTTCAACATCTACCGGTTTCTCCGCGGGCAGGGGGGCGCCACCGAGCCCGCGTGGCTCCGCGATCGCATCGAGCGCGAGGACCCGAGCGCGGTGGTCTCCGAGGTCGCGCTCGCGGGCGGCCATCCGCTCTGCGTCCAGGCGCTCGACGTGTTCGCCTCGGTCTATGGCGCGGAAGCGGGTAACCTCGCGCTCAAGGCGCTGGCCGTGGGCGGCGTCGTGATCGGGGGCGGCATCGGGCCGAAGATCCGGCCGAAGCTCGAGGACGGCACCTTCGCCACCGCGTTCTGCGACAAGGG
>JBGQEL010000152.1:0-8764 GCA_041496385.1 Methylomirabilia bacterium | reverse complement strand
GGGGGGGGGGCGGGGCCCCCCCCCCCCCGGGGGGGGGGCCCCGCGCCCCCGCCCCCCCCCCCACCCCCCCCGGCCCCCGCCGCGCCACCCGTCTATTCCTAGGCCCCTCGCTCCTGCCTAGCTCCTCTGTTCCTACTTTTTCACGAGGGGGCAGTCGCCGTCGGCGAGCGGGCGGAACGCCTGCTCGGCGGGGATGGTCGCGCGCAGCTTGTAGTAGTCCCACGGCCCCTTCGAGTCGGCCGGCTTCTTCACCTCGAAGAGGTACATCGGATGGATCTTCCGGCCGTCGGCGCGGATCGTCCCCTTGCCGAAGAGCGGGTCGTCGGTCGGCGTCTCCTTCATCCGGGCGATCACCTTCGGGCCGTCGTCGCTCTTCAGCGCCTCGACCGCCTTGAGGTAGTGGAGGACCGCCGAGTACACGCCGGCCTGGACCATCGTGGGCATGGCGCCCCGGTGCCGCTCGGCGAATCGCTTCGACCAGGCGCGCGTCTGGTCGTTCAGGTCCCAGTAGAACGCCTCCGTGAGGATCAGCCCCTGCGCCTTCTCGAGGCCGAGCGCGTGCACGTCGGTCAGGAACACGAGGAGCCCGGCGAACTGCTGGCCGCCCTTGACGATGCCGAACTCCGCGCCCTGCTTGATGGCGTTCGTGGTGTCCGCGCCGGCGTTGGCGAGGCCGATGATCTTGGCCTTCGAGGCCTGAGCCTGCAGGAGGAACGACGAGAAGTCCGAGGACGGGAACGGGTGGCGCACCTTGCCGAGCACCTTGCCGCCATTCTTCAGCACCACCGCCTCGGTGTCGCGCTCGAGCGCGTGGCCGAACGCGTAGTCGGCGGTGAGGAAGAACCACGTGTCGCCGCCCGTCTTCACGATCGCGGCCCCGGTCCCGTTGGCGAGCGCCCAGGTGTCGTACGTCCAGTGGATGGCGGTCGGCGAGCACGCCTTGCCGGTGAGGTCCGACGTCGCGCCGGTGGAGACGATGAACGCCTTGTTCTTCTCCCGGGCGATCTGGTTGACCGCCAGAACGACGGACGACGTCGGCACGTCGATGATCAGGTCCACCTTGTCCACGTCGTACCACTGCCGCGCGATCTGCGAGCCGACGTCCGGCTTGTTCTGGTGGTCGGCGACGAGGAACTCGACCTTGAGGCCCTTCCGGGCGGCGCCGAAGTCCTCGGCCGCCATGCGCGCGGCGACCGCCGACCCCGGGCCGGCCAGGTCGGCGTAGGTGCCCGACTGGTCGTTCATGACGCCGATCTTGATGACGCCGTCGGACACCTGCGCGTGCGCCCCAGGGGCCACCAGGGCCGCGAGCGCCGCGATCAGGACGAGGATGCGCGTGGTCACCATGCGAAAGCTCCTTTCCGAAGTTTCGGGATCGGGTCAGACCCCGAGGTACGCGTGTAGCTTGTCCATGCTGGACTCGAGTGCGTGGTTGGGGATCATGTCGACGACGCGGCCGTGCTCCATCACGTAGTGGCGGTCGGCGACGGTGGATGCGAAGCGGAAGTTCTGCTCCACGAGCAGGATCGTGAAGCCCTCCGCCTTGAGGCGCCGGATCGTGGCGCCGATCTGCTGGACGATCACCGGCGCGAGCCCCTCGGTGGGCTCGTCGAGCAGGAGCAGCCGCGCGCCGGTGCGCAGGATGCGCGCGATGGCGAGCATCTGCTGCTCGCCGCCCGAGAGCTTGGTCCCCTGGCTCCGGAGCCGCTCCCGGAGGTTCGGGAACAGCCCGAAGATCGCGTCCGTCCCGAGGCCGCCGGGGCGCACCTGCGGCGGCAGGAGGAGGTTCTCCTCGACGCTGAGGCTCGCGAAGATCCCCCGCTCCTCCGGGCAGAACGCGATGCCGAGACGCGCGATGATGTTCGACGGCAGCCCCACGAGCTCGGTCGCGCCGAAGCGGACGGAACCCCGGCGGCGGGCGACGATCCCCATGACGGACTTCAGCGTCGTCGTCTTGCCCGCGCCGTTCCGGCCGAGGAGCGTCACGACCTCCCCCTCGTGGACGTCGAAGTCGACGCCGTGCAGGATGTGCGACTCGCCGTACCACGCCTCGAGCCCGCGCGCGGCCAGGAGCGCCTCAGGCATCGCCCGACCCCATGTACGCCTGGATCACGTCGGGGTTGCGCGAGACGGTGGGGTAGTCGCCCTCGGCGAGGATCTCGCCCCGCGCGAGCACCGTGATCGTGTCGGAGAGGTTCTCGACGACGCCCAGGTTGTGCTCCACCATCAGCACCGTCCGGTTCGCCGACACGCGCTTCACGAGGGCGGCGATCCGCTCGACGTCCTCGTGCGCCATGCCCGCGGTCGGCTCGTCGAGCAGCAGCATCTCCGGATCGAGCGCGAGCGTCGTGGCGATCTCGAGCGCGCGCTTGCGGCCGTACGGCAGCTCGACCGCGATCGCGCCCGCGAACGGAGCGAGCCCGACCGCGTCGAGCAGCTCCAGCGCGCGGCCGTTCAGTCCGTCGAGCACGCGCTCGCCGCGCCAGAAGTCAAACGAGCCGCCGCGCGTGCGCTGGAGCGCGATGCGGACGTTCTCGAGCACGGTCAGGTGCGGAAAGACGGCCGAGATCTGGAAGGAGCGCACCAGGCCGAGCCGCGCGATGTCGGCCGGCCTGGCGCCGGTGATCTCGCGTCCCTTGAAGCGGATGCGCCCGCGCGTCGGCGTGAGGAAATGCGTGAGGAGGTTGAAGCAGGTCGTCTTCCCGGCGCCGTTCGGCCCGATGAGGGCGTGGATCGTGCCCCGGCGGACGCGCAGGTTCACCTCCTTGACGGCGACGAAGCCGCGAAACTCCTTGGTGAGCCCCTCCGTCTCGAGGATGACGTCGTCAGGCATCGGAGCGCCGGCGCGGCGGGTGAAACACCGCCTCCCGCTTCTCCTGCCACGCGTGGTTGGCCTCCTCGATCTCCCAGGACGCCATGCAGGCGTTCTGCGACCGCACGATCTCCTCGATCATCGCGCGCGGGTCGCGGTGGAACGACTCGTGGAGCAGGCGCTTGGTGTGCGCGACGGCGGTGGGCGAGGCGGCGCGCGCCCTGGCGAGGATCCCCTCCAGCGTCCGCTCCAGCAGGGCGGCGGGACACACCCAGTTGACGAGGCCGATCGCGCGCGCCGCCGCCGGGCTCACGTCGTCGTTCAAGAGCGCCAGCTCCTTCGCGCGCCCCACGCCCACGACGCGCGCCAGGCGCAGGACGGCGCCGTCGGGGATGAGGCCGTGCCGCGTGGCGCCGAGGCCGAGCACCGCGTCGTCGGTCGCGAGCCGCAGGTCGCAGGCGAGCGCCAGCTGGAGGCCGCCGCCGATCGACCAGCCGTGCAGCACGGCGAGCGAGATCTTCGGCATGTCCTCCAGACAGTTCAGCCCGCGGATCCAGTGCCGGAAGAAGGGCTCTCCGATCGAGCCCTCGGCGAGCGCCGTCCGGTCCATGCCCGAGCAGAACGCGCGCCCGGCACCGCGGACGATGACGAGCGAGACGTCGGCGTCGGCCGCCGCGGTCTCGACGTGGTCGGCGAGCGCGGCCGCGAGATCGAGGTTCAGCGCGTTGAGGACGCGCGGCCGGTTCAGCGTGATCCAGGCCACACCGTCCCGCACGGCGCAGGTGACGGGTGCATCGCTCACCGGCGGGCGCCCGCACGGATGGAATTGTGGAGGAGGCGCGCAGCGAGGTAGGATCGGCGGGTGCCGTACGTGCGCATCGAGGCAGCCATGAAAGCGCGACCCAACGTAGGGACAAATTGAAGGAATGTCAAGGAGACCGGCCATGCCAAGCACCTCGCTGACGCGCCGCAGATTCCTCGCCGGCGTCGCCGCCGCCACCGCCGCGCCCGCCGTGCTGACGCCGCGCGCCGCCCGCGCCCAGAGCGCCGTGAAGATCGGCACCGCGGTGCTGGGCGACTACTCGATGGCCGGGCCCGTCATCGTCGCGCTGGACAAGGGCTACTTCAAGGACGAGGGGCTCGCCGCCGAATTCGTCCCGTTCCGCGGCGGCCCGGATCTCCTGAAGGCCGTCATGGCGGGCGAGATCCTGATCGGCATCACCGGCTCGACGGACATCCTCGTGTTCCGCGAGGCGGGCTCGCCCATCAAGATGACGGCGACCCACACCGAGGGCAACCACTTCACCCTCAACGTCGCCGCCGACGTCGGGAAGGTTGCCGACCTCAAGGGCAAGGCGATCGGGGTCACGCGCGTGGGGGCGACCACGTGGGTGTTCGCGCGCATGCTCGCGAAGAAGGAGGGCTGGGACGCGGACCGCGACGTGCAGATCGTCGGCCTCGGCGGCCTCGACGCCCAGCTCGCGGCGATGGCGCGCAAGGAGATCGCGGCCTACGTCTGGGGCGACGGCGGCGCGGTCACCGAGCTCCAGGGCAAGTCGCGGGTGCTGCTGCGCCTCGACGCGGTCACCGGGAAGTGGATCAGCCAGATCCAGTACGCCTCCGAGGACCAGATCCGGAGCAACCCCGAGCTGATCCGCAAGAGCACCCGCGCGATGTTCCGCGCCCTCAAGCTCATGCGTGAGTCGCCGAAGGAGGCGGCCGAGATCTGCTCGAAGAAGCTCGGCTGGTCGCCGGAGGCGGTGCTGGGCGCGCACAAGATCTCGGGGCCGTTGCTGCCGGTCGACGGGCGCATCGACATGACGGCGCTCGCGGTCATGCAGGGCACGCTGCTCGAGTACGGCCTCATCAAGAAGAAGCTCCCGCTCGAAGAGCACGTTTCGCGAGAGTTCACACCTGTGAGGTTGTAGCGGGGGCCGTGAGGCAGGCATGATCCGCCGGTGGCCCGATCCAGATACGCGTGGCTCCGGTCTGCGGACATGGCCGCTCCTCGTGGCGTGGGCGGCGCTCGCGGTTGCGGGCGTGCCGGCGGTGGCGCATGCGCAGGTGTTCCTGGCCTCGCGGCCGAACCCCGCGTTCACGGTCGGGCCGGTCTCCATCCGCGCCGACGTGACGCCGCGCCTGAGCCCGATCGACGTCCGCGTGCTCTGGAGCCTCGTCGTCCCGGCCGGCATGTCCGCCGCCGACGTCGAGCAGGACATCTACCTGCTCTGGCCCGGCCGCGTCGACGGCGAGACGGTCGCCGGCTCGGCGGACGCCGAGCTGGCCGCGCACGTCAGGGAGCGCGGCTTCACCGTCGTCCACGAGGGCCGGCTGCCGCTGGCGGCGCGCCCGCTCTACGGCGGCCGGGACCGGCCGCGCACGGAGCCGATCGCGGGCGGGGCGCCGTTCGTCTCCTACGTGCGTGACACCGGCGCGATCGAGCGGTCGCCGGCCGCGACCTGGATCCGCATCCCCTGGACGCCGGTCATGGTGAACCGGACCTATCTCGTCGAGCTGCGCATGCGGCTGCCGCAGCTCGTCCGGGAGCGCCGCGCCTCGGCGCTGGAGAACTTCGTCTGGGGCCGCCGCTACTCCCTCGCGCTGAGCTTCAGCGACGTGCGCACGCGCGCGATGTTCCCCGTGTACTTCGAGCTGCGCGACCGCGTGATCCACCTGGCCGAGGATCCCTCGCAGCTCACCGTCACCTTTGCGAACTCGGACCGCCTGAAGATCCACGAGATGACCCCGCCGACGGTCCGCCGGCAGTCCAGCGAGACGCGCGCCCACACCGAGATCCTCTCGGCCTACCTCGATCCCTCCGAGGGTCTGCGGCCCCAGGTGCTCACGGTCCAGTTCGGATACTTCACGGACTGGACCTCCTGGGCGCCCGTGCTCTTCGCGGCGCTCTTCTTCGTGCTCGGCAACGTCGCGGGCCCGCTGGTCACGATGCTCGCGCGCAAGGTCGGCGCGCGCTTCTCCGGGAGGATCCATTTCGGCCGGGGCGGAACCTTCGCCGAACGGCAGACGGGAACGTTGATCGCGCGCGAGACGCTCGCGCGGATCGAGCCCGGCGTCACCGCCCACGAGGAGGTGCTCCGCCTCTGCGGCTCACAGCCCGAGGAGCACGAGCAGCTCGCCGCCCCGGAGCGACGCGTGCTCGTCTATCGGGGCCGGCGGATCGTCCCGCAGCGGCGAAGCGGCTTCGGCTGGGTCACGACCGTGGGCAGCTGGGACGTCGAGCACCACGAGGTCGAGATCACGCTCGAGCGCGGCGTCGTCCAGGACGTGCAGGCGCGCGTGCGGCGCACGCACCTCACGGAACCGGAGGGAGACTGAGCGATGAGCGTGCGGACCCTGCTCGTCTTCCTGCACCTCCTGGCCTGCCTCGCACTGCTGCTGGCGGTCGGGCTGGCGGCGATGAACGTGGTCTACTCTTCGCGGCGCTCGCAGCGGGGCGACGGGCGGCCGCCCATCCCCATCCTCGTCACCGTGCTGGGCCTCATGGCGCTCCGCGCCCTCTCGCTGACGCTCCACCGGCCCGGCCTCTTCGGCTTCTGGCCGATCGTCCTCGTCCTGCTGACGGACGTCGGCTCGTGGCTCCTGCCGCCGATCGTCTGCGAGATGCTCGGGCTGGCCGACTCGAAGCGCCCCATCGTGGTGCCGCCGCCGTCCGAGCCGCGCGCGAAGGACGCCCCGCCACGACCGGCCGTACCGCCGTTCGAGCCTCGGCCGCGGCAGCCCGGCGAGCCGAGCCCGTTCGCGAAGAAGCCGCCCCCGCAGAGCCCGCCGCGCTGAGCGGGGCGCCGCGCGGCCGCCGTCAGCGAGAGATCGTCAGACGCTCGCGCCCGTAGTCGAACTCGTCCACCCAGGGCTTGCCCTCGGCGAAGCGGGTGGAGCGGAACGGCGAGAGGTCGGCCAGGCGCGGCTTGCCCTCCACGATCCACTCGGCGAGGCAGCGCCCGATCGCGGGCGAGGTCTTGAAGCTCGTCCCGGAGTCGCCGAGCATCACGAAGAGCCCCTCGACGGAGGGGATGCGGTCGATGACGGGCCGGCCGTCGGGGCTCATCATGATCATGCCCGCCCAGCCTCCGCGCATGGTTGCCCCCGCGAACGCGGGCAGGCGTGCGGCGAGCCGGTCGCGGCAGAGCGCCACGAAGTCGGGATCCACGCTCTCGCTGAAGGCGTCGGGATCGGCGTGCGCCGCGCCCAGCTCGACGCCGATGAGCGTCGACGCCGCGCCCTCGGGGCGCAGCCACGACTTGTGGATCGCGTCGATCACGACGGGGTGCCGCCGCGTCACGGCCGGCGGCCAGCGGAAGATCGAGATCTGGATGCGGAACGGGGTGAGCCCGAAGTCGAGGCCGAGCGGCGCCAGCAGCCGGCCCGCCCACGCGCCGGGGGCGAGCACGACGACCGGCGCGTCCACGCGACCCTCGCGCGTCTCCACGCCAGTGACGCGGCCGCGGCTCACGAGCACGCGTGTCACCTCGCGGTCGGTCTCGATCCGCGCCCCGTTGCGCGCGGCCGCCGTGCGAACGCGAACGCGGTGGCGTTCGGGTCCGCGAAGCCGGAGTCCGGCTCCCACGCCGCCGAACCGACGTCGTCCACGCTGATCCCCGGGACGAGACGCGGCAGGTCCGCCGGCGCCACCGCCTCCGTCTTGATCCCCATCCGCTGCTGCATCTCGACGTTTCGCCGCAGGGCCGCCTCGCGGCCACGCGGGACGAGCTGGACGAAGCCGATCGGGTCGAAGCCGCACTCGCCGCCGACCACGGCGTCGAAGTCCCTGAAGATCTTGAGGCTCTCGAAGGCCAGGCGCGACTCGTGCTCGTTCGTGTAGTGCATGCGGACGAGCGAGCCCGACTTGCCGGTGGCGCCGGAGGCGAGCTTCCGCCGCTCGAGCAGCAGGACGTTCCGCAGGCCCAGCGTGGTCAGCTGGAACGCGGTGCTCGTTCCGTTGGCACCGCCCCCGACGACGATGACATCAGCGCTCGCCATGGCGTCCCCCCGCCTTTCCGTATATATTGCCGTCTACGCGACTCATCTTCGGCTGTACCCCGGAGGCCATTATGATCCAGGTCACACGACGCGAGCTACTGAAGGGGGCGGCCGCCGTCGGCGCCGCCGCCGCCCTGCCCGGTTCGATCCGATCCGCTCAGGCCCAGACGACGCAGAAGCGCGAGCTGGTGGCGGCCCAGAGCGGTGACATCTCCAAGCTCGACCCGCACTTCAGCACGTCCTCCAACGACATCCGCGTGTCGTTCAATCTGTTCGACAACCTGACCAGCCGCCATCCCGACGGCAAGCTCTATCCCGGGCTCGCCACCGAGTGGAAGCTGACCGGGCAGACGACGTGGACCTTCAAGCTGCGCTCGGGCGTGAAGTTCCACAACGGAGATCCGTTCACCTCGGCCGACGCCAAGTTCAGCATCGAGCGCACCTACGACCCGAACGCCAAGACGATGGTGGCGACCGCGCTGACCACGATCGACCGCATCGAGGCGCCCGATGCCGGCACGCTGGTGATCCACACCAAGAAGCCCGACCCGCTGCTCCCGGCCCGGCTGGGGTTCTACGGCGGCCAGATCGTCCCCGAGAAGTACGTGAAGGCCGCCGGTCCCGACGGCTTCAACGCCAAGCCCGTCGGCACCGGGCCCGTGAAGCTCGGCTCGTGGACGAAGGACGACAAGCTCGTGCTCGAGGCCAACGCCGACTACTGGGGCGGCAAGCCCGACTTCGACCGGATGATCGTGCGGCCGATTCCGGAGACGGCGCCGCGCATCGCCGCGCTGCTCAAGGGCGAGGTGGACATCATCACGCAGCTGCCGGCCGACCAGGGCGAGCGCGTGGCCGGCAACGCCACGACGCGGGTGGCCGGCGCGCTCTACGCGGGGCTGTACGTGCTGGCCGTCAACAGCAAGCGGCCGCCGCTCGACAACCCGCTCGTCAAGC
>JBGQEL010000151.1:0-8968 GCA_041496385.1 Methylomirabilia bacterium | reverse complement strand
GGCGGCTCTTCCTGGCCGGCGTGCTGCCGGGCGTCCTGATGGGGCTCTACCTCATGGCGGCCGCCTGGGTCATCGCGCGCCGCCGCGGCTTTCCGCAGGCGCCGCGCGCCTCGCTCGCGACCGTGCGGCGGACCTTCGCGGGCGCCTCGCTGGCGCTCGTCATGCCGCTCATCATCATGGGCGGGATCGTCTTCGGCGTGGTGACGCCGACCGAGGCGGGGGTGGTCGCGGTCGTCTACGGGCTCGTCGTGGGCGTCGCCGTCTTCCGCGACCTCCGGCCGCGCGAGCTCTTCGGCATCTGCACGGCCTCGATGCTCAACGCCTGCACGATCCTCATGATGATCGCCGCGGCGGGCATCTTCAGCTGGCTCGTCGCCAACATGAATCTCGGCGAGATGCTGGTGCGCGCGTTCACGGGTCTCACCGCGAGCCGCTGGGTGATGCTCCTGATCATCAACGGCTTCTTCCTGGTCTGGGGCCTGGCGCTCGACATCGTGGTGGGCATGGTCGTCATGGTCCCGCTCCTGATCCCCCTCGCCAACGCTTATCAGATCGACCTCGTCCACTTCGGCGTCATCGTGACGCTCAACCTCATGATCGGCGAGCTGACGCCGCCCTCGGGCGTCGTGCTCTTCATCTCGGCGGGCATCGCCGGCGCGCGCCTGGAGGACGTCTTCCGGGAGGCGGTGCCCTTCGCCGCGGCGCTCGTCGCCGTCCTGGCGCTGGTGACCTACGTTCCCGCGCTCTCGCTCTGGCTCCCGACGCTCCTCATGGGCCCGTGAGAGCCGCGTGCTAGAATCGCGCGGGCGTTTCGCCCGGAATGGGGGACACGGATGATCCAGCGTCGCGTGCTCGCCGTGGTTGCGGTGCTCTTCACCGTCGTCGTCGTGCCGGACGTCTGGGCCGGACCGCCCACCGAGCAGCTGCGCCGCTCCATCGACCTCGTGCTGAAGATCCTGTCGGATCCCGAGCTGAAGAAGGAGGCGCGGACGGCGGAGCGCCGCACTGCGATCCGGCGGGTCGCCAACGAGATCTTCGACTTCGGGGAGATCTCGCAGCGCAGTCTCGGCCGACACTGGCAGGCGCGCACGCCGGCCGAGCGGGAGGAGTTCATCCGGCTCTTCGGCGATCTGCTCGAGCACTCGTACATCGCGAAGATCGAGGGCTTCTCCGGGGAGAAGATCGCGTACGCGGGCGAAGTCCTGGACGGCGACCAGGCGGTCGTGAAGACACGGATCGTGACGAAGCAGGGCACCGAGATCCCCGTGGACTACCGCATGTTCGTCACCGGCGAGCGCTGGCGCGCCTACGACGTCAACATCGAGGGGATCAGCCTCGTCGCCAACTACCGCACGCAGTTCAATGCGATCGTCCAGCGCACGGGCTACCCCGACCTCGTGGCCAAGCTCCGGGCCAAGCAGGACGAGCGGCCCGGGCCACGCGAGGCGGGGCGCCGCGAGGAGGCGCCCGTGGCCGCCGGCGCCCCCGCGGCCCCGGTGCGCCAGTCGCCCTAGCCCGGATTCGTCACGAACGACCACACGCGAGGCGGACGGGTCCTGGCGCGGCCGGCTGCGCCCGCGCCCCGGCTCCGTCACCCACTCGCCCGATTCGCAGCTCTTCGAGCTGCGGACGGGACTCGGGGGGCCCACTTCGCCGGCTGCGCGGGCACAGCCCGCCACGCCACCCGTCCGCGACGTCGATATTCTCGTTCGTGAAGAATCCAGGCTAGGGGCACCTGGTCAGCGCGCGGCGCGCGGGCCGGGATAGCCGTCCCACGAGAGGCGCGGGCCGTCGGCGGTGAAGCCCGCGCGCGTGAGCGCGTCGAACGCCTCGCCGTCGCGCACGGGTCGGCCCTCCCAGGCAAACACCTCGAGCCGGCGCAGCGGGCGCAGCAGGAGCGGGCGCTCCATCAGCGCCTGGAGCGCGCCGAGCGCGCCGGGGAAATCGACGGTCTCCCAGCCGGCGAGCGGCGTCAGCTCGCGCCCGTGGCCCTCGGCGAGCAGGACGGGCCGGCCCTCGCGGAAGACGAGCCAGTTCTGGGGGACGCGCGCCGCGGCGGCGCGTGAGCCGTCGCGCCGCGAGAGCGCCAGCACGCGGCCCCAGAGATTCGCCGGGTCCACCATGTTGACGAGCACGTGCGGCTCGGCGCGGCGCGCCGGGGCGTCGAGGTCCTCGAGGGCCTCGGCGAGCGCGTACTGCTCGCCGGACAGCCCCTGGACGAAGTAGCCGCGCACGACCTCGCCGCCGTACTCCATGCGGAGCAGCGCGTGGCGCAGCGCCGACCAGTCGCCCTGGGCCAGCTCGCGCGCGACCACGCCGTAGCGGGCGAGCAGGAGCTGGGCGCGCCCCTCCTGATGCTCCTCGGGCGAGAGGCGCTCCTCCGCGGTGAGCGCGCTCCAGCGGCCGACGATCGGCAGTGCGACGGCGGCGCCGCGCGCGGCGCCGCGACGGCGCCGGCGCTTGAGGGCGCCCGCCGCGCCCGGGCGGCGCGCGGGGCCCGTGCCGGCGACGATCGCGCTGAACGTGTCGGGCGTGACGAGCCCCGCCCAGAACAGCTCCCAGAGCGCCGCCAGCACCTCGGGCGTGCTCAGACCCGTCGCGCGCGTCAGGTCGTGGGCGAACGAGGCGCCGCGGAGCTGGAGATGGAGCAGGACGTTCTTGGTGCGCGCGTCGATCTCGGGCGGATCGGCGACGCCCTCGCGCAGCCAGCCCGCGTTCTCTCGCAGCGCAACGCCGGCGCGCCCCGGCCGGCGCTCGAACGGCGTCCAGACGATCTCGCCCGCGAGGCCGAGCCTGTCGAGCCATTCGCGCTCGTAGGCGTCGACCCGGGCGGGCAACAGATCCTCCTCCCACACGCGCACGGGGAAGTCCTCGCCCTGGAGCAGCTCGAGCGCCGCCAGGACCCCGTGCGGGCCCACGAGCCGGTGGTCGGGATGGAGATGCTGGCGCCGCAGCAGAAAGGCCGAGAAGCGCTCGGCGGTGACGACGGCGCGCGGGACGCGCCGGGCGTGGACCTGGCGGCGCTGGATCTCGTCGAGGACCGCGACGTGGACGTACTGAGGCTCGGGCTCGGCCGCGAGGAACGCGCCCCGGCGCACGAGGCCGCGCGCGGCGAGCCGGTCGAGCGCGCGGGCGACGTCCGGGGCGGGCAGCCCGAAGCGCTCGCCGACCCACGCGAGCGTCAGCGGGCCGCGCGTCCGGAGCAGGCGGAGCGCCGCCCGCTCGAGTCCTTCGTCCGTCGCCAGGGCCCCGTAGAGCGGGACGTCGGTCGCGGGGATCCAGGCGCGCCGCCCGCCGGCGAAGTCCACCGCGACGACGCGGCCCTCGGCGTGGAGCGCCGCGAGCAGCGCCTCGCCGTCGCCCTGGCAGCGATCCGCGATCTCCTCGCGCGTGAGATCGCCGAGGTCGTCGAGGATCGCGGCGAGCTCGTTGGCGTCGCGCGCGCGCCGCTCGGCGGCGGTCTTCTGCAGCTCCGCCTCGACGAGGGCGGCGAGCTCGGGCTGGAGCGGCCCGGCGCCCACGCTCCAGGCCTTGCGCATGGAGACCGTGTCGCTCCGCCGCTCCTCGGCGTGGCCCGCGTCGAGATAGGCCCAGTCCCAGGCGAGGAGGAGCGGATAGACGAACGGGGAGGGCAGCGGCGTGTCCACGCGGCGCGTCCAGAGCTCGCCGTCGTGCAGCCGCTCGAGCAGGCGCTTGAGCCGCGGCACGTCGAACGCGTCGTGGAAGCACTCGCGCAGCGTCTCGGCGACGATCGGGAACTCGGCCAGGCCGCCGACCGCCTCCATGAGCGCGTCCGCCTTGAGCCGCTGGAGATAGGCCGGCGTCCGCTGACCCTGCGACATGCGCGGGATGAAGAGCGCGCGCACGGCGGCGTGCCGGAAGCGCGTCGTGAAGAGCGGCGAGCCGATGAGCGCGCGCCCCAGGAGCGCGTCGACTTCCTCGGGAGCGACGAGCGTCAGCAGGCGCTCGGGCGCGGGCGGCATCTGGCCGGGCACGAACGACAGGAGGATGCCGTCGTCCACGTGGCTCGTCTCGGCCTGCAGTCCGAAGGTCCGGCGCAACTTCTCGCGCAGCGCCATGCCCCAGGCCCCGTTCACGCGCATGCCGAAGACCGAGTGGATCATCACGTGGCGGCCGCCCATCTCGTCGGAGAAGGATTCGACGACGAGGCCGCGGTCGTCGGGCACGCCGTCCAGGACCTCGCCGGCCTTCATGAGCCAGTGGCGCAGCGCGGAGGCGGCGCGCGGGTCGAGGCCGCACTCGGTGGACGCCCAGTCGGCAAAATCGGGCGCGTCCAGCCGGTCGGCGCAGTCGCGTCGCAGCCGGCCCACGGCGAGGCCGAGCTCGAAGGAGCGCGACGGGTGCTCGCCCCGCCAGAAGGGGATCGTCGGCGACATGCCCTGGGCGTCCTGCACGAGGACGCGGCCGCCCTGCACCTTGAGGATCTTCCAGGCGTGCGAGCCCAGCAGGAACACGTCGCCCGGCAGGCTCTCGGTGACGAACTCCTCGTCGAGTGTGCCGACCTTCAGGTCCGTGTCGGCGACGAAGACGTCGAAGAGCCCGGCGTCGGGGATGGTCCCGCCCGAGGTGAGCGCGAGGAACCGGCTGCCCCGGCGCGCGTGCAGGCGGTCGTTGACGCGGTCCCAGAGGATCCGTGGCGCGATCCCCTTGACCTCGGCGGGCAGCGGCGCGGCGAGGGCGCGCACGACCGCCAGGAAATCCTCGCGCGAGAGGGTCCGGTAGGGCGCGGCATTCCGGACGAGCCCCAGGAGCGCGTCCACGGAGAGCGACTCGGCGGCCACGGCGGCGACGATCTGCTGGGCCAGGACGTCGAGCGGCGCCTCGGGCATCTGGACACTGTCGAGCTGGCGCTCGTGGATCGCACGGACGACCGCCGCCGCCTCGACCAGCTCCTCGCCCTTGGTGACGACGATCCGCCCCTTCGACACGCGCGCGAGCATGTGGCCCGCCCGGCCGACGCGCTGGAGGGCCGCGGCGATGTTCCGCGGCGACTGGAGCTGCACGACGAGGTCGAGCGCGCCGATGTCGATGCCCAGCTCGAGCGACGAGGTGGCGACGAGCGCCCGGAGCTCGCCGTCCTTGAGCCGCGTCTCGGCCTCGAGGCGCGCGCGGCGCGAGAGCGAGCCGTGGTGGGCCGCCACGCGGCCGTCCTCGATCCGGTCGTTGAGGTCGCGCGCGATCCGCTCCGCCGCGCGCCGGCTCTGGCAGAAGACGAGCGTCGTCCGGTGCTCGCGCACCAGCTCGGTGATCTGCTGGAGCGCCGCATCCCAGACCGTCTCGCTCGGCGCCGTGAGGAAATCGTCGACGGGGGCGAGCACCCGGAGGTCGAGCTCCCGGGTGAAGCCGTCGTCCACGACGATCGGGTCGCGCGCGGTGGCGCCGGTGAGGAACGCGAGCGCGCCGTCCACCGGGCTCACCGTCGCCGAGCAGCCGATGCGCTGGGGCCGGGCCCCCGGCGCCCGGGCCTCGACGAGCGCCTGGAGGCGCTCGAGCGAGAGCGCCAGATGCGCGCCGCGCTTGTTCCCCATGAGCGCGTGCACCTCATCGACGATCACCGTGCGGACGTGCGCGAGGGCCGGGCGGAAGCGCTCGCTCGTGAGCAGGATGTAGAGCGACTCGGGCGTCGTGATGAGGATGTGGGGCGGCTTGCGCGTCATGGCCTGGCGCGCGGCCGCGAGCGTGTCGCCCGTGCGCACCGCGACCCGCACCTCCGGGAGCGTGAGCCCGTCCTCGGCGGCGGCGGCGCGGATCCCGGCGAGCGGCGCCCGGAGGTTCTTCTCGATGTCGTTGTTGAGCGCGCGGAGCGGGGAGACGTACACGACGTAGACGCGGTCCTCGAGCCGCCGCTCGAGGCCCAGGCGGTGGAGGTGATCGAGGGCCCAGAGGAACGCCGCGAGCGTCTTGCCCGAGCCGGTCGGCGCGATGACGAGCGTGTCGCGGCCCGAGGCGATCGCCTCCCAGCCCTCGCGCTGGGGGCGCGTCGGGGCGCTGAAGGTCGCCTCGAACCAGCGGCTGACGAACGGGAGGAAGGCCGGCATCCAGCGAGATTCTATAATGCTTGTCCATGAGCGGGGAGGGGGGCGTGGCGTGAGCGGCGCGCGGGGCGCGATCGTCGTGGGCGGCGGGCCCGCGGGCGCCGTGGCCGCGCTCACGCTGGCGGCCCGCGGGGTGCGGACGCTCGTGCTCGACACCAAGCGCTTCCCGCGCGACAAGCCTTGTGGCGGCGGGATCCGCTACGGGGTCTACCGGCGCTTCCCCGCGCTCGCCGACCACCTCAGGCGGAACGTCGCGATCCACGAGATCCGGAAGGTGCTGATGGAGAGTCCGTCGGGCGACACGGTGCTCGCCGAGGACGACGGCCCGCTCTACCTCACCCTGCGCCGCACGGAGTTCGACGCCGCGCTGCTCGGGCTGGCGCGCACCGCCGGCGCCGAGGTCGTCGAGGCCGCGCGCGTCGTGGAGCTCGCGCGGTCGGCGGACGGCGTGAGCCTCCGGACGGTGGACGGGCGGATCTTCACGGCCGCGCTCGTCGTCGCGGCCGACGGCGTCAACAGCGTGGTCGCCCGCCAGGCCGGCTTGAGCCAGGGATTCTCCGACGCGACGCTGGCGATCGACACCATGGAGGAGACGCCGCGCGCGGAGCTCGACGTGGCCGATGGGGAGACGATGTACGTCGCCTACGGCTACAAGGGCTACCCGGGCTACGGCTACGTCTTTCCCAAGCGCGACTGCGTGGATGCGGGCGTGGGCTTCCTGCTCGACTTCTTCAAGCGCGAGCTCGCCGGGCCGCCATACGCGCATCACGCCCGCTTCCTCGAGGAGGCGCGCGCACGTGGCGTCGTGCGGGGGCGGTCGAACCCGGCCAACTTCAAAGCCTACCGCCTCCCGCTCGGCGGCCCGCTCCCGCGCACCGTCGCCGACCGCGTGCTCGTCGTGGGGGACGCCGGCGGCTTCGTCAACTGCTACACGGGCGAGGGGATCTACTACGCTATGGTGACGGGCGAGCACGCGGGCACGACGGCCGCCGAGGCGATCGCCGCCGGCGACTGCTCGGCGGCGGGGCTCGCCCGCTACGAGACGCGCTGGCGGCGCGAGATCGGGCGCGAGCTGGCCGACTCGCTCCGGATCCAGAAGCGGCTCTTCGCCCGCCCCCGGCTGGCCGACGCGATCATCCGCGCCGCGGCGGCGGACCCGAAGCTCTGCCGCCTCCTCGCGCGCGTCGCGCTCGGCGAGGAAGATCTCAGAGCGCGCAAGCTTGAGCTGACACTCCGATTCCTGCTCGCGCGCTTCAGGCGAGCCCGACCCGGCTCCCGCGGCGCCGGCTGATCACAGGGGCGTGGACGCTCACGCCCCGAAGACGACGCGGGTTCCGGTGGACGGCATCACGAGCTTCTTCGGCATCGCGCCCTGAACGGCCACGATCGTGTTGAAGCCCGTGCAGTGCATGGGGATGATGTAGTCGGGATCGATCGCCTTGAAGGCCTCGACCGTCTGCGCGACGATCCCATCGGGCGCGGGCGCCAGGTGGAAGCCGCCGACGATCGCGTGGACCTTCTGGATGCCCGTGACCTTCTGCGCCTGGCGCACGGAGTTGATCACGCCCGCGTGACCGCACGACGTGATGACGACGAGCCCGCGGTCCTTCACGTGGTAGACGGTCGCGTGCTCGCCCTGGAAGGTGTCCTGCACGAGCTCGCCCGGCTTGGCCTCGACCTTCGTGGCGCCGAAGTGCGAGACCGTGCACGCGGAGTCCATCGGCCCGACCATCAGCCGGGCCGCCGGCGGCGGCTGCTCGAAGTCCGTCAGCCGCGCGATCTGGCCAGAGGTGAAGGCGTGGCCCGCTACGACCGCGGGCTGCCTGGCGAGTACCACCTTGATGCCGCGCGCCTCGATCCCGGCGCGGTCGAGCTGCCCGAAATCCACCGTGCCGAGCGGCCCCCCGACGACGCGGCGACAGAAGGTGTCCTCGCCGCCGGCATAGAGCGTGATTCCGGGCTTGAGCTTGCCCTGGGCGAGGCGCGCGAGGTCGGGCAGGGCGCCGTAGTGATCGTAGTGGCCGTGGCTCAGGATAAGCGCGTCGGCCTTGCCCGGGTCCACCTTGAGGACCGCGTAATTGTTCAGGAGACTCCGCTCTGTGAAGGCGAAGTCGAGCAGGATCTCGCGGCGTTCCTGTCCCCGGAACGACTCGAGATGATAGGCCAGGCCGTGCTCGGCGAGGAGCGTCCTGCCGGCCACCCCGGGCGCGCGCTCGACGGCGATCGTGTCGAGCTTCCCGCCCTTGGCGAAGATGTCGTAAATATTGTCCACGACGTTGGTCATGACGAGCCGGTCCACGCTGGGGACCGACGCGCTCTGGGCCGAGGCGACACGGCCGCCGGTCCGCAGCACGCCGCCGACTGCGAAGGTGGTTCCCGCGATGGCTCCGAGCGTGAGGAATTCGCGTCGTCTCATGGTGCCCTCCGTCGCGGGGATTCTAGCCTAAAATACGTGCGTGAGGATCGTCTGCGTCGGCGGCGGCGCCGCGGGTCTCTACTTCGCCCTGCTCATGAAAAAGGCGGACCCCGCGCACGACGTCACCGTCGTCGAGCGCAACCAGGCCGACGACACGTTCGGGTTCGGCGTCGTCTTCTCCGACGCGACGCTCGAGGGGTTCGCCGAGGCCGACCGCGAGAGCTACGAGGCGATCACGCGGAGCTTCGCCCACTGGGACGACATCGACGTCCACTACCGGGGCGAGGTGCTGACCTCCACGGGTCACGGCTTCTCGGGCATGTCGCGCCAGCGTCTGCTCGACATCCTGCAGCACCGGTGCGCCGGGCTCGGCGTCACGCTCGAGTTCCAGAAGGAGGTGAGCGACCTCGCGGCCTGCGGGGAAGCCGACCTGATCCTCGCCGCCGACGGCGTCAACAGCGTCATCCGCGCGCGCTACGCGGAGCACTTCAGGCCG
>JBGQEL010000150.1:0-8988 GCA_041496385.1 Methylomirabilia bacterium | reverse complement strand
TTCCGCGCGCCGTCGGGCCCGCAGTCGAACTTCGCCGTCGAGTCGCAGATGGACATGATCGCCGACGCGCTCGGCCTGGACCCGCTCGACTTCCGCCTGAAGAATATCGTGCGCGAGGGTGACGAGGGGCCGACGGGCCAGGTGCTGGAGGCCGTCGGGCTCGAGGAGTGCCTGCGCCGCGCGGCGGACGCGATCGGCTGGCGTGACCGTCGGCCGGCGCCGGACCGCGGCAAGGGGCTCGCGTGCGGCTGGTGGACGACCACGGGCGGCTCCTCCGGCGTCTACGTGAAGATCAACCCCGACGGCACGGTCGCCCTCAACACCGGCGCGGCGGAGATTGGCACCGCGGCGCTGACCGGCGCGGCGCAGGTGCTCGCCGAGGACCTGGGCGTCGACCTCGCGGACATCAGCGTCGTCTCCGCCGACACGTTCGCGACGCCCTTCGATTTCGGCGCCCAGGGCAGCCGCACGGCGTTCGCCGTCGGCAACGCCTGCCGCGCCGCCGTCCCCGACCTCAAGCGCCAGCTCTTCGCGCTCGCGGCCGCCCAGCTCGGGGTCGACGCCGAGGCGCTGGAACTCAGGGACAAGGCCGTCGTCGCCGGTGACAAGCGGATCGCGCTCGCCGACCTGGGGCGCCTCTCGCAGGCCTCGGGGGGCGGCTTGATCGCCCACGGCACCTTCATCGCGCCGCCGACCCCCTACGACGCCAAGCGCGTCGAGGCGCACGTGTACCCCGCGTTCCACTCGCCGAGCTTCCACGCGCACGCGGTGGACCTCTCGGTCGACCGCGAGACCGGCGAGGTCACGGTCCACCGCTACGTCGTCGCCCAGGACGTCGGCTTCGCGATCAACCCGACCTACATCGAGGGCCAGATCGAGGGCGGCGTGGCGCAGGGGCTCGGCCAGGCGCTCTCCGAGGAGATCGTGTACGAGGACGGGCGCGTGCTGAACCCGAACCTGACCGACTACAAGATGCCCACGACGCTCGACCTGCCGCGCATCGAGTCGATCCTGGTCGAGCACCCGAGCCTGGTCGGGCCCTACGGCGCCAAGGGCGTCGGCGAGCCGCCGAACATCGAGCCGCCGGCGGCGGTCGCGAACGCGGTGGCGGCCGCGGTGGGCGTCCGGATGACGACTCTGCCGATCACCGCCGAGAAGATCGCGCTCGCGCTGCAGGGCGAGGGCGCCGCGTGAGAACCGGGCTCCTGCTCCTGCCCTCGCGCCCGGCGCGCGAGCTGGCATCCCTCGCGCAGCGTGCCGAGGCGCTCGGCTACGACGACCTCTGGCTGGCCGACGAGCGCTTCTTCCGCGACGTCTACGCGTGCCTGGCCACCTGCGCGCTCGCGACCAGCCGGATCCGTCTCGCCACCGGCGTGACCGACCCGTACTCGCGCCACCCCGCGCTCACCGCCATGGCGATCGCCACGCTCGATGAGATCGCCGGCGGCCGCGCGGTGCTCGGCCTCGGCGCCGGGGTCAGCGGCTTCCGCGAGCTCGGGCTCGACGCGAGCCGGTCGGCGGTCGCGATCCGCGAGGCCGTGGAGCTGATCCGGCGGCTCCTGGCCGGTGAGACCGTGACCGTCAAGGGCGAGATCGTCGCCTTCCACGAGGGGCGCCTCGACTTCGCGCCGCCCCGGCCCGCGGTGCCGATCTACGTCGCGTCCCAGCGCGCGGCCGGCTGCCGGGTGGCGGGGCGCGTGGCCGATGGCGCGATCATGCAGGGCTGTGTCGCCGAGCCGCTCCTGCGCTTCTTCGGCGAGACGGTCGCGGAGGGCGCGCGGCGCGCGGGGCGCGATCCGGGGGCGGTCGAGCTGGTGGCGCGGATCAACGTGTGCGTCGCGGACGACCGGCGCGCGGCGCGCGACGTCATGCGGCCCACCATCGTGCGGAGCCTCTCCGCCCAGCGGCCCGACTTCTTCACGTTCAGGACGGCGGGCCTCGCGCTGCCGACGGCGCTCCGCGACAAGGTGCTCGCGCTGCCGTACACCCACGACCCGGCGCCGCTCAGCGCGGTCGCGCCCGAGGTGCCGGACGAGTTCGTCGATGCGGTCACGCTCGCTGGGCCGCCGGCGGCCGTGGCGGACGGTGTCGCGCGCCTGGCGCGCGCGGGGATCGGACAGCTCATGGTGTTTCCGCTCGCGGTGGACGGACGCATCGAGACGACGATCGAGCGCTTCGCGCAGGAAGTCATGCCGCGCGTCCGCGAGGCGCTCCCGTGAGGGTCACGGTCCACATGCACGGCAACCTCCGCCGCTTCCTCCCGGGCGGCGCGGACCGCACCTCACTGGACATCCCGAGCGGCACGACCGTGGAGGCGCTGCTCGCGTCGCTCGGCGCCGAGCGCGACACGTGGCTGGTGGCCGTCAACGGCGTCACGGCGGACCGCGACCGGGCGCTCAACCAGGACGATCTGCTCGACTGCTTCGAGCCGGTGGCAGCCGGGTAGGAGAGGGGGCCACGATGCCGGTGCGCTACGTCATTACGACGCTGAAGCCGGGGGTGAAGCCCGAAGCCTACGAGAAGTGGCTCCGCGAGTACGACTACCGCGTGGCCAAGACCCTGCCGAGCATCACCAGCTACCGCACCCATCGCATCGAGGGGCCGATCAACGGCGCTCCCGACGCGGGGTGGAGCTACATCGAGCGGATCGAGGTCCGCGATGCCGACCAGTACGCGAAGGACCTCGCGTCACCGGCCGGCCAGGAGCTGATCCGCCAGCTCTACGAGAACTATCTCGACCGCTCCCGGAACGTCTTCTTCTGGTCCGAGCCGATCGAGGACTAACCCGCACGCACAGAGGAGGCCGTGATGAGCGTACGAATGGATCGCCGGTCGTTCCTGAAGGTCACGGGCGCCGCCGCCGCCGCGGCAGCGGCGGGGCCCGCCGTCATCCGGCCCCGGCCGTCGGAGGCGCAGGACCCCAACACGCTCGTCGTGGCCTGGGACTCCGACATTGACACGCTCGACCCGTCGGCGTTCAAGTCCAACGGCGGCTACGTGACGATCGCCAACATCTGCGACGGCCCCATCGGCTGGAAGGTCCGCCCGATCGAGGGCAAGCCGGGGTTCTTCCGCTCGCGGCCGGGGGAGTTCGACGGGATGCTGGCGGAATCGTGGAAGGAGGAGGACGACCGGGCGACACTCGTGTTCAAGGTCCGCCGCGGCGTGAAGTTCCCGAGCGGGCGGCCCGTCACCGCGCACTCGTTCAAGTACTCCTTCGACCGGGGGCTGCAGTCGCCCGGCTACATGAAGCTCATCATCCCGCGCCTCATCCAGGTGACGGACCCCGCGCAGTTCGAGGTCCGCGACGACTACACGTTCGCGGTCAAGATGAAGGCCTATTCGCCGATGGGCCTGGACACGGTCGCGCTGTCGAACAACGCGATTCTCGACCCCGAGGAGGTGAAGGCGCACGCGACCAAGGAGGACCCGTGGGCGGCCGAGTGGCTCAAGCGCAACCCGGCGGGCGTCGGCCCCTACCGGCTCGTCAAGAACGAGCCGGGCGTGGAGATCGTGCTGGAGGCGACGCCGGGCTACTGGCGGCCGAAGCCCCAGTTCGAGCGCGTCGTGCTCAAGCTCGTGCCCAGCGAGGCGGACCGCGTGCTGCTGCTCAAGCGCAAGGCGATCCAGCTCGTCGCCGGCCGGCCGGGGCTCTCACCGAAGAACGTGAAGTCACTCGAGGGCGAGCCCGGGCTCAATATCGTCCCGGTGCCCGACACGATCTGCAACTACCTGAACATGAATCAGAAGAAGGCGCCGTTCGACAGCGTGCTCGTGCGTCGCGCCGTCAACTATGCGATCCCGATCCAGGCGATCCTGCCGAACGTGCTCTACGGGTACGGCCAGCAGATGAAGAGCCCGGTGCCGAGCCTGACGCCGAGCTACCTCGGCGACTACTCGCCCTACAAGCACGACATCGCGCGGGCCAAGGCCCTGATGAAGGAGGCCGCGGTGAAGACGCCGATCCCGGTCGACCTCGCCATCCGGGTCGGCTGGCCGACCCACGAGCAGGCGGCCGTCTGGATCCAGCGCGAGCTGGAGCAGGTCGGCTTCAAGATCAACATCGTGAAGGAGAGCGATGCGACGTTCCGGCAGGTGGCGATCAAGGGCGACCACACGCTCTCGGTCGAGTCCTGGCAGTCGTGGATCAACGACCCCTTCTACCACCTGAGCTTCCTCTTCGACTCGCGACAGAAGTTCACGAACCTTTCCTTTTACAACAACGAGAAGGTCGACAAGCTCATCGACGACAACATGCACGAGCCCAACGTCGCCAAGCGCAACGCGGCGTCGCAGGAGATCCAGAAGATCCTCATCGACGATGCCGTGTGGGGCCTGCTCTGGTACGACAACTGGGTGCGGGTCATGACCGCCGACCTCAGCGGGCTCGAGAAGCGGTGGGACACGTTCGAGCGCTACTACTCGGTCCGGCGCGCCTGAGCGCGCGCGCCCGCGGCGGGAGGCGGGGCCGGGCGGGGGCCTGACCATGGGCTTCGGCCGCTACGTCGCGACCCGCGTGCTGCTCGTGCTCCCGACGCTCTTCGGCGTCACGCTGATCACGTTCACGCTGACCTACCTGCTGCCGGGAAACCCGGCGCTCGTCAAGGCGGGGCCGCTCGCGACGCCCGAGCACATCCAGGAGATGGAGCGCCGGATGGGGCTCGACCGGCCGGTGCCGGTGCAGTACTGGCGCTACCTTTCCGGGGTGCTCCGCGGCGACTTCGGCGAGAGCGCGACCACCGGGCGCCCGGTGCTCGATGACTTCCTCCAGCGCGTCCCCGCCACGCTCGAGCTGACGCTCGCCAGCATGCTCATCGCGATCGCGCTCGGGATCCCCCTCGGCGTCGTCGCCGCCGTCCGCCGCGACGGGCCGGTGGACCACGCAAGCCGCCTGCTCGGCGTCGGCGGCGTCGCGATGCCCACGTTCTGGACGGGGCTGCTCGCGGTCTACTTCTTTTTCTACCAGCTCGGCGTGGCGCCGCCGCCGCTCGGGCGCCTGAGCCCCGGGGTCACGGCGCCCACCGCGCTCACCGGGCTGCACACGATCGACGCGCTCCTGACGGGCAACGGGCGGGCGCTCGCCTCCGCGCTGCACCAACTGATGTTGCCTGCGCTGACGCTTGGGTTCTCGGTGATGGCGCCCGTGACGCGGATGGTGCGCGCGACGATGCTCGAGATCCTCGAGTCGGATTACATCAAGGCGGCGTGGGCGGCCGGCCTGCCCCGGCGCACGATCGTCTACGGCGACGCCCTCCGGAACTGCATGATCCCCGTGATCACGCTCATCGGCGTCGTCTTCGGCTTCCTGATGGCGGGCAACGTGGTCGTCGAGATCGTCTTCGCGTGGCCCGGCATCGGCAACTACGCCGTGACCTCGCTGCTCACCAAGGACGCGGCGCCGATCCAGGGCTTCGTGCTCTTCGTCGCCGCCGTCTACGTGCTGATCAACCTCACCGTCGACCTGGTCTACAGCGTTGTCGACCCTCGCATCCGCCTCCGCTGAGCGAGGCGCGGGCCGCCGCAGCCGCGCCGCCGTCGCCTGGCGGCGGGTGCGCCGGAACTCGCTCTCACTCGCCGCGCTCGGGGCGATCCTCGCGATCATCCTGCTCGCGCTCGCCGCGCCGCTCGTCGCGCCCTACGACCCCGACGCGCCGCAGGCGGCGGACGCGCTGCAGACGCCGAGCTGGCGTCACTGGCTCGGCACGGACATCTACGGACGCGACCAGCTCTCGCGCATCGTCTGGGCCGCGCGCGTGGACCTGCTGGTGGCTCTGGCCGCGACCGCGATGGCGCTCACGACGGGCTGCGTCGTCGGCGCGCTGGCGGGCTATCGCGGCGGGCTGGTGGATCAGGTGGTCATGCGCGTGGTCGACACGATCATGGCGTTTCCCGCGTTCATCCTGGCCATGGGGATCACGGCCGCCGCGGGCAACGCGACCGCGAACGTGGTCGTGGCGATCGCGATCACCCACGTGCCGATCTACGCGCGACTCATCCGGAGCGAGATGCTGCGCGTGCGCGAGATGGAGTACGCGGAGGCGGCGCGCACCGTCGGCAACCGCCAGCGGCGGATCATCTTCTACCATCTGCTCCCGAACTGCTTCCCGCCGGTGATCGTGCAGGCGACGCTCGCGATGGGCTTCGCGATCCTGACGGTCGCCGCGCTGTCGTTCATCGGCCTCGGCATCCAGCCGCCGCAGAGCGAGTGGGGCGCGATGACGGCGGAGGGGGCGGGCTACATCGTCTCCGGCGAGTGGTGGCTCTTCCTCTTCCCCGGGCTCGCGATCATGGTGACCGTGCTCGCGTTCAATCTGGTGGGCGACACGCTGCGCGACCTCCTCGATCCGCGCATGCGGGGCGTGGCGTGACGCCGCTTCTCGAGGTCCGCGGCCTCCGCGTGGAGTTCGACACCGACGAGGGCACGGTGGGCGCGGTGGACGCGATCGACCTCACGGTCCGGCGCGGCGAGATTCTCGGGCTCGTCGGCGAGTCGGGCTCGGGCAAGTCGGTGACGGCGCTCGCGGTGTTCCGGCTGATCCGGCCCCCGGGCCGGATCGCCGGCGGCTCGATCTGCTTCGACGGCCGCGAGCTCCTCGCCCTGCCCGAGGAGGAGATGCGCCGGATCCGTGGCGCCCAGATCGCGATGGTCTTCCAGAGTCCGCGCACCGCACTGAACCCCGTGCTGCCCGTCGGCCGGCAGATCGCACGCCTCTACCGACTGCACCAGGGCTGCACGGCCGCCGAGGCGCGCCGGCGGACGCTCGAGATGCTCGGCCTCGTCGGCATCCCGGAGCCTGAGCGGCGCGCCGGCCAGTACGCGCACCAGCTCTCGGGCGGGATGTGCCAGCGGGTGATGATCGCGATGGCGCTCGCGACGTCGCCGCGCCTGCTGCTGGCCGACGAGCCGACCACCGGGCTCGACGTCTCGATCGCGGCGCAGATCCTGGACCTGCTCCGCGACCTCGGGCGCCGCACCGGCGCCTCGATCGTGCTGATCACGCACGACCTGGGCGTCGTCGCCGGCCTGTGCGACCGTGTCGCGGTCATGCACGCGGGCCAGCTCGTCGAGTGCGCCGACGTGCGCACGCTCTTCCGCGAGCCCGCGCACCCGTACACGCGGGCCCTCGTGCGCTCGATCCCGCGCGTCGACCGCGAGGTGGCGATGGAGCCCGTCCCCGGCGTCGTCCCCTCGCTGCTCGAGGCGCCGCCGGGCTGCCGTTACGCCGATCGCTGCCCCGACGTGCTCGACGTCTGCCGGACCGTCCGGCCCGCGCTGTCGGCAATGGCCCCGGGCCACGAGGTCGCCTGTTATGCCACCGAGGCCGCGCGTGTCGCCGCTCCTCGCGGTTGACGGCCTCGTCAAGCACTTCCCCCTCCGGGGGCTCGGGGTGTGGCTCGACACCCTGCGCGGCCGCGTCCCGCCGGCGGTGTGCGCCGTCGACTCCGTCTCGCTCGCGATCGATGCCGGCGAGACGCTCGGGCTCGTGGGCGAATCGGGCTGCGGCAAGTCCACCGTCGCGCGGTGCCTCCTGCGCCTGATCGAGCCGACGGCCGGGCACGTCCGCTTCGACGGCGTGGAGCTGACCGCGCTCGGCGAAGAGGCGCTGCGCCGCCGCCGGCGCGACATCCAGATGGTCTTCCAGGACCCGACGGCGTCGCTGAACCCGCGCTTCACGGTGCGGCGCACGGTCGAGGACCCGCTGCGCCTGCACACCACCCTCGGCCGCGCCGCGCGGCGGGAGCGGGCGCAGGAGGTGCTCGGGCAGGTGGGGCTCGGGGCCGAGCTGCTCGACCGCTACCCGCACGAGCTGTCGGGCGGGCAGCGGCAGCGGGTCAACATCGCGCGCGCCATCGCGACCGAGCCCCGCTTCGTCGTGCTCGACGAGCCGACCTCGGCGCTCGACGTGTCGCTGCGCGCACGGATCATCATGCTGCTCGCCGAGCTGCGCCAGAAGCTGGGCATGACGTACCTGCTCATCTCGCACGACCTCGCCACGGTGAAGTACCTGTCCCGGCGCGTGGCGGTGATGTACCTCGGGACCATCGTCGAGCAGGCCCCGACGCGCGAGCTGTTCGCGCGGCCGCTCCACCCGTACACGCGCGCCCTGCTGTCCGCGATCCCGGTCCCGGATCCGGACGCGCGGCGCGAGCGCCTCGTCCTCGCCGGCGAGGTGCCGAGCCCGATCGACATCCCGACCGGCTGCCGCCTGCGCGCCCGGTGCCCGCTGGCGCAGCCCGTGTGCGCTGAGCCGGTGGCCCTGCGCGAGGTGGCGCCCCGGCACCTGGTCGCCTGCCACCTCGTCTAGCGCACCGCGAGGAGACGAACGCCATGGGAGAGCTCGAGACCCGCGAGGACGTTCACGACCTGATCCGCGGTCTCACGCTGCTCGGCACCGGCGGCGGCGGGCGCCCGGACGTCGGGCTCGAGCTGCTCCTGCCCCACGTCGAGGGCGGACGGACGCTCGGCTGGCGCTCGGCTCTGTCGGTGGACGACGACGCGTGGGTTTGCTCGGTGTTCGGGATGGGGTCGATCGCCCCCACCACGCCGCTCACGGTGGCGGAGCGCACGGCGCTCGGCTACCCGCTGGATTGGGTTGTGCCCCGGCCGATGGTGCGCGCCGTGGAGGAGCTGGCTGCCTACACGGGCCGGACGATCGCGGCGATCGTGCCGTTCGAGCTGGGGGCGGGGAACACTGCGAACCCGATCGACGCTGCCCACCGTCTCGGCGTCGATCTGATCGACGGCGACTGCGCGGGGCGCGCGATCCCCGAGCTGTCGCAGACCACGGCCGCGCTCGCGGGGATCCCGTTCACGCCGGGTGCGATCGCCGATCCATGGGGGAACGTGCTGATCATGAAGGAGGCGGCGAGCGCCGACGTCGCCGAGCGCCTCGGCAAGATGATCAGCATCGTGACGAAGCTCCCGGACATGAAGGCGTCGTGCGCGCACGCCGGGTTCCTCATGCGCGGGCGCGAGCTGAAGTCGAT
>JBGQEL010000149.1:0-9054 GCA_041496385.1 Methylomirabilia bacterium | reverse complement strand
CGGGATCGCGCGTCTCGAGGCCGAGCGTGGGCGGCACGACGCCCTCGCGCGAGGCGAGCAGGCACATGATCGCCTCGAGCGTCGCCGCCGCGCCCATCGTGTGACCCAGTCCGCCCTTGATCGAGTTCATCGGGATCGCCGCGGCGCGGGCGCCGAAGACACGCCGCAGCACCTGCGCCTCGACCCGATCGTTGAGCGGCGTCCCGGTGCCGTGCGCGCTCACGAAATCCACGTCCGCCGGCCCGACCCCCGCCTCGGCCAGCGCCGCGCGGACCGCGAACTCGAGCCCGCGACCGTCGGGCGCGGGCGCGGTCAGGTGCGAGCCGTCGCTCGCGCTCGCATGGCCGAGGAGCCGTCCGAGCCGCGCGCCCGCGGCCGCGCCCTCGCGCGCCAGCAGCACGAGCGCCGCCCCTTCGCCGAGCAACAGCCCGCTCCGCCGCCGGTCGAACGGCCGGATCCGCTCGCGCGTGAGCGAGCGGAGCGCGTCGAAACCGCGCATCACGAAGCGGCAGAGGATGTCGACGCCGCCGGCGACGACGCGATCGGCCTCGCCCGCGCGCAGCAGGTCGGCGGCGAGGCCCAGCGCGGTCGCCCCCGAGGCGCACGCCGTGGAGACGGTGAGCACGGGGCCGCGCGCGCCCAGCCGGCGGGCCAGCGCGTGGGCCGGCGCGTCGTAGAGCGCGCCCGCGGCGTGCCGGAGCGTGCCGCCGGGCCCGAGCGCCCGCTCGAGCTCTTCGACACCGCCGAGCGCCGTGCCCACCACGACGGCGGTCCGCTCGGCGGCCGCGTCGAGCGGCGCGCGCGCCAGGAGATCGTCGGCCGCGGCGAAGAGGAGCTGCGAGGCGCGACAGCTCGGCGCGGTGCCGTGCGTGGCGCGGAGCTTCTTGATCTCGCCGCCCTTGCCCACGCGCAGGTCGTCCACGGGGAATCGCTCGATGCGCGTGATGCCGTCGGCGCCCGTCACGAGCCCCGACCAGAAGGCGTCGAGGTCGCTCCCGATCGGCGTGACGGCTCCCGCGGCCAGGATGACGACAGGCTCAGCGCGCAGGTGGCGGACTCCAGGGATCGAAGAAGTTGAACCATTGCTCGGGGTGACGGCGCACCCGCGCTTCCAGCACGCGAACCCACGCCGCGAGGGCCGCGGCCTCGCCCTCGGGCGCCACGCGGATCGGCGCGTCGAGCGCGACGGCGTAGCGCCGGTCGTCGCGCAGCACGCAGAACGCCGGGACGAGCGGCGCCCCCGCCGCGCGCGCCAGCAGGAACGGGCCCAGCGGAAACGCCGCCGGGGCGCCGAAGAAGGGCACGGCCAGATCGCCGCGCGTGCCGAGCGCGCGATCGCCCTGCATCGCGACCACCTCGTTCCGCCGGAGGGCGGCGAGGAGCGTGACGGCGACTGTAGGATTTTCGCGCGTCACGAACCTGAGCGGGCCGGTGCCGCGGAGGAACTCCCCCACGCCGGGGTCGGACTCCGCGGCGACGAGCACGTGGATCGGCCGGCCGAAGCGGCGCGCGAGTAGCCGGCCGGCGAGCTCCCAGTTCCCGAGGTGCGCGGTGAGCAGGATGAGGCCGCGCCCCTCGGCGAACGCCGCCTCGAGGTGCGCCTGCCCCTCCACCGCGCCGAGCAGCCCCTCGGCCTCGGCCGGGGCGCGATTCGCGCTGATGAGATCGGCGAAGCACATCGCGAAGCACCGGAAGAGCCGGCGCGCGAGCGCCTCGCGCGCGGCGGGATGGAGCGCCGGGGCCACGCGCGCGAGGTTCGCCCGCGCCGCCGCCCGCTCCGCCGGGAACGGCGCCACCGAGGCGATGGCGGCCGCCAGGCCGAGCCGAGCGCGCCGCGGCAGCGCGTCGAGCACGCGCGCGCCACCGCGGTAGACCGCGGCGCGGTTCCAGCCATGGGCGTACCAGCGCGGGCTCGTCTCCGGCAGCGGCCGTGCTCCGGGCCCGGCCACGGGAAGCCGCGCCATCAGAGCAGCCGCGAATAGTACATGCGGAAGACCCGGATGCCGCCGGGCTCGGTGTCGTAGAGCTGCGTCGCCCAGAAGTCGCGCGCCCGGTACCGCCACGAGAGGACGCCGGGCGCGTCGGGGTCGTTGGGATCCCAGACGCGGAACTCGATCGCCTCGCCGGTGTCGTGCGCCGCGAAGGCGACCACCGTGTGGTTCAGCTCGGGCTTCGGCCAGTTCGTGACGAGGAGCTGGACCAGCCGGCCCGCGCGCAGCTCCTCGACGATCTCGCGCGCCACGTTCTCCTGGTGGGCGCGCGTCACCACGAACGCCACGCGCCAGTTGGTCCAGTGCATCAGCGTCCAGAACCGCGGCCCGAGCCCCTCCTTGACGGCCGGTTCCTCGGCGCGCGAGAACTCGCGCAGATTCGCGTAGCCCGGGATCACGACGCGCTCCGCGGGCGGGCTCGGCGTCTGCCACGGCGGCTGTGCCGCGACGCGCCGCACGAGTTCCGCGTAGCCCTCGCGGTCGATCCTCGGCAGCCCGAGATCGAAGCGCGCGAACTGGCTGAACTGGCGCAGCGCCCGCGCGAGCACGAAGCAATAGTTGGCGTACAGATCTTCCGCCTCCGGGTTCCGCGACCGGATGAGGTTCGCGAAAGCGAAGGTGTCTTCGGTGAACGCGAACGCGGGCGTCACCGCGTCGGCCCCCGTGGCGCCGTCCAGCGGCGACGCTCTGAGGGGGCCCACGGCGCACGCGCCGGTCAGGAGGGCGATGCCGACGAGGAGAGAAACCTGCACGCTCACGATGTTGCTCAACGTCTTAGCCTAGATGGCACCGTCGCCATCGTCAAGAACCGTGTGCTATTCTCGGGCGGTTCCCGCATGACGCGAGCCCTCGCGGCCCTCTACCGAGTCTTCTACGATGGCGTCCTCTGCCGCCTCCCCGAGCCCGCGGCGATCGCGCTCGGCCAGACGGCGCTCAGGCTCCTCCCCTTCGATCGGCTCGGCCTCTTCCGCCTCGACGACCCACGCCTGGCGGTGACGCTCGGCGGCGTGCGGCTCCCGAATCCGCTCATCCTCGCGGCGATGTACTACGATCCGAGGATCCTTCGCCGCGCGATGGGCCTCGGCTTCGGGGCCGTCACCGCGAAGTCGATCACCCGGGGACCGCGTCCGGGCCACCCGCAGCCGAACCTCGTCCGCGTCCGCACGGCCGCCGGCGCCGGGCTCGTCAACTGCAACGGCTTTCAGAATCCGGGGCTCGAGGCGTTCCGCGCCTCGAGCGCGCGGCTCCCGCATCGCGTGCCGCTCATCGTGAGCGTGGCGGGCGAGTCCGTCGAGGACTGCGTCGCGCTCGTCGCCGCGCTCGGGCCGCTGGGCGATCTCGTCGAGTTCAACATCTCCTCGCCCAACACGGCCCTGGTCTACGACTGGAGCCGCCGCCCGGCCGAGCTCACCGCGCTGCTCCGCGCCGTGCGCGCGGCCACGACGAAGCCGCTCATCGTCAAGCTCTCGCCCGATTTCGCCGACGCGAACGAGGCGCAGATCATCCCGGCGGCGCTCGAGGCCGGGATCGGCATCGTCAACTACGGCAACACGCGCCGCGTGGAGGAGCCGCGGCTGTCGCAGAAGTCCGGCGGGCTCTCGGGGCCCGAGATCTTCACCGCCACGCTCGCGAATCTTCGCCGCACGCGGGCGCGCTTCGGCGCCGCGCTCGAGATCATCGCGACGGGCGGCGTGGATTCACCCGAGAAAGCGCTCGCGCTCCTCGCCGAGGGCGCCAGCGCGGTCTCATATTTCACCGGATTCATCACGCGCGGGCCCCTGCTCGCGCGCCAGATCCTCGAGCGGCTCCTCTCCGCACGCGCGTGAGACGGCGGAGCCCGAAAAACTGCTCACAGCTTATCCACATGTCCACAGCTATCCACAGACGCCAAAATCGCACGGTCTGGCGCGGTCTCCAGCGGAGCCTGTCCAAATGTGACGCTCAGTCCATCCACGGAGAGCGGGCAGGCGAAAATTTCCGGATAACACGCGGCCCGCGTGCCCTGCGGGCGCGTCGCGCTCGCATGTTTAGCGGAGAAACGAGACCTTGACACTCCAATCGCCACGCTCGTAAGTTGGGCGGGCAATGTTCCTCGATCTTCAGAGAACCGCACTTTCGGTCCCTCCCGACCGGCGCCGTGTAACGAGGTAGAGAACCCAATGGACGGTAACCGCAAGCCGCTCGCGAAGGTGGAAGGTCGTCGACGCATGCGTCTCTCGGGCGTCACCGTGGCCTGGCGTGGCACGCCGAACCTCGACGACTGGGTGGCCTACATCGTGAACGGCACGCGGTCGAAGAAGCTGATCCTCGCCGACCACTCCAGCGAGCGGAGGGTGAAGACGCTCCTCTCGCGCCTGCAGGCCCTCCCGAAGAAGGAGATCGAGAAGCTCGCGAAGGGGTGACGGTCGGCGTGCCGCCCGAGAAGCTCCGCATCCTGGTGGTGGACGACGACGCGGACGTCCGCGAGACCGTGGTCGAGCTCCTGCAACTTCAAGGGTATGACGTCCTCGAGGCGGCCTCAGGCGACGAGGGTGTCGAGGTCGCGCGCGGCGCCCGCCCACACCTGATCCTGATGGACTTCAACATGCCGAAGCTGCTCGGCCCCGAGGCTGTCGCCCTGCTCCGCCAGGATGCCGCCACCAGGAAGATCCCCGTCGTCGCGCTCACGGGCAGCGCCGGCGTCGCCGCGAAGGACCTCATCAATGCCGGCTGTATCGCGTACATCCCGAAACCGATCGACCTGGACGGCTTCCCGCGGCTGATCGCGGGCCTGCTCTCGGCCACGGCACCCAAGGCCCCGCGGACGCCCTAGGAGGCGCGCAGGCTAGAGCTCGAGCGGCTCGACGTGAGCGACCGAGGTGGGGTTGTCCCGCCAGATCGCGGGGTCGGCGTCGACGAAGAGCTCGAGGCCGTTGCCGTCCGGATCGTTCAGGTAGATCGACTGGCTCACGCGGTGGTTCGAGACGCGTAGCCGGGTCACCCCGTGGGCCTCGAGGTGGGCCTTGGCGCGCCTGAGGTCGTCGAGGCTGTCGCCGATCTTGAGGGCCACGTGGTAGAGGCCCACGCCGTCCGGTGCCGAAGGCGCCGCGTCGGCTCCGACCTCCAGGACCGCGAGGTCGTGATGGTTCTCGCCGGTCGCCGAGAAGAAGACCATCCGGTCGCCGAGCCGGGCCACTTCCTTGAGCCCGATGACCTCCCGGTAGAACCGGGCCGCGCGCTCACGGTCGCGTACCTTCAGAACCACGTGCCCGACGCCCCTGACGTTGATCCCCATGGCGTCTAGATGATACCGCGTTCGGCCAGACTCACGAAGCGGCCGCGCCCGATCACCAGGTGGTCGTGGATGCGGAGCTCGAGGAGGCGCGCGCACTCCACGAGCTGGCGCGTCAGCCGGACGTCCTCGCGGCTCGGCGTCGGATCGCCGCTCGGGTGGTTGTGCAGGAGGATGACGGACGCCGCCGATTCGAGGATAGCGGGCTTGAAGACCTCGCGCGGGTGGACGAGGCTCGCCGAGAGCGTGCCCTCGGAGATCACGCGGTCGCGCAGCAGCCCGTTCTGCGCGTCGAGGAGCGCCACGCGGAAGACCTCGCGCGGCAGATCTTCCATGAGCGGGCCGAACGCCGCGTAGACCTCGGCGGGGCTCGACAAGACCACGCGCCGCCCCGGCGTGCGCGCGCGGAGGCGGCGCGTCAGCTCGAAGGCCGAGGCGAGCCGCGCGGCCTTGACGGGTCCCACGCCGTTCACCTTCGCGAGCTCGACGACGTCGCGCCCGGCGAGGCCCGCCAGCGAGCCGTAGGCGGCGAGCATCTCGCGCGCGACGTCCACGGCGCTCTTGCCTCGCGTGCCCGAGCCGAGCTGCAGGGCGAGGAGCTCGGCATCCGCGAGCGCCTCGGGACCGCTCCAGCAGAGCCGCTCGCGCGGGCGGTCGGCCTCGGGCCAGTCCTCGATCGCCATGAGTCTGGGTACGCCGGCGGCGGCCGGACGTCAATATGCCGATTCGTCCACGCGCCCGTTTCGATACGGCGCGCAGGCCGGCGCTGATGGCACAATCAGCGCGGGAGGACACGCGAGAGCGATGCCCGAGCGGCGCTGGAATCCCGACCTCGCGGGCACCTACGACCGGGTCGCGCAGGCCTACGCGGCGCAGTTCTTCACCGAGCTCGAGCGCAAGCCCTTCGACCGCGCGTTGCTCGATCGTCTGGCCGACGACCTGCGCGGCCGGGGACGCGTCTGCGACCTCGGCTGCGGTCCGGGCCACGTCGGGCGCTATCTGGCCGAGCGCGGCGTGGAGGTCTTCGGCATCGATCTCTCGCCGGGGACGGTGGCGCTCGCGCGCGAGTTGAATCCCGCGCTGCGCTTCGAGTGCGGCGACATGCGGGCGCTCTCGCTGCCCGACGCCTCGCTCGCCGGGATCGTGGCCTTCTACTCCGTGATCCACCTCGAGCGCGCCGCCCTGCCGCAGGCGCTCGGCGAGATGGCCCGCGTGCTGGTGCCCGGTGGGACGCTCGTGCTCGCGTTCCACGGCGGAGAGGGCGAGGTGCACGCCGACGACTGGCTCGGTCAGGGCGTCTCGGTGGACGCGACGCTCTTCCAGCCGGACGAGATGGTGCGCGCCCTGGAGGCGGCCGGCCTCCTCGTGGAGGAGACGCTCACGCGCGCGCCCTACGACTTCGAGTACCCGAGCCTCAGGGTCTACGCGCGTGGGGTGAATCGCCGCTAGGGCCGGAGGTAGACGTACCCCTCCTCGACGAGCTCCATGATGCGGACCACGCCCCCCTGCAGCAGCGGGCGCGCGCCGCGGGCGAGCTGCTCGAGCGTGAGGTTGAGCCCGCGCATGGTGTTGCCGCAGGCGCCGAAGACGAGCCCCTGCGCCTGGAGCCGCTCGAGCGACGCCTTCACGCCCGGATCCATGCCGGCCACCACGAAATGCTGGAGCGCGGGACCGTGGACGACGAGCTCGAGCGCCTCCATGCGATCGAAGCCGCCGACGCCCTGGAGGTGGTTCTCGATGTTGCCGAGGACGAACCGCGTCCTGTCGATCGCGGCCTCGTCGAGGTGGTATACGACCTTGTGCTTCCTGGGCTGCGTCTTGAGGTGGGACGCCTGCGCCGCGGGGAGGGCGAGCAGGACCGAGACGGCGACGACGAAAACCAGCAGACGGCGCATCGGATCCTCCTTCGGGTTCACGAGCCGGCGGCCGGCACGAAGCGGTGGCCGCCGTTCGCGCGGACAATGTGGCCGGGACGCGGGAAGTGCGCGGCGAGGACGAGGACGCCGGAGTCCGCGTGGCGCTCGACGAACGCGTGCCGCGTCTCGGCCGCGCGCGCCGGCTCGTGGCAGAAGCGGCTCGACCACTGCGGCTCGGCGACCTGCACGACGCGGTGCATGAGATCCCCCGAGAAGACGGCCTCGCCGGCGCTCGTCTTGAGCCGCACGGAGACGTGGCCGGGCGTGTGGCCCGGGGACGGCTCGAACGTGAGCCAGGGGTCCACGGCGTAGTCCCCGTTCACGAGGAGCACCTGGCCGGCCTCGACCACGGGCACGACGCTGTCGGCGATGCACTCGTCCTTCTCGTGGCGCCAGAACTCCCACTCCTCGCCCGGGATGACGTATTTCGCGCGCGGGAACGTCGGCGCCCAGCGGCCGTCCACGAGGCGCGTGTTCCACCCCACGTGGTCCACGTGCAGGTGGGTGCAGACGACCACGTCCACCTGCTCGGGCGTGACGCCCGCCGCCGCGAGGTCGCCCAGGTAGGAGCCCCGGCGCATGTGCCAGAGGGCGGCGTCTCCGCGGGGCTTGTCGTTGCCGACGCCCGTGTCGATGAGCACCGTCGTGCGCGGCGTGCGGACCAGATAGCTGCCGATCCGGGAGCCGAGGTCGCCGGTCCGATCGTCCCAGAAGGGCGCGAGCCAGTCGCGGTGGCGGGCGACGTCGGACGCCGTGGACTCCGGCAGCATGGAGGTCGTCGGGAACGAGGACCGGTCGATCTCGATCACGCGGGTCACGCTGACGTCGCCGAGCTGGAGCCGGCTCATGCCAGTCGTGTCATCACTTTCTCGCCGAAGAGGCGCATGGACTTGACGATGCGCTCGTGCGGGACGCCTCCGCGGTTGAACGAGCACATGAAGTACGAGATGCCGAGCGCTTCCTGGTGCTGGCGGATCTTGTCGGCGACCTCCTCCGGGTCGCCGTGGATCGTCGCCTCGCCGAGCGCCTTGTCGTCGCTGAGCGCCAGCAGATTCTCGCGCACCCGCTTGTAGAACTTGTACTGCTCGGGCGGCACGCCCTCGGCGTCGGCGATCAGGCCGGCCTGGGTCTGGAAGAACCAGCGCGTCGGCTCCCGGAGATCCTCCCGCGCCTGCTTCGACGAGTCGGCGACGTGGACGATCTTGTTCATGGTGATCTCGGCGCCCGCGTCGGTGCCGTGGGTCTCGCGCCAGGCCGCGTGGTAGGCGTCGAAGTTCTTCCGCAGAAGGTCCCAGGGCGTGAAGGAGGGCGCGGTGAGGATCTTGAATCCCTTGCGCGCGGCCAGCGTGTAGGTGTCGGGCGAGACCGCCGCCGTCCAGAAGGGCGGGTGCGGCTTCTGGAGGGGCCGCGGCAGGACGCGGAGGTCCCGCAGCCGGTAGAACTCGCCCTCGAACGTTGCCGGATCCTGCGTCCAGGCCCGGCGGATGACCTCGACCGCCTCGTCGAAGCGCTCGCGCGTCCTGTCCATGGAGACGCCGAGGCCGCGGAACTCCTTCGGCTGGTAGCCGCGCCCGATCCCGAAATCGAGCCGACCGCCGGAGAGAATGTCGACCATGGCGAACTCCTCGGCGATCCGCAGCGGGTGCGCGAAGGGCGCCACGACCACCGAGGTCCCGATCCGCACCCGCCGGGTCTCGCGCGCGATCGCCGCCGCCAGGACGGCCAGCGACGGGCAGACGCCATAGACCGAGAAGTGATGCTCGGCGAGCCAGACAGCGTGGAAACCCAGCTCCTCGGCGAGGCGGGCCTCCTCCAGCGCGTGGGCGTAGACCTCGGCCTCCGTCTGCCAGTCGCGGAGCGTCAGGAGCTGCTGGAT
>JBGQEL010000148.1:0-9256 GCA_041496385.1 Methylomirabilia bacterium | reverse complement strand
CTGGTCGTCCTCTCAGACCAGCTACCCGTCATAGCCTTGGTGAGCCGTTACCTCACCAACTAGCTGATAGGCCGCGAGCCCCTCCAAGAGCGGCAGCTTTCGCTACCTTTCCTCCCCGAGTCTCGCGACCCGAGGAACGTATCCAGTATTAGCCTCCCTTTCGAGAGGGTATCCCGGACTCTAGGGCAGGTTACCCACGTGTTACTCACCCGTGCGCCACTAGAACCGCCGAATTATTGCTAACCCGACGATCCCCGTTCGACTTGCATGTGTTAAGTACGCCGCCAGCGTTCGCTCTGAGCCAGGATCAAACTCGCCAAAAAAAGCGATGAACCTGGTCCTCAAGCTCGAACGTTTCACTGCGATTGCTGCTCTGCAGTTACTCGGCCGAGCGCAAGGCTCGATAGAACGGATGGGTGCTCACACCTTTTCGGTGAGCCAGTAGCATATCCGGCTTTCAAAGAGCACTGCGGTCAGCGTGGAAGGTGACCGGACTACCGCTAAACCTTTGCCCTTGCTCTGGGCAAAGACTGACTATACGGACAGCAATAGGCCGTGTCAAGTCCTTAGTCACCACGGGTGGGGTAGCACGGTCCTCAGCGCTCCTGTCCGGCCCCTCCCTCAAGGACCACCCGCTTGAACAGCCGCTTCCCGACCCGAATGAGATACGGGAGCGCCCTCGGGCCGAGGGTGTGGTTCACGTCCACAACACGCTGCCCGTCGACCTCGACGGCTCCCTGCTGGATCATCCGTCGGCCCTCCGAGTTCGACGCTACGTATCCCGTGGTGACGAGCAGCTTCACGAGTTGGACCTCGCCGCCGGTCCCGCCGAGCGCGCCCGCGTCGACGCGAACTTCCTCGAGCTTCTCGGGTTCCTGCCGGCGCTGGAAAACGCGCGCGAAGCTCGCCTCGGCCTCGGCCGCCGCGGTCTCGTCGTGATACTGGGCCGTGATGATTCGCGCCAGGCGTTTCTTGGCGTCCATCGGGTGCCCGGCGCGCAACGCCGTGATCTCCGCCGCGGGGATCCGCGTGAGAAGTTCGTAGTAGCGCCACATCAGGTCGTCCGAAACGGACATCAGCTTGCCGAAGATATCCGCGGGCTTCTCGCTGATGCCCACGTAGTTTCCAAGGCTCTTGGACATTTTTTGGGTTCCGTCCAGCCCTTCGAGGATTGGAACCGTGAGCGCGATCTGCGCCTCCTGGCCGTGGGCACGCTGGAGGTCGCGGCCCACGAGCAGGTTGAACGTCTGGTCGGTGCCGCCGAGCTCGACGTCGGCACCGAGCGCCACCGAATCGTAGGCCTGGGCGATCGGGTACAGGAACTCGTGGAGGCTGATGGGCCGCTCGGCGGCGTAGCGTTGGGCGAAGTCCTCCCGTTGGAGCATCCGGGCCACCGTCAGGTGCGCGGTCTCGCGAATGACGTTCTCGAAGCTGAGCTTGCCGAGCCACGTCGAGTTGAACTCCACTCGCGTCTTGGACATGTCGATGACCTTGCCGAGCTGCGTCCGGTACGTTTCCGCGTTCGCCCGGATCTCGTCCCAGGTTAGCGGCTTCCGTGTCTCCGAGCGGCCGGTGGGGTCCCCGATCATGCCCGTGAAGTCGCCGATGATCACGATGATCTGGTGGCCGAGATCCTGAAAGTCCCGAAGCTTCCTCAGGACGACGGTGTGACCGAGATGAAGATCGGGCGCCGTCGGATCGAGCCCGAGTTTGATCTTCATCGGCGTACCCGAGCGTCGAGAGCGTTCCAGCTTCTCGCGGAGCTCCGCCTCGACGATGATGTCTGCGGCACCGCGGCGAATCGCGCGCAGCTGCTCGTCGGCGAGAGGGAATTCGGAGCCGCTCAAAGCATCGGCGTTGTATCACAGCCGGCGCGGACGACGCAAGGCAGCGCCCGCGCAGCGGGGAGGTCGGTATAATGGGCCCGATGGCCCCGAAGAAGAATCCGGTCGACGCCCGCCCCGCTCCACGCCGCTCCTTCGCGCGTCGCTGGCTCCGGCGGGTTCTCATCCTGATCGGAGTGCTGGCGCTCTTGGCTGGATCGGGCGCGGGCGTCGCGGCGCTCTGGGCCTTCACGATCCTGCCCCGCTCGCTTCCGTCGGTCACGGCGCTCGAGACGCTCCAGCCGATCCAGGGCACGAAGGTCTACGACGACAACGACGAGGTCCTCACCGAGCTGCACGTCGAGCGCCGAATCTTCGTGCCGCTCGCCCAGATCCCGCAGCCGCTCCGCGACGCGGTGATTGCGACAGAGGACCGCCGGTTCTATGCGCACTGGGGCGTGGACCCCATCGGCATCGCGCGCGCGGTCGTGCAGAACTACCGGCGCGGGCGCATCGTCGAGGGCGGCAGCACGATCACGCAGCAACTCGCCAAGGTCCTCTTCCTCACACCCGACAAGAGCCTCGAGCGGAAGCTGAAGGAGGCGGTGCTGGCGCTCGAGCTCGAGCGCCGGTACTCCAAGGACCGGATCCTGGAGATGTACCTGAACCAGGTCTATTTCGGCCACGGCGCGTACGGCGTCGAGGCCGCAGCGCGGACCTACTTCGGCAAGTCGGTCTCCGAGCTCAACGTGCGCGAGTCGGCGCTCCTCGCGGGGTTGCCGCGCGCGCCCTCGAGCTATTCGCCGTTCGATCACGCCGACGCGGCCCGGCGTCGCCGTGAGGTCGTCCTGCGCCGTATGACCGAATACGGCGTCGTCAAGGACGACGAGGCCAAGAGGCTCGCGAGGACCGACCTCGGCCTGATCCCGCCCGAGCGGCGCCGGACGACGGGCCAGTACTTCCTCGACTACGTCCAGCAGACCCTCGAGGCCAAGTATGGCGCCGACCTCGTGTTCAAGGGCGGGCTCAACGTCTACACCACGCTCAACCCCTCGATGCAACTCGCGGCCGAGCAGGCGCTCCGCGAGGGCCTCAAGGCGCTCGAGGGACGCTCGACCAAGGCGCGGCCGGGTGAGCACCCGGAGGGCGCCGTCGTCACCGTCGAGCCGCAGACCGGGTACGTGAAGGCCATGGTCGGCGGGTACGATTTCTCCCGCAGCGAGTTCAATCGCGCCGTCCAGGCCAAGCGCCAGCCCGGCTCCGCCTTCAAGCCCTTCATCTACATCGCGGCGCTCGAGGCGGGCTTCACCCCGGCGACCCGCATCGAGGACTCGCCCGTCTCCTATGCGGTGGGGGCGAACGGCCAGGCCTGGAAGCCCGAAAACTACGATCGCAAGTTCCGCGGATCCACGACGCTCCAGCAGGCGATCGAGGAGTCCGTGAACGTCGTGACCGTGAAACTCCAGGAGCGGGTCGGGATCAACAAGACCATCCAGGTCGCGCGTCGGCTCGGCGTCACGAGTCCCCTCGACATCAACCTGAGCCTGGCGCTCGGCACCTCCGACCTCTCGCTGATGGAGGTGACGTCCGCCTACGGCGCGATCGCGAACCAGGGCGTGTGGATGCCGCCGGTGACGATCCGTTACGTGACGGATGCCCAGGGCAAGCTCCTCGAGGAGCACGTGCCCGAAGGGCGCGAGGCGCTGTCCCCCGAGACCGCGTACGTGATCACCCACATGCTACGCGGCGTCGTCGAGCGCGGGACCGGACAGGGCGCCAAGCTGCTCGGACGCCCCATCGCGGCGAAGACGGGAACCACCAACGACTACTCGAACGCCTGGTTCATCGGGTTCACGCCGCGCGTGGCCACCGGGGTCTGGGTCGGTTACGACCGTCCGCGTAGCCTCGGGCGCGACGAGACGGGCTCACGCGTCGCGGTCCCGATCTGGGTCGCGTACATGGGCAAGGTCCTGGGGGACAGTCCGAAGGAGGACTTCCCGGTCCCCGAGCGTATCGTCTCGCTCCTCGTCGACGAAGACTCGTCGGGTGAGTGCGTGCGGCCGGTGCCGATGGCCTTCATCAAAGGCACCGAGCCCTCCGTGTCGTGCGCCGGCATCGGCCAGCGCCGGGCCCCTGCGCCGCCCCCCGTCGCCGCGACTCCCTAGCCTTTCGTCACGGCGGGGTAGCGCGCCGCCACCGAGGGCCAGGCGGCGCCGTCGAGGAGCGTTCCGAACACGGTCCCGAGGTCCTCCATCGGAACGCGGATCTGCTCCATGGAATCCCGCTCGCGGATCGTCACCTTGCGGTCGCCGGCCTCGCCCTTCTCGGCGTCTCCCACGGTCTGGACGTCCACGGTCACGCAATACGGAGTGCCCACCTCGTCCTGGCGCCGGTAGAGCCGGCCGATCGCCGCGGTGTCGTCGTAGACGACCGTCCACTGACGGGCGAGCCCCGCGCGAATCTCCTGGGCGGTCGCGACGATCTCGGCGCGCTTCTTGAGGAGCGGGAGCACGGCGATCTTGATCGGGGCGAGATCCGGATGGAAGCGCAGCACCACGCGCTTCTCGCCGCGCACCTCCTCTTCGCGGTAGGCGTCCACGAGGAACGCGAGCACCGCCCGGTCGGCGCCGGCGGCGGGTTCGATGACGTAGGGGACGACGTGCGTCTTTCGCTCCTCGTCGAAGTACGTGAGCGATTTGCCGCTGGCCCGGCTGTGCTGCTTCAGGTCGAAGTCCGTACGGTTGGCGATGCCCTCGAGCTCGCTCCAGCCGATCGGGAACTGGTATTCGATGTCGGCGGTCCGCTTGGCGTAGTGGGCTAGCTCGTCCTTCTCGTGCTCCCGCAGCCGGAGGTTCTCCCGCCGGATGCCGTAGCGCTGGTACCAGGCGAAACGCTCCTCGATCCAGCGCTCGTGCCAGACCTCGTCGGCCGGACGGCCGTCGATCGTCTCATTCGGATTGACGAAGAACTCGATCTCCATCTGTTCGAACTCGTGCGTCCGGAAGATGAAGTTTCCCGGCGTGATCTCGTTCCGGAAGGACTTGCCGATCTGGCCGACGCCGAACGGGAGCTTCGGCCGCATCGACTGGAGCACGTTGTCGAAGTTCACGAAGATCCCCTGCGCCGTCTCGGGCCGCAGGTAGGTCACCGCGGCGCCCTCCTCGACCGGTCCCATGAACGTCTTGAACATCAGGTTGAACTGTCGCGGCGCGGTGAGCTCGCCCTTGCCGCACTCCGGACAGAGGGTGCGCCGGGCGCCGCAGTGCTTGCACGGCGTGCCGGCCAGGATCGCGAACTTGTTGCCCTTCGTCGCCGGACAGAAGTGGGTCCACGGCTGCTCGTCGAGCTTGTCGGCGCGGAACCGGTGGCGGCACTCCCGGCAGTCGACCATCGGGTCGGTGAAGTGGTCGAGATGCCCGCTCGCCTTCCAGACCGCAGGGTGCATGAGGATCGCGGCGTCGAGCCCGACCATGTCCGGCCGGAGACGCACGTTGTCCCGCCACCAGGCTCGCTTCACGTTGTTCTTCAGCTCGACGCCGAGCGGGCCGTAGTCCCAGCACGACGCGATGCCTCCATAGATCTCGCTCGACTGGAAGATGAAACCTCGCCGCTTGCACAGCGAGACGATGAGGTCCATGTTCATCGACTCACCTCGAACGGCGGCTCGAGCCGTCGCAGTTCGCGCAGGAACTTGGCCGTGCGCGTCGGCTGGCCGATGAGCCGCGACATCTGGACGTCGAGCAGGGCGCCGAGCTCCGCCTCGCTCCGGCCGAGCGGCGCCTCGAGCGCGTCCTCCCAGCGGGCCGACCGGAGCCGCTCGATCGCCGCGAGCGACGCGGCGGACACGGCCACGACGCCCGCCTCCCCCCGCGCGCACGCCTCGCAGACGACACCCTCGGCGCCGAACGCCGCGTGCCGGAACGGGTACGCGCGCGCGCAAACGGTGCACGCGTCGAGACGCGGGCGGTGGCCGAGCGCGTCGAGGCCCCGCACGCCGAAGCAGACCGCCACGCGCGCCGGCGGCGCGGGGCCCTCGAGTGCTTTCAGACTCCGCACCAGCAGCCCGTAGAGCGCGGCGTGACGGTCGTGATCGGCCGTGAGCCGGGCCACGCATTCGACGACCCACGAGGCGTGGCCGAGCCGCTCGAGGTTCTCGCGCAGGCGGACAAAGGGCCGCACGATGTCGAAGTGGTCGACCTGCACCAGCTCACTCCGGCCGCCATCGAAGAAGACCAGCTCGCCGAGCGTGAAGAGCTCGAGGGCGCCCGCGAAGCGCGAGCGGATCCGCCGTGAGGCCCGGGCCACGCCGCGGAGCTTGCCGAACTCCCGCGAGTAGAACGTGACGACCCGGTCGCTCTCGCCGAGCGGGAACGAGCCGATCACGACCGCCGCGGATCTCCCGAGCCCCATCAGGACGTCAGCCGAAAGCCGAACTCACGCAGCGCCTTGTCGTCGCGACGCCAGCCGCGGCGCACGTCCACCGTCAGCGCGAGAAACACCTTGATCCCGAAGAACGCCTCGAGGTCACGGCGGGCTGCCGTGCCGATCCGCTTGAGCATCGTCCCGCCCTTACCGATGAGGATCCCCTTCTGCGACTCCTGCTCGACGAAGATCGTCGCCCGGATGTAGAGACACTCGGGTCGCTGGCGCTCGAGGAGTTCCCGCACCCGCACCGCCGCAGCATAGGGCACCTCCTCGTGTGTCAAATGAAAGATCTTCTCGCGAATGACTTCCGCCGTCCAGAAGGTCTCCGGCTGGTCGCTCGTCGCATCCGGAGGGAAGTACGCGGGATGCTCGGGCAGGACCCCGACGATCAACTCGAGCAGCCGGTCGCAGTTCGCGCCGGCGAGCGCCGAGACCGGCACGATCTCGCGGAACGGCCGGGCGCGACGCCACGCCTCGATCAGGGGCAGCATCCGCTCCTTCGGCCGCACGAGGTCGGCCTTGTTGAGGACGCAGAAGGCTGGCCCCCGGTAGGCGTCGAGCGGGGCGAAGACCAGCTCGTCGGGCCCGGACGCGGCCGTCGCGTCCACGACGAGGCAGACGAGATCCACGTCCTCGACGGCGCGCTCGACGGTCTTCAGCATGAACGCGCCCAGCTTGCCTCCACCGGGGTGGAGCCCCGGCGTGTCCACGAAGATGATCTGGGCGCCCTGCTGGTTCTTGATCCCGGTGATCCGGTTGCGCGTCGTCTGGGGTCGCGGTGAGACGATCGCGAGCTTCTCACCGACCAGCCGGTTCAGGAGCGTCGACTTGCCGACGTTTGGACGGCCGATCAACGAGACAAACCCGGCGCGGTGCTTCGCGCCCGGCCTCATACCAGGAGCCCGCGCCACAGTCGCCCGGGTGGCCGCCGGCCGCCCGCCGCGAGGATCTGACGTTCGCGCACATGCATCAGCCCCGCCTCCAGCGGATCACGGTCATCGTAGCCGACCGCGTGGAGCACGCCGTGCGTGACCAGAAGCTCGAGCTCCCGGGCCAGGGGCACACCCAGCCGCCGCGCCTGCCGGCGCGCCGTCTCCGCCGAGATCACGATCTGGCCGACGAGGGCGCCCGGCGCATCGGGCAGCTCGAGGGGGAACGCCAGCACATCGGTGCGCCGCCGCACCCCCCGCCAGACGCCGTTCAGCCGTCTCATCTCGCCATCGTCGACGACGAGAATCTCGACCCGACCGCGGGGGCGGCCGACCGCCCGCAGGGCGCGCGCGGCGGCCCGCGCGAGCCGCGCCGGCGAGACGGGCGGGCGGTTCCCCACCCCGGTCGCCATCAGGCACCGTCGGCCGCGACGCCGTTCCCCGGAGGGGCCGCGTTGCGGGGGCGCGCGTCGAACGCGCCGTAGGCGCGGACGATCGCCGACACGAGATCGTGCCGGACGACGTCCGTGTCGTCGAAATAGACGAAACGAATCCCCTCGACGTTCCGGAGCACCCGCTGGACCTCGATGAGCCCGGACCCGCGCGAAGCGGGAAGATCCACCTGGGTCACGTCGCCGGTGATCACCATCTTCGAGTTGAACCCGAGTCGCGTGAGGAACATCTTCATCTGCTCGCTCGTCGAATTCTGCGCCTCATCGAGGATGATGAAAGAGTCGTTGAGCGTCCGCCCGCGCATGTAGGCGAGCGGCGCGATCTCGATCGCGCGCTTCTCCATGAGGCTCTGGACGCGCTCCGGCTCGAGCATGTCGTAGAGCGCGTCGTAGAGCGGCCGGAGGTACGGGTGCACCTTCTCGTAGAGGTCGCCCGGCAGGAAGCCCAGACGCTCCCCCGCCTCGACGGCGGGCCGCGTCAGCACGATCCGCGCGAACTCGCGCTTCGTGAGCGCCGCCACGGCCATCGCGACGGCGAGGAACGACTTGCCCGTCCCCGCGGGCCCGATCGCAAACACCATGTCGTGCTTGCGGATGGCGTCGACGTAACGCTTCTGGCCGAGCGTCTTCGGCGCAACCCACTTCTTGCGCGACGGCACGGGAATCGCGTCGGTGAACACCGATTTCAGATCGGCGTCCGCGTCGGCCGAGAGCATGCGCACCGCCGCGCGGACCTCGACGGCCCGCAGCGGCGCGCCCGAGCGCACCAGCTCGGCGAGCTGGACCAGCGCGCGCTCGGCGCGCTGCACCCGACTCTCCTCGCCCTTGAGCGTGATGTCGTGGCCGCGCGCCACGATGCGGACGTCGAGCTCGTGCTCCAGCGTCCGCAGGTGGTCGTCGTTCTGCCCGAGGAGGGGCAGCAGGTCGACGTCGGGGGCGATCGAGAGGCGGCGTGTGGTGTCGTTCACTCCCGCTCCTTCTTGCCGTCAAGACGCGGCAGGTCGAGTCGGATGTGCAGCTCCTTGAGCCGTTCGGGCGGCACCGGCGCGGGCGCCTGCATCAGCAAGTCCTGTGCCTGCTGGTTCATCGGGAACGCGATCACCTCGCGGATGTTCGTCTCGCGGGCCAGGAGCATCACGATGCGGTCGATGCCCGGCGCGGAGCCGCCATGCGGGGGGGCGCCGTAGCGGAAGGCGTTCAGCATCCCCCCGAAGCGTGTCTCGACCTCCTCGCGGGAATAGCCCGCGATCGCGAACGCCTTGAACATGACGTCGGGGCGGTGATTGCGGATCGCGCCGCTCGACAGCTCGATGCCGTTGCAGACGATGTCGTACTGGTACGCCTTGATCGCCAGCGGGTCCCGGGTCTCGAGCGCCTCCAGCGCGCCCTGGGGCATCGAGAACGGATTGTGGCTGAACTCGATCTTCTTCGTCTCCTCGTTGTACTCGTACATGGGAAAGTCCGTCACCCAGCAGAAGCGGAACGCGTTCGCCTCGACCAGACCGAGGTCCTCCCCCAGACGCGCCCGCGCCCTGCCGGCGAGCTTCTCCGCGGCGGGCTTCCGGTCGCAGACGAAGAAGAGTGCGTCACCGTCGCCGACGCGAGCCGCCGCGCGGAGCCACGCGAT
>JBGQEL010000147.1:0-9269 GCA_041496385.1 Methylomirabilia bacterium | reverse complement strand
GCGGAACGTGGCGCCGTTCAGCTACTTCATGGCGATCACCGACGACCCGCCGACGATCGCCTTCTCCTCGGCGCCCCGCGCGGCCGGCCTCGGGACCGTGCGCGGGAAGAAGGACACGCTGCGGAACATCGAGGCCAGCGGCGACTTCGTCGTCAACGTCGTCGACGACGCGCTCGCCGAGCGGATGAACCTGACCTCGGGCGAGTACCCGCCCGATGTCGACGAGTTCGTGCTGGCCGGGCTCGCCGCGGCGCCGAGCGTGAAGGTGAGGGCTCCGCGCGTGGCGGAGGCGCCGATCAACATGGAGTGCCGGCTCGTCCGGACGATGCCGGTCGGCAACAAGCCGACCTGCCTCGTGCTGGGCGAGATCGTCTACTTCCACGTCCGGGACGGGCTCTACGACCCGGTCAGCGAGCGGATCGATCTGCACCGGCTGCACCCGGTCGGCCGTCTGGCCGGGAACCTCTACACGCACGTCCACGAGATCTTCGAGATGAAGCGTCCGGTGGCCGACTACCGGGGCTGAGCGGCGAAGCCATGGAGCTGGAGGGACAGGCGGCGATCGTCACCGGCGCCGGGCGCGGCATCGGACGGGCCACCGCGCTCGAGCTGGCGCGGCTGGGCGCCGACATCGTGGTCGTCGATCTGGACCCCGTCGGCGCCGACCGGACGGCGGCCGAGGTGAAGGGCGTCGGGCGGCGCGCGAGCGTGGTGGCGACCGACGTCACCTCGCGCACGGCTCTCGCGGCGATGGCCGAGCGCGCGCGGGCCGAGTTCGGACGGATCGACGTCCTCGTGAACAACGCCGGGATCTACCGCGCGGCGGCGACCCTCGACGTGACCGAGGAGCACTGGGACGCGATCATGAGCGTCAACGCGCGAGGCGTCTTCTTCGCGAGTCAGGCGGTGCTGCCGACGATGATCGCCCAGAAGCGCGGCTGCATCATCAGTCTCGCCTCCATGGCGGGCAAGATCGGCAGCAAGACCAACCTGCCATACAACGCCAGCAAGGCCGCCGTCATCAGCATGACCAAGAGCCTGGCGCTCGCGCACGCCGCCGACGGGATCCGCGTCAACTGCGTCTGCCCGGGCTTCGTCGAGACCGACATGTGGGCCGCCGTCGCGCGCGATCAGGGCAAGCTGCTCGGCATGTCCGCCGAGGAGTTCACCCGGCAGCGCCGGAGCCAGGTGCCGCTCGGCCGCATGGAGCGCGCCGAGGACGTCGCCGGCGTCATCGGCTTCCTCGCCTCGAGCAAGTCGGGCTACATGACGGGGCAGGCGCTCAGCGTCGACGGCGGCCTGGTCATGCACTGAGGCCTCACGCGCCCTTGCGCACCTCGGCGAAGACCTCCTTCGCCACGATCAGCGCCTCCCGGATCAGCGGCACGCCGACGTAGCCCGAGAGGTGCAGCAGCACCTCGACCAGCTCGTCCTCCGTCCAGCCCTGGCGGAGCGCCATGCGGAGGTGGATCGCCAGCTCGGGCGTCCGCGCCGTCGCCGCGTCGGAGACGACGCAGACGAGCGTCCGCGTCTTGAGGTCGAGCCCGGGCCGCGTCCAGAGGGCGCCGAAGACGTTCTCGGCCGCCACGTCCATGAACTTCTTCATGACGGGATCGGTGTAGACGGTCTGGTTCAGCCGGTCGACGTAGGCGTCGCCCATGAGCTGGCGTCGTAGCGCCATGCCCTTCCGGTAGTTCTCGCTCTCGGCCACGGCGGATCTCCTCTCGGTGCGGGGTTCACGGCTCGAGCTCGGGCCCTCGACTATAACGCGGCCCGCCCGATCCCCGCGCCCGATCAGCGCCGTCGCGTGTCCGCCAGCTTCCCCCGGACGACCTTGCGGATGTCGCCCAGATCGAAGGGCTTCGTCACGATCGGCGCGCCGATCGACTCGAGGAAGCGCTGTTTCTCGATGTCGAGGACGTCCCCGGTGACGAAGATGATCCGCCGCAGGAGCGCCGGAAAGCGCCGCTCCAGCTCGTGATAGAAATCGACGCCGTCGAGGACGGGCATCTTGGTGTCCGACACGATGAGGTCGTACTCCTGCCGCTCGAGTCGCTGGAGCGCCTCCGCCCCGTTCGCCACGCTCTCGGCCCGGTGGCCGTCGCGCTCGAACGTCTCGACCAGGATCGCGGCGATCTCGGGCTCGTCGTCGATGACGAGGATCGTCTTCGCGTCGGCCGGCGTCCCCGGCTCCGCGTCCGGCGGCGCGGCCACGGTCGCCGGCCGCGGGAGCACGGGCAGCGTGATCGTGAAGGTCGCGCCCCGGCCGGGCTCGCTCTCCACCGCGATGGCGCCGCCGTGCTCCGCGACGATGCCCTGGCAGAGCGAGAGGCCCAGGCCCGTCCCCTGGCCGGGCGGCTTCGTCGTGAAGAACGCCTCGAAGATCTTCGCGCGAATCTCGGCGGGAATCCCCGGCCCGGTATCGGCGATCGCGAGGCGGACATGCCGGCTCCCCGGATCGAACCGGGTCGTGATGGTGAGCCGCCGGGGCGCGCGCCCGTGGCGCATCGCATGGTGGGCGTTCGCCACCATGTTAACCAGGACCTGGTGGAGCTGGTGGCCGTCGGCCCAGAGCACGGGCAGATCCTCGGCGAGGTCGAGCGCGACCTCCACGCTGTCGGTGCGCAGCTCGTAGGCGAGGAGCTCGAGGGCTTCATCGACCACCTGGTTCAGACGGACCTCGCCCCGCTCCGGCGCCTGCTGGCGCGCCAGGGCCAGGAAGTTGCGCACGATGCGGCCGCAGCGGTCGGCGCCGAGGGTGATCTTCTCGGCGCGGGCGCGGGTGCGGGCGTCCGGCGCCGACTCCCGGAGCAGATGGCTCTGGCCGAGGACGACGGCCAGGGGATTGTTCAGCTCGTGGGCCACGCCGGCCAGCAGCGAGCCCATCGCCGCCACCTTCTCGCTCTGCAGCAGCCGCTCGGTGCGCTCGCGCACGGTCGCCTCGAGCGAGCGGTTCTGGCGTTCGAGCTCGAGATAGAGGCGCCGGGTGTCGAGAAGATTGCGGATCCGGAGGACGACCTCGAACTGCTCGAAGGGCTTGGTGAGGAAATCATTGGCCCCGGCCGCCAGCGCCCGCTGCTTGGCCTCGAGCGTCGCGTCCGCCGTCAGGACGAGGACGGGCACGTAGACGCCCTCCGGGGTCGCCGACCGCAACTGCGCGAGGACGGCGATTCCATCCAGGTGCGGCATGAGCAGGTCGAGGAGAACGAGGTCCGGGCGGAACGTCTCGTAGAGCGCCAGGACCCGGCGCGGGTCCGTCGCCTGCTCGAGCTCCGTGTAGCCGGCGCTCTGGAGCAGGCGCTCCAGGAGCCGCACGTTCGCGGGTTCGTCGTCGACGATGAGGATCTTCGCGGCGGTCATGTCAGGACCTCGTCGAGCTGGGTCAGGAACGCCTGCACGTCGAGCGGCTTCGTCAAGTAGGCGCGGGCGCCCTGCGCGCGGAGCCGGGTGATCTGGCTCGGCGTCGCGTCGGCGCTCAGGATGACGACGGGGATCTCGCGCGTGCGGGGCTCCGCGAGGAGCTGCGCGAGCACCTCGGTTCCGGGCAGGTCCGGGAGATGCAGGTCCAGGACGATCAGGTCGGGCCGGTGATCGCGCGCCAGCTCGAGCCCCTGGCGTCCCTGCATCGCCGACAGGAGGGTCACGCCGGGCCGCAGAGCGACGACGCGCTCGACGAGCCTCAGGTTGGCGAGGTTGTCCTCGACGTAGAGCACCGTGCCGTGGGTGCGCGCCCCCTCCGTGTTCCGGGCGCCCGGGTCGGAAGCCGGGAGGGGGACATCGGCGTTTGTGGTGGTGGGCAGCTCGATCGTGCACGTCGTCCCTGCGCCGAGCCGGCTCTCGAGCGTCAGCGAGCCGCCCATGACTTCCACCAGTCCCTTGGACAGCGTCAGGCCGAGCCCTGTGCCCTCGACTGCCGTCTGGTCCGCGCCGAGGCGGTCGAAGGGCGTGAAGAGCCGCTCGAGCATCTCCCGCGAGATGCCGTTGCCCGTGTCGCTGATCGTGAGCCGGAGGCGGTCCGCGGTTGCGTCCGCCGCGCCGACGGTGATGCTGCCGCCCTCGCGGTTGTACTTGATCGCGTTCGACAGGAGATTCAGGAGCACCTGCTGGAGCCGCTGCCGGTCGGCCATGACGGAGCGGTTCCACGCCGGCGGGGACGGCAGCAGCACCCCGCGCGCCGCGGCCAGGGGCCGGACCAGGTCCAGCGCGCCCCGCACCACGTCCTCGAGGACGACGGGCTCGAGCGAGAGCGAGAGCCTGCCCGCTTCGATCCTCGCGACGTCGAGCACCTCGTTGATGAGCCCGAGCAGATGTCGCCCGCCCTTGAGGATGTGCGCGACGCTCTCCCGCTGCTCCGGGCCGCGGACGTCCAGCTCGAGAAGCTGGCCGAAGCCGATGATGCTGTTGAGCGGCGTGCGCAGCTCGTGGCTCATCCGCGAGAGGAACTCGCTCTTCGCCCGGCTCGCGGCCGCCGCGGCCTCCTCGGCCCGCTGCGCGCGCTCGCGCTCCTGGCGCTCCCGCTCGTGCCCATCGACGAGGCGGGCGTGGAGCACGCCGTTCTCGAGCAGGAGCACCATGAGCACGAAGCTCGCCGCCAGCAGCCCGTAGACGCGGCCGGCGTAGAAGCCGAGATCCCAGCGGCCGAAGTTGAGGACCGCCGACAGCGCGATGTCGAAGATCCACGCGCACATCACGACCATGAGCCACAGGTCGAGCACCGAGTGCGGCCGCCGCCGCCAGAGGACGGCGAGCGCCAGAAAGCTCAGCGCCCAGACGCTCGAGCTGACGAAGATCATCGCCGGGGTGTAGTGGATGCCCTGGATGACCGCGGGCAGGGAGTCCCGGCCCGCCGTGACGAGGAGCGTGATCGCGGCCACGAGGACGGCCATGGCCGCGACGCCCGACTGCACGGCGACACCGGGCCGGCGCCGCGCCCCGCCTGTCGCGGCCGGTGCGTCCTCGAGCCAGGCGTACGCGATGACGAAGAGCGGGAACCCGCCGTGCCAGAACATGTAGAGCCAGGCGGTGCTCTGAGATCCGGCGCCGAGCAGGCCGGCCGGCGCGAACAGGCCTGGGAAGGAGAGGGCGTGCGGGACCGCGATGAAGGCCGTGAACAGGTAGCCGCTGGCCAGCACGAAGAGCCGCCGCGATCTCAGGATGCTGAACTGGCCGAAGAGCAGGACCGCGGTGATCACGTCGTTGATCACGAGGGCGGATTCGTACATCGGGATGAACGCCCAGACCTGCGAGAGCTGGCGTTTCGCCAGGGGTGCCGCTACCAGGAAGAACGCGACGGACACCAGCACGGCCGCGAGCGCCAGCCGGCGGTCGCCGTCCCGTGCGGGTAGCGTCGAGAGGAATGCGCCGCGCCCCGGCTCGGACCGGGGCATGCCCGCGGCCGTCCGGGGTCTCCACTCGCGCGCAGCCATCCGGGAGAGCAGTATTCCCATTGCCCATCAGTGCCCGAGGCTCGCGAAGAATGACGGGTCCGCCACCCGCCGGGAAGTCCGTGCTGGACCTGCCCTTACTGTTGCGTCGCTGCTCTTCCAAAGTATCGCATCCAGGGCAAATACACTAGATCTGAACGATGCCCGGGGTGTCGGGCCGAGTCCGGGAGAATGCCTATAGTTCCCGTTCTTGACAAGCCGCCCGCCCCCACGCAGCATGGCGCGGCAGCGGGGAGGCTGGCGATGGGACTGCTCGACGGTAAGGTCGCGGTCGTGACGGGGGGCGGCACGGGGATCGGACGGGCGGTCTCGCTCGGGCTCGCCGCAGCCGGCGCGAGGGTCGTCGTCAACGACTACGGCGTCGGCGTGGACGGGCGCGACCCGTCCAGCGCGCCGGCCAACGAGGTGGTCGAGCTGATCCGGAAGGGCGGCGGCCGCGCCGTGGCGAGCCCGGAGAGCGTCGCGACGATGGCCGGCGGCAAGGCCGTCATCGACTTGGCGCTCAAGGAGTTCGGCGACCTCCACGTGCTCGTCTGCTGCGCGGGCATCCTGCGCGAGCGGATGATCTTCAACATGACGGAAGAGGAGTGGGACGCGGTCATCGCCGTGCACCTGAAGGGCCACTTCGCGACGATGCGCCACGCCACCGCGCACATGCGCGAGCGGAAGACCGGCAGCATCGTGACGTTTACCTCGGCGGCGGGCCTCGAGGGCAGCCCCGGCCAGCCCAACTACTCGGCGGCCAAGGAGGGCATCGTCGGCCTGACGCGCTCGACGGCGATCGCCATGGCCAAGTACGGCGTGCGCTGCAACGCGATCTCGCCCACGGCCGACACGCGCATGACCCAGCGGCTTCCCGACGCCCGCCGCGGCCTGGCCACCGCGACGCCGCCCGAGGCCATCGCGCCCGTCGTCGCCTTCCTGGCGAGCGACCGCGCCGCGCACATCACGGGGCAGGTGATCGCGGTGCGCGGCAACGAGGTGAGTGTGTACGCGCAGCCCGCGCCGCTGCGCACGCTGACGGGCGCCGAGGCGTGGACGCCGGAGAGCCTCGCAGAGGTCTGGGACCGCGCGCTCGGCCAGGACCGGCTGCGGCGGCTGGACGCGATGAACATCCCGTGGCCGCCGAAGCCGGCCTGAGGGGGCGCGCGTGACCTACAAGTGCCTGCTCTACGAGACGAAGGACGGGATCGCCACGCTCACGCTCAACCGGCCCGATCGCCTCAACGCGCTCGGCGACACGCTCCGCGAGGATCTCCTCGACGCGCTCACGCGCGCCGGCGCGGACCCCGAGGTCCGCGTGATGGTCCTGACCGGTGCCGGCAGGGGGTTCTGCGCGGGTGGCGACGTCAAGGCCATGAACGAGGCGAAGGAGGGAAGTCGCGAGCGCCCGCTCGGCGAGAAGATCGCGCCCGGGCGCGACCGCACGCTGCTCGCCATGCGGGAAGCGCCACAGCCCATCATCGCCGCGGTGAACGGCGCCGCGGCCGGCGCGGGGATGAACCTGGCGCTCGCCTGCGATCTCCGCATCGCGTCGACCGCGGCGAAGTTCTCGCAGGCCTTCGTCAAGCGCGGGCTGCACCCGGACTGGGGCGGGACGTACTTCCTGCCGCGCGTCGTCGGGATGGCCCGGGCGTGCGAGCTGATCTTCACCGGCGACGTCATCGACGCCGCGGAGGCGCTGCGGCTCGGCCTCGTCAGCCGCGTGGTCGAGCCGGAGGCGCTGATGGCGACGGCCTACGACCTGGCGCGCCGGATCGCTGCCGGGCCGCCCGTGGCCATCCGCCTCGCCAAGGGCTCGCTCTACCGGAACGCGGACGCGGACCTGCCCGCCGCGCTCGAGCGCGAGACCTTCGCGCAGAACGTCTGTTTCGACACCGAGGACGCGCGTGAGGGCATCCGCGCCTTCGTCGAGAAACGCGCGCCCGTGTTCCGGGGGCGCTGAGCCGGCGCCGCCGATCCGCATCGACCACCCGCGAGGAGAGCGCATGGAGCCCCAACGCCCGATACCGCAGATCACGCCCGAGGCCCGGCCCTACTGGGAGGGCGCGCGGGACGGCAAGCTGATGATCCCGACGTGCCGCGCCTGCGGCAAGCCCTTCATGTACCCGCGCGTCGCGTGCCCGTTCTGCGCCTCGCGGGACATCGGCTGGATGCAGGCGAGCGGCCGCGGCCGGCTCTTCTCCTTCGAGATCGCGCACCAGATCCTGAACAAGGCGTTCAAGGTGAAGACGCCGGTCGTCCTCGCCATGGTCGAGCTGGAGGAGGGGCCGCGCCTGCTCACCAATCTGGTCGAGGTCGAGCCGGACCCGGGGCGGATCCGCTGCGACATGCCCGTCGAGGTCGTCTTCGAGAAGCTGACCGACGAGATCAGCCTGCCGATGTTCCGGCCCGCGGCGGGAGGTGCCCGATGAGCGACCTCGCGCGGCTGCGGGAGCTCAGCAACTCGGTCTGCATCGTCGGCGTGGACGAGAGCGACGAGATCGGCACGCTGCCCGGCAAGAGCCAGCTCACCCTGCACGTCGAGGCCATCACCAACGCCGTGCGCGACGCCGGCCTCAAGGTCTCGGACGTCGACGGGGTCTTCACCGCCGGCCAGCACTCGCCCGCGACGATCGGCGAGGCGATCGGCGTCGTGCCGCGCTACGTGGACGGCACGACCGTCGGCGGCTGCTCGTTCATCATCATGGTCGGCCACGCGGTGCTCGCGCTCCACCACGGCCTCTGCGACGTCGCCGTCGTCTGTCACGGCGAGTCCGGGCGCTCGGGCGTCGGGGTCTCCCCGCGGCGCGACACCGCGCTGCCCGGCCAGTTCGAGTTCCCCTACGGCTTCGGTGGCGCGCCGACCTACTTCGGCCTCATCACCACGCGGCACATGCACGAGCACGGCACCACGCTCGAGCAGTGGGCGCAGGTCGCCGTCTCCACCCGCAAGTGGGCGGCGCTCAACCCCAAGGCCCGGAACCGCGAGCCCATCACCGTGAAGGACGTGCTCGATTCGCGCCCGGTCGTCTGGCCGTTCAACATCCTGAACATCTGCCTCGTCACCGACGCCGGCGGCGCCGTCGTGCTCACGCGCGCCGACCGCGCCGGGGACTGCGCGAAGAAGCCCGTCTACGTGCGCGGCGCGGGCGAGGCGAGCGAGCACGTCATGCTGACCCAGATGCGCAACCTCACCTTCAGCGAGGCCACGCGCCGCTCCGGCGAGAAGGCGTTCGCCATGGCCGGCGTCGCGCCCGGCGACTTCGACCACGTCATGCTCTACGACGCCTTCACCTCGGGGCCGCCCATCATGCTCGAGTCGCTGGGCCTCTGCCGGCCGGGGGAGGGCGTCCACTTCTTCGCCGAGGGGCGCGGGACGCCCGGCGGCAAGCTGCCGATCAACACCAACGGCGGCGGTCTCTCCTACACGCACAGCGGCATGTACGGCATCTTCCCGATCATCGAGGCGACGCGCCAGCTCCGCGGCGAGTGCGGGCCGCGCCAGGTGCCGAACGCGAAGCTGTCGCTCGTCAACGGCATGGGCGGGATGCTCTCGGCGGCCGGCACGCTGGCGCTCTCGAACCAGAAGTAGGGTGACGCTCGATACGGCGCGGCTTCTCCTTCGAATGTTCCGCGAAGAGGACCTCCCGGAGTACGCGCGGATCTGCGCCGATCCGGAGGTGATGCGCTACCTCGGCGACGGCAAGCCACTGGCGCGCGCGGATGCCTGGCGGCAGATGGCGATGATCCTCGGCCACTGGCGGCTGCGGGGCTACGGCCCCTGGGCGGTCGAGGAGCGCGCGAGCGGCGCCCTGGTCGGGCGCATCGGCTTCTTCGAGCCCG
>JBGQEL010000146.1:0-9589 GCA_041496385.1 Methylomirabilia bacterium | reverse complement strand
ATCGCCATCCGGCCTGTGGGTCCAGATCGAGTCGGTGACGGACGACAAGACTAAGAAGGAGATCATGCCGTCGATTGCGATGGCGAAGCCCACCCAGCTTCTCCGTTGGTCCATGATTGAGAACGCCAGGATCTTCGACGACAAACCGACGCAGGCGACAATCTTCGGGTTTCATCCGCGCTGAGCGCTTCCAGCCATCATGGCCAGGGATCCGCACGAGCGCGCCGCCGCCATGCTCTGGGCCCGTATCGCGGGGCTCGTGAGTTGGGTTGCGCGCGCCGCCGTGGTTTGCCGCGATCTGCACTGTCGTGACCCACATGTATACAGAGGTCGAGACACCGTATCGGACTCTGGACATTGACGCGGGCGGCGCCCCCGGCGACGCTGGCCGCATGCACCTGGCCGAGCTGCTCGTCTCCCTGGCGCTGCTGGGGCTCACCCTCGCGGGTCTCTTCACGTGCCTCGACCACGGCCAGCGCGCCTACGCGATCGGCGTGGCGCGCGTCGAGGCGCAGCAGAGCGCGCGTGTGGCGCTCGAGCGCCTGGCGGGCGAGATCCGGGGCGCGGGCGTCGGCGGCGCCGGGTTCGACGCGATCGCGGTCGCCGAGCCCGCCCGCATCGTGCTGCAGTCGGACCTCGACGGCGACGGCGCCACGACCGGTCGGGGCGAGGCGATCACGTGGCGCCTGGCGGGCACCGTCCTGCGCCGCGACGCGGGCGGTGGGGCACAGCCGGTCGTCGAGGGCGTCGCGAGCCTGCGCCTCGAGTACCTGGACGCGGCGGGCGGCGCCACGAGCGTGCCGGGCGCGGTGCGGACGGTCGTGATCACGCTGACGACCGAGGGCTTGACGGCGGGCGGCGGCGCCACGACGCTCGCCACGCGGGTGCGCCTCCGGAACCGGTAGCAACGCCTGGCATCCCGCAGCGTCTGGGATAAGATCGGGCTCGAGTCATGACGCCCACGCGCACCTTCCTCAGGCCCCTCTCGATTCTCGTTGCTCTCACGGCCCTCGCCGCCATAGCCGCCTGCGCGACGGTGCCGATCACCGGCCGGTCCCAGATCCTCCTCCTGTCCGAGGGCGAGGAGCTCCAGATGGGGCTCACCTCCTACCAGGACGTGCTCAAGAAGTCCCGCATCTCGTCCGACGCCGTCGCGGCCGAGCAGGTGAGGCGGGTCGGGCGCCGGATCGCCGAGGCGACGGGCCGGACGGACTACAAGTGGGAGTTCAACCTGATCGAGGACAAGCAGGTGAACGCCTTCTGCCTGCCAGGCGGGAAGGTCGCGGTGTACACGGGAATCCTGCCCGTCACCAGGGACGACGGTGGCCTGGCCGCCGTCCTGGGTCACGAGGTCTCCCACGCCATCGCCCGCCACGGCGGCGAGCGGGTCAGCCAGGGGCTCCTCCTCCAGGTCGGGCTGGCGGCGACCCAGGTGGCGCTCTCGCGGAACGACCCGGCGACCGTGCAGCAGGTGACGGCGCTCCTCGGCGCCGGCGCGACGGTGGGACTGATGTTGCCCTGGAGTCGCTCCCAGGAATCCGAGGCCGATCACCTCGGGCTGATCTACATGGCGAAGGCGGGCTACCACCCGTCGTCCGCGCGCGATCTCTGGGTGCGCATGGCCGAGGCCGCGAAGGGCTCGGCGCGCCCGCCCGAATTCCTCTCGACGCACCCCGCCGAGGCGACCCGGATCCGACAAATCGAGGCCTGGACCCCGGAAGCCCTCCAGCACTACCGACCCCGCTAGACGACACGAAGCGGTCACAATAGCCCAAGCGGGTGGGTGGGTGTGGGCTCCATCCCACTACCCATCGCCCAGCATCGCATTGGCCGGAATCCCCCGAAAAATCAAATGTTTTTCCTTGACAGCCCCTCCGGGGTGACGCTACTCTGCCCACCCAGTGGGATCAAGTGGGATGAAATGTTCGTAGGGCGATATCAGCACACGGTCGACCCGAAGGGCCGGCTCAGCATTCCGGCGCGTTACCGGAATGTCATCGCGCAATTCGAAGGAAATCTGGTCGTGGTCCCCAACGAGAAGTTCGCTCTGGAGGTGTATCCGTTCGCCGCGTGGGAGCGCCACGTGGCCGTGATCAACGACCAATCGGTGTTCAGCCCCGAGGGGCGACGACTCGGCCGGCTCTACGTGTCGCGCGCGAAGGACGTCGAGCTCGACGGCGCGGGACGCATCCTCCTGCCGGCCGACAGCCGCCAGCAGGCGGGACTCGTGAAGGACGTGACGCTCGTCGGAATCGGGCGCGAGTTCTTCGAGATCTGGGATCGCGCGCGCTTCGAGGCCTACGAGCGGGACAACGTCGAGCAGCTCGAGGGGGATTTCGCGCGCCTGGCGCAACAGGGAGTGAAGTAGTTCACGTACCGGTGCTCGTGGACGAGGTCGTGTTCCTGCTACGACCGCGTACCGGAGGATGGATGATCGACGGAACGGTAGGACTGGGCGGACACGCCGAGGCGCTTCTCGCGTCGAGCGCGTCCGACGTTCGCCTGCTCGGCCTCGACGTGGATCCCGAGGCGCTCGAGCGCTGCGGCGCGCGCCTCGGTGCGTTCGGTGACCGCGTCCGGCTCGCGCACGCGAGCTTTCGCGACGTGCGGCGGGCCGCGGCGGCGCACGGCGTCGCGCACGCGCGCTCGATCCTCCTCGACCTCGGCGTCTCCTCGTATCAGCTCGAGGAGTCGGGGCGCGGCTTCTCCTTCCTCCGCGACGACGAGCCTCTCGACATGCGTCTCGATCCGACGCGGGGCGAGCCGGCCGCGGCGCTCGTGAACCGGCTCGGCGAGGCCGAGCTCACGCGGATCCTCGTCGAGTACGGCGAGGAGCGGTACGCCCGCCGCATCGCGCGCGCGATCGTCCAGCGGCGTCCGCTCAGGACGACGGGCGACCTCGTCGCCGCCGTGAAGCGCGGGGTGCCGCGCGCGGCCTGGCCCAAGCGCCTCCACGTCGCGACGCGCACCTTCCAGGCGCTGCGCATGGCCGTCAACGACGAACCCGGCGCGCTGCGCCAGGCGCTCGCCGAGGCGCCCGAGCTGCTGGCCGCGGGCGGCCGGCTCGGCGTCATCTCCTTTCACTCGGGCGAAGATCGCATCGTGAAGCGGACGTTCCGAGCTCTGGAGTCGGCGGGCTTCGCCGAACTCGAGCCGTCGCCCCGCGGGCCCGGGGACGACGAGGTGCGGGCGAACCCCCGCGCGCGGAGCGCGAAGCTGCGCGTGCTGGAGCGTCTGCCGTGAAGAACGAACAGCGACTCATCCGTGAACACGATCTCCGCGCGCGGCGGCTGCTCGGCGCCGCCCTCGCCTGCTCGGCGCTGCTGGTGGTCGGCGCGCTCGCCGTCGTCGGCGCGCGGGTCCAGCAGGTCCACCTCGCGTACCGGCTCGACGACCTCCGCGGCCATCGCGCGCGCGCCGAGGCCAACGTGCGCCAGCTCGAGATCGAGGTGGCGACGCTCGGCTCGCCGGGCCGGGTCGAGACCCGCGCGCGGCAGCTCGGCATGACCGCGCCCGGCCGCGACCAGATCCGTCTCGCGCGCGAGTTCGTCGCGGGCAGCACGGGCCTGGCGGGTATCCGCAGCCGCACGGCGTCGCTCTCGGGCGCGCTTCCGCTTGACGCGTCCGCGGGGAGCCAGCGGTCGGAGGCACGGAACCCGTTGCAGAGGTCGCAGCTCCAGCGGTGACCGCGCGCGACCTCCGGACGCGGGTCCTGATCCTCGCGGCGCTGCTCGCCGTCGCGTTCGGTGGCCTGACCGGTCGCCTCGCCTGGCTGCAGGTCGTCAAGCGCGCCGAGCTCGCGCAGCTCGCCGAGCGCCAGTATTCGCGCACCGTCGTCCTGCACGCGCAGCGCGGCCCGATCGTGGATCGCCACGGCACGCCGCTCGCGACTTCGACGCCGACCGAGTCGCTGTTCGTCCAGCCGCGCGCGGTCGGCGACCCGGTCCGTGCCGCGGCGCGCCTGGCTCCGATCATCGGCGTCCCGGCGGCGGACGTGCACCTGGCGCTCACGAGCGCGCGGCCGTTCGTCTGGCTGCGCCGCAAGCTCCCGCCGGCGGTCGCCGCCGAGGTGCGCGCGCTCCGCGAGCCCGGGCTCGGCTTCCTCCCCGAACCGCTCCGTCTCTACCCGAACCGCGAGCTCGGGGCCCACGTCGTGGGCTTCGAGGGCGTGGAGGGCGGCCTCGAGGGCGTCGAGCGCGCGTTCAACGCGGAGCTCGCGGGCACGCCGGGCCGGGCGCTCGTCGGCCGCGACGCGCTCGGCCGCGAGGTGACGGCGCAGCACGTGCTCCAGGCGCCGCGGCCCGGGCAGGGCGTCATGCTGACGCTCGACCGCGCGATCCAGTACGTCGCGGAGCGCGAGATCGACGCCGCGTACCGGCGCACCGGCGCCAAGGCGGCGATGGCCGTCGTGCTCGAGCCGCGGACCGGCGACGTGCTCGCGATCGCGATCCGTCCCACGTTCAATCCGAACACCTTCCTCGAGGCCCCGTCGAAGGACGCCTGGCGCAACCGCGCGATCACCGACCCGTTCGAGCCCGGCTCGACGTTCAAGGCGATCCTCGCCGCCGCCGCCCTCGAGGAGGGCGTGGTCCACCCCGACGACCGGATCTACGCCGAGAACGGCTCGATCACGCTCGCCAAGACGACGATCCACGACTGGAAGAAGTACGGCTGGCTCACGTTCAGCGAGGTGCTCCAGAACTCCTCCAACGTGGGATCGATCAAGGTGGGACTGGCGCTCGGCCGCGACCGCTACTTCCGCTACATGAGCGCCTTCGGCTTCGGCGCGCCGACCGGCGTCGGGCTCCCGGGCGAGAGCCGCGGCCAGCTGCGCGATCCGCAGCGCTGGTCGGCCCTGTCGCTGCCGACGATGTCCATCGGCCAGGAGGTGTCGGTGACCGCGCTGCAGCTGACCGCGGCGCTCGGGGCGATCGCCAACGGCGGCACGCTGATGCAGCCGCGGCTGGTGCGCGCGACCTTCGACGCCGAGGGGCGCGAGCTCCGACGCTTCGAGCCGCGCGCGGTCCGCCAGGTCGTCTCGCCCGAGACCGCCCGCACGCTCACGCGGATCCTCGTGAAGGTCGTCGACGCGGGCACGGGCCACAACGCCGTGATCCCCGGCTACGAGGTCGCCGGCAAGACGGGCACGGCGCAGAAACTCGATCCGGCGACGCGGCGCTACTCGCGGGCGCCGGGCGTGCTCTCGTTCGTCGGGTTCGCGCCCGCGGACGAGCCGCGCTTCGTCATGCTCGTCATGCTCGACGAGCCGAAGAACGAGCAGTGGGGCAGCGAGGCGGCGGCGCCGATCTTCGGCGCGATCGGGCGCGAGGTCCTGCGCTACCTCGAGGGCCCGCCGCGCGACGCCCAGCCCGTCCAGATCGTGACCGGCCCGGCCGAGGGGCGCCCCGAGGGCGGCGTGCGGGGCGCGGTGGCGCTCGTGAGCACGGCGGCGGCCGCGGATCCGAACGGAGCGCGCGTGATGCCCGACCTGAGCGGCCAGACGCTCCGGAGCGCGCTCGCCGTCCTGGCGCCGCTCGGGCTCGAGGTCGAGATCCACGGCCAGGGGCGCGTGGTCCAGCAGACGCCGCGAGCGGGTGGGCCGCTCGAGCCCGGCGCGGCCGCGCGGCTCACCCTGACGCGCGAGGGGAAGCGTTGATGGCGACGCGGGATCTTTTGGCGGCGCTGCCGGACAAGCGCGTCGTGGGCGAGCCGCCACGGTCGGTGTCGTCCCTCGCGGCCGACTCGCGCCGCGTGGAGCCGGGCGGCTGCTTCGTCGCCGTGCCCGGGTTCAAGCAGGACGCGCGGCGCTTCATCCCGGAGGCCGTCCGCCGCGGCGCCACGCTCGTCGTGACCGAGGGCGAGGCACTCGCCGGCGTGTCCGTGGCGCAGGTGCTCGTGCCCTCCGCGCGCGCCTCGCTCGCGCGTCTCGCGGGCGCCTGGTACGGCCACCCGTCGCGCGCGCTCACGCTCGTGGGGATCACGGGGACGAACGGCAAGACGACCACCTCGTACCTCGTCGAGGCGCTCCTCCGCGCGCGGGGCCTGGCGACCGGCGTGATCGGCACGATCCAGTACGTGCTCGGGGAGGAACGGCGGCCCGCGAGCCAGACGACGCCCGAGGCGCTCGAGCTCCAGGGGATGCTCGCGCTCATGCGCGAGCGCGGCGTCGGGGGCGTCGCGATGGAGGTGTCCTCGCACGCGCTGGCGCTCTCGCGGGTGGAGGGGCTCGCGTTCGACGTCGCGGTGTTCACGAACCTGACGCAGGACCACCTCGACTTCCACGGCACGCTCGACGCCTACCGGCTCGCGAAGCGCCGGCTCTTCGAGCTGCTGGCTGCGTCGCCCAAGCCGGCGCGGGCGGCCGTCGTGAACGGCGACGACCCCTCGGGCGAGGCGATGGTCCGCGGGCTCGACCTGCCCGTGCTCACCTTCGGCTTCGGCCCGGGCGCGCGCGTGCGCGCGGTGGAGCACGCGTCGTCGATCGACGGCATCCGCATGACGGTCGAGGCGCCGGGCGGCCGCCTCGCGCTGAGCTCGCCGCTGATCGGCGAGCACAACGTCATGAACCTCCTGGCCGCGATCGCGACGGGCCTGGCCCTCGGCCTCGAGCTCGGCCCGATCGGGAGCGCGCTCTCGGCCGTCGGCGCCGTGCCGGGACGCTTCGAGCAGGTCCGCGCCGGGCAGCCGTTCCTCGTGGTCGTGGACTACGCGCACACGCCCGACGCGCTCGAGCGCGTGCTCGCCACCGCGCGGAAGCTCACGCCGGGCCGGCTCGGCGTCGTCTTCGGCTGCGGCGGCGACCGGGACCGGGGCAAGCGGCCGATCATGGGCGCGATCGCCGCGCGACTCGCCGATCGCGCCTGGGTGACCTCCGACAACCCGCGCTCGGAGCCGCCCGGGGCGATCATCGACGAGATCGCGGCCGGCATCCGGGAGGCGGGCGCGGGCGCCGACCGTTACGCCGCCGAGCCGGACCGCAGCGCCGCGATCCGGGCGGCGCTCCTGTGGGCCCGCAGCGGCGACGCCGTGGTGATCGCCGGCAAGGGCCACGAGACGTACCAGATCGTCGGTTCCGACGTGCTCGCGTTCGACGACCGGGAAGTCGCCCGCATGATCCTGTCGGAGCGCTCGTCATAGGGAGACGCATGCCGTCATTCACGATCCAGGACATCGTCCGCGCGACCCAGGGGGCCCTGGTGACGGGGGATCTCGCCGTCCCGGTGACGGGCGTCTCGATCGATTCGCGGAGCCTGGGCGTCGGCGAGGCGTTCTTCGCGATCCGCGGCTACCGGCTCGACGGCCACGCGTTTCTCCCCGATGCGGCGTCGCGCGGCGCCTCCTGCCTCGTCGTCCACACCCTCCGCGACGACGTGCCCGCGAGCGTGCCGCTCGTCCTCGTCGAGGACACGACCCGATCGCTCGGCCTCCTGGCCGCCTATCATCGCGCGCGGTTCACCGTGCCCGTCGTGGCGGTGACCGGCTCCAACGGCAAGACGACGACGAAGGAGCTGGTGGCGGGCGTGCTCGGCACCCGCTGGAACGTGCTACGGCCGGCCGGGAGCTTCAACAACCAGTGGGGGCTGCCGCTCACGCTCCTGCGCCTGGGGCCCGAGCACGAGGCGCTCGTGATCGAGCTGGGCTCGCAGCACCCCGGCGAGATCGCCGCGCTCGCGGGTCTCGCGAAGCCCACGCTGGGCGTGGTCACGACCGTCGCGCACGCTCACACCGAGTTCCTCGGATCGCTCGACGGCGTGCGCGAGGAGAAGGCGGCGCTCGTGCGCGCGATCCCCCCGGAGGGCTGCGTCGCGCTCAACGCCGACGACCCGCGCGTCGCGGGCATGGCGCGCGAGACGCGCGCGCGCGTCGTCACCTACGGCCGCGCCGCCGGCGCGCAGGTACGGGCGGCGGGCGAGATCGTCGAGGACGCGCACGGGCTCGCGTTCACGCTCGAGGCCGGTGGCGCGCGGCAGGTCGTGAGGCTCGCGCTGGCGGGGCGCCACAACGTGACGAACGCGCTGGCCGCCGCGGCCGTCGGCGTGGCGCTCGGCTTCGACCTCGAGGAGATCGCGCGCGGCCTGGCCGCGACGCGGCCTGTCGCGGGCCGCTGCGTCTGGCGCGACGCGGGCGATGTCCGGATTCTGGACGACACCTACAACGCGAACCCCGTCTCGCTGCGCGCCGCGCTCGAGACCGCCGGCGCGCGGCGGCTGTCGGCCGGCGGCCGGCTCGTCGTCGTGCTCGGCGACATGCTGGAGCTCGGCGCGATCTCGGAGGAGGCCCACCGCGAGGCGGGTCGCGCCGTGGCCGCGGCCGGCGTCGACGAGTTCGTCGGCGTGGGGCGCCTGGCACTCCTCGCCGTGGAGACGGCGCGGGCGGCGGGGCTGGCCAACGCGCAGCACGCGACGACGTTCGAGGACACCGTCGCGCACCTCCTGAAGCGCCTGGTGGCCGGCGACACCGTGCTCGTCAAGGGCTCGCGGGGAATGCGCCTGGAGCGGGTCGTGGACGCGCTCGTGGCGCGCCTGGCCCGGGAATGAGGACGACGGATGCTCTACTACTTCCTCGTTCCGCTCGCGAAGGACAGCATCGTCTTCAACGTCTTCCGGTACCTGACGTTCCGGTCGTTCATGGCGCTGATCACGGCGTTCGTCGTGTCGCTACTGATCGGCCCGCCGCTGATCCGGCGGCTCCGAGCCGCACAGCACGGCGGCGAGACGATCCGCGAGGACACGCCGGAGCGCCACCGGTCCAAGCAGGGCACGCCGACGATGGGTGGGCTCGTGATCCTCACGACGATCCTGGCCACGACGCTCCTCTGGGCCAATCTGCGGAACCGCTACGTCTGGGTCGTGATGCTGGCGACCCTCGGCTTCGGGCTGATCGGCGTGTGGGACGACGTCCGGAAGCTCCGTACCCGCAAGGGGCTCTCGATGCGCGTGAAGTTCGGGGCGCAGCTCCTCCTGACCTTCGCTTTGCTGCAGCTCGTCTTCTGGCAGCCGCCGGGCGCCTGGCTGCCCGTGCTGGCGATTCCCTTCTTCAAGGGCTGGCTCGTGGACCTCGGCTGGCTCTGGATCCCGTTCGCGATGCTCGTGGTGGTCGGCGCCGTGAACGCCGTCAACCTGACGGACGGCCTCGACGGCCTGGCGATCGGCCCCGTCATCATGGCCGGGGGCGCGTTCGGCGTCATCGCCTACCTGACGGGCAACTTCCGGGCGGCGGACTACCTCAAGATCCTGAACGTGCGGGGCGCCGGCGAGCTGACGGTCTTCTGCGGCGCGCTGATCGGCGCCGCGATCGGGTTTCTCTGGTTCAACTGTCACCCGGCCGAGGTCTTCATGGGCGACGCCGGCTCGCTCGCGCTCGGCGGCGCCATCGGGATGCTCGCCGTGCTCACGAAGGCGGAGCTGCTGCTGCCGCTCATCGGCGGCCTCTACGTGGTCGAGGCGGTGTCGGTCATCATCCAGGTCGTCAGCTTCAGATTGACCGGCCGCCGCGTCTTCCGCATGGCGCCGTTGCACCACCACTACGAGCTGAGCGGCTGGCCCGAGCCGAAGATCGTCGTCCGCTTCTGGATCGTCTCCTTCGCCCT
>JBGQEL010000145.1:0-9735 GCA_041496385.1 Methylomirabilia bacterium | reverse complement strand
TGCCGAACTATCAGGACTACTGGATCGAGGCCGGTTACGAGGAGGAGATGCTCGCGATCCGGCAGGCGATCGCGGGCGGCGAGGCCGCGCGCATTCCCGAGCTGATGTCCGACCGCTGGCTCCGGGACGTGATCCGCGCCTTTCGATGAGGGGGCCCTGATGGTGAAAGCGCTGTCGTTCTTCAAACGGAAGACCGGGATGCCGGTCGAGGCGTTCCAGTCCTACTGGCGGACGCGCCACCCGGAGGCCGTCCTGGGGCTGCCGGGTATCCGCCGCTACGTGCAGTCGCACACACTGGCGTCCGGCTACCGCAAGGGCGAGCCGATCTACGACGGGATCGCCGAGGTCTGGTTCGACGACACGCGCGCGATGCGCGCGCTCGCCGGGACGGCCGCGTACTCGGCGGTGCAGGCCGACGAGGCGCGGTTCATCGAGCGCGCGACGATGGGCCTGATCGTCACGGAGGAGCACGTCATCAAGGACGGTCCGGCGCCGGCAGGCGGCGTGAAGAGCGTCGAGTTCGTGACGCGCCGGCCGGAGATGCCCGTCGACGCGTTCCAGCAGTACTGGCGGGAGGTGCACGGCCCGCTGGCCGCGACGATCCAGGTCCTGCGGCGCTACGTCCAGAGCCACACGCGGCGCGCGTCGTACGAGGGCGGGCGCGCGCCGCTCTACGACGGCGCGGCGCTGACGTGGTTCGACGACACCCAGGCCATGCGCGTGTCCGCGACGACGGCCGAGTACGCCCGGGTGCGGGCCGACGAGGCGAACTTCATCACCGCCGACCCACCGTTCATCATCACGCGCGAGCACGTCATCGTGGCCTGAGCCACTGTCCGGTACGCGTCACTGCTGTCAGCCCCCGATCACCGGCCACCAGGGCCCGGGTCCACCCGTGGTTGCGACTCGCTGAGTTGCCACGCCTCGGTGGTGTGGCGCAGCTTTTGCTGCTAGGCTGCGCGGATGCTGGCGGACCGTCTGTTCGGCCTGTTCTCGACCGACCTCGCGATCGACCTGGGCACCGCGAACACCCTCGTCTTCGCACGCCACAAGGGCATCGTCGTCAACGAGCCCTCGATCATCGCGATCCGCCGGGAGGACCACGCCGTGATCGCGGTGGGGCACGAGGCCAAGGCGATGCTCGGCCGGACCCCCGACAGCATCTTGGCGATCCGCCCGCTCAAGGACGGCGTGATCGCCGACTTCGACGTCACCGAGCAGATGCTCAAGTACTTCATCTCGCGCGCGCGCCGGATCGCGACGGGACGGCGGTGGGACTGGGGGCTCGACCGGCCCCGGGTCGTGATCGGCATCCCGTCGGGGATCACCCAGGTCGAGCAGCGGGCCGTGCGGGATGCCGCGCGCCAGGCCGGCGCTCGTGAGGTCTACCTGATGGAGGAGCCGACGGCCGCGGCGATCGGTGCCGGCCTCGAGATCCACGAGCCCGGCGGCCACCTGATCGTCGATATCGGCGGCGGCACGACCGAGGTCGCCGTCATCTCGCTGTCGGGCACGGTGTACTGCAACTCGGTGCGCATCGCCGGCGACGAGATGGACGAGGCGATCATCCAGCACATCCGCAAGCACTACAAGCTGCTCGTCGGGGAGCGCCGCGCCGAGGAGATCAAGATCGCGCTCGGCTCGGCGCGCCTGCCGCCCGGCGATCGGCGGAAGCTCGAGGTCAAGGGCCGCGACCTCGTGGACGGCGTGCCCAAGACGATCGTGATCACGGACGAGGAGATCGGCGAGGCGCTCCAGGAGCCCGTCGCGACGATCGTCGACACGGTGCTGACCTGCCTCGAGCGCACCCCACCCGAGCTCGCGGCCGACATCGTCGAGAAGGGCATGGTGCTGACGGACGGGGGCGCGCTCCTGCGCGGCCTGGACCGGCTGCTGCACGAGGTGACGCGCCTCCCGGTGCGCGTGGCCGACGATCCGGCGAGCTGCGCGGCGCTCGGCACCGGGAAGGCGCTCGACGACCTCGACCTTCTGCGCCGCGTCGCGATCCCGGGCTAGCCGGCGGCGGCTACCGCCCGAACCAGTCCTTCATTCTCCGCCACCAGTCCACGACGCGGTCGGCCACGCCGGAGTGCTCGTCGCACGGCTCCGGCTTCGTCCCGGCGAGAAACGCCTCGTGGACGACGAGGGGGCAGGCGAGGCGCGCGAGCTTGCCGTTGGTCGCGTCGACGTCAGCGAACTCGATGCCTGCCGGCACGACGAAGTCGGGTTGCGGATAGACATCGAGCGCCTGCCGCATGAAGTCCGCCCAGATCGGCAGCGCCGCCTGGCCGCCGCTGAGGCCGTGCGGCTCGCCGTCGTCGAACCCGACCCACACGACGGTCAGGAGCCCCGGCGTGTAGCCGACGAACCACGCGTCACGCCCGTCGTTCGTCGTGCCGGTCTTGCCGGCGGCCTTCGCCCCGCCCAGCTCGCGCGCGGCGCTCCCCGTGCCCGAGGCGATGACGCCCTGCAGGAGCGACGTCATGAGATAGGCCTCGGCCGGTGAGATCGCCTGCGCGGGTTCCTCGACGCCGATCCGTTGCAGCTCCGCGTCGCGGTCGAGGACGGCCTGGATCCCCACGGGCCCCGGGAGCCGCCAGCCCCCGTTGGCCAGCGGCAGATAGGCGCGCGCCAGGTCGGCGGGCGTCGCCTCGAAGGCGCCCAGCGCCATCGCGGGCAGGGGCGCCAGGCGCGGGCGGAACCCGAGCGCGCGGGCCGTCTCGACGACGGCGTCGAGCCCGGCCGCCTGAGCGACCCGGACCGTCGCCGCGTTGAGGGAGAGCTCGAGCGCGCGGCGCACGCTCACGCGTCCGGCGTAGCGATCCTCGTAGTTGCGCGGACTCCACGATCGGCCGTCCACCTCGAGCGTGATCGGCGCGTCGTCCACCCGCGAGGCCGCGGTGAATCGCGGCCCGCCGGGGCCCGCGCGGAGGGCGGCCAGGTACACGAACGGCTTGAAGGCTGAGCCCGGCTGGCGGCGAGCGAGCGTGACGCGGTTGAACTGGCTCGCCTGGTAGTCGCGGCCGCCGACCAGGGCGCGAATCCGGCCGCTGCCGGGCTCGACGGCCAGTAGCGCCACCTGGAGTCGCTGCGCCGGGTCGCGGCGCCGGAGTCGGGGGAGCTCGGTTTCGAGCCGGTCGAGCCCCCGCGCCGTGACCTGCTCGGCGAGCCGTTGCAGCGTCGGGTCCAGCGTCGTGAAGATCTGGACGCCGCGGTGACGGATCACGTCCGGGCCGTATCGCTGCTCGAGCTCCTGGCGGATCTCGTCAACGAAGTACGGCGCGATCTGACCCGTGGGGGCGGACCACCGCGTCTCCACCGGCTCGCGGCCGGCGCGCTGGTAGTCGGCCTCGCCGATCATGCCGAGCTCGCGCATGCGGCCGAGCACCGCGTCGCGCCGCTCGCGCGCGCGTGCGGCGTTCACGGCCGGCGAGGAGCTGTTGGGCGCGCGGATGACGCCCGCGAGCAGCGCCGCCTCGCCGAGGCTCAGCTGGTGGACCTCCTTGCCGAAGTAGGCGCGCGTCGCGGCCCCGACCCCGCGGATCGCGACCGTGCCGCGCTGACCGAGATAGATCTCGTTCAGGTAGGCCTCGAGGATCCGTTCCTTGGAATATCGCCACTCGACCAGCTCGGCGAGCCAGGCCTCCTGGATCTTTCGCCAGAGCGTGCGGCGCGGGCTGAGCAGCCGCATCTTGACGAGCTGCTGCGTGAGGCTGCTCCCGCCCTGCACCACCTGCCCGGCGCGCAGGTTGCGCCAGGCGGCGCGCGCGACCGCGCGCAGGTCGACGCCGCCGTGGTTGAAGAAGCGGTGGTCCTCGGCGGCGAGCACCGCGTCGATGAGCGTGCGCGGCGTCTCCGCGAGGCGCACGGGCCGGTGATCCTCGACGGCGCGGTCGGCCGCGCTCGTCAGCACCTCGGGCTCGAGCGCGGCGTCGGCGACGTCGCGGCCATCGCGCGTGACGCGCATGATCCTGTCGTTCGCCGTCTCGACGCGGAGGCGTCGGGGGCTCTCGCCGGTGGCCTGGAGGCCCCGGAGGTGGATGTCCCAGGCGTCGGCCTGGCGCCGGAATTGCCCGGGGGAGGCCGGGGCACCGCGCGTCTCTGCGTAGCCCAGGCGCGCGAGCGTCGCCACGAGGCCGATCCGCTGGACGTGCGTGCCGGGCGCCAGGGCCTGGCGGCCGGCGTACACGAGCGTGGTCCGCCGCACGTCGGCGCGCTCGAATCGGCCGAGCTCGACGGCCGAATGGACCGTCAGGGCGAGCGCGGCGAGCGCCAGCATGGCGGCCAGCGCGAGGGTCAGCCTTCTCCGCACGCTCACCCTTTCTCCGGACGGGTGTACGCCTCGCGAACACCGTCAGGCCCGGAGAGTGTCGTGGCGCCGACAGTGTCCGCTCGCTTCTCGCCAGGCCCGCGTCCCACAAGCGCTGGTGCCGGGTCGATTTCTCGACCAGCCAGAGTGCGGGAGCCTGGTATGGCTCGTGCTATGTTCGTGCCGGAACCGAGACCGTCATGGCCGCAACAGCCGAGAGGAGGTCACGCATGCGAATCGGAGCGATTCTCCTTGGGCTGATGCTTCTGGCGCAGAGCAGCGCGGCGCTGGCCGAGCCCGGCGCGCGCGAGAGCACGCCGGAGCAGGTGACGTTCGGAGTCGGCAGCGTGCTCGGCACGCTGGTCTACGCTCCGTTGAAGGCGACCTTCTGCATCCTCGGCGGACTCGCCGCGGCGGTCACCACGATCGCATCGCCCCCGACCGCCGGCAGGCTCGTGGGCACGACCTGCAGGGGCACATGGGTGATCACGCCCGACACGCTGAGGGGCAAGGCGCCCGTGCAGTTCGTCGGCGACATGCAGGATGCCGACGCCGCGGTGGCCAGGCACTAGATCTCCGGGCCTGTTGCGGCGCGCCGCGGCGCGCGCTATCCTTCCCTAGACGTAATCCCGCCATCGGCTTGGGCCGCCTGGGGCCCGGCACGTCGTCTTGCTGCGGAGCGGTGCGACATGGCGTCTCCTCCCGTGCGACTCCCGCCGTGGGGCTTCCCGGTCCTCACCGGCGTCTATTTCATCGCCGGCAAGCTGGGGCTCATGCTCGCCTTCGTCCACGCGAGCGCGACGGCGGTGTCGCCGCCGACGGGTATCGCGCTCGCGGCGATGCTGCTGTTCGGGCCCCGCGTCTGGCCGGCGATCCTGGCCGGCGCCTTCCTGGTGAACGTGACGACCGCCGGCTCGGTGGCCACGTCGCTGGGCATCGCGATCGGCAACACGCTCGAGGGGCTCGTCGGCGCGCTGCTCGTGCGGAGATTCGCGAACGGCCGGGACGCGATCGAGCGGGCGGGGGACATGTTCCGGTTCGGCGCCCTCGCCGCGTTGCTCGGCACGGCCCTGAGCGCGACCATCGGCGTCACCAGCCTGTCGCTCGGCGGCTTTGCCGACTGGAGCATGTACGGCCCCATCTGGCTGACGTGGTGGCTCGGGGACGTGGTGGGGGCGCTCGTGGTCGCGCCCGTCGTGCTTCTCTGGAGTCGGGGTGTCCCGCGGGTCGCGCGCACCGACGCCGTCGGCCTCGTCGCGCTCTTCGTCGCCGTCGTCGCGATCGGCTGGACGGTGTTCAACGGCCTGCTCTCGCCCTGGATCGTCAGACTCCCCCTGTCGTTTCTCAGCATTCCGCCCCTCGTGTGGGCGGCGTTCCGCTTCGGCCCCCGCGCCGTCTCCACGGCCATCGCCCTGCTCTCGGGGATCGCGATCTGGGGCACGCTCCACGGCCTCGGCCCGTTCGCGCGCCCGAGCCAGAACGAGTCGCTGCTCCTCCTGCAGGCCTTCATCGCCACGCTGGCCATGACGATTCTGCCCCTCGCCGCCGTCGTGCGGGAGCGCGTGCGCGCCGACGCGGCGCTGGCGGCCATCGTCGAATCGACGGAGGACGCCATCGTCGGCAAGACCCTGGACGGTGTCGTCACGAGCTGGAACGCGAGCGCCGAGCGGCTCTACGGGTATTCGGCGCGCGAGGCGGTCGGACGCTCGATCTCCATGGTCATTCCGCGGGAGCTCGACGACGACCTGCCCGGGATCCTCGAGCGGCTCAGGCGGGGCGAGCGTGTGGACCCCTACGAGACCGTCCGGCTCCGGCGGGACGGCACGCGCGTGGACGTGTCGGTGACCGTCTCGCCGATACGGGACTCGCGCGGCCGCATCGTTGGAGCCTCGGCGATCACACGCGACATCACGCATCGCCGGGAGGCCGCGGCCGCGCGGCGCGAGCGGGATCTGCTCCGTTACGTGGCGGCGCTGGCCGCCAGCGCGGGGCACGCGATCAACAATCCCCTCACCGTCGTCGTGGGGCAGGCGCAGCTGCTGGCCCGGGAGCTCCACGGCCCCGAGCGCCACCGCATCGACGAGCTGCTCGACGCGGTCTGGCGCATCCGCGACATCGTCGATCGCCTGAAGCACGTCAAGGGGATCGTGCTCACGGACGCGAGCGAGGGGCTCCCGGCGACGCTCGACCTCGCCCGGTCGAGCCCGTCCGAGCCTGCCGCGCAGCGCTGAGCCGCGCGCTCAGCGCGCCGGGGCGCCGGCGAGCGCGGCTCGAACGCGGACCGGTTCGTCGACCGTCCCGAGCGCCTCGAAGAGGGCCAGCGCTCGCTCCAGGAGCGGGCGGGCCTCGGTATGCTCGCCCTGCGCCCGGTGCAGCGCCGCGCGCGCCACGAGCGTTTTCGCCAGGTCGTTCCGGGCGTCGATCTGCTCGAAGATGCTCCGGGCGGATTCCAGGTGGTCGCGGGCCGCGGCCGGCTCGGTCGAGGCCAGCGCCTCGCCGAGCAGGCGAAGCGCCACGGCTTCGAGGTGCCGGTAGCCAACCTCGCGGCTCGTGGCCAGGACGTCGTCGATGAGCGTGCGGGCCTGCGCGTGCTCCTCCTGCCGGAGATGGGTCTCCGCCAGCCAGAGGGCCACGACCGACCGCGTGTAGCGCAGCCTCGAGCGATCGAACCACGCGAGCACCTCGAGCATCTCGCGGATTCCGGGGTCGATCTCACCCAGTTTCACGAGTCCGAGTGCCCGCACCGCCCGGGTCATGACCGTGTCGAACGGCACCGGCGACGAGAGGGCGAGGGCCTCCTCGCAGTACCGCATCCCGGTGTGTGGATCGCCGCGCAAGATATGCGTCGAGCCCGTGCGAAAGCGGCCGACGACCTTCAGGCGGAGGTCGCTCAGCTTCTCGCCGTACGCGAGGCCTTGCTCGCAGCACTTGAGGCTGCTGGCCCAGTCGCCGACGGCGTTGAACGCCATGCTGAGCCCCCAGAGCGTCCGGGACGCCCACCAGAGATTGCCCTGGCGCTCGAAGATCGGCAGCGCGCGGACGCCGGCGGCGACGGCGCCCCGGAGGTCGCCCGCGACCACGCTGACGTGCGTCAGCGAGCACTCGGCGAAGGCGCTGTACTCCTCCAGCCCGCTGGCGTCGGCGACCTCCAGCGCCCGCCGGCAGTACGCGATCGGAACCTCCGGCGGGCTCCCGGTGAGGCTGTGGAGGAACCCGGCCCAGCAATGCCAGGCCGCACGCCGGTGTGGATCGCCGATGGTTTCGACGAGCTCGCGGATCCCTTCGAGCGCTTCGATGTGCTCGGCGTGCCGGCCGAGCGCGAACTTCACCTCGGCCTGCTTCACGACCGCGTCGATGCGACGCAGGCCGTTCGCCTCCGTGTCGGGCATCCCTTCGAGCAGCTTGAGCGCGGCCTCGAAGTGCGCGAGGGCCTCGAGGTTCGCCCAGCGCCGTTGGGCCTTCTCGGCCGCGAGGATCGCGTAGTCGACCGCCTTCTCGACCTCCTCGCTGCGGGCGAAATGGTAGGCGAGCAGCTCCACCACCTCGTCGAGGTGCCCGGCGAAGAGCTCCTCGAGCGCGGCGCCCGCGGCGGCGTGATACTGCCGGCGTCTGCGGACGAGCAGGCTGTCGTAGACGACGTCCTGCGTGAGCGCGTGCTTGAAGGAAAAGACGGGCTCCGGCTCGGGCGTCGCGGCGAAGATGAACTCGAGCGTCGAGAGGCTGTTCAGCCGGGCGGGGAGCTCACCGTTGGCGCCGAGCACGCGCGCGAGGAGGGGCACCGCGAAGCGCCGGCCGATCACGGCGCCGCCCTGCAGCGTGAGCTTCAGGTACTCGCTCAAGCGGTCGACGCGGGCCGCGATGATGTCGTGGATCGTGGCCGGCACCTTGAGATCGGTGCGTCGGAGCGTCGCGTGCTCGCTCTCGACGACGAGGCCGCCCGTCTCCCGGAGCTGGCGGACGATCTCTTCCATGTAGAGCGGGTTGCCCTCGGCCTTGGACAGGACGTGCTGGAAGAGCTCCTCGGTGGCCGATCGCGCCCCGAGGAGGGCCAGGACCATGCCCCGTCGCTGCTCGTCGCCCAGCCCGCCGAGCGTGATCGTCTCGTCCACCGGGGGGAGCGCCTCGGCCGGGGTGGCGATGCGCGCCGTCAGCACCAGGAGGATGTGCCGGTCGGTCACCACGCCCGCCAGCGAGCGCAGGAACTCAGCCGAGCTGGCGTCGATCCAGTGCAGGTTCTCGACGATGAGGACCAGCGGGCTGCGCAGGCTCGCGTTGACGAACACGGCGCGCAGGAGCGCGAGCGTCTGCTCCTTGAGCTGGGCGGCCTGCAGACGCGCCAGGAACCCGGGCGTCACGGAGACCCCGATGAAGTGTCCGAGCAGATCGGCCGCCTCTGCCTCGCGGAGATCCAGGGCCTCGAGGCCGGTGCGGGCGCGCTGGCGGATCTCGTCTTCCGGCATGCCCTCGGCGAGGCCGAGATAGCGCCGGAGGACGTCGACGACGGGATAGTAGGGCATCGAGCCGCCGTACGAGACGCAGGAGGTCTCGAGGAGCTCTGTCGACTCGAGCGCCTGCGCGAATTCGTAGAGGAGGCGCGATTTGCCCTGACCCGGCTCGCCGAGGATCAGCACCGTGCTGCCACGACCCTCGACGGCCCGTCGATGCGCGTCGCGCAGGCGGGCCAGCTCCGTCTCGCGGCCGATGAGCGGCGTCAGGCCGCGCGCCTTCGAGACCTCGAGCCGCGTGCGCCCCCGGACTTCCCCCACGAGGGCGAAGGCCCGGACGGGATGGCTCTTGCCCTTGACCTCGAACTCGCCCAGGTCCTCGAAGACGAAGAACCCGTCGCGCAGGTGCTGGGTGTAGCGGCTGACGACGATCTGTCCCGGCTTGGCGACGTTCAGGAGCCGCGCGGCCAGGTTGGTGGTGTCCCCGACGGCGGTGTAGTCCATCCTGAGGTCCCGCCCGATCGCGCCGACGACCACGGGGCCTGTGTTGATGCCGATCCGCATGAGGAAGTCCCTGCCGTGCTTCCGCTTGATCTCGTCGCGGAGCGGGCGGAGGTTCTCGTTGATCGCCAGCGCGGCCGACAGCGCCCGGGAGGCGTGATCCTCGTGAGCGATCGGCGCGCCGAACAGCGCCATGACCCCGTCGCCGAGGAACTGGTTGATCGTGCCCTCGTACCGGTGCACGGCGGCCAGGATCACCTCGAAGGCCCGGTCCATCACCGCGTGGACCTCCTCCGGATCCAGGCGCTCGGACATCGCCGTGAAGGCGGAGACGTCCGTGAACATCACGGTGACCTGCTTGCGCTCGCCCTCGAGCGCGCTCTTCGAGGTGAGGATCTTCTCGGCGTGGTGCTTGGGCGTGTTGGTGGCCGGCGACGCGAAGCGGTCGGACGGGGGAGCCGGGGACGCGGCCGGCGGCGC
>JBGQEL010000144.1:0-9805 GCA_041496385.1 Methylomirabilia bacterium | reverse complement strand
TGGCATGGCCTGACCGGTCAGTGGTCAAGTGTTGAACACCGAATTGACCAGTGGGATAAGATGCGGTGGACTATGAAAATCTTGACCAACCTTCTCGGGGAGAGCCCCGGGATCGAGGCGATCCGGGAGAAGGTGCGTCGCCTGCTCTCCCGCCAGCAGGACGTCCGGCGCCTGCCCCCGATCCTGATCGAGGGGGAGACGGGCACGGGCAAGGGGTTGCTGGCCCGTACGATCCATCGCGCCGGCCCGCGCCCGGACGGCCCGTTCGTGGACGTCAACTGCGCCGCCATCCCCGAGACGCTGCTCGAAGCGGAGATGTTCGGCTTCGAGCGCGGCGCGTTCACCGACGCGCGGCGCGCCAAGCCGGGGCTCTTCCAGGCGGCGCACCGGGGCACCATCTTCCTCGACGAGGTCGGTCTTCTGCCCGAGGCGCTTCAGGCCAAGCTCCTCAAGGTGATCGAGGAGCGCGCCGTCCGGCGCCTGGGCAGCACGCGCGACGAGCCCGTGGACGCCTGGATCGTCACCGCGACCAACGAGGACCTGCGCGGCGCGGTGCGCGAGCGGCGGTTCCGCGAGGACCTGTACCACAGACTCGCGGTGCTGACGCTCACGCTGCCACCCCTGCGCGAGCGCGGCGACGACGTGCTGTCGCTCGCCGAGCACTTCCTCGCCCGCGCGTGCGCGGATTACGGTGTGCCGGCCAAGACGCTCGCGGCCGGCGCGCGCGCGGCGCTCCTGGCCTATCCCTGGCCGGGGAACATCCGCGAGCTCGGCAACCTCATGGAGCGCGTCGCGCTTCTTGCGTCGGAGTCCGACGTGACGGCGCCGATGCTGGGGCTGCCGCTCCCGGTGGCCGCGCCGCAGGCGGCGCCCGCCCCCGCGGCGAACGCGGCGTCGCTCGACGACGCGGTACGCGCCCGGGTCGCCGAGATCCTCCAGCAGACGAGCTGGAACATCTCGCGCTCGGCGGCGCTCCTCGGCATCTCACGCAACACGCTCCGCGCGCGGATCGAGAAGTATGGGCTCCGCCCCGGCGAGTCGGTCCCGCGACGCGCGCCCCGCGCCCCGCGGCCGGCGGCGGCCGTTCCGGCGCCGCCGCCGCCGATCCTCCCCGCCGCCGCGCCGCCGGCGCTGCGCTGGGAGCGGCGCCGCGTCACGCTGCTGCGCGCGGCGCTCGTGGCGGGCGAGACCGAGCGCCAGCTCGAGACGAGCCGCGCGCTGGAGGTTCTGGGCGAAAAGGCGCGGAGCTTCGGCGGGCGCATCGAGGGGATGAGCCCGACGGCCATCGTGGCCGCGTTCGGGCTCGAGGCGGCGGAGGACGCGCCCAGCCGCGCCGCCCACGCCGCGATGGCCATGCAGCGGGCCATCGAGCACGCGCAGCGCGAGGGCGAGTCCGTTCCGTCCGTCAAGATCGGGATCCACCTCGAGGAGTTTCTGGTCGGGCTCGGCAGCGGAGTCGCCGAGCTCGAGCTCGAGCTCAAGCAGAAGGCGATCGAGATGCTGGCGGCGCTGACGGAGCGCGGCGAGCCCGGGTCCGTGCTCGTCTCCGAGGCCGCCGCGCCCTTCCTCGAGCGGCGCTTCGAGCTGCTCGACTTCGTCGGCGGCCTGCTCGGCCGGGTCTTCGCGCTCGCCGGGCGCGCGCGGACGGGCCTCGGCGTCGGCGGCCACATCGTGACGTTCGTCGGCCGCCACCGCGAGCTCGAGCTGCTGGGGAGCCGCCTCGAATCGGCGGCCCGCGGTCACGGTCAGATCGTCGGGATCAGCGGTGAGGCCGGCATCGGCAAGTCGCGGCTCCTTTACGAGTTCCGCCAGAGCATCGCCGGCAAGCCCGTGGGCTACCTCGAGGGCCGTTGCGTCTCCTACGGCGCGGCGGAGCCGTACCTGCCGGTCCTCGACCTCGTCAAGGCCGCCTGCGGCGTCACCGACGCCGATCCGCCCGACGTGGTCCGCGCGCGGGTCCAGGTCGCGCTGCGCGAGGTCGGGCTGGATCCGGAGGAGGCGGGCCCGTACCTGCTCCACCTCCTCGGGCTCGCGGAGCCGCGGGTCGACGCGCTCGAGCCCGATGCGATCAAGGCGCGCATCTTCGAGACGCTTCGGCAGGTCTGGGTGAGGCGCAGCCGACAGCTGCCGCTCGTCGTGGTCGTCGAGGACCTCCACTGGATCGACACGATCTCCGAGGAGTTCTTCGCGGCGCTCGCCGAGATCCTGCCCGGCTCGCGCATCTTCCTCGTGTCGACCTATCGCGCCGGCTACCGGCCGCCGTGGATCGAGAAATCGTACGCCACGCAGATGGCGCTTCAGCCGCTGGCGCCCGAGGACAGCCTGGCCGTGATCCGCTCGGTCCTGGGGACGGAGCGGCTCTCCGACGCGCTCGCCGCGCGGATCGTCGCGAAGGCCGAGGGCAACCCGCTGTTCCTCGAGGAGCTGGCGCGGACGGTGCGCGAACAGGCCGGCGACGCGCCGTCCCTGGCCGTGCCCGATACCATCCAGGAGGTCCTCAGGGGCCGGATCGACCGGCTCGCGCTGTGGGACAAGCGTCTGCTGCAGACGGCGGCCGTCGTGGGCAAGGACGTGCCGTTCGTCATCGTGCGGGCGGTGGAGGACGCGCCCGAGGACGCGCTCCGGGGCGCGTTCACCCGGCTCACCACCGCGGATTTCCTGTACGAGACGAGCCCCGGCTCCGAGACCGAGTACACCTTCAAGCACGCGCTGACGCACGAGGTCGCGTACGGGAGCCTGCTCGAGGAGGACCGGCGCCGTCTCCACGCGCGGATCGTCGCCGCGATCGAGCGGGTCTACGCGGACCGCCTGCCGGAGCACGTCGAGCGCCTCGCCCACCACGCGTTCCACGCCGAGGAGTGGGAGAAGGCGTTCGACTACCTGCGCGAGGCCGGCGCGAAGGCGGTGTCACGCTCCGCCCACCAGGAGGCCGTGGCCCTGTGCGAGCGCGCGCTCCTCACGCTCGAGCACCTGCCGAAGGACGGCGAGGCGATGAGGCGCGCCATCGATCTCCGGTTCGGCCTGAAGACGTCGCTCACCGCTCTCGGCGAGCACGAGCGCATCATCGACTACCTGCGCGTCGCCCGCGCGCTGTCCGAGCGGCTCGGCGACCAGCCGCGGCTGGGCCGCGTCTCCGCGTTCGAGAGCGACTACTTCCGCCTGATGGGCGACTACCCGCGCTCGATCGAGTCCGGCGAGCGCGCCCTCGCGATCGCCCGCGAGCTGGGCGACGCGCACCTCCAGGTCATGGCGAATACCTACCTCGGGCTCGTCCACCTCAACCGAGGCGACCACCGGCTGGCCGGCGACTTCTTCGCGAACAACGTCGCGTCGGTGTCCGGGACGCTGAGCCGCGAGCGGTTCGAGATGGCCCAGCTGCCGTCCGTCCACTCGCGGACATGGCTGATCGCGTGCCTCGCCGAGCTCGGCGACTTCGCGGCGGCGGTCACGCACAGCGAGGAGGGCGTGCGGATCGCCGAGTCGGCGGGCCACCCGCTGACCCTCATCGTGGCCTATTTCGGCGTCGGCCAGCTTCATCTGCGGCGCGGTGACCTCGAGCGGGCGGTGCCGGCGCTCGAGCACGGCCTCGAGCTCATCCGGACGTGGGGCATCCATCTCTGGTTCCCCAACTTCGCCGGCGCGCTGGGGTCGGCCTATGCGCTGACCGGGCGGCTGGACGAGGCGCTCTCGCTCCTCGGACAGAGCGTGGCCCGCGCGGCGACCATGCGCCGGATCGGCGCGCACGCCGGGCGGCTGCTCCCGCTGGGCGAGGGCTACCTGCGCGCGGGCCGGCTGGAGGACGCGCGCGACGTGGCGGCGCGGGCGCTCGCCGCGGCGCGCGAGCACGGCGAACGCGCGCACGAGGCGTGGGTGCTGCGGCTGCTGGGCGAGATCGCCTCCGCGCTGACGGGGTCCGACGCCGCCGACGCGGCGGCCCGGTACGCCGAGGCGCTGGCGGGCGCGGAGGCGCTCTCTATGCGGCCGCTGGTCGCCAGGTGCCACCTCGATTTCGCGCGGTTCCATCGCCAGCGCGGCGGCCGGGCGGCCGCGGCGACGCACCTCGAGACGGCCACCGCCCTCTTTCGCGAGATGGCGATGCCCTTCTGGCTGGAGGAAGCGCGGGCCGAGCGCGAACAGCTACACTGAGCGCGGCGGGCGTCACTCGACGCGGAAGTCGTCGATCTCGAGCGCGAATCGGCGGGCCAGGGCGCGGAGCTCGAGCCTGAGCGCCTCGGCCTCCTGGCGGGAGAGGCCGCGCCCCACGACCACGCGATACTCGGCCCGAGCGCGCGCCGCGTCCGCGCGCGGCACGGGCACCCTCCGGAGAACCGCGGAGGATGCCCGCCGTCGCGTGTTCTTCAGCGCGATCTCCGCCTCCGTGCCTTCGTCTTCCGGGCCTTCTTCTGCGCGATCTTCGCGCCACGCCCGATCGCCCGTCGCAGGGCCTTCATGTACTTCTTGATCTGCGCTCCGGTCTTCGGTCCGCGCACCACGAACGTCACGGTGTGAGCTTCGTCGTCCTTGAGTGGAGCCATGCCGTCACCTCCCCTCGGCGCCGCGGGATCGAGGAGCCTGCCTCCTCCGTGCATCGAGAATTCCCTCGAAGAACTCGTCCGCATGATGGATGCCGGGAACGGTGTCGACGTCCCGGATGAAATAGTAGTCCTCGACCGTGTCGTAGGCCTCGGCAATGTCCGTGGGCTGGTCGAGCGCGAGCCGCACGTACGTGTCCGCCATGTTGTGCTTTCCGGTCAGGTCGAAGAGGTTCATCATCGTGATGAACCTCCCCACGTTGATCTCGGTGATGCAGGGAACACCGCGGACATTCTCTCGCAGATCCACGCTGAATGCGCCGCTGATCCGCCGGCCCAGCGCGCGGACGGCCGCGACGCAGACGTCGACCACGCGCGGCTCGACGACGGTCCTGGCGAGCGCCGCGATGGAGGACGCCCCGCTCGGCTGGCTCCCGCCGCCGAAATAGGAGATCCGCTCGCACGTCTTGATGAGGACGAGCTCCCCGTCCTTCCAGAGACTCTGGCAGGCGAAGTCGCGCCCCGGCAGGTACTCGGCGAGCGTGAACGCCGTGGGCGCCACGCCCCGCATCTCCTCCCAGAACCTGAGCCAGTTCAACGCCTGCTCGGCCGTCGTGACGGGGACCGCGCCGCGCGAGCCGCTGCCCTCGCGGATGCGGCACCAGACCCGTCGCCCGCGGCCGAGCCGCCGGAAGATCGTGGCCACCGCCCGCCGGGACGTCACGGGATACGTCCGGGGCACCGGGACGTCGCGCGCGGCGAGAAACGCCGTGAGCGCGTACTTGTCCTGGCATAGCCTGACGACGGCGTGGCGCGGGAGGAAGACGCGGCACGGGAGTCGTGCGCGGCGGAGCGAGACGGTGCGGACGTCGAGGTCGGAGTTCGGCATAACGAGGTCGATGCGCTCCCGCCTGACGACGCGGCGCAGGGCCTCGATGAACCCGGGGTCCGCGGCGTGGGGCACGAGATGGTTCCGGTCGGCGGCCGACTTCTTGAGCGTGAACCGGTCGTCGTGGCAGCCGACGACGGCGATCGACCGGTCGCCGGCGCGGAGGCTCCGGATCAGGTTGTTGCCGGATCCCGAGCCGGCACCGGGGACGAGCACGCGGGGCACGAGTCGCCTCCTACGGCGAGGGCGGCGGAAGGATCCGCCGCCACTCGAACGATCGCCGGATGAGCGCGGCGCGCCGCCCCCCGGTCAGCTCCGCGTCGGCGGCGAGCATGTTGCCGACGACGCGCGCGTACGAGAAATCCGTCGCCTGGCTCCGCGCCCACGTGCGCGCCAGCAGCAGGGCCACCTGGTCGCGCGCGTAGACGAGCGCGCGCTTGAACTCGCGCCGCCGGCGCCGGAAGTGGACGGCGAAGCGGCGCTGCACGCCGACGATCGCGCCGGGCCCGGGGTGCGTGGAGCGCTCGGCGAGCGCCCGCGGAATGGCGCCCCGGGCGACGAGCCGCGCCTCGTACAGCTCGACGAGGATGTCGAACACGGCACCCGTGAAGGGGAGGGAGAGGTCGTACTTGTAGTGGTTGGGGTTGGGATGCCACCGGACGTTCGTCATCGTCTTGTTGTTGAAGGCGTTGCGGCGCGTCGCCCCCTCCGCGATCCGCGACAGCATGTTCGTCGAGAAGAGCTTGCCCCGCGTGCGCTCGAGGACGCGGTCCACGACCGACTCGAAGTGGAGCGAGGCGATCATCGCGACGATGTCGGCGGACGCCTCCTCGTGGGCGCGGAACTCGAGGAGCTTCGGCTCCGCGGGGTTGCCCATCACCGATTTCAGGATGAGGTGGCCCACCTCGTGCGCGACGACCTCGAAGTTCTCGCAGTATGGCCGCGCGGGGGTCCTGAAGCCGAACTCGACGTAGCCGTAGCGCGAGGTCGCGTTGTCCATGGGGACGGTCGGGACGATCTCGAGGTGCCTGTACGTGTCGCGGAAGTGCCAGGTCAGGCGGCGGCCGAAGTAGGCCTCCCAGATCTCGAGCACGCACCGCACGGCGGCGAAGACCGTGGCCGACCGGAATCCCGGATCGTCCGGGCCGATGTGATCGAAGTGTCCGGCCGCGTCGGGCCGCGCCGGCGGCAATCGCGGGCCCGCGTACGGCGGCTGGTCGCCGGGCCCGCGCGGGTATTGCGGGTAGGGCCGCTTGTTCCGGGCGTCGACGACATAGATCCGCTCGTCCTGCGGCCCCGCGAGGATCGTGCCCGGGGCGGAGTTCACGTGGACGGTCTCCGGCTCCGTCAGGCCCGTGACGTGCCGGGGCTGGGGATAGACGCGGAACCGCGTGCCGCTTCGTCGGTATCGGGTCGTCAGGAACGGCTGGCGGGTGAAGGGCTGAATCGGCACGCCTGGCGCAGCGCGGATCCGGCTACGCCCGCCCGTCGAGCGCGCGCGTGCACTGGTCGAGGTGGTTGTCGTCGTGCCACGCCATCAGCGTGACGAAGTCGTCGATCGTCATCCGCCCGCGCTGCGGGTGGACGGCGCCGCGCGTCCAGCCTTCGGGCGAGAGCCGCCGGAGGTAGGCCAGCGACTCGTCGCGGCGCTTCCTGAAGGCGGCCAGCGCCGCGCCCGCGTCGTTCCGGAGGTACTGGCGATCCTCGGCCCAGCGGTCGGCGCTGGCCGGCAGGAGCTTTAGGTCGTCCATCGCCGCGATCTGCTCGAAGCGCCCGATGAACGCCTCCTCGGTGTCCCGCAGGTGGCAGATCACTTCCTTCGCCGCCCAGTTCTTCGCGTCGGGCCGGCGCGCGAGGTCGTCCTCGCCCCGGCCCCGGAGGGCGGCGGCGAGCTCGTCCGCGGTGCGCTCGAGTCGCTTCAGGCGGTCGGCGACGGGCTGCTTGGCGTACTCCTCCATCGTCGGCATGGGGAGAATGTACGGCAAACGGCCGGCGTCGCGCCAGCCCGAATCGCGGCTAGGGGAGTCTGACGCTGACGCCGACGACGGCGACGAGCCGGACCGCGCGGAGCGCGCGGATCACGAGCCAGGACGGGTCGAACTCCCAGCGCCGCACGCTGAACTTCGGCGCGCGCGGGTGGGCGTGGTGGTTGTTGTGGAGGCTCTCGCCGCCCGTCAGCCAGGACAGGCTCCGCCAGTTGTGCGCGGTGTTCTCGAAGTTCTTCGAGCCTCGCCAGTGGCCCAGGACGTTGATGAGCGGCGCGAGCACGAGCACGTAGAGGACCGCGTGCACCACGGCGGCGACGAGCCCGGCCCAGAACCCGAGCAGCGCGCAGAGCAGCGCGATGCCGACGCTCAGGCCGACCCAGCCGCGAGAGAAGACGACCCGGTCGAGCCGGTCTTCCCGGATGTCCGGCGCGAACGTCTGGAGCGTCTCGGGGTTACTGGCTTCCCGCGCGTAGTAGTAGGCGTTGAGGAGCTGGAGCCGCCAGAATCCGAGCAGGCGCGGGCTGTGGGGGTCACCCTGCTCGTCCGTGAACGTGTGGTGCTTCCGATGAACCGCCACCCACTCCCGACGGCGCTGCCCGGTGGTCAGCCACAGGGCAGTCCGGAAGAAGACGTCCGCGACGGGGTGGACCGTGAGCGATCGATGCGCGAGCGCCCGATGCAGGTACACCGACGTGGCCAATACGGCGGCTTGCGCAAGCCCGATGGCGACCAGCAGCGCGATCGAGGCGTGGGTGGCGGTCAACGGAGCGGGCTGTTACACCTTGCGGACGTTCGAGGCCTGCAAGCCTTTGGGGCCTCGGCTGACGTCGAACTCGACCTGATCACCTTCGGCGAGGCTCTTGAAGCCCTGCGCCTGGACGGCGGAGTAGTGGACGAACACGTCCTCGCCGCCTTCCTGAGTGATAAAGCCGAAACCCTTGGCATCGTTGAACCACTTCACTCTTCCGGTTGCCATTGCTGAAACCTTCCTCCGGGGCGATGGCCCCTCTTTGCTCCCGCCGTGATGGCGGTGTTGTCCGCCGACATTGACGGACAAACAAAAACGCCGCGCGAACTGGGTCTCGCACGGCGTGTATCTCAGACTGCGAAACACAACCGAATGTGACCAGAACCGCGCCCAGATTGGCACGGATCGGCCGCAGGGTCAATCGAATTCGACGAGAGGCACGCTCATTTCGGGGCCGCCGACCGGAACTGGAGCGCGTGACCGTCCGGGTCCCGCGCGAGGACTGCCTCGCGGAATCCGAGTCGGCCGTCCGGGAACACGGCGAGTCCGGAGGACACGAACGCGGCGCGGGCGTCCCGAAGACGCGCGGCGACCTCGGCCAGGTCGGGCGCCGTCACGATGGTGTGCCAGTGCACCAGGTCGTTCGCACGCGCGTCGGCCGGATAGGACCGGCCGTCGTGCGGGGTCAGGTACTCGAGCAGCTCGACCGCGGGGCCCGCGCCGGCGCGCAGCGTCGTGATGCGGAGCCAGGCGCCCGCCACGTTGTTGAGCCGCTCCTGCTCCGGCCCCCAGTTCTCGCTCGTGCCGGCGACCCGGAGGCCGAGCGCGTCGCGGTAGAAGGCGAGGCTCGTCGCGGTATCACCCACGACGATCGCCGTGTGGTCGATGCCGAGGAAGACGCGGTCGCCGGCACGCTGCCAGCGCGGATCGCCCTTCTCGGGAGGGAACTGGAGGATCTCGAGCACGTGGCCGTCCGGGTCCTGGAAGTAGAAGGCCCGGATACCGCCCGCATTCGGGTTCCAGTCGGGCAGACGCTGCGGCGCGGGCGACACGTGCCGGACTCCGTGCCGCTGGAGCCAGACGTACGCCTGGTCCATGTCGCTGACGATGATCGCGATGTGCTGGAACCAGCGATCGTGGCTCCGCGAGTCGGCGGGCACGGCGCGACCGCGCGGCGCGAGGTACTGGGTCAACTCGAGCCGCTCGTCACCGAGCCTCAGCGTCACCACGCGGGCGCGGGCGCCGGGCACACCCTGCAGGCGGGCGAGCGCGTCGCCGGCCGCCTCGACGTCGGAGACCTTCTCGAAGAAGAGGACCCTCGAGTAGAAGGCCACCGCGCGATCCATGTCGGCGACGGTGATCCCCGCGCCCTCGATCCCGCGCACCAGCGCGCGCTCTCGCGCCTGCCCGGCGTGCGTGGGTGCCTGCCACAGCGCGAACGCGGCCCACGCGGCCAGCGGGACGAGGAACGCGGCGAGTCGGCGCAGCGCCACGCGTCTCACGTGGCCCATCCGCAGCGGAAGATACAGCGGCGGCGCCCGGCGTGGTGGAGCTTGGCGCAGCGCACAGGACGCAGCGCCAGACGCAGGTACAGCTCGGCGGCCAGCAGCATGCCCAGCGGCGGCGCCGTCAGGTACACCCAGAACGA
>JBGQEL010000143.1:0-10045 GCA_041496385.1 Methylomirabilia bacterium | reverse complement strand
CTACTTCGCCATCGCGCTCCTCGGCGCGCGCGGCTGGGAGGAGCAGGGAGGGCGCGGGCTCGCCGCGCTCCACGCGCTCCTGTTCGCCGCGGTGGCGCTCGCGTGCGGACTGCTGGCGAAGGGTGACGGCGCGCCCTTCATGGACTGGGTGCTCGGAGCGACCGACGTCGCGGCGCGCAAGAGCGCCGCCGCCGGCGAGGCCGCGCCACTCCCGGCGTTCGCGGCCTTTCGCCCCCTCCTGGTCGCGACGGCGCTCGCGTTCGCTGCAGGCGCGCTGGCCTTGGGCGTGTGGTGCGTCGGGTTCCGTCGGCTCGGACCGCGCGCGCGTCTGGCGCCACCGTTGCTCGTGGTGGCCACGATGCTGCTCGTGCTGCCCTCGGTCGCGGCCGGACTGGCCCTCGTGGCATCGCACCGCGCGGTACGTGACCTCGGACGCGAGATCGCGCGACGCGCGGGCCCGGAGGACGTCGTCGCCCACGAGGGGCCGGTCGAGAATTCCGGCGCGCTCGAGTGGTACTCGGGACGACGCCCCGTGATCGTGAACGGCCGCCGGAGCGTGCTGGCGTTCGGTGCCCTCCGTCCGGAGGCCCGCGAGCGGTTCTGGGACGGCGCCAGGCTCGCGGCTGCCTGGGGCGGCGCGCGCCGCGTCTGGCTCGTCAGTGTTCGCCCTGTCGAGCACAGCGTCGTCGCGGGCTTACCGGGGGCGCGGCTCGTGTTCGCCGCGGGCGGCCGCCGGCTCTACGTCAACGAGCCGGGCCCCACGGGAGCGACCGCGGGACGCTGATCGGGGGCCTCATCGAGCAGCTCGGCGACGGTCGTGAGATCGTAGCCGGCCGCCCTGAGGCCGTCGATCATGGAGGGGAGTGCGGCGACGAGCCGCTCGGGCGCGGCGGGCGTGCCCTCCGCGTCGTGCAGGTCCACGATGGCTCCCGGATGCGCGCGCGCGAGGACGTATCGCGTCTGGCGCTCGGCGGCGAGGGGCCGCAGGCCCTCGGGCTGGATCGACCAGAACACGAGTCGCTCGTGGTGGCGGCGGAGCGCACCGAAGAGTGCGGCGTTGACCATGCCCCAGGGTGGGCGGAAGTGGCGCGGCGCGCGGCCGGCGAGGCCGGTCAGCAGCTCGTGGGTGCGCGCGACCTCGCGCTCGGTCGCGCGGGGCCCGAGGCGCCAGAAACTCGTGTGCGACCACGCGTGGCTCGCGACCTCGTGGCCCTCCCCCGCGATCCGGCGCACGGTATCGGGCGCGCGCGCAGCCCGGCGGCCGACGAGGAAGAACGACGCGCGCACGTGCTGCCGCGCCAGGAGCTCGAGCACGGACGGCGTCCAGACGGCGTCGGGGCCGTCGTCGAACGTGAGCGCGATGCGCCGGCGCGTGGCGGGACCGCGCCAGGCATAGGCGGGTGTCAGCAGGTGGGCGCCCCAAGCGTAGGCCATCCACGCGCCCGCGGCGCCGAGTGCCAGTCGGCGAAGGATCATCGCCTCATGCTACCGTCTCGACGGAGGAACCGCCATGAGCTCTGGGAGTCATTCAAGATCCGGCAGGGGGTTGATGACGGCCGGCGCCATCGTGACCTTCGTCGGCCTCTGCGTCGTGCTGATCCGGGTGCTCCAGGTGCCCGAGTACTGGGTGCCCCTGATGGTCGGTGTCGGGCTGTTCCTGCTCGGCGTGTTTCGCTGGCTGACCGGCAAGGATTCGTGAGCCCCCTGAGAACTCTGGGTTAGAATCTTCGCCAGACGGGAGGGCGGAACATGGCCGGTCCCATCGACCGTCGTACCGGATGCACGCGCGGTCTTCCGGGCGAGCGGGCCACCGTCCCGACCCCTCGGCACGAGTCATGACCGTCGCGCCGGACCCCCGGCTTCTTGCCCACGCGAAGCATGTCTCCCAGGGCGCGAGCCTGTTCGTCCTCTTCGTCGCTGTCCTGGTGCTCGTCGGGTGGATGCTCGATCTCGAGCGCGTGAAGGGCATTCTTCCCCATCTCGCCACGATGAAGGCGAACACGGCGCTGGCGTTCCTCGCGGCGGGAGGCTCGCTCTGGCTCCTGAATGTCGAGGGCGCGTCGGCCACGCGGGCACATCGAGGCGCGCAGGCATGCGCGCTGATCGTGATGCTGATCGGGCTGCTCACGCTCGGCGAGTACGGCTTCCACCGAGACCTCGGGATCGATCAGCTCCTCTTCCGCGATATCGGGGCGGCCCCCGGGATGCCGTGGCCGGGTCGGATGGCGGCGGCAACGGCCGCGTGCTTCTTCGTGGTCGGCGCGGCGGTCCTGCTCTTCGGGACGGACGCCTGGCGCGTCGCGCGTCCTGGGCAACCGCTCGCCCTGGCCGTGATGGTCGTGTCGTTTCTCTCGCTCGTCGGGTACGGCTATGGCGTTCGTGCGCTCTACGCGATCGCCCCGTTCAGCTCGGTCGCCGTGCATACGGCGCTCTCCTTCCTGGTGCTCTCCGTCGGGGTGCTCGCCGCCCGGCCCTCATGGGGGCTGATGCGGATCGTGGCGAGCAGCGGGGTCGGGGGCGCCACGGCACGGCGCCTGTTCCCCGCGGTGATCGGCATCCCGTTCGTCCTCGGGTGGCTCCGGCTGCAGGGCGAGCGGGGAGGCCTCTACGGCACCGAGTTCGGCCTGGCCCTGCTCGTCACGTCGACCACCATCGCGTTGGTGATCCTCGTCTGCTGGAGCGCGGCCTCGCTGGATCGTGCCGACGCGCGGCACCGCGACGCCGAGGAGCGGATGCGGCAAATGCAGAAGCTCGAAGCCATCGGGCGCCTCGCCGGGGGCGTCGCCCACGACTTCAACAACCTGCTGACGGTCGTGCGCGGGCGAACACACCTGTTGCGCGGCCTACTCGAGCGGGACGAGGCCGCGGAGAGACATGTCGCGATCATCGAGCGGGCCAGCGATCGGGCGACGGCGCTCGTCGCCCAGCTACTTGCGTTCAGCCGGAAGCAGGTTCTCCAGCCCAGAGTGCTCGATCTCAACGAGGTCATCGCGTCGATGGAGGACATGCTCCGTCAGTTGATCGGCGAGGACGTCGCGCTGCGATTCGTTCCGGGCGTTGACCTCGGGCGCGTGAAGGTCGACCCGGGCCAGGTCGAGCAGATCGTCCTGAACCTGGCCGTCAACGCGCGTGACGCGATGCCCCGAGGCGGGCACCTCACGCTGAGCACTGCGAATATCGAGCTGGACGAGGCGTATGCCCGGGCGCACCCGGGAGCGAGCCCGGGGTTGTACGTGCTGTTCGCCGCCAGCGACAGCGGCGCCGGGATGGACGAGGAGACGCGCGCACGAGTCTTCGAGCCGTTCTTCACGACCAAGGCGCCCGGAAAGGGAACGGGGCTGGGTCTCGCGACGGTCTACGGGATCGTCACCCAGAGCGGCGGCAACGTCTGGGTGTACAGCGAGCCGGGCCGCGGCACGACCTTCAAAATCTATTTCCCCCGGATCGAGGAGGCCCCAGACGTGATCCAGGGAAGCGGACCGATCGCGGCCCGCCACGGCACCGAGACGATTCTCCTGGTGGAGGACGAGCAGGACTTGCGGGATCTCGCGTGCGAGATCCTCGCCGGGCACGGCTACACGGTGCTGACGGCCGGCGATCCCGAGGAGGCCCTACGGCTCGCCGAGCTGCATCCGGCGACGATCGAGCTTCTGCTCACGGATGTCGTCATGCCGGGATCGAGCGGGCCGCAGCTTGCCGAGCGTCTCCTCGCGCGCCGTCCGGCGATGAAGATCCTCTTCATGTCAGGGTACACGGGGGATGCGATCGTTCACCATGGCGTGCTCGAGCCCGGCACACCGTTCGTGCAGAAGCCTTTCACTCCCGAGACCCTGAGCCAGAGGGTCAGGGAGACCCTCGGCTGAGACCCGGCCTTCGAGACCCTATGAAGCCATGGTTCGCCAGCTTGCGTGCTCGCCTCATCTTCTTGGTCCTCGTCGCGATGCTCCCGGCCTTTGCGCTGACGCTCTATAGCGGCCTGGAGCGGCGGCGCGCGGCCGCGGCCGACGCCCACGCGGATGCCTTGCGGATCGCCCGGCTCGCTGCCGCCGAGCAAAACGACGTGTTCCAGACCGCGCGCCAGCTGGCGTTCACGCTGGCCCAGGTCCCTGCCGTGAAGACGCTCGACGCCACCGCGTGCCCTCGGCTGCTGGCGGATCTCCTCACCCGATCACCCGAGTACTCGAATATTGCTGTCGCCGCGCCGACCGGCGAAGTGGTGTGCACGGCGATGCCGTCCGCAGGGCCGATCAATCTTTCGGATCGCGACTACTTTCAGCGTGCCCTCGCGACCCGCGACGTCGTCATGAGCGGGTACGTGGTCGGGCGCATCAGCAAGAAGCCGAGCGTCATTATCGCGTATCCCGTGGTCGTCGATGGGCAAGGCCCGGCGCAAGCGGTGGTCGTGGTCTCGCTCGATCTGCGGCGGGTCAATCAGCTGCTTACCGACGCCCGATTGCCCCAAGGCTCCACGCTCCTGGTGATCGACCAGAACGCTGTCATTCTCGCCCGCTACCCGGGAGGAGACGAATGGATCGGGACGCGGGTGGCCAACGCGCCGCTGACCACGGCCATTCTGGCCAAGCACGCAGAGGGCACGGCCGATACGGTCGGCTTGGACGGTGTGCCCCGGCTGTACGGAATGAGCACGTTGTCCGCAGTCTCCGGGGGCGGCGACGCCTATCTCGCGGTCGGCATTCCCCGATCGGTCGCGTTTGCCGAGCCGAACCGAAGTCTCGTTCGGAATCTCATCGGACTCGGGCTCGTCTCCGTCGTGAGCCTCGGGGCCGCGCGCGTCGTGGCAGAGCGACTCGTCCTGCGTCGCACGGCGGCGCTGGTGGCGGCCACGAAGCGACTGGCAGCCGGCGATCTCCAGGCGCGCGCCGGCGGGTCCGATACCTACAGTGAGCTTGGCCAACTGGCCCGATCCTTCGACGAGATGGCGGAGGCGCTGGAACAGGGAATCGCGGAGCGTGCGCGTGCCGCGGACGACCTCGTCAGGAGCGAGAAGATGGCGGCGCTCGGGCGCCTGGCCGCGGGGATCGCGCATGAGCTCAGGAACCCGCTGGCCGTCATCGCGGGACGCCTGGAGATTCTGAAGCGCCAGATGGTGGCGGGGCAGCAGCCGAGTCTGGAGGTCATCGCGCATCACATCGTTCGCTTCGAGGAAGCCACGCAGCGGATGCTGCGGATCATGGAGAGCCTGTCGACCTACTCGAAGCCGGCGAAGACCGAGCCGACGCCGCTCGATCTCGGTGAATTGCTCGCGGCGACGAAAGAAGTGCTCGCCTACGAAGCCCGAAAGCACGAGGTGAGCATCGAGGTCGACGTGGCGGACCGGCTCCCGAAGATCCGAGGTGACCGCAGCGCGCTCATGCAGGTCTTCGTCAACCTGGCCATGAATGCGGTCCAGGCCATGGCGGACACGCGGGGCGGGCAGGTGACGCTCAAAGCCTATGAGCCCGAGGGGAGCGTGGGCACTGTGGTCGCGGAGGTGGTCGACACCGGGCCTGGCATTCCGGCCGACGCGCTGGCGAAGATCTGGGAGCCGTTCTACACCACGAAGGCAGAGGGAACCGGGATCGGACTCTCCATCGTTCGCTCCCTCGTCGAGCAGCAGCCAGGCGCCACCATCTCGGTCGAAAGCCGCCCTGGCGTCGGTACGACATTCCGCGTGACGATGCCCCCGATGGCCTAGCGCAGAGGAGAAGCCCATTCCTCCTGATGGCGGGTTCCGCGAGGGCGACGTCGAGAGCCGTTTCTCGTTGTCCACCACGGCCAATGGGCAAGGATTCGTGAGGGGTTTCCTCGCACCCGCGCTCGTCCTGGTGGTCGCCGGCTGCACCTCCCTCACACCTCAGCAGCACGACCGGGTCGTCGAGGTCCAGCAGTTCGCCGATGCGACCGCGGCCTACTACAAGATGTTTCGGGTGGGGGTCGTGGTCGAGCCCGCCACGAACCTGGGCATCGGTGCGCGCTATCGCCAAGGCAATTTCTACCTGAACGTGCGCATGCTCGGCTCCCGCAATCTGATGGCGGTCGTGGCGCACGAGCTGGCGCACTACGTCCTGAGTCACGACATGCCCGTCGCCGGAGCGTCGACGACCGAATTCCTACGCGCCCAGGAGTTCCGCGAGCTCGAGGCCAACGCGAAGGCCGTGGAGATCCTCGTGCGTGTCAAGGGGATGTCGGAGCGGGACGCCGTGCAGATGATGATCAACCATCTGCGCGGCGCCCAAAGCCTGCAGGAGCGCGGCGGCGCGCTGGCCCCCGGCCATCGCCCGCCTGCCGAGGAGATCGCGGATCTTCTCGCGCGCTACCCGGGCAGCCGGTAGTGGCCGATGGGAGTCGCGGTTGACGCGCGTCCCCCGAGTGTGTAGATTTCCAGCGACGGACGATTAGCTCAGTTGGCAGAGCGCTGGCCTCACATGCCAGAGGTCACTGGTTCAAGTCCAGTATCGTCCACCATTCACCCGCGATTTGATTGGGAGGCTCTGGATGAAGATCGCCATCTTCTTCGATGGCCAGAACTTCTACCGTTCGCTGCTCCGCTACGACGAATCGCTCCGCGTGGACTACGACCGGCTTGCCGTCTGGATCACGCAGCAGGTCGGCGGGCCGAACGCGCTCTTCTCCGGCGCCTACTACTACGTCGGCCTCTCGGCCGACGCGCCGCCCGCCGTCGACGGCTTCCTCAAGGGGCTCGAGCTGCGGCCGGGCTACTTCGTCAAGCGCGAGCCGCGTGTGCGGCGGAGCGGCCGCTGCCCGCACTGCGGCGCCGAGTACGAGTACACGACCGAGAAGCGCGTGGACACGCGGCTGGTCGCCGACCTTATCCAGCACGCGGCGAGCGGCGCGTTCGACGCGGCGGTGCTCGTCTCGGGCGACGACGATTTCGTGCCGGCCGTCGAGGCGGTGAACGCGCTCGGCAAGCAGGTGTGGGTCGCCACGTGGTCGGCGGAGGAGCTCTCGAAGGACCTGCGCGTCCGCTGCTTCGGCCACATCCACCTGAGCGAGGGCCTCGGTGCCTTCCGCGCCGAGCGCGCGCGCGTGTCCGAGCGCGCCCCCGGGCGGCTCTTGCCCTCGCGCGTCCAACGCCCCGTCGTCCCACCCCCGGCCGCCGCGCAGACGGCGCTCGAGCACGGCGTCGCGGAGCTCCAGCGCGCGCAGTCGCGGCTGCCGCACGTGAGCCGCGGCTACTTCGTCATGCGCTGGAAGTCGCACCAGCTCCCGCCCGTCGGCGCCGAGCGCGAGGCGCTGGTCCAGCAGCTCCTGGAGGCGCGCCTGATCGAGGAATTCGAGGTGCGCGACGCCGACGGGCGCGTGGTGACGGCGATCCGCAGCCGCGAGACCGACGGCAACCTCGGCGAGCCGAACGGCAACGTCGCGCTCCCGGGGTAGGGCGGATGCCCGGGCGACTGCGGTACGCGCTCGCGGCCCTGGCGCTCGGTCTCGTCTGGTACGCGGTGCTGCTCCTACCACCGTCGATCCGCAGCGTGTTCAGGGATCTCGGCCATCCGACCTCGGCGGCGCTCCTCTGCGGCGTCAGCCTCGTCGCGGCGCTCGCGCTTCGCCCCGTCGTCGCCGATTCCACGAACGACGTCCGGCTCGCCATCCTGGTGCCCTACGGCGGCGCGCTGCTCTTCGGCGTCGCCGCCGCGACCACCATCTGGATCCGCAACGGCTTTCGCACGCTCAACTACTTCGATCTCTTCGTCCTGCTGCCCTACTGGTCGCTGCTCGCGGCGCTCTGGTCCTTCTACCTGGTGATCCCGACGGGATATCTGGCGCAGCGGGTCATGCGCTGGGCCGCGGAGCGCGATTAGGGGCCGACGACGCGGTCCAGGAGCTTCGCGACCGCCTCGTCGATGGCCTCGGTCGGCGTCCGGCGCCGGGAGTCGGGCGGGTTGCCGCAATCGGGCTCGACGTCGTACACCTCGAGCCCGCCCCCCGGACCGAGCACCGTGAGCCGCCGGGCGCCGTCGCTCACGCGCAGCACGCTGACCATCTGGCTCCAGGCGACCGCCTGGGCGCGGAAGGGGCGGCGCGAGTCGCCGCAGAAGACGGCCTGGAGCGTCCCGACGCGCACCTGGATGTAGATCGCGTGATCGGCGCCGAGCGCGCGCGCCCGCGCGAGCGCGGTCTCGGGGTCGGCCCGCGTCTCCCGCTCGGGGAGGAGCTGGACGTCGCGGGCGAGCACCGCCCGCGCGTTCAGACCATCGAGCAGGGCGCCCTCGTAGTCGGCGCGCTGGGTCTGCCGGTCCTCGTCCTCGACGCCCGGAGGGAAGACGAATCGCACGAGCAGGACCGGCCGGCGGATCTGCTCGGGCTTGAAATCGACGGCGGTCACCGGCGCGGGCCGGCTCGAGGTCGTCGAGGCGCAGCCGGCGGCGACCAGGGCGAGGACGGCGATCGCGCGAACGCGCGGCATGGCGCGAGAGTACCATCCGGGGGTCGTCTCGGCCCGGGGGGAGACCGTTCCGGGCGTGCTATAGTGGATATATGAGATCGCTGATGACGCTTCTACTGGCGATTCTCGTCGTGGCGCCCGCGGCAGCGCAGCAGGTGGACATCACGAAGCCCGCGCCGGCGCCGTCCCGTGAGCGCGAGCCCGCGCTGATCCAGCCGGGCCTTTCCCGCGAATCGCGACCCATCGATGCCGACAACTACCCGCGCGCTGGACGCGTGCCGATGGAACCGGGCTTCATCCGAGGGCTCTCGACCAAGACCGCCACCGGCCGCGTGGGCATCGCCGGCTGGACCACGCCGAGCGTGCCCGTGGGCGGGTCGCTGGGCGGCTGGTACGAGCACAACGGCTGGTTCTCGATCGGCTTCAGCGCCACCTGGGACGCTCCAGCGCCGGCCCCCGCGCGCACCGCTCCCTGAGCGGATGACCGCACCTCGCTGGCCCGGCGGGGCGAGGGCCGCGTGCGCCTTCACCTTCGACCTCGACGCGGAAACCCTCTGGATGGCGCGCGGCGTCTCCGAGCCGGTCGCCCTCTCGCAGGGACGCTTCGGCCCGGTCGAGGCGCTGCCGCGGATCCTCGATCTGCTCCGCGCCGCCGAGATCCACGCCTCCTTCTTCGTTCCGGCCTGGGTGGCGGAGCACTATCCCGACGCCCTCGCCGCGATCGTCGCCGGCGGGCACGAGGTCGGCTGCCACGGCGACGTCCACGAGCGGGTGACCGATCTGGACGCCGACGGTGAGGAGAAGGTCCTGCTGCGCTCGATCGAGGTCCTCACCCGCATGACGGGGCGGCGACCGGTCGGGTACCGCGCGCCCGCGTGGCAGCTCTCGGAGCGCACGCTCGGGCTCCTCGCGCGTCACGGCTTCGCGTACTCGTCGAACATGATGGACCGGCTCGCGCCCTACGTGCACGCGGGCCTCGACGGCGCCGTGCTCGTCGAGATCCCGGTGTCCTGGGTGCTCGACGACGCGCCCTACTTCCTCTTCACCGGCCAGCGCGCGATCCAGCCGCCCGGGCCCGTGCTCCAGGGTTGGTTCACGGAGCTCGACGGGATCTGTGAGGCGGGCGGCGTGGCGAACTTCACCTTCCACCCGCAGCTCATCGGGCGCCCGTCGCGCTTCGCCTGCCTGCGCGAGCTGGTCCTTCACGCGAAGGGGGCGCCGCGCGTGTGGATCGCGCGCCTGGACGAGATCGCGGCGCTCTGGCGGGGCGCGGCCTGATGGCCTGGCTCCGGGGCAACCTGCACGCCCACACGACCTGGTCGGACGGGGTCAAGACGCCGGCCGGGCTGATCGCGGAGTACGAGGCGCTGGGCTACGACTTCCTCGCGATCACCGACCACGAGGACCGCATCCCGCGGAGCTACTGGCGGTCGCTCCCGAAGCTCGCGTCGCGGCTGCTCCTCTTCCACGGGGTCGAGCTGAACTGGAATGTCGGCCTCGACGGTGAGGCCGTCGAGCAGCACGTGGGCAAGGTGCTGGGCGAGCGCGAGACGCTCTGGGTGCTGAACCATCCCGCCCGCTACAAGCTCTCGATCGGCGACACGATCGAGCGCGCCCGACGCATCGGCCGCGACGGCG
>JBGQEL010000142.1:0-10169 GCA_041496385.1 Methylomirabilia bacterium | reverse complement strand
CGTTGGCGATCGCCAGCGCCCGTGTGTCGTGCAGGTGCAGCTTCACGGGCGCGTCCGGCCAGCGCTCGCGGACGGCGCCGACGAGGCGCTTGATCTGGAGCGGGTTGGCCCAGCCCATCGTGTCGGCCAGGCCGATGCCGCCCAGGCGCGAACCACTAGCGTTCGCCTGCTGTTCGACCTTCTGCAGCACGGTCACGACGTGGCGGGGCTCGACGTCACCTTCGTAGTTGCAGCCGAACGCCGCCATCACGCCGACGTCGAACCAGTCCATGCCGAGCTTCTGGTAGCGCCCGGCCCAGCCCGGCAGCTCCTCGAGCCGCTCGTCGACGCTGCGGTTGGTGTTCTTGCGCATGAACGTGTCGGTCCCCGCCACGCTGAACATCGGGCGCAGCGTCAGGGCGTCGCGCAGCCCGGCGGCCCGCTCGAGCCCGGCTTCGTTGAGCCAGATGGCCTCGTAGGCGACGCCGGGGACGCGCTTGATGCCCGCCACCATCTGCTCGGCGTCGGCCATCTGCGGCACCCACTTGGGGCTCACGAACGAGGTGAACTCGATGGTCTGCACGCCGGTGTCGGAGAGCGCGTCGACCAGCGAGATCTTGTCCGCCAGGCTGATCGCGCCCTTCTCGAACTGGAAGCCCTCGCGCGGTCCCACTTCCTTGAGGTTGACGGTCCTGGGCAGGTCGCTCATCCGATGACCCTCCGTGACGCCAGCGCGTCGATCTCGTCCTTCGAGAGCCCGAACTCCTGCAGCACTTCGCGCGTGTGCTCGCCCAGCCCGGGTGCCGGGCGGCGCAGCCCGAACTCGTACGCCGTGCTGCGCACGGGCAGCTTCGGCAGCTTGGCCATGCCCCGGCCGGGCAGGGGCGTGGCGAGGAACTGCCCCGTCGCGTTCAGGTGCGGGTCGTCCACGAGCTGGTCCGGCCGCCGCAGCGGCGCGAACGGCACCCGCGCGCGCTCCAGCCGCTCGACCAGCTCCGCGCTCGGATAGCGTTGCATCTCCTCGGCGATGCGTCCCGGCAGCCAGCCGCGAGCGGCCACCCGCTTGGCGTTGTCGTCGAGCCGCCCGTCGGACAGGAGATCGTCGAGCGCGAACTCCTTGCAGAAGCGCTCCCAGTGCGCGTTGGACGTGATGCCGATGAAGACCTGCTCGCGGTCGGCGGCGGTGAAGAGCTGATAGACGCCCCAGCCCATGCGCGTGCCCTGGCGGATCTCGGGCATCGGCACCGACGGCTCGCCCGTGGCGCCGAAGTTCGCGAGCCACTGGCCCACCCAGAACACCGTCGTCTCGTAGAGGCCCGAGGTGATCTTCTGCCCGACGCCGGTGCGCGCCCGCTGCTGGAGCGCGGCGAGGACGGCGACGACGCCGTAGGCCGCCGCGCCGACGTCCACGATCGACGCGCCCGCGCGCAGCGGCTGACCGCGCGGGCCCGTCATGAACGCGAGCCCCGCCGCCATCTGCGCCAGCTCGTCGAGGAAGGGCCGCGCCTCGTAGGGCCCGGGCAGGAAGCCCTTGAGCGCCAGATAGATGATGCGGGGGTTGACCCGCGACAGGACCTCGTAGCCGAGCCCGAGGCCCTCGACGGCACCGTGGGCGAAGTTGTCGATGACGACGTCGGACGCCTTCGCGAGGCGCAGGAACAGCTCGCGGCCCTCGGTCGAGCCCTTGAGGTCGACCGCGATGCTGCGCTTGTTGCGGTTGAGGAAGTGGAAGTTCGCGGAGTTGCCCGCCGGCATCCCGCGCGACTGGTCGCCCTCGCCGGGCCGCTCCACCTTGACGACGTCGGCGCCGAGGTCCGCGAGCAGGAGTCCCGCCGAGGGCCCGGCGATGATGTGCCCGAGCTCCAGGACGCGCAGACCTTCGAGCGGCAGCGTGCCCATCATCGCTGTGAGATACCATGCCACTCCGGGCCGGTCAATCCAGCCCCTCGTCTCCCGGTGGACGCGGGCGGCGAGGCGGCCTATTCTCTCCGGGGACGACGCACCCACGGAGGGGCCGATGGAATTTGGGCTGTTCTTCCTCATGCAGCGCGACGAGCAGTGGAGCGAGCAGGCGGTCTACGACTCGGGCCTCGAGCAGATGCTGGCCGCCGAATCGCTCGGCTATCGGTCCGTCTGGATCGCCGAGCACCACTTCAACGACTACGGCCTCTGCCCCGCGCCGCCGGTCCTGGCCGCGTTCGTCGCCGCGCGCACGACGACCCTGCGCCTCGGCATGGGCGTGAGCCTCCTGCCCCTGCACCATCCCGTCGACCTGGCCGAGGAGCTGGCGGTGCTCGACGTGGTGAGCGGCGGCCGGCTCGACGTCGGCATCGGCCGGGGCGGCACGCTGCAGGACTACCAGACCTTCCAGTCCGAGCGCGGCGACAGCCGGGCGCGGGTCGAGGAAGGCGTCGCGCTCATGCGGCAGTCCTGGAGCGGCGCGCCCTTCGACTTCCGGGGACGCTTCCACTCCGCCGAGCGGCTCCACGTCCGCCCGCGGCCCGCGCAGCGGCCGCATCCGCCGCTCTTCATCGCCGCCAACAGCGCGGACAGCGTGGTCTCGGCGGCCCGCCTGGGCCTGCCGACGCTGTCCTCCTTCTTCGTGCCGGTGGACGAGCTGCGCCGGCGGCACCGCGTCTACCGTGAGGCGGCCGCCGCCGCCGGGCGCTCGCCGGCGGAGATCGAAGATCTCGAGCGCCAGGCGTGGGGCATGCGCGTCGTGCACGTCGGACCCGATCACGACGAGGCGTTGCGGGTGACCGAGCCGGCGTTCATGGGCTATCAGCAGAAGATGGCGGTGCTGCGCTCGGACGCCACGGGCGGGTCCGTGCCCGGCTCGTTCGATCGCTCGCTGCTGCGGCTGCGCTCCTTCCGCGACTACCTGAACGACGGCTGGGCGCTGATCGGGACGCCGGGCGAGGTGCGGGACGGTCTCCAGGAGTACCTCGACGCCACCGGCTACCAGCGCGTGCTGCTGCTCATGGCGCTGCCGGGGCTCGCGACCTCGCTCGCGCTGCGATCGATGCGCCTGTTCGCCGACGAGGTCGCGCCGGCGCTCGCGACGGCCGTGGGTCAATCGCTGAGATAGCGCCCGAGGATCCTGGCGAACTCGGCCGGCACGATCAGGCCACCCATCACCTCGCCTGTCTCGGGGAAGAAGGATCGGCCGAGCGTCGTGCCGTCGGTGAGCCAGAGCGTGACCCAGTAGCGCGGCTCGCCGACCGCGTGCGCCTGCGGCCGGCCCACCGTGCCGCGGACGATCAGGTCGACGAGCGCCTCGACGTCCGAGGGCGAAGCGATCGCCACCGGGTTCCCCGGCGCCGCCGGCGTCGGCTCGCCGCGCTGGACGTCGACCGCGCGTACCTTGCCGGCGATGTCGTAGAGATCGCCGCCCACCTTCGCGCGCGCGCTGCGCCAGGCCTGGTAGAGGAAGACGCGGTCCTGCCAGACGGCGGCGAGGCGGAACTCGGTCCGGTACCCGCGCACCTCGTACACGCGCGTGCCGGCCGGCATGAAGGCGGCGGACGCGTCGACGCCGTACGAGCAGCCGCGGACGTCCTCGCCGACCGAACAGCCCACGGTCGCGAACTCGGCGCCGAGGTCGCTCCGCGCGAGGACCCGGCCCGGCTCTTCCGTCCAGCGGATGTAGTCGATCCCGTCGAACGTGACGAAGTCGAGGACGCCCGCCGCGCCGGCGCGCCCCGCCGGGGCGAGCGTCGCGAGGCCGAGCGCCAGCCCGAGGATCCCACGAAGCGCGGCCACGCGCGTCGTCATGACGCTCTCAACGTAGTCCGGCGCCGCCGGCGGGTCAAGAATGTGAGCGTGCGCGCCCCCGGCGGCATCGGCTAGAGTAGAACGCGGAGGGAAGCATTCGCATGGCCGATCGCCAGTACCGTCAGCAGGGTTATCGCGACCAGGGCGCCGGCCCGCGCCGGCCCGCGCCCACGCCGCCGCCCGACGCTCCGCGGAGCGGCGGGATGCTCGCCCAGCGCAACGTCTCCCGGTGCGGGGCGTGTGGCGCGGTGCTGCCGGTCGCGACCGCCTCGCTCAAGCAGTGTCCGAACTGCCCGGCCGCCATCCACGCCTGCCGGCAGTGCGCCCACTTCGACGCGGGCCGGCGCTTCGAGTGCACGGAGCCCATCTCCAAGCGGCTGGCCGACAAGAACGCGCGCAACGACTGCGCCGCGTTCGCGCTCCGCGTGACGGTCGAGCGCGACGCCTCGCCCGATTCGACGCGCCCCGGCGACATCCGCCGGGGGTTCGACAACCTCTTCAAGTCGTAGGCGGGTAGGTGGCGAGGCCGGCCGCGCGGGCGGCGGCCCCCAGCCGCGCGTCGAAGGACGCCATCGACGCCGCATGCGCCGACATCGCGAGCGCCAGGTGAAGCGCGTCGGCCGCGCGGAGCGGAGTCTCGCGCAAGCTCAGGAGCAGGTGCTCCGCGCGGCGGTGCACGTCGCGCGTCAGCTCCACGCGCTGATACAGTCCGGCGTCGAGGTCTCCGACGATCGCGTGCCGCACGCGGCCGGCCGTCTTCGGCGCGAGGTCGCCCTGACGAAGCCGTCGCGACAGCGCCGAGACGACTTCGGTCACCGCCAGATCGGCCACGAGCAGGTCGGCTCGGCCCTCGACCATCCCGTTGAACTGGTCACTGCCAGGCTCGGACAGGTAGAGCTTGATCAACGCGCTGGAGTCGCAATAGACGGGACCGGGCCACCCCGCGCGGTAAGTTTCACGCTGCTCCCGGAACCGCGCCGGCGCGCGCCGCCTAGAGGCGATCCGCGCGCTCCTCGGCGATCGTCGTGGACAGCGGGGGGTCGAGAACCGGCATCCGCCGGCGAAACCTCGCGAGGTCCGGGACGCCCGCGCCGCGCGGGCGATCGGGCGGGACCAGCTTCGCCACGGGCCGGCCGCGCTCCGTGATGACGACCTCGCGGCCCTTCTTGACCTCGTCGAGGAGCACCGACAGGTTCTGGCGGGCTTCACGGACGCCGGCGGTTCGCATGACCCCAGTGTGCTACATGTAGCACATTGACGTCAATCCCGTTGGCGAGACCGCATTCCCGCTAGGGCGCGGCGGCCGGCGCGCGCCGGAGGACGGCCCGCGTGAACCGCCCCGGGACGTCGACCTCCCAGCCGTCGTCCGTTCGGAGGATCGCGTAGCAGCGCCGGCGGCGCCCGTCCCACATGTTCCAGCTCCGGCAGACGCGCGCGTCGGGCGTGATCTCCCACGTGCCGACGTCGACCTCCTCCGCCAGGGAGCCCCAGAGCCGCCCGCCCGGCGCGTACTCGATGCGCTGCGGTCCGAAGACGTATACGTGTCCGACGAAGTCCGAGGCGAGCTCGGCCGCGGTGAGCGCCACGCGCGGCGGCGCCGGAGCCGCCGCCGTCGCGGGCGGCGCGCAGAACGGGCGCAGCGACTCGCCCGCGAGGATCATCGAGTCGACGTCGAAGTTGTACGCGTCGGCGAACCGGAAGACGGAGATGCCGTTCGGCAGCAGCGCAACGATGTTGCCGCCGAAGCCCGACATGTACGGGATCTGGAAGAAGCAGCCCGTGGCCGTCCGGTACGGCACGGACCAGAACGAGAGGTGATACCGCGCCTCGCCGAACCGGTTCCTGGATCCGTCCGGCAGGCCCACGGTCGGGCTCACGCGGTAGAGCGTCTCGGCGAGCTTCGCGGTGTGGAGGAGCTGGACGCCGTCGTGACGGCCGCCGTTCTGGAGCAGTGTCGCGAGCTTCGCGACGTCGTCCACCGTCGGATAGAGACCGTAGGCGAGCAGCGGCACGCCGCGGCTGCCGTCCGGCTCGAGCGTGTGCATCGCCGGCGCGTGGAGCACCCCGATCGGCCGGAAGACCTCGTTCCGCACCATGTCCCAGAGGTGCGCGCCCCCTCCCTCGCGGCGCTTCAGGTAGGCGTCCATCGCGGTCGCGAGCACGAAGGTGTGCGCCGAGTTGTAGCGAAGCACCTCGCCGCGGTTCCACGGGTACTTGCCGTAGGAGAGCGCGATCTCCAGCTTCTCCTTCGCCGTTCGCTTGACGAGGAGGCGCATCATCTTGGGCGCGTTCTCGTCGGCGAACGGCGCGTTCGGTTGACGCTCCGGCTTCTCGTCGCCGATGGCCGTCGCCATGCCGAGGGCGTCGGCGAAGGTCACCCCGTCCCAGCCCGCGTGTGCCGCGCCGGCCGGGAGGTGGTCGACGAGCTTCTCGTCGAAGACGGCATCGCCGTACTTCTGCGCGAGCCGCAGCAGCGCCACCGCCGCGCCGAGCGACTTCGTGACGGAGAACACGCCGTGACGCATCTCGCGGCAGTAGGGGAACGGGCCGTAGCGCGTGTGACAGCCGCGGACGTAGAGCACGCCGTCCATGACGAGCCCGTTGGCGCTGATGTCCGCCGGCCGCGTGTCGCCGTCGAAGCCCGCGAGGGCGTCGGAGGCGCCCAGCGTCGGCCACGGCCGCATGGGCGTCTGCCGCGCGAACTCCGTGGTGAACTCCGCGCGTAGCGCGGGCTCGTCGGCGGGCGCGCCGGGGGCGTAGGTCATCGGCAGCCGGGCGGCGTAGTCGAGCTTGGCCCAGGGAGCCGTTTCCTGGACGATCTGCACCGCGAGCGCGGAGACGCGCGTGTCGTCGAAGACGAAGGTCGCGAGGCCGTTGTGCGTGCCGTTGTTGATCTCGTTGCCGATCACGAACGCGAACGAGGCGCGCGACAGACCGCCGTCGCCGGGCTCGGACCACACCCGTCCGGGCGAGAGGATGAGCGTCGTGCCCGGCACGAGGTCCCGGACGGCCGGCACGAGATGGTCGCCGTGGGTGAAGAACCCCACGCTGAAGCCCGGGATCCGCCGCGGCCGGGCCGCGCAGCCGAGACTCGTGAACGACGCCGAGAACGGGGGAACGGTCAGCGTTCCCCGGAGCGCGTGCTTCGGCGGCGCCGCGGCGCCGACCGGCATGAAGTAGTCGTTGTGGATGGGGTCCGTGGCCGGCCCCGCGGGCGCCTGTAGCTCGGCCGCGGTCAGCCGGTCGCGGACGCCGGCCGGCGGCGCGATCGGTGCCGGATGCGCGCGGCTGCAGTCGAGGGCCGCGACGTCGGTCGCGCGCGAGAGCTTCGCATGCCCGGCGCCGTTGAACGTCGCGGCGAGCTGGTCCATGTCGAGCCGGTAGACCAGCGCCGGGCGATCGAATTCCGGCAGGCGGAATCGCAGCAGGCCGTCCGCGATGCGGCCCGTCGCCCGGAAAGCTCTCGGGGACCCGCTGCCGATGGTGGGCGACGCGGCGACGCTGTAGATCACGCGCGCGTACCCGTTGGCGAACACTTCCTCGACGATCAGCGCGTGGCATTGCGCCTCGTCGCCGCGCGCGTCGGTCCAGGCGCCGCTCCAGGCGCCCGCGAAGCGGGCGACATCCGCGGGAACGTCGGGCGCGGGGGCGGTCAGCGCGAGATCCGACGGCAAGGGCGTCGCGCCGCGGCAATCCAGCGCCGCGGCGGCCGGCGCCAGCAGCAGGTTGACGACGACGAGCGCGAGCAGCACGCCGAGCCCGATGACCTTCATCAGATGACCCCGCGCTTCGCCAGGTCGGCGATCTGCTCCTTGGTGTAGCCGAGGGACGTGAGGATCGCCTCGTTGTCCTGACCCAGCTCCGGCGCGGCGGCGCGGATCGGCAGCCGGCGCTCGCCGTGCGAGACTGGGTGGCCGAGGATGGTGAGGTTCCCCAGCGCGGGCGAGCGCACGGGCTGCGCCATCTCCAGATGTCTCACTTGAGGATCCGCGAACGACTCGTCCACGCGGTAGATCGGCCCGCAGGGCACGCCCGCGTCGTTGAGAATCCGGACCCACTCGGCGCTCGTCTTCTGCCGGGTGACCGGCATCAGGACCTCCATCAGCGCGTCCCGGTTGGTCGAGCGCGCGCTCGAGGTGGCGAAGCGCGGATCGGTGCGCAGATCCGGGCGCGCGATGGCGCGGCAGAGCCGGTCGTAGATCTCGTCGCCCGCCGCGGCGATGTTGATGTGGCCGTCCTTCGTCGGAAAGACGCCGGTGGGAATCGCCGTCGGGTGGTTGTTGCCCGCCTGCGGCGGGATCTCGCCGCTCATCAGCCAGCGCGACGCCTGGAAGTCGAGCATGGACAGCATCGCCTCGAGCAGCGAGGTGTGCACCCACTTGCCCTCGCCGGTGACCTCGCGTTCCAGGAGCGCCACGAGGACGCCCTGCGCGAGGAGGATCCCCGAGCACAGGTCGGCGATGGGGATGCCCACGCGCACGGGCCCCTGGCCGGGCAGGCCGGTGATGGACATGAGACCGCCCATGCCCTGCGCGATCTGATCGACGCCGGGCCGGTCGCGGTACGGTCCGCTCTGCCCGAAACCCGAGATGCTGCCGTAGATCAGCCGCGGATTGATCGGGCGCAGGCTCTCGTAGTCGATGCCCAGGCGCCGCTTGACGTCCGGCCGGTAGTTCTCGACCAGCACGTCGGCGTCCCGCACCAGCCGCTTGAGGATGGCCACGCCCTCGGGGTCACGCAGGTTCAGGGTCATGCCCCGCTTGTTGCGGTGCAGGTTCTGGAAGTCGAACCCGTGGCGATTGCCGCCCATGCCGTCGCCCCCGCGCCCGCCGGGCATCTCGATCTTGATCGCCCGGGCGCCCCAGTCCACGAGCTGGCGGACGCAGGTCGGGCCCGCCCGAGCCCGGGTGAGGTCGAGCACCGTGAAGCGCGCCAGGGGGAGGGCGCCGTCGCCTGTCATGGCCGTCGCAGTATACTGCCGGTTGACCTGACCAGGGAGAGTGAGCCATGGCCGAACGCGCGCTCCACGGAATGCGGATCCTCGACCTCACGCAGTTCGAGGCCGGCACCACGTGCACCCAGTTCCTCGGCTGGCTCGGCGCCGACGTCCTCAAGATCGAGCCGCCGGGCGGCGAGCAGTCGCGCCGCAACCGGCCGGAGGTGCCGGGCCTCGACGCGATGTTCTTCCTGGTCTTCAACGCCAACAAGCGCAGCGTGACGATCGATCTGAAGAATCCGGACGGCCGCGCGCTCTTTCTGAAGATGGTCGAGCGGGCGGACGTCGTCGTCGAGAACTTCGCGCCCGGCCTCATGGAGAAGCTAGGCCTCGACTACGAGCGGCTGCGCGCCACGAATCCGCGCATCATCGTCGCGCGCATCAAGGGCTTCGGCCTCTCCGGCCCGTACCACGAGTACAAGAGTTTCGACATGATCGCCCAGGCGACGGGCGGCGTGATGAGCGTGACCGGCTTCGCCGACCGCGAGCCCGTGCGCTGCGGCGCCGCCATCGGCGACACCGGGACGGGCGTCCACACGGCCGCCGCCATCCTCGCCGCCTACATCCAGCGCCAGCGCACGGGCCAGGGCCAGCTCGTCGAGGTGGCGATGCAGGAAGTGGTGGCGAACTTCCTCCGGGGCCGGTACGTCGATCACTACCGCGACGGCAAGCCCAGCGAGCGGCGCGGCAACGGCCTGGTGGGCGGCGTGCCGGGCGGCGCCTATCCGTGCGCGCCGGGCGGGCCCAACGACTACGTCTACATCTACGTGCAGCCGATCAACCCGGGCATGTGGCGCGACTTCGCGACCGCGATCGGCCGTGAGGACCTGCTCGCCGACGCCCGCTGCAAGGACGCGAAGACGCGCTGGGAGCACCGCGACGCGCTGAACGAGATCGTCCGGGCCTGGACGGGCGCGCGCACGAAGCACGAGGCGATGGCCGTGCTGGGCAAGGCCGGCGTGCCCAGCGGCGCCACGCTCGACACGGGTGAGATCCTGGACGACCCGCACCTCAACGCGCGCGGCCAGATCCACACCATCGAGCACGCCACGCGCGGCGCGTTTCGCTTGCCCGGCTGCCCCGTGCACCTGTCCGCCTCCGAGGCGCCGACGGCAGCCCCGCCGCTCGCGGGGCAGCACACCGCGGAAGTGCTGGCCGAGGTGCTGGGCTTCTCGACGGACGAGATCGCGCGGCTCCGAGCGCAGGGCGTGCTGGGCTGAGCCGTCGCGCCGTGAAGACGGACCTGCTCCTGATCCCGATGAGCGCCCGCTGGGCCGACCTGCGCGCCGCCGCGGTCGCCGCCGAAGAGGCGGGCTTCGACGGGCTGTGGACCTGGGATCACCTGCGCGATCCCAACGGCGACGCTGGTCCAGGGGTGCCCGAGGCCTGGACGGTGCTATCGGCGCTGGCCGAGGTCACG
>JBGQEL010000141.1:0-10327 GCA_041496385.1 Methylomirabilia bacterium | reverse complement strand
TGATGTTCGTCTCGAGGGCGCACGTCGAGCGGGTGGCGCGCGATGATGGACCTTGAGCCTGAGCCTCAGTTATTGGAGCGGGTATCTGAACGGCATCCGGCCGTTGGTCTGGAGCGGCGCCGGAGTATACGTCGCTGACGACTTTTGGGGCGTGCTTTGCCGCGACGCCATACGCTGTTCGGGCGCCTTCCTCGCTACCGGCTTTTTCACCTCGGCCTTCCGAGGAGCCGCTTTCGTCAACACAACAGCCCTTTGAAAGGGGATCAATGACGGTGCGGTCATCCCGCATGGCGCTCCTCGACCGTCGCCGCGAACACGATCACGCCGACGAGGCCGATCGCGCCCGCCATCCAGAACGGGAGCACGGGCGTGACCTCCCAGAGCAGCCCGCCGATGAACGCGGCGGGCGCGATGGTGAGGCTCCGGATGAGGTAGTAGAGGCCGATGGAACGAGCCCGGAGCGACGGCGCTGCGAGATCCACTATCAGCGCCTTGCGGGCCGGCTCACCGACCTCGCGGAGGCCGCCCACGACGAAGGCGGCGACGAGCGTCGCGAAGTCGCGCGCCAGCACTACGGCGACGGGGAAGAGCGCGAAGGCGACGAACGTGGCGATGACGAACGGCTTGCGGCCCATGCGGTCGGCGAACCGGGCCACGGGGATGTAACTCACGATCGCCGTCGTCATCTGCACGGCGACGAGGAGCCCATAGGCCGGGGCGCTGATGCCGATCACGTTGATCGCGTAGAGCACCAGGAAGACATCGACCAGCCCCTCGCAGGTGCGGATGAAGATGTCCGAGGTGAGCAGCCAGCGAAGCGGCGTGGGCAGCGACCGCCACACCGCCACGATGTCCGTCGGAACGGGATCTGGCCTCACCGGGATATTGACGCGGCTGACGACCCCCAGCGTCACTGCCGCGAGCACGACGGTCACGGCGAGCCCAAGGTGGATACCGCTCCGTAGACCGTACGCCGCGATCGCCAGACCACCGAGGGTTGGCGCGACGGCGATCGGCACGCGCCTGAGAATCGATTGCACCGTGAACCCGAGCGCCCGGCGGTCCTTGGGCAGCGCGTCGCCGACCACGGCGAAGAGCGTCGGGCTGGCCATGCTCGACCAGGCCATGACGAAGACGAGGCCCGCGAAGACGAACGGCCATGATGGGGCCAACCAGTACAGTGCATAGCCCAGTGCTGCCAGCGTGACGAAGAGCAGCAGCGCACGGCGACGACCGTATCGATCGGCGATCCATCCCCCCGGGTACTGATACACGCCGTCGAGGAAGTCCTCACACGTCCCGAAGAACCCGATGGCGGTGATGGGCGCGCCGAGCATCTGCAAGTACTTCGGCAGGAAGCGCTTCCAAAGGTTCTCGCCGAGAGCGAGCAGGAACATCGCCACGGAGACGGCGACGATATTGCGCTCGAGCCCGAGCGCATCGGCGATGCGTCTTCGGGCGAACGTCACGGCGACTCAGCGCTGGTCATGTGCTCCGTGGACGTATCGGTCTCTGCTCCCTTACAATACCTCGCATGGCCGAGGCGGATCGCGTCGCGGAGTTCAAGGAAGTCGCGAGGTGTTCCTCCGCCGCCCGGAGGGAACGACCCTTCACAGCGAAGCCTCCCGGTCTGTGTGACACTGGAAGGCATGACAAACGCCAGCACGCGTACGGGACTTCAGCTTCGTTCAACGGTGAAGAAGGAGGGGATCCTCGAGCTATCGCTCGCCAGCGTCCCCACCCCTGAGCCAAAACCCGAGGAGGTGATCGTACGCATCGACGCCTCCCCCATCAATCCCTCCGACCAGGGACTCCTGTTCGGCGGCGCCGACATGAGCACGGCCAAGGCGTCCGGCACGACGGACAACCCCACGGTGACGGCGAGCATCTCACCGGCGGTGATGAAGGCGATGGCCGGGCGTCTGGAGCAGTCGCTGCCCGTCGGCAACGAAGGGGCCGGGGTGGTCGTCCAGGCGGGGGCGTCTCCGGCAGCGCAAGCGCTGATGGGCAAGACGGTCGCAATCCTCGGTGGCGCCATGTACGCGCAGTACCGCTGCATCAAGGCCGTGCAATGCCTGGTGTTGCCGCCGGGCACCACAGCGGCCGAGGGCGCCTCCTGCTTCGTCAATCCGCTCACCGCGCTCGGGATGGTCGAAACCATGCGCATAGAGGGTCACAAGGCGCTCGTGCACACGGCGGCCGCCTCCAATCTCGGGCAGATGCTCAACAAGATCTGCATCAAGGACCGCGTCGCCCTGGTGAACATCGTGCGCAAGCCCGAGCACGTGGAGGTCTTGAAGAAGATCGGCGCCACCCACGTGTGCAACTCGGCCTCGCCGACCTTCATGGACGACCTGACCGCGGCGCTCGTCGCCACCGGTGCCACGGTGGCCTTCGATGCGATCGGCGGGGGAAGACTGGCGGGGCAAATACTCACCGCCATGGAGATTGCCGCGAACAAGACGGCGAAGGAATACAGCCGCTACGGGTCCACGACGCACAAGCAGGTCTACGTCTACGGGGGACTGGACCGCGGGCCGACCGAGTTCAACCGCGCCTTCGGCATGGCCTGGGGCATCGGCGGCTGGCTGCTCACCGGATTCTTACAAAGAATTGGATTCGAGGCCGCCCAGAAGCTGCGCGAGCGGGTTGCGGCCGAGATCAAGACCACGTTCGCGAGCACCTACACGAAGGAAGTCTCTCTCGCCGAGGCGCTGCGGATCGAGGAGATCGCCGTCTATGGCAAGCAGGCCACGGGCGGGAAGTATCTGATCAATCCGAACAAAGGACTCCGCTGAATATCCTGCGGCGTTCAAGGACTGTGTTGACATCAAAGGAGAACACTGTGCAGGCCCCACGAACGAAGGAGCGACAGTTCCGAGACGTCTCGATCAACCTGCGCGCCAATCAGCGACAGCGGGCGCTGATCGACCGAGCGGCCCAGACTCTCGGCAAGAACCGATCCGATTTCATGCTCGAGGTGGCTTGCCGCGAAGCGGGCGCCGTGCTGCTCGACCGGCGGTTCTTTCTCCTGGATGAGAAGGCGTACAAGCGCTTTGCCGCCGCCCTGGACAAGCCGCCCGCGGACAACCCCAAGCTGCGCCGTTTGCTGGCTTCAAAGACGCCCTGGGAGCGATGACCGACGGCACCCGGTGATGGCGACCTCCCGTTCGATACCCACGATTCTACTCGTCGTCGAGGCGGGCGAGGAGCGCGGCGATCGCCGCGTCGCCCGCCGGCGGCCGCCAGTCGACGTGCACGACGGTCGCGCCCTCGGCCTGAAGCTCGGTCGCGAAGATCTCGAGGCCGAGGTTGATGACGCGCAAGGGCTGCCCCAGAACCGTCTCGAGGCTCATCGCTGACCTAGCATAGCTGGCGCCAGCTCGGGCTTGGCCACGAGCGCGGCGAAGCGCGCGGCTTGCGCGTTCGAGGGCAGGACGATCGCGCCCGCTGATTCGAGTGCGTCGGTCTGGGCCCGCAGGCCCTGGGGATCGCGCTCGGTACCGACGATCGACGCAATGACCGTTAGCGTCCGGCCGTCGCGCGCGGCCACGTCACGGGCATCGCGGATGGCGGCCGCGAGGGATGCAGCGGGGTCGTCGTGCGCCGCGCGCCCGAGGACGAGGTCGAGGAGCAACACGCTGACCTTCGCCGAGCGGCCCGCCTCGCTCACGCGCGCGGCGCGCCCGGACGGGTCGATCATCGGGTGCGGCCGGCCGGCGGTGAACTCGTCGGCGCCGAGGTCGAGCACCTTATGCGGGCCGCCGGGACCGCGGCCGCCGAAGTTGGCGGCGATCGTGCCGAGGAGCGGCTCGAGAATCAGCGTCGTCTCGTGGGCGAGCGTGCCGCCCGTGTAGAGACCCAGGATGCCCTCGCCGCGTCGGGCGCCGCGCCCGGCTTCAGCCGCCAGACGCGCGAGGAGAACACGCACGGCCTCCGTGTCGCTGAAGGCGCGCGCGGCCCAGACGCGGCCCGAAGCCAGCGCCGCGGCGGCGTGCGCCGCGTCTTCGAGCGTCGAGACCCACGTGCCCGCGCTCCCTGGCTCGGGCGAAGCGCCGAGGCAGCAGACGACGACGGGCTTGCCGAGCGCGCGCAGGGCGGCGTCGAGCCTCGGCATCACGCTCGGGGCCACCGGCTTCGAGATCAGCACCACCACCTCGGTGGCGGCATCGGCCCGCAGCGCGTCGAGGGCGAGGAACGTCATGAGGCCGCCGACCTCGGCCGAGAGGTCGCGCCCGCCGACGCCGATGCCGTGCGAGATGCCTTCGCCCAGCGCGGCGAGGTGCGAGGCCACGGCCTGCAAGCCGGTGCCGGACGCCGCGACGCATCCGATCCGGCCGCGGGGCACGACGTTGGCGAAGCCGAGCCCCACGCCATTCAGATAGGCCGTGCCGCAGTCCGGGCCCATGCAGAGGAGCCGCTTCTCGACCGCGAGGCGCTTGAGCTCGACCTCGGTCTCGAGCGGCACGTTGTCGCTGAAGAGAAAGACGTGCAGCCCCTGCTTGAGCGCCCGGCGCGCTTCGACCGCCGCGTGGGCTCCCGGGATGGAGATAGCGGCGAGGTTCGCGTCGGGCAGCTGACGCAGCGCCGAGTCGAGCGTGCGCGGGAGCGCCTGGCCCGTCGCCTCGCGCGCCTGGCGGCGCTCGTCGAAGAGGCCTTTGGCGGCGTCGAGCGCGGCCTGCGCCTGCAGCGCGTCTCCCGCGTCGACGGCGATGATGAGATCGCCCGGCGTCGCGTCGGCGACGTCGGGCGTGGCGAGACCGGCCGCGGCGAGCAGCGCGTGGTTGGCGGCCGTGCCCATGAGGACGGCCGCCTCGCGGACTCCGGGGCGCGCGCGCAGCCCCTCGGCAATCCTCATCAGCACCATCGAGTCGTGGTAGGTCGAGCGCCAGACGACGCCGCGAAGCGCCACTACGCGGGATAGGCCTCGCCGAACGCCACCAGCGCGTCGACGAACGGCTGGAGCGGCGGCGTCGAGATCCCGGCGCCGATCATCCTGGCCGCCGAGCGATGCGCGATGGCGGTGTTGATCGGGGGCACGAGCCCGGTGCGCGCGACCTTCCTGATGTCGATCGCGGTCGGCGTTCCCGTGCCGTCGAGCGCGGCCAGCGGGAACAGGGGATTCGCGCCCACGCAGATCTCCGCCATGCTCCGGGACGTCGCGACGGCGTCGGCGAACGACTTCGCGCCGACGATCTTCTGGACGGCCGGCGAGGCGGCCATGGCCATCCCGCCCAGGCCGTAGGTCTCCATGATCGCCGAGTCGCCGACGTCCGGGTTGGCGTCCGCCGCGGCGAAGCCGGGGAAGTAGAGGCCGGCCACGACGCTCGCCGGCCCGGTGAACCACCGGTCGCCGAGCCCGGCGACGCGGATCCCGAAGTCCACGCCGTTTCTCGCCATCGTCGAGACCACGGTGCACCCCGCGAGCCCCTCGATCGACCGCGCCGCGGCCTTTGCGGCGCACATCGCCCACGAGAGAAAGAACTGGTCGTTGTCCTTGGTGACGAAGCGGAGGACCGCGTGGAGGTCCTTCTGGTTCGACACCGCGCCCGCGAGCGGCGCGGCGAGCGCCCGCGCCAGGAGGCCGGTCGCGGCAGCGTTTCGCATGTGCATCTCGTCGCCCATGGAGAGCGCCTGCGACATGAGGCTCGCCAGATCGATCGGGCCCTCGCGCTCGAGCACCGCCTGGAAGGTCGGGGCCGCGACGTCGCGGAGCCAGCGAAGGCCGGCGAGCGTCTCCGGGCCGTGGGCGCCGAACCTGAGCTGGTGTCCCCACGGCCCGTCGCCGAAGAACGAATACGCGGCGGTCTTGTTGATTGGGTCCTCGACGACGAGCAGGGGCGTGCCGGGAGAGATGATCCCCGCCATCGGCCCGACGGCGCCGCGCGAATGGCACGGGGCGAAGGCGATCTCGCCCGAGGCCGCCAGCCGCTCGGCGTCGGCCGGCGCGGTCGCCCAGCCTTCGTAGAGGACGGCGGCGACGACCGCGCCGCGCATGGGCCCGCACATCCGCTCCCAACCGATCGGCGGCCCGGCGTGGAGCAGGCTCTGTCCCGTGAGCCCGAGCGCCTCGCCGGCGGGCCGCACGGCCGTCCACGCGGGCCGGGCCCGGCAGAGGCGGTCGAGCGCCTCGCGATTCGCGGCGCCGATGTTCACGCTCACGCTTGCAGCGCTCATGCTCGCAGGTCGAACAGCAATTGTTCGCCCTCGTCCGGCACCACCACGGTGCCCGCGTCGCCGCGGAGTCCGGCCAGCGCGTCGTCGAGCGCGCAGATCGTCGCGGGGCCACCGCCGTCGTGAACGAACCGGTAGGCGGCGCGCACCTTGGGCCCCATGCTGCCCGCGGAGAACGGCTCCTGCACCAGGTGGCGCTCGAACTCGGTGATCGTCACGCGGCGCAGGAAGCGCTGCGTCGGCTTGCCGAAGTCGATGGCCACGCCGGGCACGTCGGTGAGAATCAGGAGCGCCGTGGCGCGCACGTCGAGCGCCAGGCGCGCCGCCGCGAGGTCCTTGTCCACGACGGCTTCGACGCCCTCGAGGTGGCCGCCTGGCGAGCGCCGCACCGGGACGCCGCCGCCGCCGCACGCGATGACGACCGCGCCGGCGTCGAGAAGCGCGTGAATCGTGTCCGCCTCGATGATGGCGACGGGCTGCGGCGAGGGGACGAGCTTGCGCCAGCCCCGGCGGTCCATCCCCGACCAGGTCTCGCCCTTCTCGCGCGTTCGCCGCTCGGCGACGTGCGCGGGGAGAAACGGGCCGACGGGCTTCGTCGGCGTCGCGAACGCCGGGTCGTCGGCGTCGACGAGCACCTGGGTCACGAGGCTCGCGACCGGGCGCGACAGACCGCGGGCGGCCATCTCGTTGCGCAGCGCCTGCTGGATCATGTAGCCGATCTGCCCCTGCGTCTCCGCGCCGCAGACGTCGAGCGGCACCGCGGGTACCAGATGGGCCGCCGCCTCGTTCTGGATGAGCAAGTTTCCGACCTGAGGGCCATTGCCGTGGGTCAGGATCGGCTGATACCCTTCGCTGATCAGCTGGGCGATCTGCTGGCACGTTCGTCGGACGTTCTCGAACTGGGCCGCGTAGCTCGTCAGCTCCTTCGAGCGCAGGATGGCGTTTCCGCCGAGCGCCACCGCGATCCTCGTGCCTGGCGCGCTCACGGCCGGGTCGTCATACGAGCGCTGCGAATGAAGGAGATTGGCATCGAGAGTGTCAACGAGGGTGCGATGATAGGCGGGGCCCGCGGGGGGTGTCAAGATTGAGCGTCGTTCCGCTGCTCGCAGCGCGTGGCATCACCAAGTCGTTCCCCGGCACGCTGGCCGACGACCACGTGGACCTCGACCTGCACGGCGGCGAGGTGCACGCCCTCGTCGGAGAGAACGGCGCCGGGAAGAGCACGCTCATGAAGATCCTCTACGGCTTTCACCGGGCCGACTCGGGCGAGATCCGCGTGAACGGCGAGCCGGTCGAGATTCGCTCGCCGAGCGACGCGCGACGATATCGCATCGGCATGGTCTTCCAGGACTTCGTTCAAGTCCCGGCGCTGAGCGTCGCGGAGAACATCGCCCTCTTTCTTCCCGGCCTGCCGCCCGTTCCCCACAAGGCGGAGATCATCAGGCGTATCGAGGAGGTGTCGAAGCGCTACGCGCTCGCCGTCGATCCGATGGCGCCCGTCTGGCAGCTCTCGGTCGGCGAGCGGCAGAAGGTCGAGGTGTTGAAGCTCCTCCTGGCTGACGCGAAGATTCTCATCCTCGACGAGCCCACGCGGAGCCTGGCGCCTCACGAGGTAGAGGGACTCTTCCGGGTCTTCGGACACCTCACGCACGACGGGTACGCCGTCGTCTTCATCGCGCACAAGCTCGGGGAGGTCCTGGCGTGCGCTGACCGGATCACGGTGATGCGCCGGGGGAAAGTCACCGGCTCGCTGCTTCGCGCCGAGGCGACGGAGGCCGCGCTCGTCTCGCTGATGTTCGGCCACGCGGTGGCCGAATCCGCGCGCCGCCGCCCCGACAAGGCGCCGCGCGCCGGAAGTACGCCCCTGCTCGAGCTGCGACGGGCCAGCACGCGCGCGCAGGGCCGGGCGACCGGCCTCACCGAGATCGATCTGACCGTGTCGCCCGGCGAGATCGTCGGGGTCGCCGGCGTTTCGGGCAACGGACAGCGCGAGCTGGGCGACCTGGTCCTCGGCCTCGAGCCATGCGTGCACGGGACCAAGAGCCTGTCGGGTCAGCTCGCGACCCACTGGCCTGTCGGCCGGATCCGTCGCCATGGAGTCGCGTTCATCCCCGAGGATGCGCGGGCGTTGGCCACCGTGCCGTGGCTGACAGTGCTGGAGAACATGGCGCTCGGCGACACGCGAAAGTACGCGCGCCACGGTGGGCTGTCGATCGACTGGCAGGCGGCGCGCGACGATCTCGAGCGCTCGCTCGCGCGCCTGGGCTTCACGCTGCCGTCGCTCGAGATGCCGGCGGGCGCCCTCTCCGGCGGCAACGCGCAGCGCCTGGTCCTGGCTCGGGAGATGGCGGCCGAGCCCAGGCTGATCATCGCCTTCTATCCCACGCGCGGGCTCGACGTGCAGAGCGCCGTGGCCGCGCGCGCGCTGCTCGCCGCGTCGCGCGATGCGGGGGCGGGCGTGCTCCTGATCTCGGAGGACCTGGACGAGCTGTTCGCGCTCAGCGACCGCCTCGTGGTGCTGTTCCGGGGGCGCATCGTGGCCGAGAGCGCGCCGGGTGAGATAACCATGGAAGACGTCGGCTACCTGATGACCGGCGCCGGGGAGGGCCATGCGCGGAGCGCGTGACTCGGACGAGAGGCTCGAGCCGCTGGTCCGCTTCGTCGGGCTCGCGACGCTCGCCCTGGCGGCCTTCGCCGTCGTCTTGCTGGTCTTCCGCAAGAACCCGCTCAGAGCCTACCGCGACATCTTCGCCGGCACGCTCACCAGCGCCTACGGCTTCTCGGAGACGCTGGTGAAGATGATCCCGCTCCTGCTGACGGCCGTCGCCGTGGCCGTGCCGGGCAGCATCTGGCTCATCAACGTGGGAGGAGAAGGCCAGCTGCACATCGGCGCCCTCTTCGCCACGTGGGGCGCGCTCACCTTCGACGGCCTGCCCGCGTGGCTCCTGCTGCCGCTCATGACCGCGCTCGGATTTCTCGGAGGCGGCGTGTGGGCCGCCGGCTCGGGCCTCCTGCGCGCCAAGGGCTGGGTCAGCGAGACCATCTCCACGCTGCTCATGAACTACGTGGCGATCCTCCTGGTGAACTTCTTCGTCTTCGGGCCATGGCGAGATCCCGAGGGCGTCAACTATCCCCAGACCGCCCAGTTCGCCGACGCCGCGCTGCTGCCGTCGTTCGCGACAACTCGGGTGCACCTGGGGCTCGTCTTCGCGCTCGCCGCGGTGAGCCTCTTCGCGTTCGTCCTCTCGCGTACGCGCTGGGGGCTCGAGATGCGGGCCATCGGCGGCAACCCCGAGGCCGCGCGCCGCAGCGGCATCCCTGTGGCGAAGTACATGGTCTGGCTCATGTTCATCGGCGGCGGCGTCGCCGGACTGGCCGGCATGAGCGAGGTCTCGGCCATTCAGGGGCGGCTCCGGACGAGCCTCTCGCCCGGGTACGGCTACACCGGCTTTCTCATCAGCTGGATGGCCGGCGGAAGCCCGGCCGGGATGGTGGCGGCGGCGTTCCTCCTGGCCGTCGTCACGGCGGGCGGTGACATTCTCCAGATGACGCAGGCCATTCCGGGCTCGGTGGTCAGCATCCTGATGGCCATCATCCTGTTCGTCGTGCTCGGCCGGAAGGCGAGCCCCTGATGCCCTGGCCACTCGTGCGCGGGCTCCTCACCGGGGCGATCACCTCCGGGACGCCGCTTCTCTACGGCACCCTCGCCGAGCTGATCAGCGAGCGGGCGGGCATCGTCAACCTCGGGCTCGAAGGCGTCATGCTCATGGGCGCGGCGACGGCCTTCCTGACGACCGTGCTGACCGGGAGCGCCGCGCTCGGCGTCCTGGCGGGGGCCCTGGCCGGCGGGCTCTTCAACATGGTCTTCGCGTACCTCGTGATCACGCGCAGGGCGAACCAGCTCGCCAGCGGGCTCGCATTGATGTTCGCCGGCGTGGGGCTGAGCGCGCTCCTGGGCGCGCCGTACATCGGCAGCCGCATCGAGGGGCTGACCGAGCTGCGCCTGGGCGAGGTCTTGTTTCACTACGACGCGCTGACGTATCTTGTCGTGCCGGTCGCCGTGCTGGTGTGGTGGGTGCTCTTCTCGACCCGCTGGGGGTTGAGCGTGCGTGTGGTGGGGGAGAACCCGACCGCGGCGTTCGCGGCCGGCCGC
>JBGQEL010000140.1:0-10406 GCA_041496385.1 Methylomirabilia bacterium | reverse complement strand
CTACCTGCAGCTCCCCATCTCCGCCCTGCCGCAGGTGGACTACCCGACGATCCAGATCCTGACCTTCTATCCGGGCGCCAGCCCCGACGTCATGGCCTCCTCGGTGACCTCCCCGCTCGAGCGGCAGTTCGGTCAGCTCCCAGGCCTCAAGCAGATGACGTCGACCAGCTCGTTCGGCGCCTCGCTGGTCACGCTCCAGTTCACCCTCGAGCACCCGATCGACGTGGCGGAGCAGGAGGTCCAGGCCGCCATCAACGCCGCGGCCACCTACCTGCCGCTCAACCTCCCCACCCCGCCCGTCTACAGCAAGGTCAACCCCGCGGACACGCCGATCCTGACCCTGGCGCTGACCTCGAGCACGCTCCCGCTCAGCCGCGTCGAGGACCTCGCCGACACGAACCTGGCCCAGAAGATCTCGCAGCTCCCGGGCGTCGGCCTCGTCACGATCAGCGGCGGCCAGCGGCCAGCGGTCCGGGTCCAGGCCGACCCGCTGGCGCTCGCGGCCTACGGTCTGAGCCTCGAGGACCTGCGCGCGGTCCTCGCCCAGGCCAACGTGAACCAGGCGAAGGGCAACCTCGAGGGCCCGCGCCAGTCGTTCACGATCGGCGCCAACGACCAGCTGTTCTCGAGCGAGGAGTACAAGCCCGTCGTCGTCGCGTACAAGAACGGGGCCGCGGTGCGCCTCTCCGACGTCGCCGAGGTGATCGACGGCGTCGAGAACGTCAAGCTCGCGGCCTGGATGAACGACAAGCCGGCGGTCATCGTCAACATCCAGCGGCAGCCGGGCGCCAACATCATCGCCGTCGTCGACCGCATCAAGCGCCTGCTGCCGCAGCTCAAGGCGTCGCTGCCGTCCTCGATCGACATCACCACGCTGACGGACCGCACCACCACCATCCGGGCCTCCGTCAGGGACGTCGAGTTCACGCTGGTCCTCACCGTGGCCCTGGTCGTCATGGTGATGTTTCTGTTTCTCCGATCCTTCGCCGCAACCGTCATTCCGAGCGTGGCCGTGCCCATCTCCATCGTGGGGACGTTCGGCGTCATGTACCTGCTCGGCTACAGCCTCGACAACCTGTCCCTGATGGCGCTCACCATCTCGACCGGCTTCGTCGTGGACGACGCCATCGTGATGATCGAGAACATCGCGCGGTACATCGAGGCGGGCGAGTCGCCACTCCAGGCGGCACTGAAGGGCTCCGAGCAGATCGGCTTCACGATCGTCTCCCTGACGGTCTCGCTGATCGCCGTGCTGATCCCGCTCCTGTTCATGGGCGACATCGTGGGCCGGCTCTTCCGCGAGTTCGCGATCACTCTCAGCGTCACCATCCTCGTCTCCGCCGTCGTGTCGCTCACCCTGACGCCGATGATGTGCGCCAAGCTCCTGAAGACGGGACACGCGTCGGAGCAGACGCGCTTCTACCGGTTCACGGAGCGCCTCTTCGAGGCGGTGATCGCGTTCTACGGGACGACGCTGCGCTGGGTGCTGCGCCACCAGACGGGAACCCTGGTCCTCACCGTCGCCACCCTGGTGCTCACGATCGTGCTCTACGTCGTCGTGCCGAAGGGCTTCTTCCCGATCCAGGACACCGGCGTGATCCTCGGCCTGTCCGAGGCGCCCGAGACGGTCTCCTTCGCGGCGATGGCGGAGCGCCAGCAGGCGCTGACGCGCGTCCTCCTTCAAGACATCGACGTGGCCAGCCTCTCGTCCTTCATCGGCGTCGACGGCGTCAACATGACGCCGAACAGCGGCCGGATCCAGATCAACCTCAAGCCCCGCGACGAACGAAACGCCGACGCCTCGGAGATCATCCGGCGGCTCGGGCCGAAGCTCGAGGCGGTCGGCGGCATCACGCTCTACATGCAGCCCGTGCAGGACCTCACCGTCGAGAACCGGGTCAGCCGGACGCAGTTCCAGTACTCGCTCGAGGACGCCGACAGCCGCGAGCTCGCGGAGTGGACGCCGCGGCTCCTCGGCAAGCTCAGGACGCTGCCGGAGCTCGCCGACGTGGCCAGCGACCAGCAGGCCGGCGGGCTCCAGGCCTCGCTCGTGATCGACCGCGACACCGCCTCGCGCCTCGGGATCCAGCCCCAGGCCATCGACGACACGCTCTACGACGCGTTCGGGCAACGTCAGGTCTCGACGATCTTCACCCAGCTCAACCAGTACCACGTCATCCTCGAGGTGGCCCCGCGCTTCCAGCAGAACCCCGAGGCCCTCAAGTTCATCTACGTGAAGTCGCCGTCGGGCGCCCAGGTTCCACTCAGCGCCATCACGTACTTCGCGCCCGGCAAGACGCCCCTCGCCATCAACCACCAGGGGCAATTCCCGTCCGTCACCGTGTCCTTCAACCTGGCGCCCGGCGTCGCGCTCGGTCACGCGGTCGACGCCATCAAGGCGGCCGAGCAGCAGATCGGTCTGCCGCCGTCGATTCGCGCCAGCTTCCAGGGGACCGCCCAGGCCTTCCAGGCGTCGCTGGCGAACGAGCCGCTCCTCATCCTGGCGGCGATCGTCACCGTGTACATCGTCCTGGGCGTCCTCTACGAGAGCTACATCCACCCGATCACCATCCTCTCGACCCTGCCGTCGGCGGGCGTCGGCGCGATCCTCGCGCTCCAGCTCTTTCGCGCCCACCTCGACATCATCGCGCTCATCGGGATCATCCTCCTGATCGGCATCGTGAAGAAGAACGCGATCATGATGATCGACTTCGCGCTGGACGCCGAGCGCGACGAGGGCAAGACGCCCGCGGCCGCCATCTACCAGGCGTGCCTCCTGCGCTTCCGGCCGATCATGATGACGACGATGGCGGCGCTGCTGGGCGGCCTGCCGCTCGCCCTCGGCAGCGGAACGGGCTCCGAGCTGCGCCGGCCCCTCGGCATCACGATCGTCGGCGGACTCATCCTCTCGCAGCTCCTGACCCTCTACACGACGCCGGTCGTCTATCTCTGGTTCGAGCGGCTCGCGCGGCGGTTCAGGCGCGTGCGCGGGGCGCGCCCGGTTCCGGCGGAGGCGCTGGCCGAGTGAACATCGCCGAGCCCTTCATCCGGCGGCCGATCGGCACCTCGCTCCTGAGCGTGGCGTTGCTGCTGGCGGGCATCGTCGCGTACCGGACGCTGCCGGTGGCATCGCTGCCGCAGGTCGAGTTCCCGGTCATCCAGGTGCAGGCGGTCCTCCCGGGCGCGAGCCCCGAGACCATGGCGTCCTCGGTGGCGACGCCGCTCGAGCGCATGTTCGGGCGGATCGCGGGCGTGACCGAGATGACGTCGACCAGCGTGCTCGGGTCGAGCTCGATCGTGCTCCAGTTCGAGCTCAGCCGGAGCATCGACGCCGCCGCGCGGGACGTGCAGGCGGCGATCAACGCCGCGCGGGGCCAGCTGCCGTCGGGGATGCCGAACAATCCGACCTACCGCAAGGTGAACCCGGCGGACGCCCCGATCATGATCCTGGCCCTGACGTCGGAGACGCTGCCCGTCGGCCGCCTCTACGACGCCGCGGACTCGATCCTGGCGCAGAAGGCTTCACAGGTGGAGGGCGTCGGGCAGGTGTTCGTCGGTGGAGGCGCCAAGCCCGCGGTCCGCGCCCAGATCGACCCGGGCCGCCTCAGCCAGATCGGCATCGGGCTCGATCAGATCCGCACCGCCCTGCGCGCCGTGAACGCCAACACGCCGAAGGGCGAGCTGGCCGACGCGTCCACCGCGTGGGCGGTCCATACCACCGATCAGCTCTTCGATGCCGACGAGTACCGTCCCGTCATCGTCGCCTACCAGAACGGCGCGCCCGTCAGGCTCGGGGACTTCGCCGAGGTCGTGAGCTCGGTCGAGGACGTCCGCACCGGGGGCCTGGCCAACGGCCGGCGTGCGGTCCTGCTCGTGCTCTTCCGGCAGCCGGGCGCGAACATCATCGACACCGTGGACCGGGTGGTCGCCCTGATGCCGACGCTCCAGGCGGCCATCCCTCCCACGATCAACATCGCGGTCGTCCTCGACCGCACGACGACCATCCGCGCCTCCTTCCGGGACGTCCAGCTGACGCTCCTCCTCTCCATCGGACTCGTCGTGCTCGTCGTGTTCCTCTTCCTTCGAAACGTCTGGGCGACGATCATCCCGAGCGTGGCGGTGCCGCTCTCGCTCATGGGCACGTTCGCCGGAATGTACGTGTTCGGCTACAGCCTCGACAACCTCTCGCTGATGGCGCTCACGATCTCGACCGGCTTCGTGGTCGACGACGCGATCGTCGTGCTCGAGAATATCACCCGCTATCTCGAAGCCGGCGACTCGCCCGTGGAGGCGGCGCTCAAGGGCGCGCGGGAAATCGGCTTCACGGTCCTCTCGATGAGCACTTCGCTCGTCGCGGTCTTCATCCCGATTCTATTGATGGGCGGCCTCGTGGGCCGGCTCTTCCGCGAGTTCGCCGTGACCCTCACCATGGCGATCCTGGTCTCGCTCCTGGTGTCGCTGAGCACGACGCCGATGATGTGCGCGCAATTCCTCCGATCCACGCGCGAGGTGCGACACGGCCGGCTGTATCTCCTCGGGGAGTGGGCGTTCGACGGGCTCCACCGCTTCTACGAGCGCACCCTCGGCTGGGTCCTGCGCCACCAGCCGCTGGTCCTCGCCGTCTTCCTCGGCACGATCTGCCTGAACGTCTACCTGTTCATGATCGTGCCCAAGGGCTTCTTCCCCCAGCAGGACGCCGGGCGCCTCACCGGCAGCATCCAGGGGGAGCAGGACATCTCGTTTCCCGCCATGCGCGAGAAGATGGCCGAGTTCGTCTCGACGGTGAAGGCCGACCCCGCGGTGGCGAACGTCGTCGCCTTCACGGGCGGCGGCGCGGTCGGGAGCAACACGACGAACACGGGACGCATGTTCGTCTCGCTCAAGCCGCTCGCGGAGCGCAAGATCCCCGCCGATCTGGTCATCGACCGCCTGCGCGGGAAGCTGGCCCACGTGCCGGGCGCCACGCTGTTTCTCCAGGCCGTACAGGATCTCCGGATCGGGGGGCGGCAGAGCAACGCGCAGTACCAGTACACGCTGCAGAGCACGGACCTCGCCGAGCTCAACGCCTTCGCCCCGCAGATGCTCGCCAAGCTGCGGAGCCTGCCGGGGCTGCGCGACGTGGCGACCGACCAGCAGAACCGCGGGCTCCAGGCCGGGCTCGTGATCGACCGCGACACCGCCTCGCGCCTCGGCATCCTGCCGCAGGCCGTCGACGACACGCTCTACGACGCGTTCGGCCAGCGCCAGGTCTCGACGATCTTCACGCCGCTCAACCAGTACCACGTCGTCCTCGAGGTCGCGCCGCGCTTCCAGCAGAACCCGGACGCGCTGAAGTCGATCTACGTGAAGTCGGCCACCGGCAGCCAGGTGCCCCTGAGCGCCCTCACGCGCTTCGCGCCCAGCACCACGCCGCTGGCCGTCGCCCATCAGGGGTTCTTCCCGGCCGTGACGCTCTCGTTCAACCTCGCCCCCGGCATGGCGCTCGGCGACGCCGTCGGCTCGATCCAGGCCGCCGAGACCCAGGTGCGCATGCCCGCCTCGGTCCGCGCGAGCTTCCAGGGCACCGCCCAGGCCTTCCAGGCCTCGCTCGCGAATCAGCCGGTGCTGATCCTCGCCGCCCTCGTCAGCGTCTACATCGTTCTGGGCGTCCTCTACGAGAGCTACGTCCACCCGATCACGATCCTCTCGACGCTGCCGTCCGCGGGCGTGGGGGCGATCCTCGCGCTGCTCATGGTCCGCGGCGACCTGAACGTGATCGCCCTGATCGGGATCATCCTCCTGATCGGCCTCGTCAAGAAGAATGCGATCCTGATGATCGACTTCGCCCTCGACGCCGAGCGCCGGGACGGAAAGACGCCCACCGAGGCGATCTATCAGGCCTGCCTGCTGCGCTTCCGTCCGATCATGATGACGACGATGGCCGCGCTCCTCGGCGGCCTGCCGCTCGCCCTCGGGACCGGCGTCGGCGCGGAGCTGCGCCGGCCTCTCGGTATCACGATCGTGGGCGGCCTCATCATGTCGCAGCTCCTCACGCTCTACACCACCCCGGTCGTCTACCTCTACCTCGACCGCCTGCGCGGTGCGCTCGCCCGCCCGCGGGCGCTTCCCGTGTTCAAAGGCCGGCTGGGAGTGCACAATTGAGCCAGGGGGAGAGCGGCATGCACTTCTACGGAAGCTCGCGGTCCTGGAGGACGCGCCCCGGCCTCGGCCTGGCGCTCGTCGCGGTCGGCCTGGCCGTCGCGGCCTGCACCGGCGACCGGGCCGAGTCCAAGCAGCCTCAAGGGCAGCGCCGTCCGCCCGTGCCGGTGGCGGTCGCCGTGGTCGAGCAGAAGAGCATGCCGCTGCAGATCCAGGCGATCGGCACCGTCGAGGCGTACGCCGTCGTCTCCGTGAAGGCCCAGGTGGGCGGCGAGCTGATGCGCATCCACTTCAAGGAGGGCCAGGACGTCCGCAAGGGCGATCTACTCTTCACGATCGATCCGCGCCCGTTGCAGGCGGCGCTGGCGCAGGCCGAGGCGAACCTCGCGAAGGACCGGGTCCAGATCCAGCAGGCCCGCGCCGTGCTCCTGCGGGACGTGGCACGCGTCAGCCAGGCGCGTGCGGCGATCATGCGAGACGAGGCCCAGGCGAAGAACGCCAAGGTGCAGGTGGAGCGCTACGGCGATCTCCTGAAGCGGGAGCTGATCGCGCAGGAGCAGTACGACCAGCTCAAGACGAACTCCGAAATGTTCGCGGCGACGGTCCAGGCCGACCAGGCCGATCTCAGAAGCGCCGAGGAGACCGTGCAGTCCGACCGGGCCGCGATCAGGAGCGCCGAGGAGACGGTGAAAGCCGACGAGGCCGCCGTGCAGAACGCCCGGCTCCAGCTGGAGTACACGGCCATCCGCTCGCCGGTCGACGGGCGCACCGGAAGCCTCATGCTGCACGAGGGAAATGTGGTCCGGTCCACGGGCACGAACGACTCGACCCTGCTCGTCATCAACCGCGTGCAACCGATCTACGTCTCGTTCACGGTGCCCCAGCAACAGCTCCCCGCGATCAAGCGCTACATGGCCGCGGGGGCGCTCTCGGTGCAGGTCCTTCCGGCCGGCGAGCCGAGCCCCGTGCGCGGGGTGGTGACGTTCGTCGACAACCTCGTCGACACCACCACCGGGACGATCCGCCTCAAGGCGACCTTCACCAACGACGAGAAGCGGCTCTGGCCCGGTCAGTTCGTGAACGTCGAGCTCACGCTGACCACCGAGCCGAACGCGGTCGTCGTGCCCTCGCAGGCGCTCCAGACCGGACAGCAGGGGCCGTACGTCTACGTCGTCAAGGCCGACGCGACCGTCGAGAACCGCCGCGTGGTCGTCGAGCGCGCGCAGGGCGGGGAGACGATCGTGGCCAAGGGGCTCGCCCCCGGCGAGCGCGTCGTCACCGACGGCATGCCGCGGCTCGTCCCCGGAGCGAAGGTCGAGGTCCGGGGCGACCCCGCCCCGGCGAAGCCGGGCGAGGGCGGCACGCAGTAGCCCTCGAGACGATCACGCCCGTCCGCGGACGAGCGACTCGGGGGAGATCGGGAGCGAGGTCACGCGCACGCCGGTGCCGCGGAGAGCGTCGGCGACGGCGTTGGCGATCGCCGCGGGAGCTCCGATCGTCCCCCCCTCGCCCATGCCCTTGACGCCTCCGGGCATCCCAGGCGCCGGCGTCTCGAGGTGGCCGATCTCGAACGCCGGGAGGTCGTCGGCCTTCGGGAGCGCGTAGTCCATGAGGGTCGCGGTCAGGAGCTGGCCGTCTCCGTCGTAGACGACACGCTCGAGCAGGGCCTCGCCGATTCCCTGGGCGACGGCGCCGTGGATCTGGCCCTCCACGATCGTCGGGTTGATCAGGGGGCCGCAATCCTCCACGACCGCGTAGCGGCTGACCGTCACGCGGCCGGTCTCGCGATCCACCTCGACGACGGCCACGTGGACCGCGCCGGAGAACGTCGGCCCCGGCGGATCGAAGTAGACGGTCGCCGCGAGTCCCGGCGCGAGCCCGCCCGGCAGCCCGCCGAGCGGGGGCGAGTACGCCAGGCGCGCGATCTCGGCGAGCCCGACGCCACGAGCGGGGACGCCGCGCACGTGCGCCCGCCCCTCGGACATCACGACGTCGGCTGGGCTCGCCTCGAGGAGGAACCCGGCGAGCGCCTGGAGCTTCGCTCGCACCTCGTCGGCCGCCGCGCCCGCGCCGCCGAGCTGGGACACGGCCCCGCGGCTGCCGAACGTCCCGCTGCCCCGTGGCGCCGCGCGTGTGTCGACCGGCTCGACGCGGACGCACTCCAGGGCGACGCCGAGGCGGTCGGCGACGACCTGGGCGAGCGTCGTCGCATGCCCCTGCCCCTGCGACGGGAAGCTCGTCGCGCAGCGCGCGGTACCGTCCGGGTCCATCGTCACCGTGGCGGCCTCGATCCCGGGCACGTCGGACGCCCCGCGCCGCCTGAAGCCCTCGGCGCCCATGCCCGTGTACTCGGTGTAGCAGGAGATCCCGATACCGACGAGCCGTCCCCGCGCGCGCAGCGCCGCCTGCTCGCGCCGCAGCCGTTCGTAGTCGACCGCGGCGAGCACCTGGGCGAGCGCCTTCGGAAAATCGCCGCTGTCGTAGGTCATGCCGCTCGCGGAGACGAACGGGTAGCCGTCCCGCGGAATCAAGTTCCGCCGCCGGATCTCCGCGGGATCGATCCCGACGCGCTCGGCCGCGATGTCGAGCATCCGCTCCATGGCGAACGCGCCCATGGTCATGCCGACGCCCCGGTAGGCGCCGAGCGGCGGCTTGTGCGTGAGGGCGGTGACGGCCTCGTACTCGTAGGCCGCCGTCCGGTAAGGCCCCGGCAGGATGCCCACGCTGCCCAGCGGCTCGAGCGCGCCCGTCTCCGGGTAGACGTGATAGGCGCCGCCGTCGGCGACCGCGCGCGCCCGGAGTGCCTGCAGCAGGCCCCCGGCGTCGAGGGCGGCCTCGACCTCCAGGCGCTGGGCGCGCGCCTGGGAACCCGCCGCGAGGTTCTCCCGGCGCTCCTCGACCCACTTCACCGGCCGGTCGAGCCGGCGCGCCAGCGCGGCGACGGCGACGTCCTCGGGGAACACGTGCATCTTGAGCCCGAACCCGCCGCCGACGTCGGGGACGATCACCCGCACGCGCGACTCCGGCAGATCGAGCGCCCCCGCCAGCGCCGTGACCAGGATGGACGGCGTCTGCGTGGAAGCCCACACCGTGAGGGCCTCGCCGTCCCAGTCGGCGACGAGGCCCCGCGGCTCCATCGGGGACGCCGCGCACCGCCCGTGCTCGAACGTCTCGCGCAGGACGATGGCCGCCCGCGCGAACGCGCCGGCGACGTCGCCCCGGCGCCACGCGCGCCGGAACAGAATGCGGTCCGCCGCGAGCGCCGCCTCGATGGTCGCCGTCGCCTCCAGCGCCTCGTACTCGACGCGGACCAGCTCGCGACCGTCGGCGGCCACGTACGGGCTCTCGGCGACGACGGCGGCGACGGCCTCGCCGCAGAACCTCGCCTCTCCGTCCGCGAGCGCGGGCCACGCGGTCGGCACGAAGCCCTCGCCCTCGAGCCGCGGCGCCAGCGGCCGCGCCAGGCCGCGTAGATCGCTCCCGGTGAACACTCCGGCGATTCCCGGCAGGTCGCGCGCCGCGCGCGCCTCGACACCGAGGACGCGCGCGTGCGCGTGCGGGCTGCGGACGAACGCCACGTGGAGCATCCGCGGCAGGACGACGTCGTCCACGTAGCGGCCGCGCCCGCCGAGCAGGCGCGGGTCCTCGACGCGCTTGACGCGCGCGCCCGTGTAGCGGAGCGGCGCGCTCACGGCGACGGGGCGCGCCGCCGCGGCCGCACGCGCCACTCGATGCAGCCGTCCCCCTGGTCCAGGCGCCGGGTCACGACGAGCTCGAGGCGCCGGTTGTGGACGGCGAGCGCGCCCTCCCAGAGGGCGTTCCACGCGTCGAACACCGCCGGCGCGGGCGACTCGAGCCCCTGCACGAGACGCCACGTCGACTGGCGCACGACCGCCTCGTCCTGACGCTCCTCCCACTCGACCTGGTCGTCCTGTGCGGCGCCGAGCCCCGCCAGGAGCCGCGCGAACCCGGCGGGGCCGCGATCATCGATCCCGAGGCGTGCGGCGGTCTCCGCGTAGTACTGCATGCCGATCAGCGTGCCCGTGACGCCGCCGAGGTGGCGCGCCTCGGCCGGACCGAACGCGGCGACCAGCTCCGGCAGCGCACTGCGGACGTAGTCCATGGCGTAGTTCCGCCCGACCTTCGCGAGGCGCTCCGCGGGCCAGTCGGCGCCGTCGACCCGCGGCGCGCGCGCCGGGTCGAACTCCGGGCTCTCCTCGCCCGGCGCGAATCTCAGCCGCTCCTCCGGCGCGAGGTCTCGATCGTGT
>JBGQEL010000139.1:0-10539 GCA_041496385.1 Methylomirabilia bacterium | reverse complement strand
CTGTTCGTCGGCGCCGAGAAGGGGTACTTCAAGGAGTTCGGCGTCGACCCCGAGTTCGTGTTCTTCGAGGCCGCGCAGCCGATCGCGGTGGCGATCGCCTCGGGCGACCTCGAGGCCGGCGCGACCGGGCTCACCGCGGGCCTCTACAACATCGTGAGGGGGGGCGTCCGGATCTGGATCGTCGCCGACAAGGGTCGCGAGTGGCCCGACCACAACCTGACCGCGCTCGTCGTCCGCAAGGATCTCTATGACGGTGGCGCGCGCTCGCTCCGCGAGCTCAAGGGGCGCACGATCGGCGTCACCCAGATCGGCTCGACCTTCCACTACAACGTCGGGCGGCTTCTCGAGAAGGAGGGGATGGGGCCCGGCGACGTCGAGATCGTCCCGCTCCAGTCCCTGGGCGCCGTGGCCGACGCGCTCACGGCCAGGCGCATCGATGCCGCAGCGACCGCCGAGCCCTTCGTTTCGCGGCTCGAGGCGAGCGGCGCTGGCGTCACGCTCATTCGCACCGGCGACTCGCTGCCCTGGCAGATCGCGGCCGTGCTCTACTCCGACCGGTTCGCCCGCGATCGCGCCCGCGCCGTCGCGTTCATGCGGGGCTACGTCAAGTCGTCGCGCTACTACTTCGACTCCGTGATCCGGAGCCGGGCGGGTCCGAACTACGAGGAGATCGTGGCCATCACGGCCAGGTACACCGGCGCCCGGCCGGAGCTCATCCGGCGCGGATTTCCTTACCAGGACCGCGACGGCCGGCTCATGGCCGGCGACGTCGGGCGGCAGACGGCGTGGTGGTTCAAGCAGGGGCTCATCAAGGCGCCCGTGCAGGAGAAGGACATCGTGGACGAGAGCTTCCTGCGCGAGGCGCTCACGGGGATGAAGTGAGCGCGCGCCGCATCGCCAAGGTCCTGGTCGCGAATCGCGGCGAGATCGCGGTGCGCGTGATCCGCGCCTGCCGCGAGCAGGGGATCGCCTCCGTCGCGGTCTTCTCGGAGGCGGACCGCGAGGCGCTCCACGTGCTCATGGCCGACGAGGCCTACGCGATCGGGCCCCCGGCCGCGACCGAGAGCTACCTCGCGATCGACAAGCTCCTCGCGGTGGCCGCGAAGGCGGGCGCCGACGCGGTCCACCCGGGTTACGGCTTTCTCGCCGAGAACGCCGCGTTCGCCGAGGCCTGCGCCGCCGCCGGCCTGACGTTCATCGGCCCGCCGGCGAAGGCGATCCGCGCCATGGGCGACAAGACGGCGGCGCGACGCGTCGCGCGCGAGATGGGCGTGCCGATGGTGCCCGGCACCTTCGAGCCCGTCGCCTCGGACGCCGAGGCGCGCGCCGCGGCGAGCGAGATCGGCTACCCGCTCATGCTCAAGGCCGCGCGGGGCGGGGGCGGCAAGGGTATGCGGCTCGTCCGCCAGGCGGCGGAGCTCGACGCCGCGCTCCGCATGGCGCGCAACGAAGCCGCGGCGGCGTTCGGCGACAGCGCGGTCTACCTCGAGCGCTACGTGACCGAGCCGCGGCACATCGAGATCCAGGTGCTCGCCGACGCGCACGGCCGCGTGGTCCACCTGGGCGAGCGCGAGTGCTCGATCCAGCGGCGCCACCAGAAGCTCGTCGAGGAGTGTCCCTCGTCCTTCGTCGACGCGGCGCTGCGCGAGCGCATGGGCGAGGCGGCCTGCCGGATCGCCCGGGCCGGCGGCTACGTGAACGCGGGCACCGTCGAGTTCCTGGTGGACGCCGAGCGGAACTTCTACTTCCTCGAGATGAACGCCCGGCTCCAGGTCGAGCACCCGGTGACCGAGATGGTCACGGGCATCGACCTCGTGCGCGAGCAGATCCGGATCGCCGCGGGGGAGGCGCTCGGCCTCGCGCAGGCCGACGTCGCCTGGCGCGGCGCCGCGATCGAGTGCCGCATCAACGCCGAGGACCCGTTCGGCGGCTGGCTGCCGTCCCCCGGCACGATCACGGGGCTGCGCGCCGCGACGGGCCCCTGGGTGCGCGACGACTCCGGTGTGTACGAGGGCTACACGGTGCCGCGCTTCTACGACACGCTCCTGGCCAAGCTCATCGTCTGGGGCGCCGATCGCGCCGCGGCGATCGACCGGATGGCGCGCGCGCTGGCCGAGTACAAGGTGGTCGGCGTCCGCACGACGATCCCGGCGCTCCAGCAGATCGTGCGGCACCCGGACTTCGCCGCGGGACGGATCTCCACGAGCTTTCTCGAGCGGGTCATGGCCGCGCCCCGGGCCGCCGCGGGCCGCCACCGCGCGATCGCGGTCATCGCCGCCGTCCTCGCCGAGTACGAGCGCGCAGGGCGCGCGACGGCGCCGGAGCCAGCGGTGGCCGACGGCGACAACTGGCGCTGGAATCGCCGCCCCGGGTGGAGACGGCATGGACGGCCATGACGAAGCCACCCGTGCCTTTCTCAGGCCACCCACGGTTCAAGCCGGCCACGCGGCCCCCGCTCCAATGAGATTCGTCGCGAGCCTCGACGATGGGGCGGAGCCCGTGGAGGTCAGCGGCGCGCGCGGGCGCTACCGCGTGACGCTCGGCGACGAGGTGTGGGAGGTCGACGCGCGCCTCACCCCGCAGGGCATCTACTCGCTCCTGATCGCCGGCGTCTCCCACGTCGCCGACGTGACCCAGACCGACGGGGCGTGCGTCGTGGAGGTCGGCGGCGAGACGTACGCGATCCGCGTCGAGGAGCAGACGCGGTACGTCATCCGGACCAAGGGCGGCGCGGCTGGTGGTCGCGCGCACCAGACGCTGGCGGCGCCGCTGCCCGGACGGATCACGCACGTCGCCGTCAAGGCGGGCGACACGGTCCGCGCGGGCGACCCGCTGCTCGTGATCGAGGCCATGAAGATGGAGAACGAGCTCCGGGCCAGCGCGCCCGGGACCGTGGCCGACGTGCGCGTGCGGGCCGGCCAGACCGTGAATGCCGGCGACGTGCTGATCGTCATCGACTGACCTTGACACCCGCAGCGCGGTCCCCCATCCTCCGAACCGAGGGCTCTCCCATGGCCGAGACGGCGATCGAGTTCAAGGGCGTCAACAAGTGGTTCGGCACGATGCAGGTCCTGCGCGACGTCAACCTCGCGGTGCGCGCGGGCGAGGTGGTCGTCGTCTGCGGTCCCTCGGGCTCCGGCAAGAGCACGCTCATCCGCTGCGTGAACGCGCTCGAGCCGATCCAGCAGGGCGACCTCGTGGTGCTCGGCGAGTCGATCACGAAGCCCGGCGTCAGCCTCCCGGCCCTCCGGACGCGCGTGGGGATGGTGTTCCAGTCCTTCAACCTGTTCCCGCACATGACCGTCCTCCAGAACATCACGCTCTCGCCCATCAAGGTGCGCGGGCTCGCGCCGGCCGAAGCCGAGAAAGCGGCGCGCGTGCTGCTCGAGCGCGTGCGCATTCCCGACAAGGCGGAGGTGTACCCGGCCAACCTCTCGGGCGGCCAGCAGCAGCGCGTCGCGATCGCGCGCGCGCTCGCGATGCAGCCGAAGATCATGCTGTTCGACGAGCCGACCTCCGCGCTGGACCCGGAGATGATCAACGAGGTGCTCGACGTCATGACCGACCTGGCCAAGGAGGGCATGACGATGATGGTCGTGACGCACGAGATGGGGTTCGCCCGGCGGGTCGCCCATCGCGTCGTCTTCATGGACACGGGGCAGGTGGTGGAGGAGGCGGCCCCGGAGGCGTTCTTCGCCGCGGCGAAATCGGACCGCGCCAAGGAATTCCTGTCGAAGATTCTCACCCACTGAGGGAGGTTCTGATGAAGCGACCGTTCGCGCTCGTTCTGACGCTCGCCCTCGCGCTCGCCGTCGCGGCGCCCGCGAGCGCCCAGGGCACGCTCGACAAGATCAACCAGAGCGGGACGCTGGTGATCGGCACCCGCACGGCCTCGCCGCCGTTCGCGTACGTCAACAAGGACAACCAGTGGGTCGGCTTCTCGATCGACCTGGTCGAGCAGGGCGTGCTGCCGGCCATCAGCAAGAAGCTCGGCAAGGAGATCAAGCTGGAGAAGAAGGAGTCCACGCCGCCGACGCGCATCCCGCTGCTCACGTCGAACTCGGTGGATCTCATCGCGGGGACGATGACCGACACGCGCCCCCGGCGCGAGTCGGTGGACTTCAGCCTCACCTTCTTCGTGACCGGCGCCCAGTTCCTCGTGAAGAAGGCCAGCCCGATCAAGGGCATCGAGTCCATCGCCGGCAAGCGCATCGCCGCGCAGCAGGGCTCGACCAATGCCAGGATCATCCGCGAGCGGCAGCCGAAGGCGCAGCTCCGCGAGTTCCCGGACCAGCCGGCGGCGTTCCAGGCGCTCACCCAGGGACAGGTGGACGCGTTCACGAACGACGGCATCCAGCTCTACGGGCTGAAGGCCAAGGCGCCCAAGCCCGACGACTGGAAGGTCGTGGGCGACTTCTTCTCCTACGAGCCCTACGGCATGGCCATGCGGAAGAACGACTCGGACTTCAGGGCCACCGTGAACTCGGGCCTCATGGAGCTGATCGAGTCCGGCAAGTACTTCGAGCTCTACGACAAGTGGTTCGGGCCCAAGAGCGAGACGCCGTACCCGCTCACGCCCGAGAACAAGCGTTTCCTGATCCTGCAGGTGGTGCCGAAGTAGCGCCGGACCCGGCGTGAACTACCAGTTCAACTGGAGTGTCCTCTGGAGCGGCCAGTCGGGAAGCTGGCTGCTCCAGGGCCTGCTCACCACGCTCGCGATCTCGGCGCTCGCCTGGATCCTCGCGGCGGCGCTGGGGATCGTCTCGGGAGCGATGCGCACGGTGCCGTGGCGGCCGCTGCGCGTGCTCGCGACGTTCTATGTCGAGTTCTTCCGCAACGTCCCGCTCCTCGTCTGGATGTTCTTCTGGTACTTCGGCGTGCCCCCGCTGCTGCCGCAGGCCATCCAGGACTGGGTCTTCGCCAACAGGCCCGAGTTCTGGGCGGGCATGCTGGCGCTGGGCGTCTACCACGGCGCGCGCATGTCGGAGATCATCCGCGCGGGCATCCAGTCGATCCCACGGACCCTGTTCGAGGCGTCGGTGGCGATGGGGCTCACGACCTTCCAGGCCTACCGGCTGGTGATCGTGCCGATCGCGCTCCGTCTCATCGTGCCGCCCGCCACCAGCGACTCGCTCAACCTGCTCAAGAACTCCTCGGTGGCGCTCACGATCAGCGTGGCCGAGCTGACCTTCCAGACGCGCCAGATCGAGACGTACACGGCGAAGGCCATCGAGGCGTTCACCGCGGGCACCCTCATCTACCTGGTGCTCTGCGTGGCCATCGCCGCGATCATGGCGCGCGTCGAGCGGCGCTTCGCCATCCCGGGCCTCATCGCGCGGGGCGGGTGAGCCGGTGCTCGACCTCTCGGTCATCGTCGGCAACTTCAAGTTCCTGATCGTCCAGGGGCTCCTGGGCCTCGGCGGCTTCACCGGTGGCACGCTGCGCCTCGCGATCCCGGCGATCGCGCTCGGCTTCGCGCTCGGCGTGTTCGTGGGCCTCGCGCGCCTGGCGCGGACGCGCTGGATCAGCGTGCCCGCGACGCTCTACGTCGAGTTCTTCCGCGGCGTGCCGCTCGTCATGGTCATCTTCTGGGTCTGGATCATCGTCCCGCAGCTCCTGCGCACGCCGATCCCGGAGTACGGCGTCGCGCTCGCCTCCTTCGTGATCTTCGAGGCCGCGTACTTCGGCGAGATCGTGCGCGCTGGCATCCAGTCGGTGGCGCGCGGCCAGGTCGAGGCGGCGACGGCGGTCGGCCTCACGCGCGCCCAGACGATGCGCTTCGTCGTGCTGCCGCAGGCGATCCGCAACATGGTGCCGGCGATCGTCACGCAGATGATCGTCCTGTTCAAGGACACCTCGCTCGCCTCGATCATCGGCTACGTGGACCTCACGAAGGCCGCGCAGATCGTCAACAACCGCGAGATCAAGCCGTTCGAGCTCTACCTCTTCATCGCGGTCGTGTACTGGATCTGCACGTACTCGATGTCGCGCGTCGCCCGCCGCTTCGAGCGCCGCCTGGCGTGAGGGGCAGGCCGGGGCCGCGCCGCGCGATCGGCGCTCGCGGCGCCCCGCGTGTCTGAGCTCCGGCTCGCCAACGGCGTGACGCTCCACTGGCGGGAGGCGGGCCACCCCGCCGGGCCGCCCGTCGTCTGGATCCACGGCGGGTCGATCGAGGACTCGTCGTTCATGCCGCCCGACCTGGAGCCGTTCTTCGATCGGGTGCGCGCGCTGTTCCCCGACACGCGCGGCCACGGGCTCTCGAGCCGGTTCGAGCGGGTCGAGGACTACACGTACTCGAAGAAGGCCGAGGACCTGCTCCTCTGGCTCGACGCGCTCGAGATCGAGGCGCCCGTCTGGGGCGGCGTCTCGATGGGTGCCGCGCTCTCCCTCTGGGTCGCGGCGCACCGGCCCGAACGCGTGCGCGCCGTCGTCTCGATCAGCGGGCCGCCCTTCGCGCCGGGCGGGGCCGACCGACGCTGGTGGGCGGCGCACCGGCCCCTCGTCGTGGCGGGCCGCTTCGAAGCGTACCTCGACGCCAACGTGCGCCTGCGCATGGGCGAGGCGGCGCTCGCCCGGATCCAGGCGCGCCCCGAACGGTACGCGGAGATCATCGCGAACCTCCGCCGCCACTCGGTCGCGTCGCTGCTGGCGCTGCTCGACGAGACCTACTCCCGGCCGGAGTGGCTGGCGGACTGCGCGCGGATCCGCTGCCCAGTGCAGATCATCGCGGGTGCCGAGGACGGCTTTCCGACCGTCCAGATGTCGCGGCGCGTCGCCGCCACGATTCCCGGGGCGCGGCTGCACGTCGTGGAGGGCGGGCCGCACTTCCCCAACCGCACCCATCGTGCCGAGGTGCAGGCCGTGCTCGCCGCGTTCTTCGACTCGGTCCGGCGCGAGGCTACTTGATCGCGCCGGCCGTGAGGCCCGAGACGTAGTAGTCGAGGAAGAAGACGTAGAGAACGACGATCGGCACCGAGCCGAGCACCGCGCCCGCCATGAGCGAGCCCCAGAAATAGATGTCGCCGCGGATCAGCTCGGTGGTCACGCCCACGCTCGCCGTGATCTGCTCGGAGGAGGAGGTGAAGGTGAGCGCGTAGATGAACTCGTTCCAGGAGAGCGTGAAGGCGAAGAGCGCCGCGCAGACGAGGCCGGGCACGGCCATGGGCAGCACGATGCGCCAGAGCGCCTGGATACGCGTGGCCCCGTCAACCATGGCGCACTCCTCGACCTCCTTCGGCACCGTCCGGAAATAGCCGATGAGCAGCCACGTGCAGAACGGGACGAGGAACGTGGGGTACGTCAGGACGAGCGCCCACTTCGAGTCGGCGAGCCCGAGCCAGTTCACGACTTGCGCCAGCGGCAGGAACAGGAGCGTGGTCGGCACGAGATAGGTCACGAAGATTGCGGTGCCGAAGGTGTTCACGCCGAAGAACTTGAGCCGCGCCAGCGCGTAGGCGGCGATGGTGCCGATGACGACGGAGACGGCCGTGGAGAGAAACGTCACCACCAGGCTGTTCTTCGTCCACGTGAGAAACTCGGTGTCCCAGAGCAGCTTCACGTAGTGCTCCAGCGTCGGCCCCTGCGTGATGATGAGCGGCACCGCGTGGCGGTCGTACAGCTCGCGGTCCTGCTTCAGCGAGGTCAGCGTCATGTGATAGAAGGGGAACAGCGCGAAGATCAGGAACGGCAGCAGCGCGAGATGGAGCATCAACCGCTTGACGAAGGGCCGGCGCCGCACCGCCATGCGCTAGTACACCTGCTTCCGCACGAATCGAAGCTGCGCCCAGACCACGAAGACCAGCAGCGGGAAGAGGTAGAGGGAAATCGCCGCCCCCTCCCCGATCCGGCCTGTATCGATTCCTATCTGGCGCGACAGCGTGGCGAAGAGATGGGTCGCGTTGATGGGGCCGCCATGCGTCAGGACGTAGACGATGTTGAAATCGCCGAAGGTCAGGATGGTCGAGAAGAGGACGACCACGGCGAGGACCGGCTTGAGCAGTGGCAGCGTGACGTGCCAGAACCGCGCGTTCGGGCCCGCGCCGTCGGCCTCGGCGGCTTCGTACAGCTCCTTCGGGATCGCGACGAGCCCCGCGAGGATCGTGATCGCGAAGAATGGCAGACCCCGCCAGATGTTGACCGTGATGACGGCGGCCATCGCATAGTACCGCTGGCCGAGCCAGTTCGGGCCGGGCGGGTCCATGAGCCCCGTGTGGATGCCCGTCCAGTTCACCACGCTGTAGAGCGAGTTGAACATCCACCACCAGCCGAGCGTCGAGAGCGCGGTGGGAATGACCCACGGCAGCAGCACCGCCCCGCGGATCATGCGCTTGAACCAGAGCTGCTCGTTCAGCAGCAGCGCCAAGGTGATGCCCAGCACGACCTTGAAGGCCACCGCGATGCCGGTGAAGACGAAGGCGTTCTGGAAGGTCTGGCGGAAGACGTCGCTGTCCCAGAGCGCGATGAAGTTGCGGAGACCCACCCAGTGACTCGGGCGGCCGATGAAGGCGTTGGACATGGCGAAGTAGAGCGCCATGACGAAGGGATACGCGACCAGCAGCACGAGGAGGAGCAGGGCCGGCGTCACGAAGACCGGCCCGAGCACGGACTCGCGGTCGAGCCACTGGCGCAGCAGCGCGGCCGCCTTGGGGCGGCCGCGCGCTACCGGGATCTCGTTGGCTCTAACGGCCATGGACGTTCGCGCTCATCCGGCGAGGATCTTCTTCATCTCGGTCTCGGCCCACGCGATCGCGTCCTTGGTCGAGGTGCCCGTGACCGCCTTGGCGATCATATTGGGCAGGAGGTAGGTGTTGGTGATGAGCTGCACCTTGTCCGATGGTGGCGCCGGCCAGCCGTAGGTGTGGTACTGGACCCCCTCGCCCCTGAGGGCGGCGTACTTGGGGTCCGTCCGGAGCACCGGATGGTCCTGGAGCTTGTCGTAGACGGGCAGGTTGAAGGCGTCGCCGGACGTGATGTACTCGTCGTAGACCTCGCGCTTGCCGAGCAAGTAGCGGATCCACTCCTTCGACGCCTCGATGTTCTTCGAGAACTTCCAGATGGCGATGTGACGCGGCGTGTCGGTCTCGTGCCGTCCGCTCGGGCCGCCGAGGCTCCGGTGGTGGTTGATGCCGTCGGCCGTCACGAGCTTGCGCTGCTTGGCGATGATGTAGGCGGACACCGGGTTGTGGATCCAGCCCGCCTTGCCCTGCTGGATCGACTCGTTGTTGCTCGCGTCCGACCACGAGAGCACCTCGGGCTCCATGCAGTCGCGGAACATCTTCTTGTACCACTCGATCGTCTGCGCGGTCGCGGGCGAGTTGATGCGGACGGTCTTGCCGTCTCGGTCCACCTCCATGCCGCCGAACGACCAGAGCACGGGTCCCGCGGTCGAGATCGAGTCGTAGTTCTGGCTGATGGGGATCCCGACCGGGTTCCCCATCTTCTTGAGCTCCTTGCCGACCGTGTAGAGGTCCTCCCAGGTGTCGGGGACTTTCAGACTCGCCTTCTTGAAGAGGTCCTCGCGGTACGTGCAGACGAACATGCCGTGGTACTGCGGCACCGCGCGCCAGACGCCGTTCACGTGCGCGCCCTCGTACGAGGAGGTGAGGGCCTTGCCGTACTTCTTCTCCAGCTCGCCGACGACGTCCGAGACGTCGACGAGCTGGGGCTCGTAGAGCCACGGGAAGTGCATGCGCATCTCGACCATGTCGTGGCCGGCCTGCGTCTGGACCTCGGACGCGTACTTGGCCTGCTGCGGCCCCATGTGCGAGATGTGGTCGATCTTGAGCTTGATGCCGGTGTCCTTGGTGAAGCGCTGGCCGATCTCGGCAAGCTTCTTGTCGGACGCCGGCGCGAAGTTGTTCCAGCAGAGGTACGAAACCTCACGCTGCTGGGCCAGGGCCGGCGCGACGCGGCTCGCGAGGATGCCAGCGAGCCCTGTCGTGACGGTGGTCGCCATAAAGCGACGGCGGCTGATCGAGTCCATGGGTCCTCCTTTACATCCAGGCGTCATGTCCGCACGGCCGGACATTCGGGTTCGAAGCAAGTTGTTCGAAGTGTAGACAAGATGCGCCGGGTGTCAAGGCGCAGTGCGCTCACGCTCGCTCGTCGGCCCCGACGATTGTGCGGGGGAACCACTCTTCGAAGGTGACGTAGAGCGTCGGGATGAGGATGAGCGTGAAGAACGTCGAGACGAGCAGGCCGCCGATGACGGCGATCGCGAGCGGCTGGTTGGCCTCGGTCCCGACGCCCAGAGCCAGCGCCATCGGCAGCAGGCCGACGACCGTCGCGAGCACGGTCATGAGGATCGGGCGGAGACGGATGCGCCCGGCGCGCGGGACGGCCAGCAGCAGCGGCTCCCCGTGGCGGCGGCGCTCGTTGATGTACTCGACGAGGAGCACCCCGTTCGAGACGACGATGCCGACCATCATGATGATGCCCATGAACGAGGTCGTCGAGAGCGTCGTGTTCGTGAGGTAGAGCGCCCAGAAGACGCCGATCAGCCCCATCGGCACCGAGAACATGATCGTGAACGGGTCCTTG
>JBGQEL010000138.1:0-10646 GCA_041496385.1 Methylomirabilia bacterium | reverse complement strand
GTGGTCGTCACGGCCGCGTCGGCGATGGGCTACCTCGAGGGCACGCAGGCGCGGACGCTCGACCTCCTGCTGCGCCTGCGCGGGAGCCAGCTCAACGCCGACGTCGTGATCGTCGCCATCGACGAGGACGCGTTCGACGCGCTCGGCCAGCGCCAGCCGCTGCCCCGGGACTATCTCGCGAGGATCCTCCGGGGCCTGCGGCGCGCGGGCGCGGCGGTCGTCGGGCTCGACGTGACCCTCCGGGCGCCGACCACCCCGGCCGCGGACGCCGCGCTGTCACGCGCGATCCGGGAGTTCGCCGACGGCGGGCGCTCCCGCGTGGTCCTCACGACCTCCACGATGCCCGGCACGGGCCCGCTCGCCGATCCCGCGCTGCTCGACGCCGTCGTCCGCGGCCTGCCCGACATGCCCGAAGACCCGGACGCCATGATCCGCCGGGCTTCGCTGCTGCTGCCCGGCCCGCGCGGCCGCTTCGAACCGTCCTTCGCCCTCGCCGTGGCGGCGCGCCGTGGCGGGCTGACCCAGCCGGAGCTCGACGCGGCGCTCGGGACCGGCCGGGGCGAGATCGCGCTGCCCCGGCTCCGGCCGGGCGGGTCGCTCGACGTCGAGCGCGCGCCGCGGCTCGCGATCCGCGCCGACGAGCTGGTGCGCATCAACTTCATCGGCGGCGCGAAGAGCTTCCTCACGGTTCCGGCGAACGCCGTCGCCGCCCTCGGTGACGCGGGCGCGGAGATCGCCGCGGACAACCCGTTCCGCGGGCGCGCCGTGCTCGTCGGCGCGACGTTCCAGGAGAGCCGCGACTACTTCGCGACGCCGCACGCCAGGATGGCCGGCGTCGAGATCCACGCCAACGTGGCGCACATGCTGCTGACCCGGAGCTTCATCCGGCCGTCGGGCTGGGTCATCAGTTTCGCGCTCCAGGTCGTCGTCGTCCTCGTGACGGGCGTGGTGCTCGTCAGCTACCCCCCGATGGTGGCGACGATCGTGAGCGTCGGCGGCATCGCGCTCGTCGGCTTTCCGGCGAGCTACCTCATCTTCCACCGCGGCAGCTACTGGGTCGATTTCATGCTGCCGATCCTGGCGACGCGCTTCCTCGGCTTCGGCGCCGACACGCTCGAGCGGCGCCGCTTCAAGCAGGCGTTCGGCCGCTACGTGAGCAAGGAGATCGCCGCGCAGGTGCTCTCCGAGTCCCCCGGGCTCCGCGGCGAGCAGCGCGAGGTGTCGATCCTCTTCTCCGATCTCCGCGGCTTCACCACGCTGTCCGAGACGATGGCCCCCGAAGCAGTCGCCGCGATCCTCAGCGAGTACTTCGACGCCATGACGGCGGTCATCTTCAAGTATCGGGGGATGATCAACGACTTCGTCGGGGACGCCGTCATGGCGATCTTCGGCGCGCCGCTCGCGGACCGCGAGCACGCGCCGCACGCGGTCCGCGCCGCGATCGAGATGGACGAGGCGCTCGCGCGGCTCAACGCCCTCTGGGAGCTGCAGGGCTTGCCCCGCCTGCGGATGGGGATCGGCATCCACTCGGGCGAGGTCTTCGCCGGGAACGTCGGAGGACGCTCGCGCGTGAAGTATACGATCGTCGGGGATACGGTGAACGTCGCCTCCCGCGTCGAGGGCTTGAACAAGGAGGTCGGCACCACCATCCTGATCACCGAAGCCACGCGGCGCCTCCTGGGAGACCGGGTCGAGACCCGCGACCTGGGGCCGCGCGCGGTGAAGGGGCGCACGGAGCTGGTCCACGTCCACGAGCTGCTTGCCGTGGTGGGCGGCAGCCGGCGGGAGAAGGAGGGAGGTCGGGTATGAGACGGAGGGTCGCGTGGCTCGTGGCGCTTACGACGCTGGCGCTCGCCGCGGCGGCGTGGGCGACCGACCCGGTCGCGTACATCACGGAGATCCACCAGAAGAAGGGCGGGGGCGAGGTCCGGGTGAGGGCGGCCGGCGAGGGCGAGTGGAAGGCGCCGCGGCCGCTGCAGGCCCTGCGGCCGGGTGATCAGATCCAGGCGCGGGGCGACGCGCGCCTGGTCGTCCTGTTCCACGCCGGCGGGGGAACGAAGACCGTCACGCCCGAGAACTCGCCGTTCACCGTGGCGGCCCCGGCGGGCGCCGCGGGTGGCGGGCGCGACCAGCTCCGGACCGTCACGGCGAGCGTGAGCCAGTTCCTCCTCGGCAAGCAGGACACGCCGCAGCTCCGCAAGCTATCCACGCGCGGCATCTGCCCCGAGCCCGTCATCATCGCGCCGCGCCAGACGCGGGTCTTCGCGGGCGACCTCCGCTTCGAGTGGGACGGCGGCTGCGAGCGATACCGCTACGTGGTCCGGCTCGTGGGGCCGCAGGGCGTGCTCTGGGAGCAGGGCGATCTCCGGCGGCCGGCCGTGGCCTATCCGGCGACGGCACCCGCGCTCGCGCCCGGGGTGGCGTACCGCTGGGAGCTCGACACGCCCTCGGCGTCCGCTCACCCGGTGGATCGTGCCCAGTTCGAGATCCTGACCGATGCCGACGCGCGGCGGATCCGCGGCGCGCTCGCTCTGCTGGACCGCGCCGAGGGGTACACGCCGGGCACGCTCGCGGTCATGCGGACCGCGCTCCTGTTCGAGGAGGGACTCTACGACGAGGCGCGGCATCAGCTCGAGACGGCCCTCGCCGCGCAGCCGAACGAGCCGAATCTCTGGATGCTGCGGGGGTACGTCTACCAGCGCATCGGGCTCAACGCCCTCGCGGCGGACGCGTTCGACAAGGCGAAGTAGCCAGGCACCTCAGGCGGTCGCCGGGGCGGGGGAGCCGAGGGGAGACCGGGTGATCGGCTCCTCGCGGATCGCGAGCGCCAGGCCCGCGGCGACGAATCCCATGAGCGCCGCGGAGACGAACGCGATCGAGTACGTGCCCGTCCACTCGTAGATCCAGCCCGCCAGCGCGGCGCCGAGCGCCGCGCCCACCTGGTGGGAGAAGAAGATCCAGCCCGAGAGCTCGCCCACCGAGTAGCGGCCGAAGATGTTCGCCGTGAGCGTCGTCGTCGGCGGCACCGTCGAGATGTAGTTGAGGCCGAAGATCGCCGCCCAGAGGTGGAGCGAGGGCGCGTTCCAGACGTAGAGCAGGAACAGGAGCGAGAGACCCCGCACGAAGTAGTAGAACGCGAGCGGCCCGCGCCGGCCGAACCGGTCGCAGATCCAGCCCGAGCCGATCGTGCCCAGCACGTTCATCGCGCCCATCACGCCGAGCGCCGTCGAGGCCTGGATCTCGCTGAAGTTGTGCTCGAGCGCGTGCGGCATGAAGTGCGTCAGCACCATGCCGTTCGAGGTGTAGCCGCAGACGAAGAACGTCGCCAGGAGGAGCCAGAACTGCGGCACCTGCAGCGCCTCCACGACGCCCACGCGCTCCGCCTTCTGGATGGCGGCGGACTGTGCCGCGGTCTGCGCGGGCCCCCTCGCGCCGTAGGGACGCTCGCCGCCGTCGATCGGGTCATCCCGCACGAGCCAGAGGGCGATCGGGAGCACCGTGACCAGCAGCCCGGCCCCGAGCCAGAAGAAGCTCGCCCGCCAGCCGAACCAGAGGGTGAGAAAGGTGGCCAGCGGGATCACGACGAGCTGGCCCGCCGACATGCCGCCGGCGGCGATGCCGATCGCGACCCCCCGCCGCGCCTCGAACCAGCGCGCCGCGATGGTCGAGCCCGTCGTCATCGCGAGGCCGCCGGCGCCCAGCGCCATGAGGAGCCCCGTCGTCACGTAGACGTGCCAGAGCTTCTGCACATGCGCCGCGCCGATCGAGCCGGCGCTCAGCATGAGGATGGCGACGATGATGACGCGCTTCGGTCCCCAGCGGTCGGCCAGTCGCCCGACCACGGGCCCGGCCGCGCCCAGCAGGAGCAGCGAGATGGCGGCGGCGCCGGAGAGGGCGCCGCGCCCCCAGCCGAACTCCGTCTCCATGGGCTTGATGTAGACGCCGAAGACCGAGCGGATGCCCGATCCGGCCATCATGCAGACGGTCACGGCGCCGAGAACGATCCAGGCGGGATGGATCCGAGGGGACGAGGTCATGCGCCTTAGGATGCCACGACCCGCCCCCGTGGATTCAGTCGCCTGCTAGTTCACCAGCTCGGCCGCGGCCGCGCGCGAGAACGTGAGGGTGTCGCCCTTCGCGTCCACCACGAGCGTGCCGCCCTCGGCGAACTCGCCCTCGAGCAGCCGGAGCGCGAGCGGATCCTGGATCAGGCGCTGGATCGTGCGCTTGAGCGGCCGCGCCCCGAAGGTCGGGTCGTAGCCCTCGCGGCCGAGCAGCGCCTTGGCGGCGTCGGTGACCTCGAGGTCGAGGCGCCTGGCCTCCAGCCGCCGCCGGAGGTGGCCGAGCTGGATGTCCACGATGCGCGCCAGCTCGTCCCGCCCGAGCGGGCGGAAGATCACGACCTCGTCGATGCGGTTGAGGAACTCGGGCCGCAGCGTCGTCCGCAGCTCCTGCATGAGGAGCGGCCGCACCTTCTCCGGCTTCTCGTACTCGCGGAAGATGTGGCTGCCGAGGTTCGACGTCATGATGACGACGGTGTTCCGGAAGTCCACGGTGCGACCGTGGCCGTCCGTGAGGCGGCCGTCGTCGAGGAGCTGGAGGAGCACGTTGAAGACGTCGGCGTGCGCCTTCTCGATCTCGTCGAACAGGACCACGGCGTACGGACGTCTGCGCACCGTTTCGGTGAGCTGACCGCCCTCGTCGTAGCCGACGTACCCCGGGGGCGCGCCGATGAGCCGGGCCACGGTGTGCTTCTCCATGTACTCGGACATGTCGATACGGACCATGGCGCGCTCGTCGTCGAACATGAACTCGGCCAGCGCGCGCGCCAGCTCCGTCTTGCCGACGCCGGTCGGTCCCAGGAAGAGGAAGGACCCGATGGGACGGTTCGGATCGGAGAGGCCGGAGCGGGCCCGTCGAACCGCGTTGGCCACGGCGTGGACCGCCTCGTCCTGGCCGATCACGCGCTGCCCGAGGCGCTCCTCCATGCGCACCAGCTTCTGGACCTCGCCCTCGAGCAGCCGCGTCACGGGGATGCCCGTCCACTTCGCGACGGTGACCGCGATGTCCTCCTCGTCCACCTCCTCGCGCAGCATCCGCCCCTGGCTCCCGCGATCCGCGAGCCGGCCCTCGAGCTCCGCGAGCTGCTTCTCGAGGACGAGCAGCGTGCCGTAGCGGAGCTCGGCCGCCTTCGTGAGGTCCCCCCGCCGCTCGGCGTCGGCCATCGCGTGCCTGGCCGCCTCGATGTCCGCCTTGATCCTGCCGAGTCGCGTGATGGTCTCCTTCTCGGCCTGCCAGCGCGCCTTGAGACCCGCGCCCTTCTCCTGGAGCTCGGCCAGCTCGGCGTCGATCTTCTGGAGCCGCTCGCGCGAGACCGGCTCGTCGTCGCGGGCGACGGAGACGCGCTCGATCTGGAGCTGCATGACCCGCCGCTCGATCTCGTCGATCTCCTGCGGCATCGAGTCGATCTGCACGCGGATCCGCGCGGCCGCCTCGTCGACGAGGTCGATGGCCTTGTCGGGCAGGAAACGGTCGGCGATGTAGCGGTGCGACAGGACGGCCGCCGCGACCAGCGCCCTGTCCCTGATCATGACCTTGTGGTGGACCTCGTACTTCTCCTTGAGGCCCCGGAGGATCGCGATCGTGTCCTCCACCGAAGGCTCCCGCACCATCACGGGCTGGAAGCGCCGCTCGAGCGCGGCGTCCTTCTCGATGTGCTTGCGGTACTCGTCGAGCGTGGTTGCGCCGACGCAGCGGAGCTCGCCGCGCGCCAGCGCCGGCTTGAGCATGTTCGCTGCGTCCACCGCGCCCTCGGCGGCGCCCGCGCCGACGAGCGTGTGCAGCTCGTCGATGAAGCAGACGATCCGTCCCTCGGCCTCGGTGATCTCCTTGAGGACGGCCTTCAGCCGGTCCTCGAACTCACCGCGATACTTCGAGCCCGCGACGAGGGCGCCGATATCGAGCGCGACGAGGGTCTTGCCCTTCAGCCCCTCCGGGACGTCGCCGGCGACGATGCGCTGGGCGAGCCCCTCGACGATCGCGGTCTTGCCGACGCCGGGCTCGCCGATCAGGACGGGATTGTTCTTCGTCCGCCGCGAGAGGACCTGGATGACGCGGCGGATCTCCTCGTCGCGCCCGATCACCGGGTCGAGCTTGCCGCGACGGGCGAGCTCGGTGAGGTCGCGGGCATAGCGCTGGAGGGCCTGGTACTTCTCCTCGGGGTTCGGGTCGCTGACGCGCTGGGTGCCCCGGACCTCGACGAGGGCCCTGTAGACGGCCTCCGGCGTGACGCCGTGCTGCCTCAGGATGCGCCCGGCGGCCCCGTCGCGCTCCTGCGCGAGCGCCACCAGGAGATGCTCGGTGGACACGTAGTCGTCCTTCAGGCGCTCGGCCTCCGCCTGCGCGCGCTCGAGCGCCCGGTGCGTCCGCTCGGCCAGATACTGGTCGCCGCCGCCGGCGACGGCGGGCAGCGCGGCGAGGTCCGCCTGCAGGGCCTGCTGGATGGTCGCGGGCGGCGCGCCGAGCTTGGCGAGCAGCGGTCCGACGACGCCCTCGGGTTGATCGACGAGCGCGGAGAGCAGGTGCTCGGGCTCGATCGCCTGGTGGCTCCGCCGGCCCGCGAGCGACTGCGCGGCCTGCAGCGCCTCCTGTGCCTTCACCGTGAACTTGTCCAGTCTCATGCTCCAGTCACCCCTGATAGGCGCGCGGGTCGTCCCGCCTGAGCGCCTTGAGTTTTTCGTACAGATCCCGCTCGGCCGCCGTGAGCTCGGTCGGCATCACGATCTTGACCGTGACGAACTGATCGCCGGCGGCGGCGCCGCGCAGGCGCGGCATCCCGTAGCCGGGCAGCCTGAACGTCCGGCCGCTCGAGGTCGCGGGCGGAATCTTCATCGAGACCTTGCCGCGGAGCGTCGGCACCTCGAGCGTGGCGCCGAGCGCCGCCTCGGGCGCGGTGATCGGCAGCGTCAGGTGGACGTCGTCGCCCTTTCGCTCGAAGGTCGGATGGGGCGACACGGTCACCTCGAGATAGAGGTCGCCCCGCTCGCCGGCGGCTCCTGTTCCCTCGCCCGGAACGCGCACGCGCTGTCCGCTCCGCACGCCCGCGGGTATCCGCACGTCCACCTGGCGCCGCACGCGCTGCCAGCCGTTGCCGTGGCACGTCGCGCACGGCTGGCCCTTGACGTTGCCGCTGCCCTGACAGGCCGGGCACGGCTCGTCGAGGTCGAGCGCGATCGCGCGCCGCGCGCCGCCGAAGGCCTCCTCGAGCGTGATCTCCACGTCGGCCTGCACGTCGTCGCCGCGCCGACGCCGCCGCGCGCCGGGCCATTCCGCGGCGCCAGCGCGACCACCCTGTGGCCGCCGGCCACCCAGGTCGCCGAAGACCGAGCGGAAGAACTCGGAGAAGTCACCGAGGTCGCCGCCGTATTCGACCCTGAATCCGCCCGGCGCTCCCGTTTCGGCCGGTCCCGGCTGGGCGTGTCGCTGCCAGTCGGGGCCGAGCGTGTCGTAACGGCGGCGCTTCTCCGGATCGGACAGGACCGCGTAGGCCTCGCCGAGCTCCTTGAACCGCTCGCCCGAATCCTTCGTCTTTGCGACGTCGGGATGGAGCTTGCGGGCGAGCCGGCGATAGGCGGACTTGATCGTCTTCTCGTCGGCCTTCCGGTCGACGCCAAGAATCCGATAGTAGTCCTTGAATTCGACGCCCATCGTGACTATATCCTACACTGAGTATAGCAGATTAATTTAGCGTGTCACGCTCATGTCAGGCCAGAACAGGAGGGACGATAGATACGATCAAGGTGTTGAATTATATCGACTTAGATTGGATCTTGGAGTGCTCGTCTGGCCCCGTCACCCGCGCCCGACCGTGAAGGCGACGTAGAGGGACATCGTCCCGCGCTGGAGGAGCACCGTGAGCCGGTCGCCGTCCTTGAGGTCGCGCGTGAGCCGATCGAAGTCCGCCATGCTCCGTACGTTCTGCCGGTTGACCTGCTTGATGATGTCGCCGCGCTGGATCCCCGCCTCGGCGGCGGAGCTACCGTCCTCGACGCGCGCCACGAAAACGCCTTCGGTCGAGCGCAGGCCCAGCCGCCCGGCGACCTCGGGCGTGATCGGACGAGCCTCGAGCCCGAGGAGCGAGCGCGTGCCGCCCCCGAGACGCGGCTGCGCCTCACGCTCGTCGGGCGCCTGGCCGATCCTGACCTCGAGCGTCAGCTCCTTCTGCTCGCGCCAGATCTTCAGCTTCGCGTGCTGGTCGGGGGCGAAGAGACCGACGGCGCGCTGGAGATCGCCCGGCCCTTCCATCTTCTTGCCGTCGAACTCGAGCAGGACGTCGCCGCGCTGGACGCCCGCCTTCGCCGCAGGGCTGTCGGGGACCACCTCGTTCACGAGCACGCCCCGGCCCTCGCGGGCCCCGAATTCCTTCGCCAGGTCGGCCGAGAGCGGCTGGATCGAGACGCCGAGCCAGCCGCGCGTCACGCGGCCCTTGTCACGAAGCTCGGTGTAGATCTTGCGGGCCATGTTGGACGGGATCGCGAACCCGATCCCCGAGCCGCCCGCGACGATCGCCGAGTTGATGCCGACGACCTCACCCTGCATGTTCACGAGCGGGCCGCCCGAGTTGCCGGGGTTGATCGCGGCGTCGGTCTGCAGGAAGTCGTCGAAGGGGCCCTGGCCGATCTGGCGGGCCTTGGCGCTGATGATCCCGGCGGTCACCGTCGACTGCAGGCCGAACGGCGAGCCCACGGCGATCACCCAGTCGCCCACCTGGACCTTGTCCGAGTCGCCCAGCCGGGCGAAGCGGAAGGAGCCCTTGCCGTCGTCCAGCTTGAGCACGGCGAGGTCGGTCTTCTTGTCCAGGCCGATGACCCTCGCCTTGTGCTTGCCGCCGTCGAGCGTGATGACCTCGATGTCGGTCGCGCGCTCGACCACGTGGGCGTTGGTGAGGGCGATGCCCGTGGGGTCGACGATCACGCCGGAGCCGAGGCTCCGCTGCGGGATGCGCTCCGGCGCATCGCCGAAGAAGCGCTTGAAGAATTCCTCGCCGAAGAACTCCTCGAAGGGCGTGCGCCCCGGCGTGCCCCCGCGCGAGAACGTGTTGATGTTGATCACGGCCGGCTTGATCGCCTCCGCGACGGCCGCGAACGAGCCGCTCGGCAGCGGCATCTGCACCGGCAGGATGGGCGCCTGGATCATGGGCGCCTGCGCGACCGTCAGGGCGCGCCCGTCGGCCCGCCCCTTGGCCCACGCGCCCAGGGAGAAGCCGGCCATCAGGGCCAGGACGAGCGCCGCCGCAAACGTCCGCCGCCGCATCGGCATCATCACCGCGCCTCCTCCATGACGCCCTCGCCGGCCAGCGCGCGACGCAGCGCCTCGCCCTGCAGGGTCTCCGTGCGCTTCAGCTCCAGGGCCGCCGCGATCAGGACGGCCTTCTTCGTGGTGAGCAGCCCGCGCACCCGGTCGTGCGTCCGCTCGAGGATGGCGCGCACCTCCTCGTCGATGGTCCGCGCCGTCGCCTCGCTGTACTCGCGCTCGCCGCCGAACCCCGAGCCCTTGAGGAAGAGCGGCATCGTCTCCCCGTAGGTCGCGAGCCCGAGCCGCTCCGACATCCCGTACTTGGTGACCATCAGACGCGCGAGCTCGGTGGCCCGCTCGAGGTCGTTGTGCGCGCCCGTCGAGACCTCACCGTAGACGAGCTCCTCGGCCACGCGCCCGCCCAGGAGGACGGCGATCCGGTCCTCGAGCTCGCTCCGCGTCAGCAGGAACCGGTCCTCGGTCGGCAGCTGGTAGGTCATGCCGAGCGCCGCGACGCCGCGGGGAATGATCGTGACCTTGTGCACCGGGTCGGCGTGCACGAGCGAGGTCGCGACCAGCGCGTGGCCCATCTCGTGGTGCGCCACGATATCGCGCTCCTTCTCCGAGAGCACGCGACTCTTCTTTTCGAGTCCGGCGACGCCGCGGTCGATCGCCTCTTCGAAGTCGGCCATCTCGACCGCGTCCTTTTCCTTGCGCGCCGCGAGCAGCGCCGCCTCGTTGACGATGTTGGCGAGGTCGGCCCCGGCGAAGCCCGGGGTGCGCGCGGCGATGACAGCGAGGTCCACGTTCGGCGCCAGGACCACGCTGCGGGCGTGGAGGCGCAGGATCGCCTCGCGGCCCCGCACGTCGGGCTTGTCCACCACGACCTGGCGATCGAAGCGGCCGGGCCGCAGGAGCGCCTGGTCGAGGACCTCCGGGCGGTTGGTCGCCGCCATGATGATCACGCCCTTGGACGAGTCGAAGCCGTCCATCTCGGCGAGGAGCTGGTTCAGCGTCTGCTCGCGCTCGTCGTGGCCGCCGACGAAGCCCGAGGCCCCGGCGCGCGACTTGCCGATCGCGTCGAGCTCGTCGATGAAGATGATGCACGGCGCCTTGTCCTTGGCCTGCTCGAAGAGGTCGCGCACGCGCGCCGCGCCGACCCCGACGAACATCTCCACGAACTCCGACCCCGAGAGGGTGAAGAAGGGGACGTCGGCCTCCCCCGCCACCGCCCGCGCGAGCAGGGTCTTGCCGGTGCCGGGCGGGCCGATCACGAGGACGCCCTTGGGGATCCGCCCCCCGAGCCGCTGGTACTTCTTGGGGTTCTTCAGGAAGTCCACGATCTCGACCAG
>JBGQEL010000137.1:0-10726 GCA_041496385.1 Methylomirabilia bacterium | reverse complement strand
GGAGCTGCTGGAACCACCCGCGCCGGTCCGCCGGAACCGCGGCCACCTCGAGCAGCTCGGCGATCAGGCGGTTGGCGGCCTCGTTCTGGAGCTGGTAGCGGTGCGCCTCGGCCACGCCTTCGAGTATACCGTCAGGCCCGCCCGAACCCTCGGACTCAGGCGTTCCTGCTCGCCACTCGCAACGAGGGTGGCGTCTGGTGACTCATCCCGGGCCCAGGCGCGGATCGAGAGCGTCGCGCAGACCGTCGCCGAGCAGGTTGAATCCCAGCACGGTCAGCATGATCGCCGCACCCGGGAACAGGAAGACCCACCACGCGCCGCTGGTGAAGTACTTGTAGGAGTCCGCCAGCATGGCGCCCCACTCCGGCGTGGGCGGCTGGGCGCCGAGCCCCAGGAACCCGAGCGCGGCGGCTTCCAGGATGGCGAACGCCACCGAGAGCGTCGTCTGCACGATGAGCGGCGGCAGGCTGTTCGGCACGATGTGGCCGAGTAGCACACGCAGGCCGCTGCCGCCGATGCCGCGCGCCGCGACCACGAATTCCTGCTCCCGCACCGAGAGCACGGCCGCCCGACTCAACCGCGCATAGGCCGGGATCGACACCAGGCTGATGGCGAAGAGCGAGTTGCGCAGGCCGGGGCCCATCATGGCCACGATGGCGATCGCCAGCAGAGTGCCGGGAAAAGCCAGCAGGATGTCCATGCCGAGCATCAGCACCATGTCGATCCGCTCTCCCACATACCCCGCGACGAGTCCGATGAGCGAGCCCACGAGCGCGGCGACCGCGACCGCGCTCACCGCCAGCCCCAGCGTCACGCGCGTGGCGTGCAGCATGCGGACGACGAGGTCGCGGCCCAGCGTGTCCGTGCCGAACGGGTGCGCCAGCGTGGGCGGCTTGAGCCGCAGGGCCAGGTTGCCGTCGGTCTTGGCGTCGTAGAAATGGACGAGCGGCGTCACCACCGCCATGAGGACGAACACGCTGACGATGACGAGCCCGGCGCGCGCCACCGGGCTCGCGATGAGCCGGCGCCAGGCGGCGGCGGCCGGATGGGCGCTACGACGACCGATCGCCGGCGCCGGCACGCTGACCGCCGCCGCCTCCGCGGTCGCCATCAGTACTTGATGCGCGGATCGGCCACGGCGTAGAGCACGTCCGTGACCAGGTTCACCGCCACCACGATCACCGCGATGAACAGCGTGGCGCCCTGCACGATCGCGTAGTCGCGGGACTCGATCGACTCGTAGACCCAGAGCCCGATGCCCGGCCAGGAGAAGATCGTCTCCGTGAGGATGGCGCCCGCCAGCAGCCGCCCGGTCTGCAGCCCAATCACGGTGAGCACGGGGAGCAGCGCGTTCTGCAGGCCGTGGCGCGCGATCACCACGACCTGCGAGAGGCCCTTGGCCTGGGCCGTCCGGATGTAGTCGCGCGACAGCTCCTCCAGGAGGCTCGCCCGCGTCATGCGGGTGATGACGGCGAGCGGAATCGTGGCCAGGGCCACCGCCGGCAGGATCAGGTGGCGGAGGGCGTCGCCGAGCACGGCCCACTCGCGTTGCAGCAGGGCGTCCGGGATCACGAAGTTCGTCACCGGCCGGAAGGTCGTCTCGCTGTCGAGCCGGAAGCCCGTCGGCAGCAGCCCGAGCTGCACGCCGAAGACCCACGCCAGCACCAGGCCCAGCCAGAAGATCGGCATCGACACGCCGGTGAGCGCCCCCACCCGCGCCAGGCTGTCGAGCAGCGAGTTGCGCCACACCGCGCACACCATGCCGAGGGGAACGCCGATCAGGGTGGCCAGGATGATGGCCGTCCCGGCCAGCTCCACCGTGGCCGGGAACCGCCGCCAGAGGTCGGTGGCGACGGGATCGCCGCGGACGATCGACACGCCGAGATCGCCGTGCAGCACCTTGCCCATGTACAGGAGGTACTGCTCCCACAGCGGCCGGTCGAGCCCGAGGCGGGCCCGGATCTCCAGAACCTTCTCGGGCGTCGCCCGCTCGCCCAGCATGGTGAGGGCCGGATCCCCCGGGATCAGGTGGACGAAGCCGAAGACGAGGAGGGACACGCCGACGAGCACGGGAATGACGGTCAGCGCGCGCCCGATCGCGTACCGCGTCACCGTGCCCTCCTCGTCACGGCGCCGCGGCGCTACTGCAACTCGACGGTATTGAAGTACTCCGAGCCCGTGGGGTGCGTGACGTAACCCTTCACACGCTTGGCGAAGGCCAGCGGCGGCTGGTTGTTGGCGATGAACAGCCGCCCGGCGTCGTCGTGCAGCATCTGCTCGGCCTGCCGGTAGAGCTTCGCGCGCTCCGTCTGGACGGTGAGCTTCTGGGCTCGGAGCAGCACGTCGCTCAGCGGCGGGTTGGCGTAGAAGCCCTCGCGCGAGACCCCCGGCGCGCAGAAGAAGTAGCAGAGGAAGTTGTCGGGGTCGCCGTTGTCACCCGTCCAGCCCAGCATGTAGAGCGGCATCTGCCCGTTCTTGCGCTTGTCCAGGTACACGGCCCACTCAGCCGTCTGCAGCTGGGCCTTGATGCCGACCTTGGCGAGGTCAACTGCCGTGGCCTCGGCGATCTCCTTGGGGTTGGGAAAGTACGGCCGCGAGCGGGACATGTACCAGAACACCAGCGGCTCCTTCTTGCCGTCGTCCCACGTGACCGTCGACAAGCCCGCCCCGAGCCCGGCCTGCTTGAGTAGCTCCTGCGCCCTGGCCGGGCTGTACTCGTAGCCCTTGAGGTCCTTGTTGTAGCCCCAGAGCGGCGGCGGCTGGAACTGCGTGGCTGCCAGGCCGGTACCGCCGTACAGCGCGTCGACGATGGCCTTGCGGTTGATGGCGTGCTCGAAGGCCTGACGCACGCGCTTGTCCTGGAACTCCTTCACCTTGTAGTTGAAGGCGATGTAGCCGGTGGTGTTGGTGGGGCGCAGCAGGACTTGCAGGGCCGGATCGCGCTTCACCACGGCCACGTCGTCGGGATTGAGCCCTTCCATGCCGTGGATCTCGCCCGCCTTGAGCGCGCCCAGCCGCTGCGAGCTGTCCTTGATGTTGCGGACGACCACGCGCTTGACCTTGGCCTTCACGCCCCAGTAGTCGGGGTTCGCCTCCAGAACGACTTCCTGGTTGGGTTTCCACTCGACGAACTTGTAGGCGCCCGTACCCACGGGGTGCTTGCCGAAGTCCGTGCCCCACTTCTCCACCGCGGCCGGGCTGGCGATGTCGAAGACGAACATGGCAAGGTTGGCCAGGAACGGCGCCTGGGGCTCCTTGAGCATGATGCGCACGGTGAGCGGGCCGGTGGCCTCCACCTTGGTGACGATCGACTTGTCGTCGAAGCCGCCGAACTGCCCCTCCCAGTACTCGAAGGTCTGTCCGGCCTTCGTCTGGTTGTCGTGCTGCGGGTGGCTCGTCTTCCACCAGCGCTCGAAGTTCCAGACCACCGCCCGGGCATCGAGCGGCGTGCCGTCGTGAAACTTCACGTTTTGGCGGAGGTGGAAGATCCACACCTTGGCGTCCGGCGACGCCTCCCACGACTGGGCCAGCGCCGGCTCCACCTCGGTGGTGGCGCCCCTGTACTTCACCAGCCCGTCGTAGATCTGGCGGGTGATGCGCGAGGAGATCCCGTCGGTAATGATGGCGGGATCGAGCTGCACGGGCTCCCCCTGGGCGCCGAACACGAACGTCTGGGCCGCGACGGGAGCGGCCGTCACCAGGACGGCCAGGGCGACGACGCACGCAAGTCTGTCGAGTCTCATGGGCCGGACCTCCTCGAGGCGGGCGGGACCACCACACACGCGCCTCTGATTGGCCCATTATATGAGGCCGTCGCTCGCTGCCGCGCTCGGGATTGTCCGGCGATCGAGTCGCGCGTTCGGCTCCCCCGCCGCCTGCTGGGCGATGGCCTCGTTACGCCAGCGTGTGCCTCACCATCTTCGACTCGACCATGTAGATGACCATCTCGGCGATGTTCGTCGCGTGGTCGGCCACGCGCTCGAGGAACCGGGAGATCAGGATGAGCCGGATCGCCCGCGGGATCGTCTTGGCGTCCTCCATCATGAACGTCAGGAGCTCTCGGAAGATCTGCTCCTTGAGCGCATCCACCTCAGCATCCGAGCTGCAGACCCGCCGTGCCAGACCGGTGTCGCGGGAGACGAAGGCGTCGAGGCTCTCCTTCACCATCGTCTGCGCTTTCTCGGCCATGCGCGGCAGGTCGACGTACGGCTTGAGCTGCGGCTCCCGGTTCAGGTCGAGCGCGCGCTGGGCGATGTTCACCGCCTGGTCGCCGATACGCTCGAGGTCGGTGACGATCTTCATGGTCGTCGTGATGAAGCGGAGATCGCCGGCGGCCGGCTGGTTCAGCGCCAGCAGCTCCACGCACTTCTCGTCGATCTCGACGTCGTAGGCGTTCACCTGCCGGTCGCGGTCGATGACCTCCTGCGCGAGCTCGCTGTCCCGCTCGATGAGCGCGCGCATCACGCGCCGGATCTGATCCTCGACCAGCCCGCCCATCGCGAGCAGCGTCTGCTTGAGCGCGTCCAGCTCCTCGTGGAAGTGTCGCTGCATCGGACGCCTCCGTCTAGCCGAACCGGCCGGTGATGTAGTCTTCGGTCCGCTTGTCGCGGGGGTTCGTGAACAGCTCCCGGGTGACGCCGAACTCGACCAGCTCGCCCAGCAGCATGAAGCCGGTGTAGTCGGACACGCGGGCGGCCTGCTGCATGTTGTGCGTCACGATGATGATCGTGAGGCTGTTCTTGAGATCGAGCATCAGCTCCTCGATCTTGGCGGTCGCGATCGGATCCAGCGCCGAGCACGGCTCGTCCATCAGGACCACGTCGGGCTCGACGGCGATCGCCCGCGCGATGCAGAGGCGCTGCTGCTGCCCGCCGGACAGGCCGAGGGCGGAGTCGCCCAGCCGGTCGTGCACCTCGTCCCAGAGGGCGGCGCTCCGCAGGCTGCGCTCCACGATGCCCTCGAGGTCCGCGCGGCCGCGCAGGCCGAGGATCCGCGGCCCGTACGCCACGTTCTCGAAGATGGACTTGGGGAACGGGTTCGATTTCTGGAACACCATGCCCACGCGCTTGCGGAGCCCGGTCACGTCGAGCGCTGCGTCGTGGATGTCCGTCCCGCCGATCCGGATGGTGCCCGTCATCCGCACCCCGTCCACGAGATCGTTCATCCGGTTCAGGCAGCGGAGCAGCGTCGACTTGCCGCAGCCCGATGGCCCGATGTACGCCGTCACCCGATGCTTCGGGATCGACATGCAGACGTCCTTGAGCGCGAGCTTCTGACCGTACCAGAGGGAGACGCGGTCGATCTCGACCATCGGCGCCTCCATGATACCCGCAACGCTCGCGTGCGGGTTGAGGCCGGCGGCGACGTGGACGTTGGCCGACATGGTCATTCTCCTCCTAGACCGCCGACACGGCGTACTTCCGTCGCAGGCGGTTGCGCAGGCCGATCGCGAAGAGATTGAGCAGCACGACGATGGCCAGCAGGAGCAGCGTGGTCACGAACACCATCGGGCGGGCGGCGTCCACGTTCGGCGACTGGAAGCCGACGTCGTAGATGTGGAACCCGAGGTGCATGAACTTCCGCTCGAGGTGCAGGAAGGGCCAGAAGCCGTCGACGGGCAGCGCCGGCGCGAGCTTGACGACGCCGGTGATCATCAGCGGCGCCACCTCGCCGGCCGCGCGGGCCATGGCCAGGATCAGGCCCGTCAGCACCGACGGCATCACGGCCGGCAACACGACCCGCAGCGTCGTCTCGAGCTTGGTGGCGCCGAGAGCCAGCGAGGCCTCCCGCGTCCCGCCCGGGATGGCGGCCAGCCCCTCCTCCGTCGCGACGATGACCACGGGCACCGTCAGGAGCGCGAGCGTGAGCGACGCCCAGAGGATGCCGCCGGTGCCGAAGGTCGGCGTCGGCAGGGCCTCGGCGAAGAACAGACGGTCGACGGCGCCGCCCACGCCGTAGATGAAGAACCCCACACCGAACACGCCGAAGACGATCGAGGGCACGCCCGCCAGGTTGTTGACGGCGATGCGCACGGCGCTGACGAAGGTCCCCTGCCGGGCGTATTCGCGCAGGTAGAAGGCCGCGAGGACCCCGAGCGGGGTGACGATCACGGACATGATCATGACCATCATGACCGTGCCGAAGATGGCCGGGAACACGCCCCCCTCGGTGTTCGACTCGCGGGGGTCGTCCGACACGAATTCCCAGACCCGCGTGACGTAGTGCAGGCTCTTCGACGCCACGCCCATCGTATTCGGCGTCTCCACGTGCAAGACCTGAAGCAGCGGTAGCTCCTTCGCCTTGCCCTCGTCTGCGGTGACGACGACGCTCGCGGTCTGGCGCCCACGCAGCTCCCCCAGCCTCGCCTCCTGCTCCTTGTACCGCGCCTGGAGCCGCGCCAGCTCCTCCTGGAACCGCTCCACCTCGGGCCCGCGCGTGACGCCCTTGCCCTCGAGCCCCTTGAGCGCGAGGCGGATCTTTTCCTGCGCGTGATTGATCGCGCCGACCTCACCCTTCTCGATCCGCCGGATCTCCGTGCGCGCCCTGGCCGCGTCGGGCAGCCGCCGCGCGAGCTCGGCGAGACCCTGCTCGGGTCCGGCCGCCACGGCCGTGCCGTCCTCGCGCACGTCCGTGATCGTCCCGATGAGGAGCCCCCACTCCGTACGCTCCATCACGACGACGTCGGCCGGGTACTCGCGCCCGGCGATCTTCGCCTCGTCGATCCACTGGAAGTCCGCGCCGTAGAGGTCCCGGTTCGCGACCTTCAGCTTGATCCGGTACTGCCCCGCGTGCTCGGGCACCGCCTCGCGCTCGACCGGCTGACCCGTCAGGGTCTTGCCGTCTGTCAGCGTGAGACGGACGACGTCCTTCGGCCAGAAGAAGCCGGAGCCGTTGACGACGATGAGGCCGAGCAGCCCGACAACGAGCAGCAGGGCGAGGGCGAGCGCCCCGCCGCTCAGCCAGATGAAGGGCTCGCCGCTGCGCCAGAGCTGCCGGGCCTGCCCGCTCACAGGTAGCGGAACTTCCGGCGGAGCTTGAGCCGGACCAGCTCGGCCACGGTGTTCACGGCGAAGGTGAGGCAGAAGAGGAGGAACGCCGCCAGGAAGAGCACGCGGAAGAGGGTCCCGCCCTCCGGCGCTTCGGGTAGCTCCACCGCGATGTTCGCGGACAGGGCGCGGAGGCCGTTGAAGATGGACCACTCCATGATGGGCGTGTTGCCGGTGGCCATCAGCACGATCATCGTCTCGCCGACCGCGCGACCGAAGCCGATCATGACCGCCGAGAAGATGCCCGGGCTCGCGCTGGGCAGCACGATGCGGATCGCCGTCTGCCAGCGCGTGGCCCCGAGGGCGAGCGAGCCCGCGCGCAGATGCTGCGGCACGTTCGCGAGCGAGTCCTCCGCGATCGTGAAGATGATCGGGATGACGGCGAAGCCCATCGCGATGCCGACCACGAGCGAATTCCGCTGGTCGTAGGTGAGACCGAGCGCCGAGAGGAGCCAGCCGCGGTAGTTTCCGTTCATCAGGACCCGCTCGACGAGCCCGCCGAGGGCGAACGACGCCAGGGCGCCGATCGCGACAACCGGCACGAGCAGGGCGAGTTCCGTCCCCGGCCGGAAGCGCCCGCGGAGATCGATCGGCACGAGCCGCCAGAGCAGGAGCGCGCCGATGATGCAGAGGGACACGACCGGCAGCATCATGAAGATCCCGGGCACGACGCGTTCCACCATCGGCGCGAGCCAGAGCCCGGCGAGGAAGCCGAGGACCACGCTCGGCAGCGCCGCCATGATCTCGACGAGCGGCTTCACGTACGCCTTGAGGGTGGGGTGCATGAACTCGCTGACGTAGGCGGCGGCGAGCAGGGCGAGCGGCACCGCGAAGAGGAGCGCGTAGAACGTTCCCTTGAGCGTGCCGTAGATCAGCGGCGTCAGGCTCAACTTCGCCTCGAAGTCGTCGGTCCCGCCGGTGGACTGCCAGACGTAGGCGGGCTCCGCGTACCCCTCGTACCAGACCTTACCGAAGATCGTCTTGAGCGTGACCTCGGGGTGCGGGTTGTCGACCTCCCACTGGCTGAGCGCTCCCGCCGCATCCGCCGCGAGGAGCGCGTCCGACTTCGGCGCGAAGATGACGGCCTGGAGCGCGGCGCCGGCAGCGGCCTTCATCGACAGCAGCGTCTGACCGGAGGTGCCGTAGTGCACGAGGATGTGCCCCGCCGCGTCGGCCGTCGCGAAGCCCTTGTCGCGTTTCGAGGCGCCGACGGCGACGACCGGTCCCGCGTGCCCCTGGAACCGGTAGACGCGGGTGAGGCGGCGCTCGCCGCCGCTCGGCAGAGGGACGACCTGCCAGGTCGTGACGCCGCCCGAGCCGTCACCGACCACGAGCGTGCGGTCGCCGATGAGGAATTCCAGGGCCGTGACCGGCATGCCCGGCACGCCGGCGACGTCCGCCACCTCGGCCCGGGTCGGGCTCGCGCGGTCGCGCATGTCGTACCGGACGATCTGGCCCCGCGAGGTCCCGATGAACAGGTCCTCGCCGCGCCCGTCCACCCGGAGGGCAGTGATCTCGCCGGTCATCTGAACCGGCAGCGGCGCGACCGACTCTTCCTTCCGGCTCGGACCGACCAGGGCCTTCTTCTCCTCGACGGTCTGGACGAGCAGCTCCGCCGGGCCCACCTGGGCGATCGTCAGCGGACCGGATCCCGTCGCGGCAGCGGTGAGCCCCAGGATGGGGCGCTTCCTCTCGGGGTCGAGGGCCGCCGGCTCGCCGAACTCGGGCCGCAGCGCCACGGCGCGCCGGCCGTCCTGGTAGGTCACGTCGAACTTCACGTCGAGCGGGATCACTCGCCCGTCGGACGTGCCGAGCACGTAGAGCCCCTTGCCCAGGCCGGCGATCGCCGTGACCTTGGCGGCGCCCAGCGCCGGCGCCTGGACCGCGGCCGGCGACCGCTGGCCCTTGAGGGCATAGGGCTCGACGGCGCCGCTCCGCGTGACTGCGTATGCGACCTCGCGGTACTCATCGACGCCGATGGAGTCGCCGGCAGCGGGCGCGACACCGGCCGCCGCGGGCGAGGACGTGCCGGCGAGCGTCGCGGTCGGCTTCTTGAACAAAGGGTAGACCTCGGCGCCGATGACGAACAGGATCGCGAGGATCGAGGCGATGATGACGCCGCCGCCGAGCACCACGAGCCGGCGGGAGACCCTGTCGAGCAGGATCCGCCGGCTCGTGCGCGCGCGGCTCAGCGTCAGTGTGGTGACGGCCACTATTGGATCTTGCCCAGCTCTTCCTTCGCGATGGAGGCCGGGATCGGGAAGTAGCCGTCCTTGATGACGCCCTCCTGCCCATCCTTGGAGAGCACCAGCTTGACGAACTCACGCGTCAGGGGATCGACCGGCTTCCCCGGCGCCCTGTTGACGTACACGTAGAGGAAACGCGCCATCGGATAGGCCCCGGAGTACGCGTTGTCGGGATCGGCCTCGTAGCACTTGCCGCCTTCCTTTTCGGCGAGCGGGACGGCGCGCACGCCGGCCGTAGTGTAGCCGATGCCGCTGTATCCCATGGCGAAGCGGTCGACGGTCACGCCCTGGACGACGGACGCCGAGCCGGGCTGCTCCTTGACGGAGTCCTTGTAGTCGCCGTTCTTCAGCGTGTGCTCCTTGAAGAACCCGTACGTGCCCGAGGCCGAGTTGCGGCCGTAGAGGCTGATCGGCTTGGCGGTCCACTCCCCCGTCACCCCGAGCTGCCCCCAGGTCGTGACGTCCTCCTTGCCGCCGTGGCGACGCGACTTCGAGAAGACCGCGTCCACCTGAGCGATCGTCATGCACTTGATCGGGTTGTCCTTGTTGACGAACACCGCGAGCGCGTCCACGGAGGTGCGGATCGACGTGGGCTTGTACCCGTACTTCTTCTCGAACTGGTCGATCTCGGTGCCCTTCATCGGGCGGGACATCGGGCCGAGCTGCGCCGTGCCGGCGATCAGCGCGGGTGGCGCGGTCGAGGACCCCTTGCCCTCGATCTGGATCTTGGCGTTCGGATAGAACTTGCTGAACGTCTCGGCCCAGAGGGTCATGAGGTTGTTGAGGGTGTCCGACCCGATGCTGCTGATGTTGCCGCTCACCCCGCTCACGGCCTTGTAGGGGACGAGCGCGGGATCGAGCTTGGGCGGCCCCCCGGTGGCCAACACCGCGGTGGCCCCTCCGGCAATCGCGCACGCGAGCAGCATCGCACAGGCCTTCTTCATCGCTAGCTCTCCTTTGCTCTTGTCCAGCTTCGATCATCGCGCGCCAGTGTTTCGACCACGTCAACGTCGTGTTACGGATGTGTTACGGCTTCGGCTCCCTGAATCGGTATCCGACCCCGCGGACCGTCTCGATCCCGGGTTCCTCGGCCTTGGCGGCGGTGAACTTGCCACGCAGGCGCGCCACGTGAACATCCACCGTCCGCGGCTCGACGAAGCCGTCGCGGCCCCAGACCATGTCCAGGAGCTCTTCCCGCCCGAACACGCGCCCGGGGGTCCCGACCAGCGTCGCGAGAAGCTCGAATTCCTTCGGGGTCAGCTCGACGGGGCGCCCCTTCATCCGGACCTCGAAGCGATGGCGGTCGATCTCGAGATCGCCGGCCCTGAGCTGCTGCTTCTTCCCGGGCGGGTCGGCCTGCTTGCCCCGGCGGGCCACGGCGCGGATTCGCGCGATCAGCTCGCGGGGCGAGAACGGCTTGGTCACGTAGTCGTC
>JBGQEL010000136.1:0-10914 GCA_041496385.1 Methylomirabilia bacterium | reverse complement strand
CGCGTCGCGCGTCGGGTAGAACTTGGAGAGGTCGTCGACCGCGATGGGCGCGGAGAGCGTCACGCTACCGGGCGATGGCGTGCGAGCCGCGGCGGGGGTCGGCGCCGGCCCAGCGCGTGCCGTCGGCGCCGACCTGCACCGCGCAGACCGAGCCCGCGCGCCACTCCCAGTCGGGCCATTCGGCGATGGCGTGGCCGAGCCCCGCGAGCGCGGCGCGCGTGTCCTCCGGAAGCCGGCGCTCCACCTCGAGCTTCCCGGGCGCGTGGGCGTGCGGCCAGAACGAGTCGGGGAAGCTCCGTGAGGCCACGCGCGGCGCCTCGACGGCGCGCTGGAGCTCCATCCCGAATACCGTCGTGTTCAGGAACACCTGGAGCATGGCCTGCTGCTGGACGTCGCCGCCCGGGGTGCCGAACGGCATGAAGAGCCTGCCGTCCCGGAACGCCATGGCGGGCGCGGGCGTGAGCCTGGGCCGCTTGCCCGGCGCGACGACGCTCGGATGCCCGGGCTCGAGCCAGCCCTGCGAGCCGCGCGGCGAGACGACGCAGCCGACGCCGGCGACGACGGGCGAGTCGACGTTGGGATCGCTCGGCGTGGCCGAGAAGCCGTTGCCCTCCTCGTCCACGACCGCGACGTAGCTGGTGTCGAGGTGATCTCCCGACCCGCCCGCGAGGGGCAGGGCCGCCTCGCGGCGGCGCTCGACGCCGGGGCGGAGGAGATCGCCGGCGGGCGGCATGTCGGGCCAGGCCCGCTCGCCGACGAGCGCGCGCCGGGCCTCCGCGTACGCCTTCGAGAGGAGCCCGTCGGCGGGTACCGTCACGAAGCGCGGGTCGCCGTAGTAGGCGTCCCGGTCGGCGAAGGCGAGCTTGATCGTCTCCACGAGACGGTGGAGATACGCGGCCGAATTGTGGCCGAGCGATTTCAGGTCCACGCCTTCGAGCAGGTTGAAGATCTGCAGGAGCACGGGGCCCTGGCACCAGAAGCCGCACGCCGCGATCTCGTAGTCGTCGAAGCGGGTCCGGAGCGCGGGCGCGATCTCCACGCTGAACCCGGCGAGGTCCTCGTAGGCGAGCGGCCCGCCCTCGGCACGGTGGAACTCGGCGATCCGCTTCGCCGTCTCGCCGCGGTAGAACTCGTCGCGCGCCGCGCGGATCCCCGCCTCGCGGTGGTCGCCGGCCTTCGCCTCGGCGCGCGCCATCCGCCGGAGCGTCTCGCCGAGCTCGCGCTGCACGAGGATCTCGCCCGTCCGGTACGCGCGCCCATCTTTCAGATAGAGCGCCGCCGACGTCGGCCAGCGCCGGTACTTGTCGGCGTTCGAGCCCATCTGGAACGCGGAGAAGATCGAGAGCGGGAAGCCGCGCTCGGCGTGCCCCGTGGCCGCGGTCGCGACGTCGGCGAAGGACATCGTCCCCCAGCGCTCGAGCGCCGTGAGCCAGGCTGCGGGCGCCGCCGGCACGACCGTCCGCGCGAGGCCCGGCGGGATCTGGCCTCCGTGCTTCTCGCGGAAGTACGCCACGCTCGAGGTGCGCGGGTAGGGCCCGACGCCGGAGACCTCCCACGTCTCCCCCGTCCGCGCCACGTGGACGAGGATCGGCGCCACGCCCGCGACGCTCACCATGTCGCAGTGGACGACGCCGAGGGTGAGACCCGCGGCGACGCCCGCATCGATGGCGTTGCCGCCCGCCGCGAGCACGCTCGCGGCGGCTTCCGAGGCCAGCGCGTGGCCCGCCGCGACCGCCCAGCGCGTCCCGATGACCTGGACGGTGGACGTCGGCGCGTGTGCGGGCCCGGTCTGCTGCGAGGAGGCGGAGTCGAGGCTCATGGGGTGGCTATCTTACCACTCCGCGCCGCCCCGCCCGGCGGCCGTGCTAGGCTCACTGCCATGGCCGCGCCGCTCATCGGCGTCTCGACGTCGATCACCGTCGGCGCGCACCCCGAGCGCGCGTACGTGAACACGGCGTACCTGCGCGCTGTCCAGCAGGCGGGCGGCGTTCCCCTGCTCCTGCCGCCGCAGCTCGACGGGGACGCGCTCGCCGCGCTCTGGCCGCGTCTCGACGGGCTCGTCCTCACGGGCGGCGGCGACGTCGACCCCGCGCACTTCGCGGAGCCGCGCCATCCGCTCACGGTCGAGGTGTCCGAGTCGCGCGACGCGCTCGAGCTCGGGCTCGTCCACCGGGCGCTCGAGGAGCGCGTGCCGCTCTTCGCGATCTGCCGCGGCCTGCAGGTCGTGAACGTCGCGCTCGGTGGAAGCCTCTGCCAGGACATCGCCGACCAGAGGGGGAGCCCGATCGCGCACAGCCAGAGGGAGCCCCGCGACGAGCCGACGCACGACGTGAAGGTGCTGGGCGAGGGCACGCGGCTCGGAACGATTCTCGGGGGCCTCGAGCTTCGCGTGAACAGCATGCACCACCAGGCGATCGAGACCCTCGGCCGCGGCCTGCGCGAGGTCGCCTGGGCGCCCGACGGGGTCATCGAGGCCGCCGAGCACGAGGACGCGCGGCGTTTCCTGGTCGGCGTGCAGTGGCACCCGGAGGAGCTCGTCCTGCGCGACGCGGCCGCGCGCAACCTCTTCGCCGCCCTCGTCGCCGAGGCCGGCGAGCGGCGGCGCGGCTAGACCAGCGCCCAGCGCGAGGGCGCGTCCTTCACGACGGTCTCGCGCACGCGCCCTTCCTTCTTCAGCTTCTTCAGGTGCGACTCGACGGACATGGCCGCCGTCGGGTGGAGCGCCTTCGGCACCTCGGCGTAGATCCGCTCCACCATCGCGGGGATCGTCGGGAGTCCGTCGCCGAGCGCCTCGAGGATCTGCCGCTCGCGCAGCATCCGGTGGTCGATGTACTCCTGGATCTTCGCGGGCGCGTCCTCGATGACGGGACCGTGCGCGGGGTAGATACGGCGAAGATCGAGGCGCTGAAGACGACGGAGGGAGTCCAGATAGTCGACGAGGTCTCCGTCCTCGGAGGGGATGACCGTCGTCGACCCGCCGAGGATGACATCCCCCGTGAAGAGCGCTTTTTCCTCGACCAGGTAGTAGCAGAGGTGATCGGAGGCGTGGCCCGGCGTGTGGATCGGGATCAGCGTGACCCCCTCGCCCTCCACCGTCTGGCCGTCGCGCAGGTCGTCCATCGGCTCGGGAAGGCCGCTGTCCCGGTGGACCATCTTCGCGACGCGCAGGCCCTTGAAGCGCCCGCGGAGCTGATCGACGCCACCCATGTGATCGCGGTGCCGGTGCGTGAGGATCACGCGCGAGGGCTGGGTGAAGCCGCGCTCGCCGAGATAGCGCTCCATGAGCGGCACGTAGTCGGGCACGCCCGCGCCCGTGTCGATGAGGATCGGGTCGCGTCCGCCCACGAGGTAGGTGTTGGTGCCGGGCCCCGTCATCATTCCGGGGTTCAGCCCGAGCACGCGTCCGACGAGGGGGGAGGGCGTCGCCGTCCGTGGGAAGGCCTGGTCGATCCAGCTCATAGGGGAAGTCTCTCACACGCCGAGATAGCGATGCTGGATCTCCTCGTGCGCCCGCAGCTCGGGCGAGCCGCCGCTCCAGACGATCTGCCCCTTCTCGAGGATGTAGTGCGCGTCCGCGACGCGCGTCAGCGCGGCGACGTCCTTGTCGATGAGCAGGATGGACTGGCCGCGCGCCTTGAGCCGCTGGACGCAGCGCCAGATCTCCGCGCGGACGAGCGGCGCGAGCCCTTCCGTCGCCTCGTCGAGGATCAGGAGCCGCGGGTTCGTCATCAGCGCGCGGCCGATCGCGAGCATCTGCTGCTCGCCGCCCGAGAGCGTGCCGCCGAAGCTTCGCGCCCGCGCCGCGAGCTGCGGGAACAGCTCGAAGACCTTCGCGAGCGTCCAGGGGTCGCGGCTGTCGCCGCGGTTGGCGGCCGTCGCGACGAGGTTCTCGCCGACGGTGAGATTCGGGAAGACCTGGCGTCCCTCGGGCACGAGGCCGATCCCCGCCTGGGCCACCCGATAGGACGGCAGGCCGTGGATGGGCCGGCCGAGGAAGCGCACGGCGCCGGCCCGGGCCGGCACGATCCCCATGATCGAGCGGACCGTGGTGGTCTTTCCCATGCCGTTCCGGCCGAGCAGCGTCACGACCTGTCCCTCCCCGACGCTGAGGCTGACGCCGAAGAGCACCTGGCTCGGGCCGTAGGCCGTCTCGAGCCCCTCGACGGCCAGCATCAGGCGGGCGCCTCGTCGCCGAGGTACGCGCGCCGCACCTCGGTGTTGACGCGGATCTCCTCGGGTGTCCCCGTCGCGATGATCCGGCCGTAGACCATGACCGAGACACGGTCGGCGAGCGTGAACACCGCGTCCATGTCGTGCTCCACGAGGACGATCGTGAGGCGCCGCTTGAGGGTGCCGAGGAAGCGCACCATGCGCTGCGACTCCTCGGGGCCCATGCCTGCGACCGGCTCGTCGAGCAGGAGGAGCCGCGGCCGGGTCGCCAGCGCCATGGCGATCTCGAGCTGGCGCTGCTCGCCGTGCGCGAGGCTGCCCGCCAGGACGTCGGCGCGCGCGCCCAGCCCGACGGATTCGAGCACCGCGCGCGCCGGCTCGCGGAGCGCGCGCTCGGCGCGGGCCGGCCGCCAGAAGCCGAAGCTGTGCCCGTCGTGCGCCTGCACGGCGAGCGCGACGTTGTCGAGCGCCGAGAAGTCGCGGAAGATGCTCGTGATCTGGAACGAGCGCGCCAGCCCGCGCCGCGACCGCGCGGGGGCGTCGAGCGCGGTGATGTCCTTCCCGGCGAAGCGGATCGTGCCCGCGTCCGGCCCGAGGTCGCCCGCGAGCTGGCTGATCAGCGTCGTCTTGCCCGCCCCGTTGGGGCCGATCACGGCGTGCGTCTCGGCCTCCGTCACGTCGAGGTCCGCGCCGTCCGTGGCGCGCAGGCCGCCGAAGCGCTTCACGAGCCCGCGGATCGCGAGCAGCGGCTCAGCCATCGCGCGCGCCCGCGAGCAGGCCGAACAGACCGCGCCGTGCGAAGAGCACGACGAGGACGAGGATCGGCCCCAGGAGGATCTGCCAGTGCTCGGTGAGGGAGGACAGCCCCTGCTCGAGCAGCAGGAGCGCGATCGCGCCCACGACGGGCCCGAACAGGGTGCCCATGCCGCCGAGGATCACCATGAACATGATCTCGCCCGAGCGCGTCCAGTGCATGAAGTCGGGCGTGAGGTACTCCGTCTGGTTCGCGAGCAGGGCACCCGCGAGGCCGCAGACGCTCCCGGCGAGCACGAAGGCCGTGAGCTTGTAGCGGAACAGGGGAAACCCGATCGCGCGGGCGCGCGCCTCGTTCGACCGCGCCGCCCGGATGACCATGCCGAAGCGCGCGGCGACGAGGCGGCGCCCGAGGACGAGAAAGACGACGAGCAGCGCGAGGACGAGGTAGTAGAAGGCGTACGGGTCACGCAGATCGATCAGCCCGGCGAAGCGGCTGCGCGTCTTGAGCGCCAGCCCGTTGTCGCCGCCGTAGGTCTCGAGGCTGATCCCGAGGTAGTAGAGCATCTGCGCGAAGGCGAGCGTGATCATGATGAAGTAGACGCCGCTGGTCCGGATCGAGATCGCCCCGATCACCAGCGCCGCCAGCGCCGAGGCGACGACGGCGGCCGACCACTGGATGAACCCGTTGTCGACGCCATGAAAGGCGAGGATCCCGACGGCGTACGCGCCGATGCCGAGGTACGCCGCGTGACCGAAGCTCACCATGCCGCCATATCCCAAAATCAGATCGAGGCTGAGCGCGGCGAGGGCGAAGATCATCACCCGCCGGAACAGGTCCACGTAGAACGGCTGGCCGAGCATCGCCGCGACGGGCGGCACGAGCGCCAGGCCCACCAAGCCCATCACCAGCACGGCGGTCTGCGACCCGCGCGCCATGCCTACCCGCTCGCCGGGAAGAGCCCCTTCGGCCTGAAGAAGAGCACGGCCGCCATCAGCACGTAGACGAGGATCGACGCCAGGGCCGGGCCCGCGGCGTCGGCGGCGGTGGCCGAGACGACGGTCGACAGCAGCGGCCGCAGGAAGGCGCGGCCCAGCGTGTCGACCATGCCGACGAGGACGGCGCCCACCAGCGCGCCGCGGATCGAGCCGATGCCGCCGATGACGATGACCACGAACACCTGGATCAGGATCTGCTCGCCCATCCCGGGCTGGACCGCGTAGATCGGCCCGGCCATGAGGCCGGCCAGCCCCGCCAGCGCGGCGCCGAATCCGAACACGCCCGTGTAGAGCAGCCGGATGTTCACGCCGAGCGCCGCGACCATCGTGCGGTTCGACGCCCCGGCGCGGATCAGCATGCCGAGACGCGTCCGCGTGACGACGACGTAGAGCAGCAGCGCGACCGCCAGACCCACGAGGATCACGGCCGCGCGGTACGCCGGGTACCGGAGCCCCGGGAGCAGCTCGACGTACCCGGCGAACGCCGGGGGCGTTGTCGTGTAGAGGGCCGCCCGTCCCCACACGATCGCGACCAGCTCGTTGAAGAAGAGGATCAGTCCGAAGGTCGCCAGCACCTGGTCGAGGTGGTCGCGTTCGTAGAGCGTGCGCAGCGCGATCAGCTCGACGAGGACGCCGATGACGAGCGTGGCGAGGAGCGCCGCCGGGACGGCGATCAGAAAGGCCCCGGTCCACTTCAAGAAGGTGGCGCCGAGGTAGGCGCCGAGCATATAGAGCGCGCCGTGCGCGAGGTTGACGAGGTTCATGATGCCGAAGACGAGCGTGAGGCCCGCGGCCATCAGGAACAGCATCACGCCGAACTGGAGGCCGTTGAGGCCCTGCTCGAGCACGAGCAGCGGCGTCATGGGCAACGAAAAAGGGGGCGCGATCGGATCGCGCCCCCCGAGGTCAGCATGCGGCCCGGCCTACCACTTCATCGTGCACTTCTGGTAGTAGGCGTCCTTGTGGTTCTCGAAGACCGTCTTCTGGATCTGCATCGCGTACTCGCCGTCCGCCGTCTTCACCGTCTTCAGGAGGTAGAAGTTCTCGATCGGGAAGTGGTTCACGTTGTACTTGTACGGGCCGCGGGTCGACCTGTAGTCGGCCTTCCGCATCGCGGCGATCATCCCGTCCTTGTTCGACAGGTCGCCCTTGACCGCGCGAATCGCCGCGTCGATCAGCAGGATGCCGTCGTAGCTCTGCGCGCCGTAGAACGACGGGGTGTAGCCGAACTTCTTCTTGAAGTCCGAGACGTACTTCCGGTTGGCCTCGTTGGCGAGGTCCGGGCTCCAGTAGCGGGTCTCGAAGTTGCCGAGCGCCGCCTCCTGCACCGCCGGGAGCGACACCTCGTCGACCGTGTAGACCGAGTAGAGCGGGATCTGATCCCGGAGCCCGGCCTGCGCGTACTGCTTGAGGAACTGGATGCCCATGTCCCCCGGGTAGAACACGAAGACGGCCTTCGGGCTCGCGGCGCGCAGCTGCGTGATCTCCGCGGAGTAGTCCTGCTGCCCGAGCTTGGTGTAGACCTCGGCGACGACCTTGCCCTTGAAGTAGCGCCGGAAGCCCTGGACCATGTCCTTGCCGGCTGCGTAGTTCGGCGCCATCGCGTAGACGTCGGTCAGCCCCTGGTCGGACATGTACTTGCCCATCGCCTCGGGTGTCTGGTCGTTCTGCCAGGAGGTCGTGAAGAAGTACTCCGAGCACTGGTCGCCGGCGAGCTCGTGCGGACCCGCGTTGGTGCCGATCATGAAGACCTTCTCGCGCGTCACCACCGGGGCGACCGCGAGCATGACGTTCGACCAGATGATGCCGGAGACGAAGTGGACCTTGTGCTTCTTGAGCATCTCGTCGGCGAGCTGCTTGCCGACGTCGGGCTTGCGCTGATCGTCGCCGTAGATCATCTCCACGTCGAGACCGCCGACCTTGCGCCCGAGATGATCGAGCGCCAGCTCCACGGAGTCCTTCATGTGCTTGCCGATCACGCCGGCGGGGCCCGAGAGCGACGTGATGAAGCCGATCTTCACGGTCTCGGCCGGCGCCGCCGGGCCCGCCGCGACGACGGTCAGCAGGGCGGCGGCGAGGAACGCGCGTTTCGTCGTGCGCACGGTGGCCTCCTTCTGGAGTGGACGATCTCGACGGGTCAGCGTAGCAGACCCCTCGGGGCGAGTCCAGATCGGGGCGCGCCACGCGCTCACGCGCCGCGCGCTCAGAGGGACCGGCGGCTCTCCTCAGCGCGCCGCGAGCGAGATGACGTAGTTGCCGCTCCCCGACGAGGGGCCGTAGGCGTGAGTCGTCGCCGCGAACTTCCGACCCGATCGCACGAGGGCCCCCAGCAGCATCGCCAGGTGGCGGCCGCCCATCTCGGGCTTGGCGGCCTCGGCGTACGCCGGCAGCCATGCCCAGAGATCCTCGTAGGCTCCGTCGGCCAGCATCCGCGCGAGCCGGTGGTCGAGCTCCTGCTCGGCCGGGCCCGGCCACGCCTCCGGCCCGCGCACGAGCTTGTGGGACACGCTGCCGCTCGCGACGAACGCCGCCCGGCGCCCGGTCGCCGCCACCGTCTCGGCGATGATCCCGCCCCACGCGAAGCTCTCCTCGAGGTCGGCGGAGAGGCAGACGGACACCGGCACGACGGGGATCCGCTGCGCCCGATCGAGATAGCACACGAGCGGCGCCACGGTGCCGTAGTCGAGGGGGTAGTGGACGTCGTTCGCGAGGACGGAGGGCAGGCCCGCCGCCGTCGCACGCGCGACGAGCGCCGCGGCGAGCTCGTGGTCGCCCGGAAAGTCGTACGCCACGCCGTGGATCAGCTCGGGTGCCTCCTGCGCCGTGAGGACGCCGCGGTGGCGCGGCGTGCCGTCCACGACCGTCGGAAAGGTCGTGACGAGGTGGCAGGAGTTGATCACGATCACGTCGGGCGCCGCCGCCGCGACGTCCTTCCCCTGCTCGACGAGGCCGTCGCGCACCGCGAGAAAATCGGGATGCGCGACTTTGCGCTCGAGCGCGGCCTCGTGGGTGCAGTAGCGGGGCGTGTGGACGGAGAGGTAGACGCCCCTGAGCCCGCCCATGCGGCCTCCCGCCGTGCTCACGACGCCGTCCCCCGCAGCCGCATGGCCACCTCCACGGGAATGGGCACCGCGTGCAGAGGGTCGCCGGGCGCCTTCGGCTGCGCCACCCACGCGCGGATCTCGAAGCCGCGCGAGCAGAGCCGGGCGCCGGCCGAGATCTCGTGCTCCATGCGGAACGTCTTCGCCGTGACCACGGCCACGCGCGAGCGGATCGTGAGGACGTCGCCGTAGCGCGCGGGGCTCAGGAACTTCGAGCCGGACTCGACGATGGGCACGCCCACGATCCCGTAGCGCGGAAACGCCTCGGGCCACGCCAGCCCCAGCGAGGCGAAGAGCGCCTCGCAGCCCAGGTCGTACCACTCGAAGAAGCGCGGGTAGAACACGATGCCCGCGGGATCCACGTCGCTCCAGCGCACCTGCACCGTCGTCGCGTGCTCGATCATCGGCGGCCCATGGAAAAGCGGAAGTAGCGGCGCGGCTTCCGGGTCATTCAACGAGCCGATCCGCCAATGATCTGATCCGCATGCAGCAGCAGTGACTTCGGGATGGTGAGGCCCAGCGTCCGAGCCGTGTTGAGGTTGATCACCAGCTCGTACTTCGTCGGTTGCTCCACGGGCAGGTCGCCTGGCTTGGCTCCTTTGAGGATCTTGTCCACGTAGACGGCAGCGCCTCGAACCTGGTCGTAAAAGTCCACCGCATAGGACATGAGGCCACCAGCCTCAACAAATTGGCGCTCCCCCCATATCGCCGGTATCCGGCGCTTGGCGGCGAGGTCCACGAGGGCTTTTCGATGCTCGGTGGTCAGAACACCCGCGGCCCCGAAGAGCGCGCGGGCGCGTTGCCGGGTCATCGCGACAAAGGCGTCCTCGAAGTCGCCGGGTCCTCGCACCTCGATCGGTTGCAGTGTGAGACCCAGTGCCGGGGCCGACTTCTGCAGCTCCTTCAATACCAGCACATTGGATCGGTCGTCCGGATTGTAGAGGACCGCCACGCGGGAAGCCCTGGGGGCAACCTCCTTGAGGAGCTCCAACCGTTTCCCGCCCAACTCGGCGCTGATGCTCGTCAACCCCGTGACGTTCCCGCCCGGGCGCGCAAGGTTGGCGACGAGCCCGGCGCCGACGGCATCGGCAACGCCCGCGAAGACCACGGGAATCGTGCTGGTCGCCTGCTTGGCGACCAGCGACGCCGGCGTGCCGGGGGTGACGAGAGCATCCGGCTTGAGACGGGCCAGCTCGGTTGCAAGCTCCGGCAGTCGCTCGAGCCGCCCGCCTGCGAATCGGTACTCGATGACGATGTTCTGCCCCTCGGTGTAGCCGAGCTCACGCAACCCTTGCCGGAAGGCGTCGAGTTCTCGCGAGGGTCCGGGAGAGCCGAAGAACAGGAAACCGATCCGGGGGACCTTCCCCGCCTGCTGGGCTTCGGCGCCGAGCGGCGCCGCGAGGAGGGCTGCGACAGTTCCAAGGAATCGCCGCCGATCCATCACGCGATCATCCGATCGGTCATCTTCCGCCAGCCGCCGATCCTGCGCAACTTGATCTGCCCGCTCGCCCGCCGCCTGAACCGTTGCTGTCGAATGACCATGCTGTCAGTGCTATCGTGTGAGCCGCGGATGACGTCCTCCATGCTCCTGCGCGACACCCTCTGGAACGTGCCGTTCTGGGCCGCCCTCGGCGTGGCCATCCTGGCGGGCTCCTCCGACGTCGGCCACGCCGCCGAGCCACCGACGGGGGTCGCTATCTTACAATCGCTGCGCAGCTTCGCCATCATGGGCAGCGTGCTCTACGTCGCCGCCCATCCGGACGACGAGAACACGCAGGCCATCACCTATCTTGCGCGCGGCCGCGGATACCGGACGGCCTATCTCTCGCTCACCCGCGGCGACGGCGGACAGAACCTGCTCGGCCCCCAGCTCGGCGAGGCGCTCGGCGTG
>JBGQEL010000135.1:0-11020 GCA_041496385.1 Methylomirabilia bacterium | reverse complement strand
TCGGGGAAGAACATCAGACCGAACTGGCAGACGACGGCGTCGAACGCGCGATCGGGAAACGGCAGGCGTGTCCCATCCGCCTGGCGCCACTCGAGGCCGGGCTCCGGAGGAACCTGGCCCCGGCCGTACTCGATCATCGCCTCGTTCAGATCGGTGGCCACGATCGACGATCCGGATCCGCGGATCCGGGCGAGCACGCGCCGGGTCAGCAGGCCGGTCCCGCAGGCCACCTCGAGGACCCGCAGGCCCGGGGCCGCGACGAGGCGGCCCGCCAGGTCGTCGGCGTAGTGATGGAAGAAGATGGGGCCGAGATATCGGTCGTAGTTCTCGGGGATCGTTCCGACGAACGCGGCGTTCCGGTCAGCCATCGCGTCGGCTCAGCGCACCAGGCCCGCGCGCCGGGGAAGGAAGAGGGTCAGCTCCGGGAACAGGATCAGGATCATCAGTCCGACCGCCAGCGCCGCGAGATACGGCCAGTAGCTGGGGAAGTGTTGGCCGACCGAGATGTTGGCGAAGCGGAGCGCCATGAGCAGACCGACGCCGATGGGCGGCAGGAAGAGCCCGATCCCCACCGCGGCCGTCAGCACGATGTTGAAGTGGATCGGGTGAATGCCGATCGCCTTCGCGATGGGGAAGACGACCGGCACGAGCACGACGGCGGCCGGCAGCCCTTCCAGGACCATCCCGAACAGCACGACGATGGCCGACACCGCGAGCAGGAAGAGCCACGGCGTCGTCTGGAGCGGCCGGAGCACCTCGCCCAGCAGGGCGGGCACCCCGAGCATCCCCATGAGGAACTGATAGACGCTGGCCACCGCGAGGAGGAAGACCACGGCGGCCGTCAGCAGCGCGCTCTCGTGGACGAGCCGCAGCATCTCGCGGAGCGTGACGTTCTTGTAGTAGAAGACCGCGGCGCCGACCGCGTAGGCGGCCACGAGCGCGCCCGCCTCGGTCGCCGTGAACACGCCGAAGTAGAATCCCGCCACGATGACGATCGGCACCACCATCGGCACGAGCGACTCCCGCACCGCCACCTTGAACTGCGCCGCCGTCGGGCGCTCGTCCTTCGGCCAGCCGAGGCGGTGCGCCTGGACGAAGATCACGACGAACAGGCAGGCGGCGGTCACGGCCGCCGGGATGAACCCCGCCAGGAAGATCGCCACCACCGAGGTGTCGGTGACCTGGCCGAGCACGATCATGAAGATCGCGGGCGGCACCAGAATGCCCATCGCGGTCGCGGAGGCCACCAGCGAGGCGGCGTGCTCGGGCTTGTAGCCCGCGCGCAGCATGGGCGGGGTGAGCATGGCGCCGATCGCGGAGACGTCGGCGATCGTCGAGCCCGAGATGCCGGAGAAGAAGTACTCGGCCAGGACGACCGACATCCCGAGGCCGCCGCGCACCCATCCCACCATCGCGCGGGCGAGGTTGACCAGCGCGTAGGACATCCCGCAGCGCTCCATCAGGCTGCCGGCGAAGACGAACGTGGGGATGGCGAGCAGGACCCAGCTCTGCGAGCCCGCGACGAGGCTCGAGGGCAGCTTCTGGAGCGAGAAGTTGCCCATGACCAGCCCGGCAAAGCCCGACAGGCCGAGCGCGAAGACGATGGGCAGCGACAGGAACGTCAGGCCCAGGAACGTGACGGCCACGACGGCGGCGAGCATGGCTCAGCGGCGCTCCTCGGCGTGCGGGCCACGCCCCTGCCAGACGTCCGCGAGGGCGGCGACGCTGTAGAGCGCGATCAGGACGCCGCCGACGACCGCGGAGAGATAGAGCCACCGGAGATTCACGTCGAGCGCCGGCGAGAACGACTGGCTGTTGAGCTCGCTGACCTGCCAGCCAAAGACGGCCAGCAGCACGCCGAAGCCCACGAGCAGGACGTAGTGACCCGCGAGGATGGCCCGGCGGAGTCTCGCGGGCAGCCGCTCCGTGACGATCTGCACGGCGAAGTGCGTCCCGCGGCGGATCCCGACGGCGGCGCCGATGAACGTGAGCCAGGCGAGAGCGTACTCGCCGATCTCCTCGACCCAGAAGAACCGGACGGACGGAAGATCGAAGGTGGCCGAGATCTGCGTCACCACGTAGCGGAGGAACACGCCGACCAGCATGTCGATCATGGCCACCAGCATGAGCGCGGTGACGACGATGTCGGGAAGCCACGCGAGGCCGCGCAGGAAGGTTCTCACCAGCGCGCGGATGGTAGCTCGGAAAGGAGCGGCTTGACAAGCGCGGCCCAATCGCGCGCTACTAGGCCCCGGTCGATCCGCGCCCACGATCGAGAGGGGGAACCATGAAGCGATTCACGCGCCACGCCGTGTCCATCGCGCTGCTGGTCGGGCTGACCCTGGCCGGCAGCGGGAGCCCCGTCCAGAGCCAGACGAAGCCGGCCCCGCGAAAGCTCGACTTCGCCCACATCATCGCGCCGCCGGAGTCGGGCGCGATCGGCTTCAAGTACCTGGCCGACGAGGTGACCCGGCGCTCCAACGGCTCGCTGAACGTGGTGTTCCACGGCGGGACGCTCCTCAGCAAGGAGCTCGAGATCATGGACGCGGTGAAGTCGGGCAACATCGCCATCGGCACGCCGGTGGGCGCGGCCTGCACGGTGTTCCCCGAGATGTGCGTGTTCCTGACGCCGTACCTCGTGCGCGACTATCACCACGCCTACGCGATGTTCAACGGCGAGATCGGCCAGGGCCTCGACGAGACGTTCCAGAAGAAGTACAAGGTCAAGATCCTGTTCTTCTACGACTACGGCTTCCGTCACTTCTGGAACAGCAAGCGCCCGATCACCACACCCGCCGACCTCAAGGGCCTGAAGATGCGCGTGCAGCAGGGCCGCGTCTTCGCCGACACGGTGAACGGGCTCGGCGCCAGCGCGGTGCCGATGGCCTGGGGCGAGGTCATCTCCGCGGCCCAGCAGGGCGTGATCGACGGCGCCGACCTGCCGATCTACAACATCAACGCGCTCAAGGTCTACGAGGTCACGAAGTACGTCTCCATGACCTTTCACAACTATGGGCCGACGCTCGCGGTCATGAACCTCGAGGTCTGGAAGAGTCTCACGCCCGAGCAGCAGCGGCTGTTCATGGAGGTGGGACGCGAGGCGCAGAAGAAGATCCGCGAGCTCACGGAGAGCGTGGATAATTTGGCCAAGGCCAAGGAGATCCTGGAGGCGCGGGGCATGAAGGTGAACGCCGCCGACGTGGCCTCGTTCCGCAGGCTGGCCGAGGAAAAGATCTGGCCGCAGTACAAGCAGCAGTACGGCGAGCTCTGGGACAAGGTCGCGAGCGTCAAGTAGGCGCCCTCCGGGCCGCACCGTGAGCGAGCCGACCGGCGGGCGGGCCGTCGTCGAGCTGCTGAAGGCCGAGGGGGTGCGCCACCTCTTCGGCATCGTCGGCTCGACCTTCCTCGACGTGCTCGACGCCCTCTACGACGACCGGAGCGTCGAGTACGTCAACGTGCGCCACGAGCAGGCCGCGGCGTTCATGGCCGACGGCCTGGCGCGCGTCACCGATCTGCCCGGCGTCTGCCTGGTGACCAGCGGCCCGGGCGCCACGAACCTTCTCACCGGCGTCGCGGCGGCGCACGTCGCCCATTCGCCCGTCGTCCTTCTCGTCGGCGGCGTGTCGTCCGAGCACTCCCAGAAGGACGCGTTCCAGGACTACGACCTCGTCGCGATGTTCCGGCCGGTGACGAAGCTCGCGATCCAGATCAACCGGCCCGAGCGCATTCCCGAGCTGCTGCGCACCGCCCTGCGCGCCGCGATGGGCGGCCGCCGCGGGCCCGTGCTCGTCGAGATCCCGCGCGACGTCCTGAACGGCCAGATCGTGCATACGGAGATCCTCGCGCCGGAGCGTTACCGAGTCACGCACGCCCTGCCGGCGCCGCCGGCGGCGATCGGCGAGGCCGCGCGCCTGCTGCGGGGGGCGGAGCGCCCGCTCCTGCTGGTCGGCGGCGGCGCCACGCGCGCCGGGGCCGGCGAGCTGGTCGTCCGTCTCGCCGAGCTGGCGTCGATCCCGATGATCACCGCGTACGGCCGCAACGACGCCGTGCCCGGCGCGCATCCTCTCTACATCGGGCCGCTGGGCCGCGCGGGCGCGCCGGAGGCGTCCGCGGCCTGCCGGCGGGCGGATCTGCTGCTGGTCGTCGGCTCGCGGCTCGCGCACTTCACGAGCCACTTCGACGACCGCTCGATCGGGCCCGAGACGAAGATCGTCCAGATCGACGTGGACGGCCGCGACATCGGCCGCTACTACCCGGTCGCGCTCGGCATCCAGGCCGACGCGCGCGAGGCGTGCGCGGCGCTGCTCGACGCGCTCACGCGCGAGGGCGCGCGCCCGTCGCCGCCCGCGTGGCGGCAGGAAGCCGAGGCGCTGCGCGCCAAGCGCCAGGCACGGCTCGCGGCGGAGGCGCTGCTCGACGCCAAGCCGCTCAAGCCTCAGCGCGTGTATGCCGAGCTGCGCCGCGCGCTGCCGCCCGAGACGATCATCGCGCTCGACGCCGGGGCCGCGCCTGCCTACGGCTACGACCGCCTCCAGTTCAGGCGCCCGCGCACGTTCCTCACCCCGCTCGACCTCGGCGGGCTCGGCTTCGCGTTCCCCGAGGCGCTCGGCGCCAAGCTCGGCCGCCCCGACGCGCCGGTGCTCGCCATTCACGGCGACGGCGGGTTCCTGATGAACAGCCAGGAGCTCGAGACGGCGGTGCGGCACGGGATCAACGTCGTGACGCTGGTGATGAACAACAACTGCTGGGGATCGGAGAAGGCCTACCAGAAGGCCTTCTACGGCGGGCGGTACATCGGCTGCGACATCGGCAACCCGCGCTTCGACGAGCTCGCGCGCCTGTTCGGCGCCGCGGGCTACTACGTGGAGCACCCCGACCAGATCGGCGACGCGCTCCGGGCCGCGTTCGGCGCCGGCAAGCCGGCGGTCATCGAGATCCCGATCGACCCCGAAGAGTTCCCGACGCCGGCGACCGCCGCCCGACGGTCATAGGTTCGGCAGGACGCTCTCGGCGACCTTGTGGCCTCCGTACTGGACGTGATCGGGGAACCAGAGCGAGTCGAACGCGCCCGCCGTCTGGTCCAGGTACGGACGTTCAGGCCGACGGGAACGCTCAGAACCAGCTCGCCTTGTCCACGACGTTGCGCAGCGGCTGGCCGGCGAGGAAGCGCCGGCAGTTGTCGAGGAGGATCTCGAGGCGGCGCTCGTCGAGGTGCGGCCCGTAGCCCGCGGTGTGCGGCGTGATGAGCACGCCGGGCATCGTCCACAGCGGGTGCGCTGCCGGCAGGGGCTCCTGCTCGAAGACGTCGAGCCCCGCGCCCGCGATCTCCTTGGCCCGGAGCGCCTCGACGAGGTCGTCGAGCCGCGTCGTCATGCCGCGGCCGATGTTGATGAAGAACGCGGTGCGCTTCATCCGCCGGAAGCGCGCGCGGTTCATGAAGCCCTCGGTGGCGGGCGTGTGGGGCACGGTGAGGATCACGAAGTCCGCGTGGGGCAAGAGCGAGTCGAGCGCGTCGGGGCCGTCGAGCTTCAGCACGCCCGGCGGGGCCTCCCGGCGGCGCGCGTCCACGCCGGTCACGCGCATGCCGAAGGCCGCGGCGAGCCGGGCCGCCTCGGCGCCGATCCCGCCGAGACCGACGATGAGCGCCGTGGCCTCGGGGAGATGGATCACGCTGGTGTCGAGCGGCGCCGGGCGCCACTCGCGCGCGAGCTGCTGCGGGAAGTAGTGGTGCAGGCCCCGGGCGAAAGCGAGCACGAAGGCCATGATGTGCGCGCCGATGTGGTCGTTGTAGATCTCGCGGAAGTTGGTCACGACCACCGGGTGCGCGATCAGCTCCGGGGAGTAGTACCCGGCGGGCGGCGCCGCCTGCGGCGCCTGGAGCCAGCGTAGCCGCGCCGCCCGCGCCAGCAGCGCGGGTGGGATGGTCCCGAAGGCCGCATCGGCCTCCGCGATCGCCCGCGCGGCGTCGGCCGGCTCCTCGGCGACGACGACCGAGAGCGCGGGCAGGGCGGCCGCCACGCGCGAGGCCCAGGCGCGCGTGGTGGGCGTCTGCGGTGGCAGCATCAGGAGCTTCGCGGGCATCGAGCCAAGACACTACGCGAGGGCCACACTCCCGGTCAACGGATGCCTACGCGTTAATCAGCCGTGCCCGTTCTTGAGGCAACCGGATCGGTCCGGCGGACCGGACCTGCCGGGCCTTTCGTCCGCCGAAACCGCCGGTTAACAGGGGACGACCGTTCACGAAGCGCTTGGCATAGGCATTGCCGCTTCCTGCGCTGTTCACGCTCTGGACTGTATCGACGATCTTCGAAAAGGAGCCAGATCATGATCGTTCCCAGCGGGCAACCGAGTCGCCGTGACGTGTTGAAGGGCATTGCGGCTGCCGGAGCGCTCGGCGCGCTCGCGCCCTTCGCGCCGCGCCCGGCCCTCGCGGCGGACAAGCTCGTCGTGGGCGTCATCTACGTCGGCCCGCGGGACGACTACGGCTACAACCAGGCGCAGGCGCAGGCCGCCGCGGCCATCAAGAAGATGCCCGGCGTCAGCGTCGTCGAGCAGGAGAAGGTGCCGGAGACCACCGACGTGCAGAAGACCATGGGCTCGATGGTCGAGCAGGACGGGGCCACGCTGGTCTTCCCGACCTCGTTCGGGTACTTCGACCCGCACATGCTGCGCATGGCGGAGAAGTATCCCAAGATCCGCTTCGCCCACTGCGGCGGGCTCTGGACGGAGGGCAAGCACCCGAAGAACACGGGCAGCTACTTCGGCTACATCGACGAGTGCCAGTACCTGAACGGTCTCGTCGCGGGTCACACCAGCAAGAGCAAGAAGCTGGGCTTCATCGCCGCCAAGCCGATTCCTCAGGTGCTGCGGAACATCAACGCGTTCACGATGGGCGCGCGCAGCGTCGATTCCAAGATCACCACGCAGCTCATCATCACAGGCGACTGGTCGCTGCCGGTCAAGGAGGCGGAGGCCGCGAACAGCCTGATCGACCAGGGCGTGGACGTCATCACCTGCCACGTCGACAGCCCCAAGGTCGTCGTCGAGACGGCCGAGCGCCGCGGCATCTTCGTTTGCGGCTACCACGCCAACCAGGCCGCGCTGGCGCCCAAGGGCTACCTCACGGGCGCCGAGTGGAACTGGATCACGCCGTACACCATGCACGTCAAGGACGCGATGGCGGGCAAGCCGATGGTCAACTTCCTGCGCGGCGGACTGAAGGAGGGCTTCGTCAAGATGTCGCCGTACGGCAAGGCGACGTCCGACCACGCGCAGAAGGCCGCCGACGGTGTCAAGGCGCAGATGCTCAAGGGCGGCTACGTCATCTTCAAGGGGCCGCTCAACGACAACACCGGCAAGACGGTCGTCGCGGCCGGCACCGGCCACAAGCAGACGGACGTGGTGCTCGAGCAGATGAACTATCTGGTCGAGGGCGTGATCGGCAAGGTCTGAGAGCGGGGTCGATGGCGCGCGCGCCGACCGGACGCGCGGCCCGGGCCGCCGAAGCGCTCGTCGTCCCGCTCGGCGCGCTCGCGGCCGCCATGGTCGTCTTCGGGCTGTTCATGGCCGTGCTGCGACAGAACCCGCTCGAGGTCTACGCGCTCATCTACCAGGGGGGCTTCGCAAGCGCCTTCTCCTGGCAGAACTCGCTCTCGCGCGCGGCGCCGCTGATCCTCACGGCGCTCTGCGTCGCGCTGCCCGCCCGGGCCGGGCTGATGGTGATCGGCGGCGAGGGGGCGCTCGTGCTCGGCGGGCTCGCCGCCGCCGTGGCCGGCCATCTCGTGGCCGGCGCCCCGCCCACCGGCGTCAAGCTCGCGATGGCCGCCGCCGGCATGCTCGCGGGCGCCGCATGGATCGCGCTCGCCGGGGCGCTGCGCCAGTACCGCGGCGTCAACGAGACGATCTCGAGCCTGCTCCTGACCTACGTCGCGATCGCCCTCTTCAATCACTTCGTCGAGGGTCCGCTGCGCGATCCGGCGAGCCTCAACAAGCCCTCGACGACGCCGATCGGCGACGCCAACATGCTGGGGCCGCTCCCCGGCCTCGACGTGCACTGGGGCCTCGGCTTCGGGCTCGTCTTCTGTCTCCTGATGTACGTGCTGGTGCGGCACACGACGTACGGGTTCGCGCTGCAGATCGTCGGAGGCAACTCGCGCGCGGCGCGGCTCGCGGGCCTGCCGGTCGGGCCGATCGTGCTCGCCGCCTGCGCGCTCGGCGGGGCGGCGGCGGGACTGGCCGGCATGGTCGAGGTCGCCGCCGTCCACGGCAGCGCCAACGCCTCGCTCATCGCCGGCTACGGCTACGCCGGGATCCTGGTCGCGTTCATCGCCCGCCAGAATCCGCTGGCGATCGTGCCGGTGGCGGTCCTCGTCGGCGGCATCTCCGCGAGCGGCGGCATGCTCCAGCGCCGGCTCGACCTGCCCGACGCGACGGTGCTCGTCCTGCAGGGGGTTGCCTTCGTGCTGATCCTGGCGAGCGAGGCGGTGTACGGGCGTCTGAAAGTCTTCCAGCCCGCGAGAGCCTGAGTCGTGGAGGCTTTGGGGTGGTGGGGCGTGCCGATCGCCGTCCTCGGCGGCGCCATCCGTGTGAGCACGCCGTTTCTGTTCGTGAGCCTCGGCGAGTGCATCACCGAGCGGAGCGGACGCATCAACCTCGGGCTCGAGGGCATCCTCGTGATGGGCGCGATGAGCGGCTACGCGCTCTCGTACGCCACGGACAGCCCGTGGGCCGGCGTGCTCGCCGCGGGCGGGACGGGCCTGGCGCTCGGCCTGCTGCACGCCGTCCTCTGCAACCTGCCGCGCGTGAACGACATCGCGGTGGGCATCGGGCTGATGCTCTTCGGGACCGGGCTCGCGTTCTTCCTGGGCAAGCCCTACGTGCAGCCGAAGGCGCCGACCCTGCCCGCGATCCCGTTCGGGGCCTGGAGCGGATCCCCGCAGATCCGGGCCGCGCTCCAGGTGAACGCGCTGTTTCTCATCGGGATCGCGCTCGCCGTCGCGCTCGCCTGGGCGTTCCGCAACACGCGCTGGGGCCTGGTCGTCCGCATGGTCGGCGACAGCTCCGACGCCGCGCGGGCGATGGGCCACAACGTGGCCCTCGTGCGAACGTTCGCCACCGCGGTCGGCGGCGGCCTCGCGGGAGTCGGCGGATCGTTCCTGTCGCTGTACTATCCCGGAAGCTGGAGCGAGGGGCTGTCGAGCGGGCAGGGGCTCATGGCGGTCGCGCTGGTGATCTTCGCGCGCTGGGATCCGATGCGGTGCTTCTACGTCGCGCTGCTCTTCGGCGGCGCGGGCGCGCTGGGACCGGCGCTGCAGTCGGTCGGCGTCACGTCCGGCTACTATCTGTTCAACGCCGCGCCGTACGTGGTGACGCTCGCGATCATGATCGCGACCTGCTCGCCGCGGCGGACCCTGGCCGGGGCGCCCGGCGAGCTGAGCATCAACCGGTGAGGAGCGAGGGCTCGTGCCCGAGGGGGAGACCATGGCGACGCGCTTCGTGACGGCCGACCCGTACCCGTGGCCCTACAACGGCGACCTGCGTCCGGCAAACACGGCGCTGCTCGTCATCGACATGCAGACCGACTTCTGCGGCATCGGCGGCTACGTCGACACGATGGGCTACGACCTGTCGCTCACCCGCGCGCCGATCGAGCCGATCAGGGCGGTGCTGGCCGCGGCGCGCGCCGCCGGCTTCCACGTCATCCACACGCGCGAGGGCCACCGGCCCGACCTCGCCGATCTCCCAGAGAACAAGCGCTGGCGCTCGCGCCGGATCGGCGCCGGCATCGGCGACCCGGGGCCCTGCGGCCGGATCCTCGTGCGCGGCGAGCCGGGCTGGGAGATCATTCCCGAGCTGGCGCCGGGGCCCGGCGAGGTCGTGATCGACAAGCCTGGCAAGGGCTCGTTCTGCGCCACGGACCTCGAGCTGATCCTCCGCACGCGCGGGATCCAGAACCTCGTGCTGACCGGCATCACCACCGACGTCTGCGTGCACACGACCATGCGCGAGGCCAACGACCGTGGCTTCGAGTGCCTGCTGCTGGAGGACTGCGCCGGCGCCACCGATCACGGCAACCACCTCGCCGCGATCAAGATGGTCACGATGCAGGGCGGGGTATTCGGCGCGGTCTCGCGCTCCGACGTCTTCATCGGCGCCGTGAAGGGGCTCGGCTGATGGCCGATTCGGCGCTCGGCGTCGAAGTCGTCGGCATGACCAAGCGCTTCGGGCCGCTCACCGCGCTCGATGACGTGTCCCTGCGCGTGGCCGCGGGCTCGTTCCACGCCCTCCTCGGCGAGAACGGCGCCGGCAAGAGCACGCTCGTGAAGTGCCTCGTCGGGTACCAGCAGCCCGACTCAGGGCAGATCATCGTCGGCCCTCGCGAGCGCGAGATCCGCTCGCCGCACGACGCGCACGCGCTCGGCATCGGCATGGTCTACCAGCACTTCACCCTGGTGCCGAGCATGACCGTCGCCGAGAACCTCGTGATGGCGCGCGACGACGTGCCGGCGGTTGTGCGCTGGCGGGAGGAGCGCGCGCGGCTCGCCGCCTTCATGGCCACGGTGCCCTTCGCGATCGCGCTCGACGCGCCGGTGGCGCGGCTGGCGGCCGGGGAGAAGCAGAAGGTCGAGATCCTGAAGCAGCTCTACCTGCGGCGGCGCTTCATGGTCCTCGACGAGCCGACCTCCGTGCTCACGCCCGCCGAGGCCGACGAGGTGCTGGGCATGCTCCGGGCGATGACGCGCGAGCACGCGGTCACCGTCCTGATGATCACGCACAAGCTCCGGGAGGTGATGGCGTTCGCGGACACCGTGTCGGTCCTGCGGCGCGGCGCCCTGGCCGGGACGGGACGGGTGGCGGACCTCACCCCCGCGGCGCTGGCCGAGATGATGGTCGGCACGCGCGACATTCCCGCCGCGCACGCCGGGAAGCGCCCCTTCACGGAGGCCGGCGGCGCCCCGCGGCTCGTCATCCGCGATCTCGTGGTCGAGGACGACGCCGGGCTTCCCGCGGTGGAGCGCGT
>JBGQEL010000134.1:0-11098 GCA_041496385.1 Methylomirabilia bacterium | reverse complement strand
GGTAGGATTGGGTTGCTGTGGCAAACCGATTTCGCGTCCTCTTCTACGGCACGCCCGCGTTCGCGCTGCCCACGCTCGAGGCGGTGCTCGGGCGCCACGACGTCGCCGCCATCATCACGCAGCCCGATCGCCCGGCGCACCGCGGCCAGCGACTGACGCCGTCTGCCGTGAAGACGCGAGCCCTCGCGTCGGGCGTGCCCGTGTTCCAGCCGGCGCGCCTGCGCGACCCCGAGTGGGCGCCGCGGCTCCGCGAGCTCGGCGCCGACGTCGCGGTGGTCGTCGCGTTCGGCCAGATCCTGCCGAAGGCGGTGCTCGACGCCCCCGCACGGGGCTCGATCAACGTCCACGGCTCGCTCCTGCCGCGCTATCGCGGCGCCGCGCCGATCCAGTGGGCGATCATGCGCGGCGAGACGGTGACGGGCATCACGACGTTCCGGATGGACGAGGGGATGGACACGGGGCCGATTCTCCTCTCGGCGGCCACGCCGATCGGGTCCGAGGAGACGGCCGGCGAGCTCGCCGCGCGCCTCGCGGTGCTCGGCGCCGAGGTGCTCGTCGAGACGCTCGCGCGGCTCGACACGCTCTCGCCCGTACCCCAGCGCCCGGAAGACGCGACACTCGCGCCGAGGCTCAAGAAGACGGACGGCCACCTCGACTGGCGGCTTCCCGCGCGTGAGCTCGTAGACGTGGTTCGCGGCTGCAACCCCTGGCCCGGCGCCCTGACCCTGACGCCCGTCGGCCCGCTCACGATCTGGCGCGCAACGGCGGTGGAGAGCCCGCCGGGCGCAGCGCCGGGGACGCCGGTGACCCACGCCGGCGCGCCCGCCGTCGTCGCGGGCGAAGGCGCGCTCCTGCCGTCGGAGGTCCAGGCGGAGAACCGGCGGCCGATGGCGTGGGCGGACTGGCTCAGGGGCGCGCGCCTCGCCCCCGGCGCGACGTTCACCTCGCCGTGACGCGCTCGGCCCCGCGCGGGCCGTCGTCGGCCCGCGCCGTCGCGGCCCGCGTCCTCGAACGCGTCGAGGCCCACGCCGCGTTTCCCGATCTCCTGCTCGACGCCGAGCGCGCTCGCGCGGCCCTGGTACCGCGCGACGCGGCGCTCGCGACCGAGCTCGTGTACGGCACGCTGCGCTGGCAGCGATACCTCGACTGGATCGTGGCCCCGCACTCGAAGCGCGCGCTGGACTCGCTCGACGCGCGGGTGCGCGTGCTGCTGCGCCTCGCCGCCTACCAGCTCGTGTTCCTCGAGCGGGTGCCGCCCTTCGCCGTCGTGAACGACGCGGTCACGCTGGCGGCTTCCGCGCCGGGCGTCGGAGCGTTCGTCAACGCCGTCCTGCGCTCGTTCACGCGCCGGGGCCTTCGCGAGCGCGAGCCCGCCCCGCCGCCCGATCCGCTCGACGCGCTCGCCGTCCGCTGCTCCCACCCGACGTGGCTCGCCGCGCGCTGGGTCGCCCGCTACGGCCTCGCCGGGGCCGAGGCGCTCATGCGCGCGATGAACGAGCGGCCGCCGCTCACGCTGCGCACCAACACGCTGCGGATCGGGCGCGAGGCGCTCGCCGCGCGGCTCGCCGCCGAGGAGGGGCTCAGCCCGCGCGCGACCCGCTACGCGCCGGAAGGGCTCGTCGTCTCGCCGGGAGGCGCGCCGGCGCGCTGGCGGGCGTTCGCCGACGGAAGCTTCGCGGTGCAGGACGAGGCGTCGATGCTCGTGGCGCGGCTCCTCGAGCCGCGGCCCGGCTCGACCGTCGCCGATGTCTGCGCCGCGCCCGGCACCAAGACGACCCACCTCGCCCAGCTGATGGAGAACCGCGGCCGGGTGCTCGCCTTCGACCCGCAGCCCGCCCGGCTCACGCGCGTGACGGAGGCCGCGGCACGACTGGGCGTCAGCATCGTCGAGGCGCTCGAGGGCGCGGTCGAGGCGCGCGCCCCCGCCTTTCGCAGCGCCTGCGACGGCGTGCTCGTCGACGCGCCCTGCTCGAATCTCGGCGTGCTCCGCCGCAACCCCGACGCGAAGTGGCGCCGGCGGCCCGAGGATCTCGCCGCGGGCGCGGCGCGCCAGCGCGCGATCCTCGGCGCGGCGGCCACGATGGTCAAGCAAGGCGGGCGGCTCGTCTACGCCACCTGCTCGCTCGAGCCCGAGGAGAACGAGGAGGTCACCACGGCCTTCCTCGGCGCCCACGGGGACTTCGCCGTCGACCCGCCGCCGGCGTTTCCGATTCCGCTCGACGCCGACGGCGTGCTCCGCTGCGCCCCCGATCGCCACGGAACCGACGGCTTCACGGCCGTCCGCTTCCGGCGGGCGTGATATAACATCGTCGTGGTCAAGATCGCGCCGTCGATCCTCTCGGCGGACTTTGCCGCACTCGCCGACGACGTCCGGCGCGTCGAGCTGGGCGGCGCCGATCAGCTGCACGTGGACGTGATGGACGGGCGGTTCGTGCCGAATCTCACCGTCGGCCCCGTCGTCGTCGCCGCGCTCCGCAAGCACACCCGCCTCCCGCTCGACGTCCACCTGATGATCGTCGAGCCCGAGCGCTACCTCGCCGAGTTCGTCGCCGCTGGCGCCGACATGATCACCGTCCACGCCGAGGCGTGCCCGCACCTGCAGCGCACGCTCGCCCAGATCCGCGAGCTCGGCGCGAAGGCGGGCGTCGCGCTGAACCCGTCCACGCCGCCCGACGGGCTCCGGTACGTGCTCGACGACCTCGACCTCGTGCTCGTCATGTCGGTGAACCCGGGCTTCGGGGGCCAGTCCTTCATCCCGGGCGCGCACCGGAAGATCCGCGAGGTCAAGGCACTCCTCGGGGACCGGACCGCCGACATCTCCGTGGACGGCGGCGTGAAGGCGGACCTCGCGAAGGCGCTCGTCGGGGACGGCGCGACGACGCTCGTGGCCGGCTCGGCGATCTTCGGCGCCGCCGATCCGGCCGCGGCGGTCAGGGCGCTGCGCGATGCCGCCCGCTAGCCGCGGCGCACCCGAGGTCGTGGACGCGCTCGCCCACCGCGGCCAGTTCTTCCGGGTGCTCCAGACGACCGAGCGGAGCCAGACCGCGGTGATGACGATCGCGCCCGGCGCGGACGGCGGGCCGGCGGAGGAGCACGCGGGGGATCAGATCGTGTACGTCGTGGAGGGCGAGGCGGTCCTGCGCATCGGCGCGCGCGAGCACCGCGCGGGTCCCGGCGCGCTCGTCGTGATCCCCGCGGGCATGCGCCACCACGTGAGGAACCCCGGCCACGCGCCGCTCTTCTTCGTCACGGTCTACGCGCCGCCCGAGTACTGACCGGCCGCGGGCGCCGCGGCGTTCGCGCTACTTCCGGCGAAACTCCCCCGGCATCTTCACCCACTGGTACACCCCGACGTTGAGCTGCTGGAGCGCCCAGCGTTCGGGATAGTAGAAGCCCGTCGTGGTCTCGGTGACGTAGTAGCCGGGAATCTCCTGGACCTGCTTCTGCGTGCGCGCGGGCACGCCCTCCGGCACGGAGACAGGCACCTCGATCTCCACCTGTTGCGGCGGCACCGGGATGTAGCGGATCGCCTGGCCGTAGTCGAAGCCGCCCATGTTCGGGTTGCTGTACCCCGCCCACGGCATCGCCGGGTGCGGGTTCCGCGAGAAGTCGCTCGGGACGCCGGGGTTGGCGGCCTGGGCGTGGACGACCACCGGGAGCGCGGCCGTCACGAGGATCGCGAGTGCGCGGGCGAGCCATTCCTTGCTCATGCCCCCATGATACCGTAAGGTTAACCTTCCCATGCTCGACACTCTGAGCGCGAGACTGCAAACCATCTTCGACAAGCTCGGCGGCCGCGGCCGACTGTCGGAGGAGAACATCCAGGAGGCGCTCCGGGAAGTGCGCGTCGCGCTCCTGGAAGCCGACGTCAACTTCAAGGTGGTCAAGACGTTCGTCGACCGCGTGAAGGCCAAGGCGGTCGGCCAGGACGTCCTCACCTCGCTCACGCCGGCGCAGCAGGTCGTGAAGGTCGTCCACGACGAGCTGGTGGAGCTCCTGGGCGGGTCCGGCCACCGGCTGGCGCCGGCGGCCCACCCGCCAACGGTCATCATGCTGATCGGCCTCCAGGGCTCGGGCAAGACCACGACGGCGGCCAAGCTCGCGCGCACGTACACCAAGCAGGGGCAGCACCCGCTCCTCGCCGCGGCGGATACCTACCGGCCCGCTGCGCAGGATCAGCTCAGAACGCTCGGCGCCCAGCTCGGTATCCCGGTGGTCGGCGCCGCGGGCCAGTCGCCGCTCGAGATCTGCCGGCAGGCGCGCGAGGAAGCGGCGGCGCGCGGGCTCACGCCGCTCATCCTCGACACCGCGGGGCGGCTCCACATCGACGAGGTGATGCTCGAGGAGCTCAAGGCGATCCGGCGCGAGGTGGGGCCCCACCACGTGCTGCTCGTGGTCGACGCGATGACCGGCCAGGACGCCGTGACGGTCGCCGAACGTTTCAACCAGGCGGTCGGCATCGACGCGGTCGTGCTGACGAAGCTCGACGGCGACTCCCGCGGCGGCGCCGCGCTGTCGGTGCGCCAGGTGACCGGACGGCCCATCGCCTTCGTCGGCACCGGGGAGAAGACGGACGCGCTCGAGCCGTTCCATCCCGACCGTCTCGCGTCGCGGATCCTCGGCATGGGCGACGTCCTGACGCTCGTCGAGAAGGCGCAGGCCAACGTCGACCAGAAGACCGCGGAGGAGCTCGTCCGGAAGCTGCGCGCGGACGCGTTCACGCTCGAGGACTTCCGCGAGCAGCTCAAGCAGGTGCGCCAGATGGGACCGCTCGACCAGGTCCTCGGCATGCTCCCCTTCGGCAAGATGTTCAAGGGCGCGCCGAAGGACGTCGCCGGCGAGTCGGCCGACCTCGGCCGGTTCGACGCGATCATCTCGTCCATGACGCCGGGCGAGCGCCAGAGCCCCGAGATCATCAACGGGGGCCGGCGCCAGCGCATCGCGCGGGGCAGCGGCACGAGCGTCCAGGACGTGAACCGGCTGCTCAAGCAGTACGCGCAGCTCCGCAAGCTGATGAAGCAGTTCAAGGGCATGGAGGGGAAGCTTCCCCGCATGAAGAATCTTCCAGGGTTTCCTACGCTGAGGGGGTGACGACGTGGCGGTTTCGATTCGACTGAGACGGACAGGAACGACCAAGCGGCCGCGGTATCGCGTGGTAGTGGCCGACAAGCGCGCGCCGCGCGACGGGCGCTTCATCGAGATTCTCGGGCACTACAACCCGCTCACGGAGCCTCCGACCGTGTCCATCGACCGCGCGAAGGTGGACGCGTGGATCGCCAAGGGCGCCCAGCCCTCGAACACGGTGCGGCGGCTGATCCAGAACACCAAGGAGCCGAAGAAGTAGGAGGCGGCGTGCCGGAGCGCCTCGTGGTCATCGGCGAGATCGCGCGGGCCCACGGCCTCGCCGGGGAGGTGCGCGTGACGCCCCTCACCGACGATCCGGAGCGCTTCGAGCGCGTGCGGGAGTGCGTGCTCTGGGACGCGGCGCGCGATCGGCGCGAGACGCGGCGGATCACCGCGGCGCGGCGGCACGGCGCCGCCGTGCTGGTCTCGTTGGCGGGGTGCACGTCGGTGGAGGATGCGAAGGCGCTGGTGGGCCGGCTCGTGGCGCTGCCCGCCGACGCGGCCCTGCCGCCCGGGCCGGGACGCTTCTACCCGTGGCAGCTCGAGGGCTGCCGCGTGCTCACCGAGGACGGACGTCAGGTGGGCGAGGTGACCGGTCTCGAGCGCTCGCCCGGCCACGACCTCTGGGTGGTCAAGGACGGCGCGCGGGAGCACCTGATCCCCGCGGTCCCGGAGATCGTGATCGAGGTGGACCTCGCCGCGCGCCGGGTCGTCATCCGGCCGCCCGAGGGACTCCTGGAGCTGTAGCGCGGCGGCGCCGCATGCGGATCGACGTCGTGACGCTGTTCCCGGGCATGGTGGAGCCGGTGCTCGCCGCGTCCATGCTCGGACGGGCGCGCGCCCGGGGGCTCGTTGACATCCGGGTCGTCGATCTCCGAGACTACGCGGAGGGCCGCCACCGGGTGACCGACGACTATCAATTCGGCGGCGGCGGCGGCATGGTGCTGAAGCCGGAGCCGCTGTTCGCCGCGGTCGAGGCGCTCCGCACGCCGGGGGCGCGCGTGGTCCTGATGGATCCGCGGGGGCGGGCGTTCACGCAGCGGGTCGCGGCGGAGCTCGCGCGCGAGCCGCACGTGCTCCTGCTGGCCGGCCGCTACGAGGGCGTGGACGAGCGCGTGAGCGAGCTGCTCGCCGACGACGCGATCTCGATCGGCGACTACGTGCTGACGGGCGGCGAGCTGGCCGCGCTCGTCGTGGCCGACGCCGTCACGCGGCTGCTGCCGGGGGTGCTCGGGGCCGAGGGCGCCGCCGAGCGCGAGAGCTTCGCGAGCGGGCTGCTCGAGCCGCCCCAGTACACGCGGCCCGAGGAGTTCCGGGGCGCGCGGGTCCCGGCCGTGCTGCTGTCGGGCGACCACGCGCGGATCGCGCGCTGGCGCCGGGTGCAGGCGCTGTGGCGGACGTGGCGGACGCGGCCGGAGCTCCTGGAGCGCGCGGGGCTCACGCCCGAGGAGTGGACGATCGTGGAGCGATTCAAGCGCGGAGAGACGCCCGAGCAATTCGAGCCCTCCGCGCACTAGAGAAAGGAACACGGGTCATGGACGCGATTCGGCTGGTCGAGGCCGCGCAGCTCAGGAAGGATCGCGGGGGATTCGGCCCCGGCGACACGGTGCGCGTGCACGTGAAGGTCGTCGAGGGCGAGAAGGAACGCACGCAGATCTTCGAGGGGATCGTCATCCGCAAGCGCGGCGAGGGCGGGCGCGCCTCGTTCACGGTCCGGCGCATCTCCTACGGCGTGGGCGTCGAGCGCACCTTCCCGCTCCACTCGCCGCGCATCGAGAAGGTCGAGGTGGCGCGCCAGGGCCGCGTACGGCGCTCGAAGCTTTACTACCTCCGTGGCCTGGCGGGCAAGGCCGCCCGGCTCAAGGAGAAGCGCGCGGTCGTCATCCCCGCCACCGAAGAGAAAGAGTAGCGCCCGCGTCCGCCGGCGTGACGCCGCCCCCCTCGGCGCCGTACCGCTACGAAGCCCGGGCCTGGCGTGGCGGCCTCGGGCGCCTCGCGGGAATCGACGAGGCGGGGCGCGGGCCCCTGGCGGGCCCGGTCGTGGCCGCGGCGGTGATCATCGCGCCCGACCGGCGCATCGCCGGGGTCGCCGACTCGAAGCTCCTCGCGCCCGAGCGGCGCGAGGAGCTATTCGCCGTGATCCACGAGCGGGCGCTCGCCGTCGGCGTCGGCGTGGTGGACCACGAGACGATCGATCGCATCAACATCCTCCAGGCCACGCGCCGCGCGATGGCCGAGGCGCTCGCGGCGCTGGCCGTCGTCCCCGACCTCGTCATCACCGATTTCGTGACGCTGCCCGCGCTGCCCTGCCCCCAGCGGAACCTCGTCGCCGGCGACCGGCGGTGCGCCTCCGTCGCCGCCGCGTCGATCGTCGCGAAGGTCACGCGCGACCGGATCATGCGCGAGCTGGACGCGGTGTTCCCGGCGTACGGCTTCGCGCGCCACAAGGGTTACGCCACCGCCGAGCACCTCGCCGCGCTCGACCGCCACGGCCCTTGCCCGGTCCACCGCCGCACGTTCGCGGGCGTGTGGCGCCAGGGCGAGCTGTTCGTCCTCGAGCGGAACGACTGATCGCGCCTCCCCCCCGCCTCTTGACATGACTCCGGCCGATATGTATCTTCCAGATACATATCTGGCAGTGTGGACCACGACCGAGAGGAGGTTCGGCATGAGTCACGCGACGCGGGTGATGGCGGGCCTGATCCTGATCCTCGTCCCGACGATCCAGTTCGGCGGCTACTTCCTGCTGACCGCGCTGATCGATCGCGACTCCGGATACATGACGAACGCGCTGCGCCAGAACTTCTTCAGGGCCGGGCATGCGCACGCGGGAGTCCTGACGATCCTCTCCCTGGTCTGCCAGGTGTTCGTGGATGCCGCGCGCCTGGCGCGCCCGTGGCAGTGGCTCGTCAGGATCGGCGTCCCCCTGTCGGGCATCCTCATCTCGGCCGGCTTCTTCCTCTCCGTCCTGGCGCCCGCCGCCGCCGAACCCGGCCGTGCGATCTACCTGATCCATGCCGGCGCGGCGGTCCTGGCGCTGAGCGTGGTCAGCCTCGGCACCGGGTTGCTGAGGGCGAAGTGACCTCGGGCCGACGGGCGAACACGAGCCGTCACGCCATTCTCGGGGTCCTGAGCATGTGCCCCATGTCGGGCTACGACGTCAAGAAGCTCATCGAGCGCTCCATCGCCCATTTCTGGAGCGAGAGCTACGGGCAGATCTACCCGATCCTGAACCGGCTCGCGGACGAGGGTCTCGCCGCGCGGCGGCAGGAAATGCAGCCGGGCAAGCCCGCCCGGCACGTGTACTCGCTGACGACGAAGGGGCGGGCCGAGCTCGAGCGGTGGCTCGCCATCCCCGCCCGGCCCGAGCCCTCCCGCAGCGAGCTGCTTCTGAAGCTCTTCCTGGGTGGCGCCGGGCCCGTATCCGACAGCGTCGCCCAGGTCGAGCACTGCCGGGCCCGCCAGCGGGAGCTCCTCGACACCTACGTGGGGATCGAGGGGCGGCTCCGCAAGGAGATGGCGGGGCATCCGCAGCTCGCCTTCTCGCTCATCACGCTCCACTACGGACAGCGGCGCTGCCGGGCGACGCTCGCGTGGTGCGAGGAGACGCTCGCCACCCTCAAGCGCCTGGGCGCACGCCCGGCGCGCCGGGCGCGCAGCCAGTAAGTAGGGAGGTCGCCATGGACACGCTGATCGCCGCCGTCCGCGTCCTGCACATCGCCGCGGGAACGATCGCGCTCCTCGTGGCGCCGATCGCGACGCTCACCGTGAAGGGCGGCCGGACCCACCGCCGCTGGGGCAAGGTCTACTTCTGGTCGATGGCGGGCGTCGCGCTGACGGCGGTCGTCCTCGCCGTGTGGCGCCCCATCGTCTTCCTCGCCCTCGTGGCTGTCTTCAGCTTCTACTCGGCCTTCTCGGGCTATCGCGTGCTCTTCCGCAAGCGCCCGGAGCGCGGCGAGCGCGCGAGGGGACTCGACTGGACGGCGGCCGTCACGACGTTCACGGCGAGCGCGGCCCTGGTGGTGCTCGGCCTCGTCCGGCCCGGGCCGGCCTGGGAGCGTGTCGGCATCGTTCCGGTCGTTTTCGGCGTCATCGGCATGATCCTCGCGGGCGGCGACCTCGTGAAGTTCGTGCGGCCGCCCGCCGACCGGAATGCCTGGTGGTTCAGTCACATGGGTGGAATGCTGGGCTCGTACATCGCGACGGTGACCGCGTTCTCCGTCGTGAACTTCGCGTTGCTGCCGACGGCCGCGCGCTGGCTCTGGCCGACGGTGATCGGCACGCCGCTGATCGCGCTCTGGATCACGCGCTACAAGCTGCGGTTCGCCCGGGCAAAGGACGCGATCGCGCCGCGAGGAGCGCCCGGATCCGCGCCGGCGTCAGGGGCGTCTCGGTGACGCGCACGCCGAAGGGGGCCAGCGCGTCCTCGACGGCGTTCGCGATCGCCGCGGGCGGCGAGATGGCGCCCCCCTCGCCCATCCCCTTGACGCCGAGCGGGTTGCGCGGCGACGGGAACTCCAGATGCACGGTCTCGATCAGCGGCAGGTCATCCGCCTTCGGGATCGCGTAGTCCATCAGGGAGCCCGCGAGGAGCTGGCCCTGCTCGTCGTAGACCATATCCTCGAAGAGCGCGCCGCCGATGCCCTGGGCGACGCCGCCGTGAACCTGGCCGTCCACGATGACGGGGTTGATCAGCCGGCCGCAGTCGTGGGCGACGACGTAGCGGAGCAGCGTCACGCCACCCGTCGCCGTATCGACCTCCACCTGGGCGACGTGCACGGCGCTCGCGTAGGTCACCGTCGGCACGTGGTGATAGGCGCTCGCCTCGAAGTCGGGCGGGGCGACGCCGGGTCTGGCGAAGGTCGGGATCGACGCCTGGACGACGCGCGCGAGGTCCACGGCGCCCGCCACCGAGCCCCGGACGAACGCGCGCCCATCGTCGATCTCGACGTCCTCGGGCGCGGCCTCGAGCAGGCGCGCCGCCGCGTTGACGAGCTTGCGGCGCACCTCGCGGCACGCGTCGGCGATGGAGTTTCCCGCCGTCACCGCGCTCCGGCTCGCGAAGGTGCCGACCCCGAAGGGCACGGCGGCGGTGTCGCCGCCGGTCACCGTCACCCACTCGAGGGGCACCCCGAGCGCGTCCGCCGCGACCTGCGCGAAGCTCGTCTCGTGGCCCTGTCCGGAGTTGACCGCGCCGGTCGCGACGACGACGTGGGCCTGGAGATCCAGCTTCACCGTCGCCCCCTCGAAGGGGCCGATCGCCGTGCCCTCGACGTAGCCCGAGATCCCGATGCCCCGGTAGACGCCGCGCGCGCGAAGCGCCGGCTGCGCGCGCCGGAATTCCGTGTAGCCCGCGGCCTCGAGCGCCTGCTCGAGCGCCCGGGGAAAGTCGCCCGTGTCGTAGACGAGCGGGTTGCCGTCGCGGTACGGCATGCCGAAGTCGTAGGGCAGCTCGTCGGGACGGATGTAGTTTCGGCGGCGGATCTCCGCGGGGTCCATCCGGAGCTCGCGCGCCAGGCAGTCCACGGCGCGGTCCATCGCGAAGACCGTCTCGGGCCGCCCGGCGCCTCGGTAGGGCGCGTTCGGCGTCTTGGTCGTGACGACGCCCTGAACGTCGACGCGCATGTGCTTGATCCGATGCGGACCGATGAGGTGCGCGACGGTGTTGTACGGCAGCACGATGCCCCAGACGTTGTAGGCGCCCAGATCGAGCCAGATTCGGTCGCGCAGCCCGACGATCGTTCCGTCGCGCGTCGCGGCGAGCGAGATCGCGTGGATCTGATGGCGCGCGTGCGCCGACCCCGACATGTGCTCGCGCCGGTCCTCGATCCATTTCACGGGGCGATTCAGCACGACGGCGGCGATCGGAACGAGCGCGTCCTCGGGGTAGCCCGAGGCCTTCGTGCCGAAGCCGCCGCCGAGGTCGGGCGCGACGACGCGGATCTTGTGGGGCGGCAGGCCGAGGGCCGTCGTG
>JBGQEL010000133.1:0-11143 GCA_041496385.1 Methylomirabilia bacterium | reverse complement strand
TACGGCAGCGAGACGGTCGTGGAGTCGCCGGCGGCGGAGATATTGAAGGTGCCCGCCGCCGTGCCTCCCGCGTACGCGTAGCCGGCGCTCGGGGTCCAGCCCGCCGGCACGCTCGGGAGCGAGGCCATGAACGGCCCGGCCGTCATGTTCTGCGCGTTGGTCGCGATCACGGTCAGCAACGCGAGCGACGACGGTATGACCGCCATGTGGGCGGAGTAGATCGACACCGCCGACGCCAGCGAGCGGGCATCGGCCTGGGCCTTGGCGACCCGCGCCCGCGCCTGTACGTTGGCGTAGAGCGGGATGGCGATGGCCGCCAGGATGCCGATGATCGCGACGACGATCATCAGCTCGATGAGGGTGAAGCCTCGCTGGCGGCCTGCGACACGACGCTCCGCCATCCACCGGTTGATCATCGAACCCTCCTTGAATTCGCTCTCCGGCGCGTGCCCCGCGATCATGCCAGCTCCGGGATCACCCACTGCGGCCGCCGGCCCGCGGCCACGCGCTGGATATTGTCGAAGCCGTTCCTGAACCGCGCCGTCCAGTTCTCCCAGGTCGGCCCGGCCGAGTGCGGCGTGAAGGTCACGGTCGGGAGCGCGTAGAGCGGGTGCCCGGGGGGCGCCGGCTCCTGGACCAGCACGTCGAGCCCGGCCCCCGCGAGCCGTTTCTCGCGCAGCGCGCGCGCCAGCGCGTCCTCGTCCACGACGGGGCCGCGGCAGGTGTTGATCAGGATCGCGCCCGGCTTCATCAGGGCGAGCTCGCGGGCGGAGATCATGTTGCGCGTGCTGTCGTCGAGCGGCACGTGGAGGCTCACCACGTCCGACGTCTGCAGCAGCTCGGTCAGGAGGACGAAGCGCACCCCGAGCGCGTCCTCCTGGTCCTCGGTCGGCCGCGCGATGTCGTAGTACTGGACCTTCATGTCGAACGCCTGCGCGCGCCGGGCGACTTTCTTGCCGATGTTGCCCAGGCCGACGACGCCCAGCGTCTTGCCGGCGAGCTCGTAGACGCGCACGTTGGCGAGACTGCCGACGCGCCACTTGCCGGCGACGACGTCGTTGTGGAACTGGACGAGGCGCTTGGACACCGCGAGCATGAGCATGAGCGCGTGCTCGGCGACGGCAATGGCGTTGGCGCCGCCGTTGTTCGAGACGGGCACGCCGGCCTTGCGCGCGGCCTCGACGTCGACGTGGTCGTAACCGGCGCTGAGGAGCTGGACGAGCTTGAGCCTGGGCGCCGACCGGAAGAACTCGCCGCCCATGCGGCGCGCGAGGCCGAGGTAGTACTCGGCGTCCGCGGCCGCCTCGTAGAACTCGGGCGTCCCGGGCTCGGCGATGACCAGCTCGAAGCCGGGCGGCGTCAGCGCGCGCGCGACCGCGAGGACGGCGTCGGGCTGGGGGGGCGCGAAGAGGATCTTGGTCATCAGTGCCTCGCGAGCCCGTAGAGCGCGATGGCGTTCTCGCAGACGATCTTGCGCCGCACCGCGTCGGGCAGGTGTCCCAGCTCCCGCGCGACGTACTCCCGCGAGTCGGGCCAGACGCCGTCGGGATGCGGAAAGTCGGAGCCCCACATGATCTTGCCCGCGCCGAGCTCGTCGACGAGCTTGACGCCCACCGGGTCCGTCTGGTACGTCGCCCAGCACTGGCGCCGCCAGTACTCGCTCGGCGGCATCGTGAGCTCGAGGTCCTTGAACTGGTCCTCCCACTCGCCGTCCATGCGCCAGAGGATGTAGGGGATCCAGCCGATGCCCGCCTCGCCGAGCACGACCCGGATGCGCGGGAAGCGCTCCAGGACGCCGCCGTAGATGAGGGACATGAGCACGTTCGCCATGTTGATCTGGAAGCCCGTGATGTGGGTCGCGAACGCCATGCGCGCCAGACGCTTCTCGGCCGGTGTCACGTCCGCGCCGGCGCGCGAGAGGTCGGAGCCCATGAACACGAGCGTCTGCAGCTTCTCCGGAAGCCGGGTGCCGATGGTGTGGAAATGCAGCGGCAGGCCGCAGGCGTTGACGACCTCCCAGAGCGGGTTCCAGTACGGGTCCCAGAGGGGCGTGAGGTCCGGCGAGTTCGCGATGTCCAGTCCGCGCGCCGCGCCCCGCTTGGCGACGCGCTCGACCTCGGCGATGGCGGCGTCGATGGGGTTGTTTGGGATCGACGCGAGCCCCAGGAAACGGTCCGGATGCGTCCCGCAGAAGTCGGCGAGCCACTCGTTGTAGATCCGCATGACCTCGACCACGGCCTCGGGGTCGTTCATCCGGCCGGTCGCGCCGAGGATGCCGTAGAGCACCTCGGCCTGCACGCCGTCGCGGTCCTGGTCGCGCAGCCGGAGCTCGGGATCGGTCAGCCGCCGGATGCCGCGCTTGCCGTCCTCGTAGAGCCCGGTGGCGGCCATGCGGTCGGCGCGATGGATCCGGCCCGGGACGTACTCGCGTCCGCCTGAGCCCATGCCGCAGGCCAGGCCCAGGCCCGCGCCCTTCTTCGTCCCCCAGACCGGCCCCTTCGGCCCCTGCGTGACGTGGGGCATCCGGTCGCGCAGCTCGGGCGCGGCGTTCGCGACGAACAGGTCGGGCGGCAGCCAGCAGAGGTCGATGTGGCAGTCGGCGGAGATCATCTCGTAGCGCATCGTCATTCCTCCCGGGCTACCGGATCAGTCCGTAGAACTTCCCGGCATTCTCGCACACGATCTTGTGGGTCGTCTCCGCGGGCAGGTGACCGAACTGCTCGGCGATGTACTTCGACGACTCGGGCCAGACGCCGTCGCCGTGCGGATAGTCGGAGCCCCACATGAGCGTCTCGACGCCGATGTCCTCGATCAGCTTCGTCCCGATCCGGTCGAACTGGAACGTCGCCTTGCACTGCCGGCGCCAGTAGTCGCTCGGCTTCATCCTGAGCCCGAGATCGCGGAACCGGTCCTCCCACTCGAAGTCCATGCGGTCCAGCGCGTACGGCAGCCAGCCGATCCCGCTCTCGCCGAGCGAGATGCGGAGGTTGGGATAGCGCTCGAGGACCGCGCTGCCGATCACGGCCGCGACGATGTTGATGAGGTTCATCTGGAACCCCGAGACGCTCGTGAACATCGCCGACCGGCGCGTGAGGCCCGTCAGCTTGTCGCGGACGCCGGGCGGCAGCGAGGGGAACGTGTGGAAGTGGAGCGGCAGGTTCACCTCGTCGACCGCCTGCCAGAGCGGCTCCCACACGGGATGCCACATCGGCTCCATGTCCCAGGAGCACGAGAGCTCCATGCCGCGCAGGCCGAGCTTGGCCGTGCGATGGATCTCGCGCACGGCGGCCTCGATGTCGCCGTACGGCAGGCACGCGAGCCCGAGGTGGCGGTCGGGGTAGTGCCGGCAGAAGTCGGCCAGCCAGTCGTTGTAGATGCGGAACATCTCGGCCGCCGCCTCGTGGTCGCCCAGCCGCGTGGCCGCGCCCAGGATGCCGAAGATCACTTCGGCCTGTACGCCGTCGCGGTCCATGTCCTTCACGCGCAGGTGGGGATCCGTCGGGCGGCGGATGCCCTTCTTGCCGTCCTCGTAGAGTCCCGTCGACGCCATCACGTCGGCGCGGTGGTGCACCCCGGGCACGTACTTCTGGCCCGAGGGGCCCACGCCGCCCACGAGCCCGAACGACGCGCCGTTCTTCGAGGTCCAGCGGGGCCCGTCGGGGCCGTCGGTGACGTAGGGCATGCGCTCGCGCATGGCCGCGGAGGCGTTCGCGGTGAAGAGCTCGGGCGGCATCCAGGGCATGTCGATGTGGCAGTCGGCCGAGATCCGCGTGTAGTTCATGGCTTGAGCCTGACCTCCTCGTAGGGCGCCGAGTAGGGATAGGACGGAATCAGCGCGAGCGCCGCCTCCTCGACCCGCGGCCCCACGCCGCGGATGAAGCCGTTCTCCCAGACCGGCGCGAACACCGCGCGCTCGTAGAGCAGGCGCTGGATCTGATGGAGCAGCGCCTCGCGCTTCTTGCGGTCCAGCTCGCGCGCCTGCCGCTCGAAGAGGTCCTGGACTTCGGGGAGCACGCCCGCGGCGTACGGGCCGCCCTTGACGGCGAGGATCTGGAGCCGCGTGGCCGCGTTCCCGGCTGGGCCGAGGCCGCCGAAGACCACGCCCTTCAGCTTCCCCGCGGGCCAGCTGGAGAAGAAGGTGGCCCGCTCCATGGTCCGCATCCGCGTGCGGATGCCGACGGCCGTCAGGTAGCTCGCGATCGCCTCGCCGGCGGACTCGTAGGGGGGCGCGATGGTGAAGTCGCCGCCGTCGAAGCCCCGCGCGTGGCCCGCCTCCGCGAGCAGCCGCCGGGCGCGCGCCGGATCGTAGGGATCCGCCTCGATCGCGAGCGCGAACTCGAGCGCGCGGGGCACGACGTTCCCGGTGAGCCCGGCGAACCCGAGCTGCTCGGCCGCGTTGATCGCGCGCCGGTCGATCGCCAGGCTCGCGGCGCGCCGGACGCGCGCGTCGTGCCAGGGCGAGGCCGCGTCCCACTGGTCGCGGAAGTCGAGGAAGAAGACGGTGTTGCTGCGGACGGCGAGGAGAGTGAGCCCGGGCGTGCGCCTGACCTCCTCGGCGATCGGGCCGTTCAGGAAGTACGCGATGTCCACGTCGCCGTGCTTGAGCGCGGCGGCCCGCGTGGTCTCGTCGGGCAGGCTCCGGAAGACGAGCCGCTTGACGCTCGGGGCCTTGCGCCAGTAGCCGTCGAAGGCCTCGAGCGTGATCTCGATGCCCGGCGTCGAGGAGACGACGCGATAGGGGCCGGCGCCGATCGGGGCCTTCTTGAAGCCCTCGTCGCCGACGGCCTCGACGTACTTCCGGGGCACGATCCAGCCGGCGCTCGTCGCGGTGGTGCCGTAGAAGGTGATGAAGTCGGGCCAGGGCTCCTTGAGGTGGAACTGGACGTGGCGGGCGTCGACGACGCGGACCTCCTTCACCTTCGCCTTGAAGATGTGCGCCGAGGCGCCCCGGTAGCGCTCGAACGAAAACTTCACGTCGTCGGCGGTCACCCGCTCGCCGTTGTGGAAGCGGACGCCGTTGCGGAGGACGAACTCGTAGACGAGCCCGTCGGGCGAGACGGACCACGACTCGGCCAGGCAGGGCGTGCTCGGCCCGCCCGGCATCGGCTTCAGGAGGGCGTCGTGGACGGCGTAGAACATGAGGAACGGCGTGATCGAGCCCTCGTTGTCACCGGGATCGAGCCACCGGGGCGCGAGCGTGAAGTGCACGGCCCAGGTCATCTGGCCGTCGCTCCGCGCGCCGGCCGCGGGCGCGGCCGCCGGACCGGAGGCGAGGCAGACGGCCAGGAGCAAGGGCACGCCGACCGTCACGATCCGCCCCGTCATGGACCCTCTCTCATCGATATCCGGGAGATCATGCGCCTTGCGCCCCCGTCTCGTCCAGCACCGCGCGCGCGGCCGCGATCAACGACGGGATGCGATCGGCGATGCTCGCCATGCGGGGATCCGTGCTCTCGCCCCGCACCCAGCGCCGGTGGAGCTGCTGGACCACCACGACCGTCTTCCAGAGCGCGAACGCCTCCCACCAGCGGAGGGACGCCACGTCCGCGCCCGTCCGCGCCGCGTAGCGCGCGCCGATCTCGGCACGCGTCGGCAGGCCCATGAGGCCGAGCCCCGGGTTGCTCGCGCGCTGAGCGTGCGGGGGATCGGCGGGGTCGGGCCAGTAGTTCAGCAGCGTGCCGAGATCCGCGAGCGGATCGCCGAGGGTCGTCATGTCCCAGTCGAAGATGGACACGACCCGGTCGGGATCCGCGGGAGCGAACTGGCAGTTGTCGAGCTTCAGGTCGTTGTGGACGATCGACGCGCGGCTCGGGACCGGCAGGCGGCGCGCCAGCCGCGCGTGCAGCTCCTCCATCTGCTGGCCGACGGGCGTCGCCGTCGCGTCGTCGAACCGCGCCAGCTCCCATCGCTTCGCCCAGCCGCTCAGCTGCCGCTCGACGAACCCCGCGGGCTTGCCGAGGTCGCCGAGCCCGCACGCCGCAGGGTCGAGCGCGTGCAGCTCGGCCATGGCGTCGACGAGGGCCAGGCCGATCCGGCGGCCGACATCCGGGTGCGCGCGCATGGACGGCGGGATCGCGGCGCGAATGACCGCGCCGCGGCGCCGCTCCATCACGAAGAAGTCGGCGCCGAGCACCGCTCTGTCGTCGCAGAAGACGTAGGCGCGGGGCGCGCGATCGAAGACGCGCCAGAGACGCGAGAGCACGCGGTACTCGCGCTTCATGTCGTGGGCGCCGGGCGCGATCTCGCCCATGGGCGGACGGCGCAGCACCAGCTCGTGGGCGCCCACGCGCAAGAGATACGTGAGGTTGGCCGAGCCGTTCGGGAATTGGAGGACCGCGAGGGGCCCGTCGACGCCGGGCAGCACGTCGGCCAGCCGCGGCCGCAGCCAGGTCTCGAGCCCGTCCCAGTCGAGGCCCTCACCGGGACGGACGGGCGCGATCTCCGGTGGGACGGCGTCGCTCACGGCAGGGATGCTATCGTGTCGCCCGGAAGGAGTCCATGGAACCAGGGAATCGCCTCCTCGACGGCGTGCGCGTGATCGACGCCGCCAGCTTCATCGCCGGCCCCGTGGCGACGACCGTCATGGCCGACTTCGGCGCGGACGTCATCAAGATCGAGGCGCCCGCGGGCGACACGTATCGCGTCCGGAGCGCCGGCTATCCCGCCAGCCCGTACAATTTCCCGTGGCTCGTCGACAACCGCAGCAAGCGCGGCGTGGCGATCGACCTCGGCACCGAGCCCGGGCGCCAGGTTCTCTACCGGCTGGTGCGCGGGGTCGACGTGTTCGTGACCAACCTGCCGTTCGACGCGCGGCGCCGGATGGCCGTCCGCTGGGAGGATCTCGCGCCGCTCAACGCGCGGCTGATCTACGGCTCGATCACGGCCTACGGCGAGGCGGGCGCGGAGGCGGGCCGGCCCGGCTTCGACAGCACCGCGCTCTGGGCGCGCACGGGCCTCATGGACCTGATGCGACCCTTTCCCGACGCGCCGCCGTCGCGCTCGCTGCCCGGCATGGGCGACCATCCCACGGGGATGTCGCTCTTTGGCGCGATCATGGCCGCCCTCTACCAGCGCGAGCGGACCGGGCGGGGCGCGATGGTCTCCACGTCGCTCATGGCCAACGGGCTCTGGTGGAACGCGATCCAGGTGCAGGGGATCCTCTGCGGCGCGCGGACGCTGCCGCGCCCGCCCCGCGAGGAGTCGGTCAACGCGCTCGCCAATCTCTACCGGTGCCGCGACGCGCGGTGGTTCCTGCTGACGCTGACCGCCGACGAGAAGCGCTGGCAGCCGTTCGTCGCGAGCATCGGCCGGCCCGATCTCGTGGCCGACCCGCGCTTCGCGACGCTGCCGGCGCGCCGGGCCAACGCGCGCGCGCTGGTGGCGATCCTCGACGACGTCTTCGCGACGAAGGACTGGGCCGAGTGGCTGCCGATTCTCGAGGCGAGCGGCATCGCGTTCGGCGTCGTCGGCACCCTCGACGACATCCCGGACGACCCGCAGATGGTGCAGAGCGGCGCCCTCGTGCCCTTCGATGATCCGCGGGCGGGCGCCCCGCTCACCGTGAGCAGCCCGATCTGGATCGACGGCCAGGAGAAAGTCCCGCCCGCGCTCGCCCCGGCCGTCGGCCAGCACACCGTGGAGGTGTTGCGTGCGGCGGGCTTCGCGCAGGTGGAGATCGAGAGCCTGCTCAGCGCCGGGGTGATCGCTCAGGCCGAAGAGCCGCCGGCCTGAGTCCGGCCGGCCCGCGAGCGCGTCGGCCGAGTCCGGCCGGCCTACGCTCGGCGGGCGAGGGGACCGCGCAGCAGCTGGCCGGGAAGCGCGCCGGTGTGCTTGCCGTCCCGGAGCAGGATCTCGCCGTTCACCACCGTCGCGGCCATGCCGCGTGTCCGTTGGATGAGGCGCCGTGCGCCGGCGGGCAGGTCGTCCACCACCTCGGGCATCTCGGCGGCGATCGTCTCGGGATCGAAGACGACGAGGTCGGCGGCCATGCCCTCGCGGATGAGTCCGCGGTCGATGAAGCCCCAGAGCGTGGCCGGCACGAAGGTCAGCATGTGCACGGCCTGCTCGAGCGTGAACGCCTGTTTCGCGCGCACCCAGTGGCTGAGCAGGTGCGTCTGGAGCGAGCTGTCCATGAGCTGCGAGACGTGCGCGCCCGAGTCCGAGAAGGTCGTGACGGCGCGCGGGTGGCGCATCAGCTCGAGGGCTGCGTCCTGGTCCTCGTTGGCGATCGGCTGGAGGAAGAAGAGGTCCAGGTCCTTCGCGAGCGCCAGGTCGATCATGGTCTCGGCCGGGTGCTGGCCACGCTCGCGCGCGACCTCGGCCACCGTGCGGTGCGGCCCCTCCACGGTGTCGAAGACGAGGAGCCAGTCGTAGTCCGCGGGGCGCGCCTCGGTGCCGACGGGGCGCCGGCTGTCGCGCGCGCCCGAGGCCTCGATGAGCCGCCGGCGCGTCTCGGGGTCGCGCAGCTTCTGCCGCTGCTCGGCGAGCGGGAGCGACCGCACGTCCTTCCAGACCGGCAGGCGGTCGAAGGGGAGCTGGGTCTTGAACGAGAGCAGCGCGCTCAGCGACCGGCTGTGCACCTGGGCGAACATGCGCCCGCCCATGGCCGCGGTCTCGTCGAGCAGGGCCAGGTAGGCGCGCCAGACGTCCGGCACGCCGCGGCGGCTGAACACGCCGAAGGTGATGGGCCGCCCGGTGTCCACCGCGAGGTCGCGCAGCCGCACGTGATACTCGCGCAGGCCCGGATCGCCCGCGACGCGGTCCACGCCCTCACCGGCCAGCTCGAAGATGCCCGCGTTCAGGTCGCCCATCACGGAGACGAGCCGCCGCACCTCGTCCCACGTGGCCAGGCGGCTCGCCACCGGCCGGGCGTCCGGCGTCTCGTGCGCCGGTGAGCGCGAGGTCGTGAAGCCGATGGCGCCCGCGCGCAGCGCGTCGCGCAGCTCGCGCTCCATCGCTCTCAGATCGTCCTCGCCGGCCGGCTTCTCGAACGCGCGCTCGCCCATCACATAGGTGCGCAGCGCCGAGTGCCCGATGTAGCCCGAGTAGTTGATGCCCTTGGGCAGCGCGTCGAGGCAATCGAGGAACTCCGGGAACGTCGTCCACTTCCACTCGATCCCGGCTTCCATCGCCTTGGCCGGAATGTCCTCGGCCCGCTGCAGGTTGCGCACGACCATCTGCTTGTCGGCCGCGGCGCAGGGTGCCAGCGTGAAGCCGCAGTTGCCCATGACGACGCTCGTGATGCCGTGCCAGCACGAGGAAGTGCCGAGCGGATCCCAGAAGATCTGCGCGTCCATGTGCGTGTGGCCGTCCACGAAGCCGGGCGCCACCACCTGGCCGTCGGCGTCGATCACCTCGCGGGCGCCCTCGCGGATCCGCCCGATCGTCACGATGCGGCCGTGCCGCACCCCGACGTCCGCCCGGTAGCGGGGCAGGCCCGAGCCGTCGATCACCGTGCCGTTCTTGATCACCAGGTCGTAGGCCATCCCGCGTCTCCTTCTGGGCCGGGGCCGAACAGGCGTCGCCGGTCGCGGCCTATGGTACTGCAGCGCGGCCCGGCGCGGCTACCGCCGCGCGATCAGGCGCCGGAACACCGCGCCGTACTCGAACCCGTGGCCCCTCGCCAGCTCGGCGGCGTGCTTCTTGAGCCGCTGGCCCATTGTCTCGCCCTCCGGCACGTTGAATCCCGCGACCTGGCTCTCGTGGCGGACGAGCGCCGCGATCTGCCGGTCGATCGCGCCGGTGATATCCACGACGACGTCCGGCGCGTCGGCGCCCCAGTACCAGAGCTCCCGCACCTTGTGCGGCTCCAGGCCCTCGCCGGTGATGTGCTCGGCGAAATGCAGGTGATCGCGGGCGAACGGATAGACGGCGTCGGTCGTCACGATGCCCGCCTTCCGGTGGTCGCGATGCTGGAACCCCTTGATCCGGTACGGGTCGTGGACGAAGACCGTGTGGGGCCGGTGCCGGCGGAGGGCGCGCACGACGTCACCGAGGAAGGCGCGCGTGTCCTCGAGCTCCCCGTCCGGATAGCCGAGCATGACCACGTGCTTGACGCCCATGAAGTCCGCCGCGGCGCGCTGCTCGTCCGCGCGCCGGCGCGCGAGCTCGGCGGGCGTCAGCGAGCGGTCGGCCGTGCCGGAGTCGCCGTTGGTGCAGAGCACGTAGGTGACCTCGCAGCCCGCCGCCACCCACCGGGCGACGACGCCGCCGGAGCCGATCTCGGCGTCGTCGGGATGGGCGAAGATCACCATCGCCTTTTCCGGAATCTCGGTGACGACCTCCATCAACGACGCATGCTATCGCATCCGCCCGGCCCGGCCTAGGGATGTGCGATGCGAGGGCCTACGCGCCCGTCACGTTGAAGCGCCAGGTCTCGCCGTGGCGGACGATGCGGCCGGCCGTCGGGTGGTGGAAGTGCGTGCCGAGCACGGTGACGCTCGAGCGCCTCCGGCACGGCGTCGGGCAGGAGCCAGGTCGGGCTCGTCGGGCCCGCGCGCTCGACGATCGCGGAAACGCGCAGGCGTCCGATCGTCACCGGGTGCATGGCCGAGACGCTAGAGCGTTCCGGCCGATCCGTCAACACCGCGGCACGCTATACTCTCCCGTCGATGACCCGCTACGTCCTCAAGCGCCTCGCCCTGCTTCCCCTCCTGCTCTTCGTGTTCTCGGTGGCGGTCTTCGCCATCGTCCAGGCGCCGCCCGGGGATTTCCTGACCGCGTACACGGCCACCCTGGCGTCGTCGGGGACGTCCATCAGCGCCGAGCACCTCGAGGCCCTCCGGCGCGAGTACGGGCTCGACCAGCCGCACTACGTCCAGTATCTGAAGTGGATGCAGAACCTCCTGCACGGCAACCTCGGCCTGTCGCTCGAATACCAGCGCCCGAACACCGAGCTGATCGGCGAGCGCCTCGTGCTGACGGTGCTGCTCGCGCTCTTTTCCTTCGTCTTCACCTGGGTGGTGGCCATCCCGGCCGGGATCTATTCGGCCACGCACCAGCGGTCGTTCCTCGACTACGCGTTCACGCTCCTGAACTACGTCGGCGTGGCCACGCCGAACTTCATGCTCGCGCTCATCCTGATGTGGAGCGCGTTCGCGTACTTCGGCATCGGCGTGACCGGGCTCTTCTCGCCCGATTTCGT
>JBGQEL010000132.1:0-11251 GCA_041496385.1 Methylomirabilia bacterium | reverse complement strand
TCACGTCCCGGAGCCAGCGGTCGGACATCAGCTCGGGAATGCGCGCGGCCTCGCCGCCCGCGATCGCCTGCCGGATCGCGAGCATCTCCTCCTCGTAACCGGCCTCGATCCAGTAGTCCTGATAGTTCGGCAGGCGGGCGTAGGGCGTGAGCGTCCGGCGCATGACGGCCGCCGCGGCGGCGCGGTCCTCGTCCACGCAGAGGGGCACCATGTCGCCGATGAAGAACGCCGGGTCGTTCCGGGCCGCGGCGGGAAGATGGCGGAGCGACTCGGCCATGTGCGAGCGCGCGCCGTTCGCCCACACGGCTCCCCGCGCGATCTCGCCGGCCAGCGCGACCATCCGGCGCCGCAGCGTCGCGAGCACGACGGGCGGGAGCGCGCCGACCTGGGTCGCGTGCGCCGTGAGATCGGCCACGAACCGCCGGATGTCCTCGAGCGGCCGGCCGGGCCGGATCCCCAGACGCTCGTGGATCGGGCCGTGGCTCACGCCCACGCCGAAGCTGAAGCGCCCGCCCGACAGCTCGTGGACGAGCGCCGCGGTCTGGGCGTACTCGAGCGGGTGACGCGTATAGATGTTGGCGATGCTGGTGCCGATCGGGATCGTGCGCGTGACGAGCGCCAGCGCCTCGCACAGCGCCAGGCCGTCGCCCGGGCTCGGGCAGTAGATCCCGCTGAAGCCCTCCTGCTCGAGCCGCTCGGCCAGCTCCAGCGTCGCGCGGCGCCGGCCCGCCACCGCCACGAGGCTGACCGCCGGTTTTCGCGTCATCCCGGAAGTATAATGCCGCGCATGAAGATCCACAGGCTCTACGCGGACAAGGACGGGCAGTCGCACTTCGAGAACGTCGAGGTGGCGTACGTCGAGTCGACCCGCGCCGGGCGCCTCTCGGCGCGCCAGCCGGCCACCGGGATCATCTTCCGGGAGGTTCAGCCCGACTACGATCTCGACTGGCACCCGGCGCCCCGGCGCCAGTACATCATCAACCTCGACGCGGGCGTCCAGATCACCGCGGGCGACGGCGAGAGCCGGCGTATCGGCGCGGGCGAGGTGCTCCTGGTCGAGGACACGTGGGGCAAGGGGCATCTCTCCAAGGCGCTCGACGGCAAGCTCCGGAACTGCATCTTCGTCACGCTCGAGTGAGCGGCGCGTGAGCGGCTCGGCGGGACGGCTCGACGGCAGGGTCGTCGTGGTGACGGGCGCCTCCCGCGGCATCGGCGCCGAGATCGCGCGGCTGTTCGCGGCCGAGGGCGGACGCGTCGTCTGCGCGGCGCGCACGCTGCGCGAGGGCGAGCACCCGCTCGCGGGCTCGCTCGAGACGACCGTCGCCGAGATCCGCGCGGCCGGCGGCGAGGCGCGCGCGGTGGTCGCGAACATCGCGGAGCCCGCCGACTGCGAGAAGCTGATCCGCGGGGCCCGCGACGTCTACGGGCCGGTGGACGTGCTCGTCAACAACGCCGCGCTCACCTACTACCTGCCGGTGAAGGACTTCCCCGTGAACAAGTGGCTGCGCTCGTGGGCGGTGAACTTCCAGGCGCCGTTCGTCCTGAGCCAGCTCGTGCTCGCCGACATGATCCCGCGGCGGTCGGGCGCGATCGTCAACATCTCCTCCGGCGCCGCGATCGGCCCCGGCCGGGGCCCCTACCCGGATGCCGCCGCCGGCGCGCGAGGCGGCACGTGCTACGGCGCCGAGAAGGCGGCGCTCGAGCGGTTCACGCAGGGGCTCGCCGCCGAGGTCTACCCGCACGGCGTGTCGGTCACGTGCGTGTCGCCCTCGCAGGTCGTGCCCACGCCCGGCACCGTCTACCACCGTCTCGTGACGAGCATGGACGACCCGCGCGGCGAGCCGCCGGAGCTCATGGCGAAGGCGGCGCTCCTGCTCGCGACCGAGGCCCTCGACCGGGTGACCGGACGCGTGACCTACAGCCAGCAGATCCTGAAGGAATTCGGCTGGGTGACCGAGGGCAGGGGGCGCGGTGTCGAGACCCGCGGCAGCGGATACTCGGAGATCTGACGTGAGCGTCCTGCCGCTCGACGACGTCACGGTCCTCGACCTGTCGCACGCGCTCGCGGGGCCGTTCGCGTCCACCATGCTCGGCGACTTCGGCGCGCGGATCATCAAGGTGGAGCCGCCGTCGGGCGACATCGCGCGCGCGTGGGGCCCACCTTTCTACGGCACCGAGCCGTCCTACTTCGTCAGCCTGCACCGCAACAAGCGGAGCGTGGTGATCGACTTCAAGCACGCCGAGGGCCGCGCGCTGTTCTTCAGGCTGCTCGAGCGCGCCGACGTGGTGCTGGAAAACTATCGGGTGGGCGTGCTCGACAAGCTCGGCCTCGGCTACGAGGCCGGACGCGCCCGCAACCCCCGCATCATCTATTGCTCGGTCTCGGGCTTCGGCCAGACCGGGCCGTACCGCGACCGCGCCGCCCTCGACCTGATCGTGCAGGCCGAGAGCGGGATGATGAGCGTCACGGGCGAGGAGGGCGGGCGCGGCGTGCGCTGCGGCGTCTCCATCGCAGACATGACGGCCGGCATGTACGCCGCCTTCGGCATCATGGCGGCGCTGCGCGCGCGCGAGAAGACGGGGCGCGGCCAGCACGTGGACGTCTCGATGCTCGAGGGCCAGCTCGGCCTGCTGCAGTCCCTGGTGGTCGCCTACCTCGCCGACGGCGCCGTCCCGGGGCCGATGGGCACCGCCTACAAGGCGCTCCTGCCCTACCAGACGTTCCGCACGAAGACGCAGGACCTGGCGCTCGCGGTCGGCAGCGAGAAGCTCTGGAAGGACTTCTGCCCGCTCATCGGCGCGCCGGAGATGACCGACGATCCCCTGTTCCAGGACAACGCCGCGCGCGTGAAGAACCGCGCGGCGCTCGTCGCGCGGCTCCAGGCGATCTTCCTCACGAAGACGTACGCGGAGTGGGAAGCCGTGCTCGTGCCGGCGGGCATCCCCATGGGCGCCATCAATACCATCGACCGCGTCGTCGACCATCCGCAAGTGCGGGCGCGCGGCGTGCTCGTCCCGTGCGAGCACCCGACCGCGGGCACGGTGCGCGTGGTCGGCCCGCCCGTCCGCCTGTCCGAGACCCCCGGCGGCGTGCGCGCGCCCGCGCCCCGGCTCGGCGAGCACACGGACGAGGTGCTGCGCGAGCAGCTCGGACTCGGCGACGCGGAGATCGCGGCGCTGCGCCGCGCCGGCGCGATCGGCGCCGGACGCGGGCCGCGCGCGTGACGGAGGACGGACCCCGGATGGACTGGCAATCGGAAATGGACGAGCTGCGGCGGCGCGAGGAGCTGGCGGACCAGCTGGGCGGCCCCGAGCGGATCAAGCGGCAGCACGACGGCGGACGGCTCACCATCCGCGAGCGCATCGCGAAGCTCGCCGACCCGGACACCTTCCACGAGATCGGCAAGATCGCCGGGCGGGCGCACTACGACGCGAAGAACGACCTCGCCGGCTTCACGCCCTCGAACTTCGTCTTCGGCCGGGGCGAGGTCGACGGCCGGCCCGTCGTCATCGGCGGCGACGACTTCACGGTGCGGGGCGGCTCCGCGGACGCGACGATCAAGGGCAAGCACAACCAGTGCGAGCGCATGGCGCACGACCTGCGCCTGCCGCTGATCCGGCTCGTCGAGGGCTCGGGCGGCGGCGGCTCGGTGAAGACGATCGAGACGACGGGCCGCGCCAACGTCCCGGGGGTCGACGGCTGGGAGTGGGTCGTCGCCAACATGGGCGCCATCCCGCGCGTGGCGCTGGGCCTCGGCTCGGTCGCGGGCCTCGGCGCGGCGCACCTCGCGGCGGCGCACTACTCGATCATGATCAAGGACAAGTCGGCGCTCTTCGTCGCCGGCCCGCCGGTCGTCGAGCGCCTCGGCCAGAAGCTCACCAAGAACGAGCTCGGCGGCTGGGAGATCCAGCTCAAGGCGGGCGCCGTCGACGACGCCGTGGACACGGAGGAGGAGGCCTTCGCGCGCGCCCGGCGCTTCCTCTCGTACCTGCCGTCGTCCATCGACGACGTGCCGCCGCGCGGCCCGCGTGGGGACGATCCCGGGCGCCGCGATCCATGGCTCTTCGAGGCGATCCCGCACGACCCGCGCAAGCCGTACAAGATGCGCCGCATCGTCGAGTCGGTCGTCGACCAGGGCTCGTTCTTCGAGGTGGCGCCCCTCTACGGCCGCTCGGTCATCACCGGCTACGCGCGGCTCGACGGCTGGCCCGTCGCGCTGATGGCGAGCGATCCGTACTTCTACGGCGGCACGTGGCCGGCCGACACCTGCCAGAAGGTCGAGCGCTTCATCGACATCGCGCAGACCTTCCACCTGCCGGTCGTCTACCTCGTCGACTGCCCGGGCTTCCTCATCGGCCTAGACGCCGAGAAGACCGGCACGATCAAGCAGGGCGTACGCGCGATGGCGGCGATGTGGCAGACGACGATCCCCTGGTGCGCGGTGATCGTGCGAAACTCCTTCGGCGTCGCCGGCGCCGCCCACCGCAACCAGAGCCGCTACTGCATGCGCTACGCCTGGCCCTCGGGCCGCTGGGGCTCGCTGCCGCTCGAGGGCGGGATCGAGGCCGCCTACCGCGCCGATCTCGACGCGGCCCCCGACCCGAAGGCGAAGATGACGGAGATCGAGGACCGCCTCAACAAGCTGCGCTCCCCCTTCCGCTCGGCCGAGACCTTCTGGATCGAGGAGATCGTGGACCCGCGCGAGACGCGGCCGCTCCTCTGCGAGTTCGCCAACCTGACGGCGCCGCTGCGCAAGCCCGGCCCGTCGACGCATCCCATGCGGCCCTAGCGAGAGGAGACGCGACGTGGCGGGAGTCAGTCTGAAGCAGGCGACGACGATCGTGGACGCCGCGCTCCGCAAGGGGCGCGAGACGGCCTGCGCGCCCCTGGCGGTGGCGGTTCTCGACTCGGGCGGGCACCTGACCGCGTTCGCGCGCGAGGACGGCGCGGGCATCGTCCGCCCGCAGATCGCCATCGCCAAGGCCTGGGGCGCGCTCGGCATGGGCGTCGGCACGCGCGCGCTCGCCAAGCGGGTCGCCGAGCAGCCGCAGGCCCCGTCGTTCTTCGCGGCGCTCGGCCCGGTGTCCGAGGGGCGGATGGTCCCCGTGCCCGGCGGCGTGCTCATCCGCGACGCCGGCGGGGCGGTGATCGGCGCCGTCGGGATCTCCGGCGACACCTCCGACAAGGACGAGGCCTGCGCCCTCGCCGGGATCGCGGCGGCGGGCCTGACCGGCGACGGAGGCTGAGCCGTGACACGCGCACGAATCGTCTCGCTCCTCGTCGCGGCGCTCGCCGCGCTCGCGCCCGCCGCGCCCGTGGCGGCGCAGAACGGCTACAGCTTCACCGACGCTGCGAAGTCGCCCCTGAACTTCTCCCAGGCCACGGTCAGGCCGCAGCTCGCCTGCCGCGAGCTGCGCGACATGACCGCCGGCAGCGTCTCGATCCTGGCGGCCGAGATCGTCGCCGCGGCGGACGGCGTGCCCGAGCACTGCCGCGTGAGCGGCATGATCGTTCCGGAGGTCCGCTTCGAGGTCAACTTACCCATCGCCTGGAACCGCCGCTTCTACATGAACGGTAACGGCGGCTTCGCGGGCGAGTCGCCGGACACGGCGACGCGCGCCGCGCTGCGCGCCAGCGCCCTGCGCCACGGGTTCGTGAGCGCGACGACCAACACGGGACACGATGCCGCGCAGGAGACGCTGGCCAGCTTCGCCCTGAACAATCCGCAGAAGGTGATCGACTACGCCTTTCGCGCCGTCCATCTGACCTCGGACACGGCCAAGCGCCTGGCGGCACGCTACTACGGCCGGCCGGTCGCCTACTCCTACTGGGACGGCTGCTCGACGGGCGGGCGTCAGGGGCTCATGTCGGCGCAGCGTTTCCCGGCGGACTTCGACGGCATCGTCGCGGGCGCGCCGGTGCTGAACTTCGTGGACACGACGATCCTCGGCCTCTGGCTCTCGCGCGCGCTCGACGCGGCGCCGATCACGCTGGACACCCTGAAGATCGTGGCCGACAGGATCTACGCGAAGTGCGACGCCGCCGACGGTCTGGCCGACGGCGTCATCGACGATCCACGCCGCTGCCCCTTCGACCCGGTGCGTGACCTGCCGAAATGCGCCGCGGGTCAGGACGCGGCGACCTGCGTGACCGAGGCGCAGGCCGTGGCGCTCGGACGGATCTACGGCGGCCCCGTCAGCAACGGCCGGCCGTACTTCTTCGGGATGCCCCTCGGCGCCGAGAAGGTCGGGCTCTCGTCCTTCGGCGCGCCGCAGCCGTCGAGCGGCTGGGATCTCTGGATCGTGGGCCGAAGCGGCGGCAAGGCGCTGCAGCTCGCCTTCCCGGAGTCGTTCATGAAGTACATGGCCTTCCCCAAGGCCGACCCGGGCTACGACTGGAAGACCTTCGATTTCGACCGGGACCCGGCGCGTACGGGCGAGATCCGCCGGCTACTCAACGCCACCGATCCGGACCTCTCGGCGTTCCGCAGCCGCGGCGGCAAATTGCTGATGTACTTCGGTTGGGCCGATCCGGCCCTGACGCCGTTCATGGGGATCGACTACTACGAGAAGGCCCTGGCGGCAAACGGACCGGGCACGCGGGACTTCTTCCGGCTGTTCATGGTCCCCGGCATGTTCCACTGCCGCGGCGGCGTCGGCACCGACCGGTTCGACGCGATGAGCGCCCTGATCAATTGGGTGGAGAACGGCACGGCGCCGCAGAGCCTCCCCGCCGCACGCGTCGAGCAGGGCCAGGTCACGCGCACCCGGCCGCTCTGCCCCTACCCCCAGGTCGCCCGCTACAACGGCACGGGCAGCGCCGACGACGCCGCGAGCTTCACCTGCCGGGATCCGAGCTAACGTTGCGCCGGATCGACGGCTGGCGGAAGATAGCCGCGGTGCTCAGTCAGCACGCGGACCTTGGTGTCGATTGGGCGCCTCTGATCGCGCGCGAACAATTCGTGGGCCGACGCGCGGTGCTCATCGGCCTCGTCACCACACTCCTACCGTCGCCTGCGCACGCCCAGAAGGCACCGACGCTGCCTCGCGTGGGCTGGCTGTCCGCAGGATCGGAGCCCGATCCATTCCTTGAGGGATTTCGCGAAGGCCTGCGGAAGCTGGGCTACGTCGAAGGCCAGAACATCGTCCTCGAGATTCGACACGCTCACGGAAACTTGGAGGCGCTCCGCGCCGGAGCGGCGGAGTTGGCACAGTCACACGTCGTCCTGATCGTCGCCAGTCTCACGGCGGTCCGTGCGGCGCGGGAGATCAAGGACATTCCAATCGTCTTCGTCATAAGCGGCGATCCCGTCGAGGCGGGTCTTGCGAAGAGTCTGTCGCGGCCCGGCGGCAACCTCACCGGCAGCACCTTCCTTTCGCTCGACGTCGCGGGCAAGCGAGTGGAACTGCTCAAGCAAGCCGTGCCTCGCCTGCGCTCGCTCGTTGCGTTGTCGAATACCGACCATCCCGGGGAGAAGTCGGAGTTGCACGCCACCGAGACTGCCGCTCAGACGCTCCGGATCAAGCTCATCTACGTTGCCTTCTCGCAGTCCCCCTTCGGAACGAGCCCAGAGCTCGACAAGGCGCTCGAGACAGTGCGACGCGCGCAGCCGGACGCGATGGTCGTCTTTCCTGAAGGTGCGACGATGACGAACCGCGTCACCCTTGCCAAGTTCGCCATCGTACAGCGGCTGCCGTCGATGTTCGGCTGGCGCGAGTATGCCGACGCGGGAGGGTTGATGAGCTACGGAGCGAGTCAGCGCGACGCGCATTTTCGGCTCGCCAGCTACGCCGACAAGATTCTCAAGGGCGCGGAGCCCGCCGACCTTCCCATCGAGCAACCCACGAGGTTTGAGCTGGTCATCAACCTCAAGACTGCGAAAGCGCTCGGCCTCACGATCCCGCAGTCGCTGCTGCTGCGGGCAGATCAGCTCATCGAATGATCATGACCACCGGCAGCGCGGCGGCGGGCGTAGCGCGCCCGGATGGAGCCCAGCCGATACGGAGTAGCGCACGCGTGCCGCGTGGTCTCGCTGGCCCCTCCCGCCCGCGCCCGCCGCGCCGGACCTCCAGCTAGAACATGCCGTTCGCGTTCGCCGCCTTCTCGGGAATGGGCTGGACGACGTCCCAGTGCTCGACAACCTTGCCGCCCTCGAGCTTGAAGATGTCGACGATCGCGCTGCCGCGCGTGCCCGGCTCCCGGACCGCGTGGACGTGCAGGATCACGTAGTCGCCCTCGGCGAACACCCGCTTGATCTCGCTCTTGCTGTTGGGAAACTTCTCGCGCAGGAAGCCGAGGAACGCCTTCAGACCCTCGGGGCCGTCGGGGGCGTTTGGGTTGTGCTGCGTGTAGCGGGCGCCCAGGTACTTCGACGCGGCGTCGAAATCTTTCTGGTTGATCGCCTTCTCGTAGAACTCCACCACCGCCTTCTTGTTGGCCTCGAGCTGCTGCGCGTCGGCCGCCGACGCCGCGCCGAGCGTGAGCGCCAGTGCCGCCGCCGAGAGTGCCGGTCCGATCCGTCGCATGGGTGTCCCTCCTGTGGTGCCGGTAGTGTACTTCGTGATAAGGATGATGCCAGGAGGATCGCCAATGACCATCGATCGCTACACGAAGACCGTGCTCACCGTCATCGCCATTGCGCTCGTCGCGCTCGCCGCTCGTCCGTGGATCTCGGGACCCGACCCCGCGCAGGCGCAGACCTCCGCGGCCAAGTACGAGGTGAGCATCCCGAAGGCCTGGGGCAAGCTCGTGGCCTACAGCAACAACAACTTGCTGCTCGAGGCGCCCGACCACAGCCTGCGCATCGTCGACGTCGAGGGCAAGGCGCCGGAGTATCCGCGCGTGAAGGCCCTCATCAACTGGCAGTAAGGAGAAGGCCGCCAAGCCCAGAATGGACTACCGCACGCTCGGACGCTCGGGACTGCGCGTCTCGGCGCTCGGCTTCGGCTGCGGGGCCGTCGGCGGCCTGATGGTCCGCGGCGCGCCCGCGGACCGCGAGCGCGCCGTCGCCCGCGGGCTGGAGCTGGGCATCAACTACTTCGACACCGCCCCACTCTACGGCGACGGCCTGTCGGAGCGCCACCTCGGGGAGGCCCTCCGCGCGCTGAAGGCCGAGGTGTACGTGGGGACCAAGTTCCGCATCCCACCCGCCGAGCTCGGCGACCTGCCGGGGGCCATCCGGCGCTCGCTCGACGAGAGCCTGGGCCGGCTCGGCATGGAGCGCGTGGATCTCCTCCAGCTCCACAATCTCGTCGCCGTGGACCGGCGCGACCGCGCGGTCTCCGCCACGGACGTCCTCGACGTGATCGTGCCGACCCTCCAGAAGCTGGTGACGCAGGGCAAGACGCGTCTCTTCGGCATCACGGCGCTGGGCGACACCGCGGCGCTGCTCCGCGTGATCGACGCGGGCGCGATCGACACCGCCCAGGTCTGCTTCAACCTTCTGAATCCGAGCGCCGCCCACGAGGTGCCCGCGGGGTTCCCGGCGCAGGACTTCGGCCGGCTGCTGCCGCGCTGCCAGGCGCGCGGCGTCGGCGCGATCGTGATCCGCGTCCTCGCGGCCGGCGCGCTGAGCGGCGCCGAAGCACGCCACCCGAACGCGGCGCCGTCGGTCGAGCCCATCTCCTCGGGCCCGGACTACGCGACCGACGTCCGTCGGGCCCGCGCGCTGTCCGCCCTGGTCGAGGAAGGCCACGCGGGCAGTCTCGTGGAGGCGTCGCTCCGCTTCGCCCTCACGTCCAACGCCGTCTCGATCGTGCTCCTCGGCTACTCGAACCTCGAGCACCTCGAGTACGCCGCCGCCTGCGTCGCGAAGGGGCCCCTGCCCGCCGCAGCGCTGGCGCGCCTGCCCGCGCTCTGGGGCGGACTCGCCGCCGCTTAACACACGCCCCGCGCCGGGCCGCCTGCGCTGGACTATTCACGAACGAGAATCTCGATGTCGGACGGGTGGCGCCGGGGGCTGTGCCCGCGCAACCGGCGAAGTGGGACCCCCGAGTCCCGTCCGCAGCTCGAAGAGCTGCGAATCGGGCGAGTGGGTGACGGAGCCGGGGCGCGGGCACAGCCCCCGGCGCCAGGACCCGTCCGCCTCGCGCGTGGTCGTTCATGAATAGCCCAGGCTAGGAAGTCGGCGCGCCCGCGTGGTGGCCGGCCATCGCGCGGCCGATCACGGCGATGTCGGCGCCCGCGGCCGGCGTCTCGTGCACGATGCGGCCGTCGCACATGACCACGATCCGGTCGGAGAGCTCCAGCAGCTCGTCGAGATCCTCGCTCAGCAGGAGCACGGCGGCGCCCGCGTTGCGCGCGGCCAGGATCCGGTCGTGGATCTCCGCCACGGCGGCGAAGTCGAGCCCGAACACCGGATTGGCCGCGATGAGCACCGAGACGCGCTCGGACAGCTCCCGGGCCAGCACCGCCCGCTGCACGTTCCCGCCGGACAGCGTCAGCATCGGCGCGTCCGGGCCCTGTGCCTTCACCTTGAAGTCGGCGATCCAGCGCTCGCCCTGCTCGCGCATGGCGCCGCGCTTGAGCCACGGGCCCGCGGCGAGCGGCGCCCGATCGAAGTTCCGGAGCGCCATGTTCTCGGCCACGCTCATGCCCGGCACGCAGGCGCTCCGGAGCGGCTCCTCCGGCAGGCTGAAGGCCGCGCGGGCGCGGATCTCGCTGCGCCTGGCGCGATAGGGCTGCCCGTCCACGGAGACGTCGCCCGCGACCGGCCGGCGCTGGCCGATCAGCGCCTCGACGAGCTCGCGCTGGCCGTTGCCCGAGACGCCGGCGACGCCGACGATCTCGCCCGGATGCACGTCGAGGCTGACGCGCTCCACCGCGGGAAGCCCGGCGTCGTCCTCGACCACGAGATCGCGGATGACGAGCCGCGGGGCGCCGCCGGCCTCCACGAAGGGGCGCTTCCCGGCGTGCGCGGTGGGAATGTCGCGCGTGCCGACCATCATCTCGGCCAGCGCCGCGGGGGTGAGGTCCGCCACGCGGCCCGTCCCGGCCAGCGCGCCGCGCCGCAGGACCGACACGGTGTCCGCGAACGCCATCACTTCCCGGAGCTTGTGCGTGATCATAAGGACGGTGACCGCGTGCTCGCGCGTCATCGCCCGGAGCATGCCCAGCACCTCGTCGGCCTCCGCGGGCGTGAGCACGGAGGTCGGCTCGTCGAGGACCATGAAGCGCCGCCGCAGGTAGAGCTGCTTCAGGATCTCGACCTTCTGCTTCTCCCCGGCCGCCAGCCGCGCCACCGGCGCGTCG
>JBGQEL010000131.1:0-11345 GCA_041496385.1 Methylomirabilia bacterium | reverse complement strand
GGCTCGCGCAGCCGGCGAAGTGGGCCCCCCGAGTCCCGTCCGCAGCTCGAAGAGCTGCGATCGAGCGAGTGGGTGACGGAGCCGGAGCGCGAGCCCAGCCCGCGACGCCAGGACCCGTCCGTCTCGCGTGTGATCGTTCATGAACAGTCCGGGCTAGAGCGGAATCGCGAGGAGCGTGTCGATGCGGCTGCTGTCGCACACCACGAGGCGCTCGCGAAAGCGCAGCGCCCCGCCGTCGTCGACCAGCGTGTCCAGGTACCGGCCCGTGGCGAAGAGATCCATCGCGCCCCCACGCACGATGCGCACGACGAGGAACGGCGCCTCGGCGCGCACCGCGCCGTCGGCCTCGCCGAGGATCGCGGGCAGCCCGATCACGTGGCGGTACGCCTGGCGCTCGTAGATATTCGCCTCGCGCAGCGCCGCGACGCGGTCGCGGAGCATGCCCTGCGAGTCGGCGTAGACGATGCCGGCCGGGAGGCCCCGCCGATAGTTGTCCGCCGAGGTGATCTTGTAGACGCAGCGCTCGACGAAGAAGCCCGGCCAGTCCTCCAGCCGGTCGTCGTCGATGGCCCGCGCGTAGTCGGCGTTGAGCTGGGCGACGAGCGGGAGGAGGCCCGCGGTGGCGGCGCCCACCTCAGCAGCCCATGTAGCGCCGGTAGGCCTTCCAGAAGCCGCGGACCGAAGCCTCGGTCGCCCGCGTGTCCTGCGACTCGGCGCCCTCGCCGCCCATGTTGACGACCGACAGCTCGTCCCCCGCGGCGGCGACGCCGCGCTCGACGAAGCCGCCCACGCAGCCGTCCTCCATGGACACGTAGCCCGCGGGCCCGACGAGGTTCGCCTGTCTGAGCCGCCGGCGGCGCATCTCGGCCGAGTCGTCGGCGAAGCCGAAGTAGGTCCAGTGCAGCTCCATCGCGTGCGGCCCCTTGGGCAGGACCTGGCGCACCGCGAGGCAGTTCTGGATCTGCTGAACGACGAGGTTCGGGAACACCGTGAGGATCTGGAGCTGGACGCCGTCGCCGAACTCGTCCACCGCGTCGAGCAGGCTCGGATCGGCGAGCCGGTAGCCCTTCTTCTCCGAGCGGATACCTTGCTCGCGGTAGGCGGAGCTCCCGCGGTCGTCCGCGCGGTCGATCGTGTAGCTCGCGTGATGCCCGCCGTCGGGGCTCACGAGGACGCCGCCGCCCTGGGTCAGGCGCGTGATGCGGAAGGTGCCGAAGAACGCGTGCAGCAGGCTCGCGTGGTAGGTGTCCTTCACGTTCTCCACGTAGAGCTTCCAGTTGTTCGGCAGCGCCTGGACGAAGCGGCCGAGCACCTCGACGGGCCGGCAGAGCACGCGCGCGAGGCGGGCGCCCACCTCGGCGCCCAGATACGCCTCGATCGGCGGCGCGTCCGGCGAGAGGCTGGCGAAGACCAGGCCGCACACGATCGCCGTCCGGAGCTTGCGGGGCCCGTGCTCCGCCTTGCAGAAGCTCTCGGGCATCCCGCCGCGGCCGTTGGAGCCCTTCTCGAACGCGATGCCTGCGAGGTTGCCCTGGAGGTCGTAGCTCCACGCGTGATAGACGCACTGGAAGTGCCGGTCGACCGTGCCCCCGTCGTCCAGCGCGATCAGCGCGCCCCGATGGGCGCAGCGGTTCTCGAAGGCGTGCACGGCGCCGTCACGGTCGCGCACCACGATCACCGGCATCTCGCCGACGAAGGTGACGCGATAGTCGCCAGGCCGCGCGACGTCGGACTCGAGCCCCACGAAGTTCCACACCGGGCCCTCGAAGATCCGGCGCAGCTCGGCGCGGTAGTTGTCCTCGTCCTGGTAGACCCAGTACGGCACGCGCGCGAGGGTCGGCCCGGGCCAGGCGCGCTGCGGAAGGGGAGTCGCCATGCGGCAGATATAGCACACCGGGACCGCCTCCTGGCCGGTGGTATCCTCGCGGCCGGAGCCATGACGGACGCGGACGGAGACGTCGAAGAGGCCACCATCGCCGCGCTGCAGGCGGCGATGCAGTCGGGGCGCCTGAGCGCGGAGGCGCTGACGCGGATCTATCTCGCGCGGATCGAGGCGATCGACCGGAGCGGCCCCACGCTGCGCGCGGTCCAGGAGATCAACGCCGACGCGCTCGCGATCGCCCGGGCGCTGGACGCGGAGCGCCGGACTCGCGGCGCGCGGGGGCCGCTCCACGGGATCCCCGTGCTCCTGAAGGACAACATCGCGACGGCCGACACGACGGAGACGACCGCGGGCGCGCGGGCGCTGGTCGGCGCGCGCCCCCGCGAGGACTCGACCGTGGCGCGCCGCCTGCGTGAGGCGGGCGCCGTGCTCCTGGGCAAGGCGTCGATGAGCGAGTGGGCGTACTTCAAGTCGTCGCCCTCGTCCAGCGGCTGGAGCGCGCGCAACGGCCAGGCGCGCAACCCCTACGCGCTGGATCGCACGCCGTGCGGGTCCAGCTCGGGCTCGGCGATCGCCGTCGCGGCGAACCTCGTGGCCGTGGCGATCGGCACCGAGACGGACGGCTCGATCGTCTGCCCCGCGGGGGTCAACGGCGTCGTGGGGATCAAGCCGACCGTCGGGCTGACGAGCCGCGCCGGCGTCATCCCGATCTCGGCCACCCAGGACACGGTCGGACCGTTCGGACGGACGGTCGCCGACGCCGCGACCACGCTCGGCGCGCTCGTCGGCGTGGACCCGCGCGACGCCGCCACGCAGGCGAGCGCGGGCAAGTCACACACGGACTACAGGCACTTCCTGGACGCGGACGGCCTGAAGGGCGCGCGGATCGGCGTGCCCCGCGAGGGCTACTACGGCTACAGCCCGAAGGCCGACGCGGTCGCGACGCGCGCCCTCGAGGTGATGCGGCAGGCGGCCGCCGTCGTCGTCGATCCCGTGGCGATCCCGAACTTCGACCGCGCCGCGCTCACGGCGTCGGAGTCCATCGTGCTGGCCTACGAGTTCAAGGCCGGGGTCAACGCGTACCTGGCTGGGCTCGAGCCTGGCGCGCGCGTCCGGACGCTCGAGGACGTCATCGAGTTCAACACGCGGAACCCGGGCGAGAACTTGCCGTTCTTCGGTCAGGAGCTGCTCGTCCGCGCGCAGGCCAAGGGCGCCCTGACCGAGGAGGAATACGTCCGGGCCCTCGAGGCGTGCCGCCGGCTGGCGGGCCGCGAGGGCCTCGACGCCGTCCTCGAGCGGGAACGGCTCGACGCGCTCGTCGCGCCGACGACCACGCCCGCGTGGAAGATCGACCTCGTCAACGGCGATCTGTTCCGCGGCAGCAGCGCCAAGAGCGCCGCGCTGGCGGGCTACCCGCTGGTCAGCGTCCCGGCCGGCGACGTGCTGGGCCTCCCCGTGGGGATCACCTTCATGGGTCGCGCCTGGAGCGAGCCCACGCTCATCCGGCTCGCGCACGCCTTCGAGCAGGCGACGAAGGCGCGTCGCCCGCCGCGGTACCTCGCCACGATTCCGTAGGGCGGCCGGGCCGCGGCGCCGTCAACGCCGCGCGGTCAGCACGGCGCGACCTCGACGCGCGCGTCGAACGACGCCTGGCCGCCCGAGAAGCCGAAAGCGTCCACGGCCGCGTCGGGCAGCACCGCGCGGCCGTCGGTCAGCCGGTTGAGGCCCTCCCAGCCGTCGCGCATCCACACCGTGCCCGGCGGCACGCGCGCCGTCACCTGCGCGCGTCCGGCAAACTCCCCGCGCTCGTTCCAGATCCGGATCGCCACGCCGTCGGCGACGCCACGCGCCGCGGCGTCGGCCGGGGCGATCCAGAGGCGCGGCTCCGGATCGGCCGCGGCGAGCGTCGGCAATGCGCGGCCGTGGTCGTAGAAGCCGTGAAACTGCGTGAGCGTCCGTCCCTGGCGGAACACGAGCGGGTAGGGCGAGACCGGCAGGTCCTCATGAACCGGGAGCGGCGGCAGCCCCAGCTCGCGCGCGCGCTCCGACCAGAACTCGATCTTGCCCGACGGCGTCGCGAAGGCTCGGTCGGGGTGCGCGACGTGGGAGACGCGGAGCGCCCGGATGCCGCCCTCGGCCTCGAGCGCCGCGACCGTCGCGCGGCCTGTCGCGGGGTGATCGAGGATCGCGTCGATCGGCCCGGCGTCGCTCGCCCAGGGAAAGAAGTCGGGCACGTCGAGGCGCCGCGCCAGCTCGCGCAGCAGCCACATGGGCGAGCGCGCCTCGCCGGCGGGCTCGAGGACCTTGGGCATCAGGTAGAGATGCGTGTTCGTGCTCTTGCAGCCCAGCTCCTCCAGCCACGCCGTCGCCGGCAGGACCACGTCGGCGAAGCCCCGCGCGGTGTCGTTCAGGAAGAGGTCGTAGCTCATCACCAGGTCGGCGCGGGCGAGGCCCGTGGCCAGGTGGCCCGCGTCGGCGAACGAGGAAAGCATGTCGGTCCCGAACAGCAGGAGCGCGCGCACGCGCCCGTCGACGAGCGCCTCGGTGATCCGCGGCATCTGATTCGGGATCCAGTCACGGGGCGGGCGCCGCTCGAGGGCCACGATGCTCTCGAGCGCCTGACCGTGGCTCGCACCGCCGTGGCGCGGCCCGAAGCCGCCGCCGGGCACCCCGAGGTTGCCCGTGAGGGCGGGCAGGCAGCCGACGGCGCGCGCGCCCTGCCAGCCGTTGCTGCCCTTGTGCATGGAGCTGCCGCCGAGCACGATCATCGCCGGCCGCGTTGCCGCGTAACGCCGCGCCAGCGTCACGATGCGCTCGGCCGCCACACCCGTCACCGCCGCGGCCCACGCCGGCCCATGCGCGGCCAGGTGCGCTGCGAGCGCGTCGAAGCCGAGCGTGTGCCGGGCGACGAACTCGCGGTCGTGCAGCCCCTCGGCGACGATGACGTGCATCATGCCGAGCGCGAGCGCCGCGTCCGTCCCCGGCCGGAGGAGCACCAGGTCGTCCGCGTGGGCGGCGGCCTCGGTCTCGCGCACGTCGACGACGACCACGCCCGCGCCGCGCCGGCGCGCGGCGACGAGGTAGCGCGCGGTGTTCGGCTGGCTGGCGAGATTCGCGCCCCAGAGGACGACGAGCGCCGCGTGCGCGCCCATGTCCTCCTTGGTGCTGGTCTCGAGGGCGCCGGTGAGGCCCAGGCCGAAGGCGCCGAGACCCCAGCAGATCATCGTCGGGCTCCACCACTGGCAGCCGTAGAGGTTCGCGAAGCGGCGGAGCAGGTGCGAGTGGATCCGGGTGCCGTAGTTGTTGGCGAAGAGGCCGTGGCCCGACCAGGCCCCGACGGCCTCGGGCCCGGCGGCGCGCATCCGCGTCTCGACGAGATCGAGCGCCTCGTCCCAGCTCGCCCGGCGCCAGGAGTCCTCGCCGCGCCGCGCGCGCACGAGCGGATGCAGCAGGCGCCTTGGATTGTCCAGGATCTCGCGCGCGGCCTGGCCGCGGATGCAGAGGAAGCCCTGGCTATCGGGGTTCTCGGGGTCGCCGCGCACGTCGAGCAGGCGCCCGTCCTCCACCTCGACCTGCATGCCGCAGAGGGTCGGGTGGCAGTTCATCGGGCACATCGTGCGGACGACCCGACGCATGCGGGCTTCCGCGCGTCAGGCGGCGGGCTGGCGCACGAACGCCTGGGCGCGACGCCAGGCGTCGGCCGACGCCTCGGCGAACTCCGTCTGCTTGCGGTCGAAGAAGCTGTGCGGCGCGCCCGGGTAGACCGTGAACTCGTGCTTGATGCGCGCCTTCCGGCAGGCGCCGTCGAACTCGTCGACGGCGGTCTGCGGGATGCCCTCGTCGGCACCGCCGAAGATCGACAGCACGGGACAGGTGTAGCGGGGCACCGCGTCGATCGGCTTGGGCCGGTCGGGCCAGCGCCGGAGGCCGAGCGGCCAGCCGTAGAAGCCGATGCCGCCCGCGTACCCGAGCCCGCTCGCCGCCTGGAGGTAGGAGAGCGCCCCGCCGAAGCAAAAGCCGACCGAGAAGAGCGAGCGCACCTGACCGCCTTCCTTACTCCGGAGATACGCGGCGGCGGCCGCGATGTCGGCCTGGAGGGTCTCGGGCGTCGTCAGCGGCACCTGGGCCATGAAGTCGAAGCTCTCGCCGCGGTCGTCGCCGGGCGCCGTGCGCGCGAAGAAGTCGATGGCGACCGCGTCCACGCCCACCTCGGCGAAGCGGTCGGCCAGGTCCTTGTAGTACTGGTGGAGGCCGCGCACGTCGGGGATGACGATCATCCCCGCGCCCGTGGGCTTGCCCGCGCGCGCCGCGTAGGCCATGGAGCGCGTGCCGTCCGCGGAGACGAGCCGGAGGTCCTGCGCGCCGGCGGAGCCGCCGGCGATCGGGCGAATCGGGGGTCGCGAGTCGTTGTCAACACACATGCCTCGGGACCTTACCGGGCCCGGCGGCCGTCGTCAAGGCCACCGCGGGTGGCCCGGACGGCGTGGATGCGGCCGGCGACGGCGCGGACTTTGCGCGGCGCCGCGAGCCAGATCGCGAGCGCCGAGACCAGGCTGCATGCCATCGCGAGCCAGAACGCGACGACGTAGCTCCCGGTGCGGTCGTAGAGCGCGCCCACGACCCACGGGCCCACGCCCGAGCCGCCCACGGAGGCGAGCGTGAGCGCGCCGAAGATCGACCCGTAGTTGCGACCCTGGAAGATCTCGGCGGGAATCGCGCTGAAGACCGCGGCGAGCCCGTAGCCGAGCAGTCCCTGGGCCCCAACCATGAGGTAGAGATACAGGGGCGTCGGGTGCTGGCGCATCGCCAGCAGGAGCGCGAGCGAGAGGACGAAGCCCAGGTTGCCGACCGCCCACATCCACTCGCGCCCGACGCGGTCGGAGAGATAGCCGAGCGCGATCTGCCCGGCCACGCCCATGAGGCCGACCAGGCCGAGCGCGTAGGCGGCGACGGTCGGGGCGAAGCCGATCTCGATCAGATACTTCGTCTGGTGGATCTGTACGCCGTACCAGGCGAAGAGGCTCGTGGCGAAGCCGAGGGCGACCCACCAGAAGCGCGCGGTCCGGATCGCGCGCGCCAGGGTCCAGTCCACCGCCACCCACGCGACGTCCACCACATTGTCGGCGCGCGCGGCGCCGCCGGCGGCGGCGGCGTCACCGTCCGGGTGGAGGCCGATGTCCTCCGGCCGCCGGCGCGGGAAGAGAAGATTGAGCGGCAGCAGCACGGAGACGACGACGATGGCCATCGCGAGGCACGCGTGCCGCCAGCCCGCGCCGAGGATGAGCCGCTGCAGCCAGGGCAGCAGCACGATCGAGCCGATGCCGACGCCCGAGAACGCGATGCCGATCGCGAGCCCGCGCCGGCGCACGAACCAGTTCGGCAGGTAGAGCGACTGGCCGGTGTAGGTGGCGCCGAGGCTCCCGCCCGCGACGAGGAAGCCGAGCGTGGCATAGAGGTGCCAGACCTCGCGGATCTGCGTCGCCAGCGCGAGTCCCGCGCCCATGAGTGAAACGCCCAGCGAGACGACGAGCCGCGGGCCCTGGCGATCCATGAGCCTGCCGAGCAGCGGCCCGAAGAGCGCCGAGACGATGAAGCCCATGGAGAAGGCGCCCGCCGTGAGCCCGCGCTCCCAGCCGAACTCGTCGAGGATCGGCGGGAAGAAGAGCGAGAAGGCGGTGCGCGCGTTGACGCCGATCGCCATGGTGACGAAGGCGACAGCGACGACGACCCAGCCGTAGTAGAAGGGCAGGCGCCCGATGAGTGTCCCTAGCGCGCGCCCGGCGCGAGCGCGCGAATCGCGTCGAGGAGGCGCGCGCGCTTGCGCTTGGGATCCGGCTCCGTGGTGGAGAGCTGGAGGAAGGCGGTGTCGATCCCCGCGTCGAGGTAGCGGCGGACGTGAGCGCCGATCTCGGCCATCGTGCCGCGGACGATCAGGTCGCGCAGCACGCGCTCGGGCACCGCGGCGACGGCGCCCTTCCGGTCGCCGCCGGCCCACGCGTCCCACATGGGCTTGAGCTCGGCGCTCCGCCCGAGCCATTCGTGGAACGCCTTGTAGACGGGGACGTTCATGTACCCCGTGACGAGGCGGCGGACGGCCACGTCGGCCTCGGCCCCGGGCGGGTCGATGTTGATCAAGAGGCGCGCCGTGATCTCGATCGCCGCCGGTTCGCGCCCGGCCTTGCGCGCGGCGTCGCGCACGACGGCGACGGACTTCGGCACGTCCTCGACCGAGAGCCAGTTGAGGATCGCGCCGTCGCCCACCTCACCGGCCACGCGCAGCATGCCGGGGCGCAGCGCGGCGACGTGGATCGGGACGGGCGCCTCGGGCGGCCGCGTCAGCCTGAAGCCGTCGACGGTGAACGTCTGTCCCCGGAACACGACCCGTTCGCCCGCGAGCGCCTTGCGGAGGAACTCGGCCATCTCACGCACGCGCGTTGCGGGCCGGGCGAAGGCGCCGCCGTTCCAGGCCTCGACGATGGGCTGCGAGCCCGCGCCGATGCCGAGCACGAAGCGCCCGGGCGCAACGTCGGCGATCCCGGCGGCGCACGAGGCGAGAGTGGCCGGGCCGCGCGTGAAGACGTTGACGATGGCCGTGCCGAGGCGCAGGCGCGTCGCCTGCCCGACGACCGCGAGCGGGGAGAAGCAGTCGAGGCCGTCCGCCTCGAACGACCAGGCGTCCCTGTAGCCGAGCCGCTCGGCCTCGCGCGCCAGCTCGGCGTGCTCGGCGAGGCTCCAGCCGTCGACCGGCACGGAGACGGCCAGGCGCTTGTCGAACATCGTGCGGACGCCGCTCACCTGGCCGGGGGCTGCTCGATACCGCCGCGGAGCGCGCCGGGCGCGATGCTGCCCCAGAGGCTCTCGAAGCCGTCGGGGAGCGCGCGGCTGTTCGGCATCGAGAGCCAGAGGCGGTAGAGGAGCCGGTCGCGTTTCGCGGCGGGGTCGTCCTCGAATGCCGTCCGCGCATGATAGACGACGTGGTTGTTGAGGAGCTGGATGTCGCCCGGCAGGAGCTCCATCTCGTAACAGAGCTCCTCCGCGACCTCGGCGAGCATGTCGAGCGCCTCGTCCTGGGCGGCCGACAGACGGGGCACGTCGGGGAGGCGCTGCGCCGCCTCGACGAAGGTGCGCGAGTACTGGCTCGTCAGCTTGCCGTCGCGCAGGCCGAATACGGGCATCGCGTACGTGCGGTGCTCGCCGTCCTGCTCCTCGCCCTCGCGCGTGCGATGGTAGTCCCGGCAGAGCAGCGCGTGCAGGTCGGGGCGGCGCGCGAGGATCGTGTTGTAGATCGCCACCGTGCTGACGATCTTGCTGACGCCGCCGGCCTTCGCCTGCCGCACGCAGAGCAGCGCCACGACGTCGCAGCGGTCGGTGTGGAAGCGCAGCGGGCCACTCGTGCGCGCCTTGTAGCGCGAGGTCACCGGGTCACCCGTCTTCTGGACGACGGACGGCTGGTTCACCGTGCCGTAGACGCGCAGCTCGTCGCGGACCTCGCCGATCAGCTCGCCGTGCGCGTTCTGATAGCGCGGCGTGCCCAGGTGCAGGCCGAGACCCCAGTAGAGCTGGCGCAGCTCGTCTTCTCCGTAGCGCTCGACGGGCAGGCCGCGGAGCAGCACGACGCCGTGGCCGTCCTCCAGCGCGCGGCGGATCTGGGCCAGCTCCTCCGCGAGTGCCGGAACGGGGAAGTCCTCGCGCCGCATGTCGCGCCAGGCGAGCCCGCGCGCCCGCACGGCGCGGAGCGCGGCGTCCAGCTCACGCGCCGCGGCCGCGGAGATCGGCCGGATCCAGTCGGTCGTCCGCGCCAGCTCGCAGCCGAGCCAGGCGGCGGGTCCCTCGATCGGTCGCGCAGTCATCGTGGCCATCCAGCGCTCCTTCCGCGTCCCGGGTTTCGAGCCATCCGATTCTACTGTATGATCCGCTGCGATACACGGGGAGGACGTCATGCTGGGCAACGTGATCGAGCTGTCGGTCGTGGTCCGCGACCTCGAGACGGCCGTCGAGCGGTACACGCGGGTGTTCGGCCTGGCCGTGCACACGCGCGGCGAGTCGAAGGAGTTCGGGTTCAAGAACGCCATCCTGCCCACGGGCATCGGCCACATCGAGCTGCTCCAGCCGACCGATCCGGCCAAGGCCGTCGGCCGCTTTCTCGCGAAACACGGAGAGGGCGTCTATCTCGTCGGCTTCGAGTGCGAGGACGTTCCGGGGAGCGTCGAGCGCCTGAAGACGCAGGGGGCGCGCGTCGATCACCGCGCGGGCAAGGACATCGCCTGGGTGCATCCCGGGGACGCCCACGGCGTCTTCGTCGAGCTGCGCAAGCGCGAGGCCTACCGCTGATGGCGACCTTCCACTTCGCGCTCGGCGAGCTGCCGCCGGAGGCCGCGGTGATCCGCCGGGAGGTGCGGGCGTTCCTGGAGACCGAGCTGGCCGGGCGCACGCCGGCCCAGCGAGCGCGCTCGTGGGGCGGGTGGGACCGCGAGTTCAGCCGGAAGATGGGCGCGCGTGGCTGGATCGGCATGCGCTGGCCGAAGCGCTACGGCGGCCACGAGCGGAGCGCGCTCGAGCGCTACGTGGTCCTCGAGGAGATGCTGGCGGCCGGCGCGCCGGTCTCCGCGCACTGGGTCGCCGACCGCCAGTCGGGCCCGCTCCTGCTGCGCTTCGGCACCGAGGCTCAGCGCGAGCGCTTCCTGCCGCGGATCGCGCGCGGCGAGCTGGCGTTCGCGATCGGCATGAGCGAGCCCGATTCGGGCTCCGACCTCGCCTCCCTGCGCACGCGGGCCGAGCGCGTCGCGGGCGGCTACAAGGTGAACGGCACCAAGGTGTGGACGAGCAACGCGCACCGCGCCGACTTCATGATCGCGCTCTTCCGCACGCACCACGATCCGGCGAAGAAGCACGAGGGGCTGACGCAGTTCCTCGTGGACACGACGTCGCCGGGGATCACGATCAACCCGATCATCGACCTCCGCGGCTCGCACCACTTCAACATGGTCGTCTTCGAGGACGCGTTCGTCCCGGAGGACATGCGCGTGGGCGAGGAGGGCGCGGGCTGGAAGCAGGTCGGCACCGAGCTGGCCTTCGAGCGGAGCGGGCCCGAGCGCTACCTGTCGAGCATCGCGCTGATCCTCGAGCTGATCCGCGAGGTCGGCAAGGCGCCGGGCGAGCGCGCGGCGGCCACGCTCGGTCACCTCGTCGCGCAGCTCGCGACGCTCCGCCAGATGTCGCTCTCAGTCGCCGTCATGCTCGAGGCGGGCGAGAACCCGAACCTCGAGGCCGCCGTGGTGAAGGACGTGGGGACCACGTTCGAGCAAGAGGTGCCCGAGGCCGTCCACGCCCTCGTCGGGCTCGAGCCGACGATCGACAGCGGCAGCTACCTCCAGCAGACGCTCGGCTATCTCACGCAGAACGCGCCGTCGTTCTCGCTGCGCGGCGGCACGCGCGAGATCCTGCGCGGCATCATCGCGCGCGG
>JBGQEL010000130.1:0-11720 GCA_041496385.1 Methylomirabilia bacterium | reverse complement strand
TTCACGGGGCGATTCAGCACGACGGCGGCGATCGGAACGAGCGCGTCCTCGGGGTAGCCCGAGGCCTTCGTGCCGAAGCCGCCGCCGAGGTCGGGCGCGACGACGCGGATCTTGTGGGGCGGCAGGCCGAGGGCCGTCGTGAGCCCCTGCTGGACGAAGTGCGGGACCTGGGTCGAGTTCCACGTCGTGAGCGAGCCGTCGCGGCGGTCCAGGGCCGCGACCACGCCGCGGCACTCGAGCGGCATGCCGACGTAGCGCTGGATGCGAAACGTCTCGCGCAGGACGACGTCGGCCCGCGCGAAGGCGGCGTCCGGGTCGCCGATCGCGTGGGTGAAGGCGATCGCGACGTTCGTCCCCCAGTCACCATGGACGAGCGGTCCGCCCGGCTCGGCGGCCGCCAGCATGTCGACCACGGCCGGCAGCGGCTCCCACTCCACCTCGATCCGCCCCACCGCGTCCTCGGCCCGCGCGCGGCTCTCCGCGACGACCATCGCGACGATCTCACCCACGTGGCGCGCACGGTCCCGAACGAGGGCGAACTGGGGCGCCTGGCGCACGTCGAACCTGATCGCCGCGGCGAGGCCGGGCGGCGCCGCGCCGAACAGCGGCAGCGGCTTCATCCAGCGCTCGAGGTCTCCGTGCGTGAAGACGGCGGTGACGCCCGGCAGCGCGCGCGCCGCCTTCGCGCGGATCGCGGCGATCCGCGCGTGGGCGTGGGGCGAGCGCAGAAACGCCGCGTGCAGCATCCCCGGGAGCGCCACGTCGTCGACGTAGCGGCCCTCGCCCCGCAGGAACCGCGGGTCCTCCCGCCGCCTGACCGCCGCGCCGAAGTATTTCGCGCCCATCCGCCCTCCCCGGCCCGGGCGCGACTATACACCACGACGTGCGGGCCCCGGTACGAGAGGGGCGCGCCCGGCTTCCCACGGCTCCAAGACTGCGCTATCCTCCCTGCGAACCCTCACAATTGCGCAGGAGGCTCTCGATGACCAGACGATGGGCAATCTCGGCGGCTCTCATCGCGGCCGTGACGCTCGCGGCCTCGATGCTCGTGGAAGCGCAGGCGCCGATCAAGATCGGTGTCATCCAGCCCCTCTCCGGGCCCGTCGCCGCGTCGGGCAACTATGTCCGGATGGGCGCCGAGATCGCGCGCGACTGGATCAACGCGCGGGGCGGCGTCGGCGGCCGCAAGATCGAGCTGGTCATCGAGGACAACAAGTCCGACCCGAAGGAGGCGGCGAGCGCGGCCGAGAAGCTCATCGTCCGCGACAAGGTGCCCGCGATCATGGGCGCCTGGGGCAGCTCGATGACGCTGGCCGCGATGCCGAAGCTCGAGGAGTACGGCGTGCCCATGGTCGTCGAGACCTCGAGCGCGTCGACCGTCACCAAGCGGGGCAATCCGTGGATCTTCCGCATCAGCCCGCCCTCCGAGATGGAGGCGCTCGGGCTCGAGCGTTACGTGGACAAGCTCGGGGTGAAGAAGGCCGACTTCCTGGCCGTCAACACCGACTGGGGGCGCGGCGCCATCGGCGCGTTCGGCGACATGCTCAAGAAGAAGGGCGTCGCGGTCGGGGCCGCCGAGTTCATGGACCAGTCGGCGACCGACATGAACGCCCAGCTCACCAAGATCAAGGCCGCCGGCGGCGACACGCTCTTCCTCACCACGGCCGTCGAGCAGATCACGCTCGTGCTGAAGCAGGCGCAGGAGCAGCGGCTCGCGCGCAAAGTCGTCACGACGGGCGGCAGCTCGTCGCCCACGCAGCTCATCAAGCAGGCGGGCGCCGCGGCCGAGGGCAGCTACCACATCGTCTTTTTCATGCCCTGGTTCCCCGAGGCGATGCCCGACGGCAAGCTCGCGAAGGCGTTCGTGGACGAGTGGGGCAAGCGCGGGCATCCGTTCGAGGGCCTCACGGAGGGCTTCCGCGGCCACGACGGCATCGCCACGATCGCGGAGGCCGTCAGAGTGGCGGGCAAGGACGAGCCCAAGGCGATCCGCGACGCGCTCTGGAAGGTCAGCCTGATGGGTGTCAACGGGCCGATCAAGTTCGAGAAGGACGGCCCGGCGGGCAAGGAAAGCGGCCAGAGCCAGCCGAGCATCTTCGTCGTCCAGATCCGCGACGGCAAGGTGGCGCTGCCGGACTTCCTCGCGAAGAAGTAGCCGCCGCGCGCGCAGGATGGAGCAGCTCCTTCAGCACCTGCTGAACGGCCTGGTGCTCGGCGGGACGTATGCCCTGCTGGGCATCGGCCTCACCCTGATCTTCGGCCTCATGAACGTCGTGAACTTCGCGCACGGCGAGTTCTACACGCTGGGCGCGTACGCGGCGTTCGCCGCCCTCGGCCTCGCCGGCGCCAACTTCTTCGTGGCCGTCCTGGCCGCGATCGCCTGCGGGGCCGCGCTCGGCGCGCTCTGCGAGGTCTCCCTCCTGCGTCCGCTCCGCCGCGAGTCCATCGACACGACCATGCTCGTGATGATCGGCGTCTGGATCGCGATGCAGAACGGGGAGCTCCTCGTCTGGGGCGGTGTCGCCAAGTCCATCCCCCATCCGTTCCCGACGGCGCCGCTCGTGCTCGGGCCGGTCTCGATCGCACCGCTCCGGCTGTTCGTGCTCGGCCTCGCGGGCGGTCTCATCGCCGCCTCGTACGTCCTGATCCAGATGACGCGCCTCGGCCGTGCGATGCGCGCCACGTTCCAGGACGCCGAGACGGCGGCCCTCATGGGCGTGAAGATCGAGCGGATCCACACCGCCACCTTCGCCTTCGGCTCCGGGCTCGCCGCGGCGGCGGGCGCGCTGCTGGGACCGATTTTCCTGGCGTATCCGTCGATGGGGGACCTGGCGTCGCTGAAGGCGTTCTCGGTCGTGATCCTCGGCGGCCTCGGCAACCTGCCGGGCGCGACCCTCGGCGGTCTCCTGCTCGGCGTCGCTGAGGAGCTGGGCGCCGGCTACGTCTCCTCCGGCTACCGCGACGCCGTCGGCTTCGTGATCATCATCGTCGTGCTCCTGCTGCGGCCGGGCGGCCTGTTCGGCCGATCCGAGCGAATCGGATGAGGGGAGCCGGCCGCGCCGTCGCCGCGCTCGCGGCCCTCACCCTGCCCTACTGGCTCGCGAGCCCCTACTTCCTGCACGTCGTCATCATGGCGGGGATCTTCGGCGTGCTGGCGCTCTCGCTGAACCTGCTGCTCGGCTACACGGGCCAGCTCTCGCTCGGCCACGCGGCCTTCTTCGGCATCGGCGCCTATACCTCTGCGCTCCTCGCGCTCAGGCTCGACTTGTCGTTCTGGCTGGCGCTCCCCGGCGCCGCCGTCGCGGCCGGCCTGGCCGGCTGGCTCATCGGCCGGCTCGCGCTGAACCTGCGCGGCGCCTACTTCGTCCTCGTGACCATCAGCTTCGCCGGCGTCGTCTCGCTCGTCAGCATCAACTGGATGGAGCTCACCAACGGACCGCTGGGGCTCCCCGGCGTGCCCGCGCCCGAACTCGGCCCCTGGTCGCTCCGCTCGAAGGCCGCCTACTACTACCTCGTCCTGGCGGCCGTCGCGCTCGCCTACCTCGTCTGCCGGAGGCTCGTCGGCTCGCGCATCGGCCGCGCGTTCGTGGCGCTCCGCGAGAACGAGCCGCTGGCCGAATCGGTCGGCGTGGACGTGACCCACTACCTCGTGCTCGCCACCGTCGTGAGCGCCGCGATGGCCGGCATGGCGGGAAGCCTCTACGCCCACTATACCCGCTTCGTGAGCCCCGAGGTCTTCCTCTTCAGCTACACGGTGACGATGGTCATCATGGTCGTCGCGGGCGGCAAGGGCACGCTCGCGGGGCCGATCGTGGGCGCCGTGCTCTTCACGGCGCTCCCGGAGGCGCTCCGCGCGGCGACCTCCTGGCAGTGGCAGATGCTCGCCTACGGCGTGCTCCTCGTCGCGCTCGTGTTCTTCCTCCCCCGCGGCATTGTCCCGGCGTTACTAGCCGTGCGAGCTGAGACCGTCCGACGGACGAGGCGAGCAGTGAAATGATCGAGAAAGCAGTGCGAGCCGAAGCCGTTCGACGGACGAGCCGTGCGGTGAAATGATCGAACACGCAGGCGTCCTCGCGCTCCGCGATCTCGCCGTCCGGTTCGGGGGGGTCGCCGCGCTCGGCGGCGTCAGCTTCGACGTCCGGCCGGGTACGATCACGAGCGTCATCGGCCCGAACGGCGCGGGCAAGACGACCGCGTTCAACGCGATCACCGGGTACATACGACCGACGCGGGGCGAGGTCCTCTACGAGGGCGTCACGCTGGCGGGGCTCCGGCCCTCGGCCATCGCCCGGCGCGGCATCGTGCGCACCTTTCAGCGCACGAGCGTCTTCCCCGCGCTGAGCGTGACGGACAACATCCGGATCGGCCTGCACCTGCGCGGCACGGCGGGGTTCCTCGAGGTGCTGCTCGGCCGGCGGCGCCTGGCCCGGGAGGAGGCGTGGCTGGCCACGGAGGCCGATCGCATCGTCGAGTTCGTCGGCCTCGGCCACCGCCAGAGCGAGATCGCCAGCGAGCTGCCCTACGGCGAGCAGCGGCGGGTCGAGCTGGCCGTGGCGCTCGCGGCCGGGCCGCGCCTGCTCCTGCTCGACGAGCCGGGCGCCGGGATGACGACGCCCGAGAAGGCCGTCGTGAGCGACCTGATCCGGCGCATCCGCGACGGGGGCGCGACCGTGCTCCTCGTCGAGCACGACATGCGGATGGTCATGGGCATCTCCGACACGGTGATCGTGCTGAACGGGGGCCGCGTGATCGCCGAGGGCGCGCCCGCCGCGATCCAGACGCACCCGGAGGTCATCCGCGCGTATCTCGGGGTGGGCGGTGACCGAGCCTGACGGCGGCGCGCTCCTGGTACTCGAGGGCCTCCATGCGGCCTACGGCCCGGTCCAGGCGCTCCGTGGCCTCGATCTGCTGGTGCGCTCCGGCGAGCTCGTCTGCCTGATCGGCGCCAACGGCGCCGGGAAGAGCTCCACGCTCCGCGCGATCTCGGGGCTCCTGCCGGCCGTCGCCGGGCGCATCGTCTTTGACGGCACGCCCATCCAGGGCGCCGAGCCCGCGGACATTTTGAGGGCCGGCATCGCCCACTGCCCGGAGGGCCGGCGCGTCTTCCCGCACCTCAGCGTCCAGGAGAACCTCGCGATGGGCGCCTACGTCCGGCGCGACCGTCGCGCCGTCACGGATGACCTCGAGCGCGTCTGCGCGCATTTCCCGATTCTCGCGGAGCGACGGCGCCAGATGGCGGGCACGCTCTCGGGCGGGGAGCAGCAGATGCTCGCGATCGCGCGCGCCCTCATGGCGCGCCCGCGGCTCATCCTCTTCGACGAGCCCTCGCTCGGCCTGGCGCCGGCCATGGTCGAGACGACGTTCGAGATCATCGCCGACATCCGCCGGCGCGGCACCACGGTGCTCATGGTCGAGCAGAACGCGTACCTCGCGCTGCGGATGGCCGACCGCGGCTACGTCATGGAAACGGGACGCATCGTCCTGGAGGGCGCGGCGCGGGCCCTGCTCGACGACGACCACGTCCGGCGCGCCTACCTCGGCGGGTGAGCCGCACGCCGGAGGGGCGGCGGGTGTCTGAAACATTGGACATTTTCACGACGGCGCATCCGCACGAGAATCCTCGGCATGGGAGATCCCCGTCACCTGCTGGGTCGCGCGGCGGAGGAAGCCGCGGCGCGCGTGCTCGAGCGCGCCGGCCTTCGGATCGTCGCGCGGAACGTCCGGCTCCGCCAGGGTGAGATCGATATCGTCTGCCGCGACCGCGAGGTGTGGGTCTTCGTCGAGGTCAAGTGCCGGCAGGAGCGCTGGGACGACGGGCCCGGCGCCGCGGTCTCGTGGTGGAAGCGTCGACGGCTCATCCGCCTGGCCCAGCACTACCTCAAGTGGATGCGCATCGCCGAGGCGCACTGCCGCTTCGATGTCGTGGCGGTCACCGCGCGCGGCGGCGGGCGCTTCGAGGTACGCCACATCCCGGCCGCGTTCGACGCGTCGGGCATCGTGTGAGAAGGATCCGGTTCGCGTAGATACCGTAGGAGGTTTCGGGTAAACTGCTGTCCCCGTGACGATCCACTGGGACGCCCACCATCTGGCCCTGCCTTCGATCGCGCACGCCGTCGGCCGCACGCCGCTGGTCCGTCTCAACCGCGTCACGGCGGGCCTCACCCCGCCCGTCTACCTCAAGCTCGAGTGGTACGGCGCGACCGGCAGCCTCAAGGACCGGATCTACCTGCACATGTTCGCCCGCGCCGAGGCGCGGGGCGACCTGAGGGCCGGCATGCGCGTGCTGGAGTGCTCGACCGGCAACGCCGGCATCGCCTGCGCGTTCGTCGCGGCCCTGAAGGGCTACCCCTGCACCATCGTCATGCCCGAGGGCATGAGCGACGAGCGCAAGAAGATCATGCGCGCCTACGGCGCCGAGCTCGTGTTCACGGCCGGCGGCGAGAGCGACGTGGACCTCTCGCTCCAGCGCCTCACCGCGATCCGCGCGGCCGATCCGGCCGCCTACTGGGTTCCCGGGCAGTTCGACAACCCCGACAACGTCGAGGCCCACTACGTCACGACGGCGCCCGAGATCTGGGAGCAGTGCGGCGGCCGCGTGGGCGCGTTCGTGGACGCCCAGGGGAGCGGCGGCACGCTCTCGGGCGTGGGCCGCTTCCTGCGCGAGCGCGACGCCGCGGTCCGCCTCTACGCCGTCGAGCCCGACGAGTGCGCGCTCCTGGCGCGGCGGGCGTGGGGCCCGCACGGCATCGAGGGCATCGGCGACGGCTTCATCCCCGTCAACCTCGACGTCTCGCTCCTCTCGGGCGTCATCACGACGACCACGGCGGAGTCGGTCGAAATGGCGCGCCGGCTCTCGCGTGAGGAGGGCATCTTCTGCGGTATCTCGACGGGCTGCAACGTCGCCGCCGCGCTCAAGCTCGCGCGCCGCCGCCCCGAGCTCGCCGCGATCGTGACGATGGCGAACGACACGGGCCAGCGCTACTTCACGACCGCGCTCTGCGGCGAGGACAAGCGCGTGGAGGTCCCCGAGCGCCCGCACCCCATGGACGAGCGGACCCTCCGCGAGCTGGACCGCTACCAGCCGCGCTGGGAGATCCTCACCTGAACCCGCGCGAGCACGACTTCGTCGCCGCCCGCCGCCGGATCGAGGCGAAGCCGAAGAGCGCCGGCGAGAAGCTCACGACCCTGGAGGACGCCGTGGCCCGCGTGCGGGACGGCGACACGCTGGCCGTCGGCGGCTGCCTGTTCTCGCGCACGCCGATGGCGCTCGTGCGCGAGCTCCTCCGGCAGCGACGGCGCGGCCTGACGCTCGCGCGCAATCTCACCTGCACCGAGGGCGAGTTCCTCATGGCCGCGGGGGCGGTCGAGCGCATCGTCACCGCGTGGATGTCCATCGGGCTGCCCTGGGGCGTCTCGAAGATCATGCGCCACTACGTCGAGTCCGGCGCGGTCGCGCTCGAGGAGTGGAGCCATCTGGCGCTCGGCCTGCGCTTCCGCGCGGGCGCGATGGGCGTTCCGTTCCTCCCGGCGCTCACGATGCTCGGCTCCGACCTCATGGCCGTCGGCGGGACAAAGACGATCCAGGACCCGTACACGGGCGAGACGCTCGCCGCGGTGCCGGCGCTCTTTCCCGACGTCGCGCTCCTCCACGTCCATCGCGCGGACCGGTTCGGCAACTGCCAGATCGACGGCTATCGCCACATGGACGCCGACATCGCGAGCGCCGCGGCGACCGTGCTCGTCACCGCGGAGGAGCTCATTCCCGAGGAGGAGACGCGACGCCACCCCGACCGCACGGTCATCCCCGGCTTTCTCGTGGACGCGCTCGTCCACGTCCCGTTCGGCTCGTTCCCGCACGAGTGCTACGGCCTCTACGAGGCCGACGTCGATCACTTCGCCGAGTACACGGCCGCGATCGACGCCGCGGGCCCGGGCGCGGTCGCCGACTATCTCGAGCGCTACGCGTACGCGCCGCCCACGTGGGCCGACTATCTCGATCTCTGCGGCGGTGAGCGCCTGGCGCGCCAGGCGCGGCGCGCGCGCGAGCTCACGGGGTGAGCGGACCCTTCAACGCGTCCGAGCTGCTGGCGGTCATCGCCTCGCGTCAGCTCCGCGACGACACCACCGTGTTCGCCGGCGTGGGGGTGCCGCTCCTCGCCGCGGCGCTCGCCAAGCAGCGCCACGCGCCCCGGCTCACGATGGTGATCGAGGGCGGCATCATCGGACCCGAGATCGCGCCAGGGCGGCTGCCGATCTCGACGAACGAGATGCGCGCGGGCCGGCGGGCCCAGATGCTGCCCGGGATCACCGACGCCTTCCTCTTCGCCCAGCGCGGCTTCGTGGACGTGGGGTTCATGGGCGGTGCCCAGATCGACCGGTACGGCAACATCAACACGACGGCGATCGGCGACTACTGGAAGCCGAAGGTGCGGCTGCCGGGCACGGGGGGCGCCAACGACATCGCCTCGCTCTGCCGCGAGATCATCATCGTCACCGCGCACGAGAAGCGACGCTTCGTCCCGCGGGTGGACTTCGTCACGAGCCCGGGCTGGCTCGGCGGCGCCGGCGCGCGCCGGGCCGCCGGCCTCCTCTTCGGCGGCGTCTCGCGCGTGGTCACGACGCTCGGCATCCTCGGCTTCGAGCCCGAGAGCCGGCGCATGCGGGTCGAGGCCGTCCATCCGGGCGTGACCGTCCAGACGATCCGCGACAATACGGGCTTCGAGCTCGACGCGGCGCCCGTGGTCGAGACGACGGAGCCGCCGGCGGCCGACGAGCTGGCGCTGCTCCGCGCGCTGGACCCCGAGCGAAGGTTCCTCGGCTAGCCATGGACTGGGGACTCGCGATCAAGAACTTCGTCGGCCCGGCGGAGACACCGGACGTTGACGCGATCCTCGCCTACGCCGCGCGCGCGGAGGCGCTCGGCTTCGAGTCGCTCTGGGCGTGGGACCACGTGATCCTGGGCGTCGAGCCCGCCTTCCCCATCCTCGACGCCGTCGGGATCCTCACCGCGATCGCCGCGCGGACCACGACGATCCGGCTCGGGACCGGCGTCATGGTCCTGCCGCTCCGGAATCCCACGGTCGCGGCCAAGGCGCTCGGCACGCTCGACGTCGTCTCCAAGGGCCGCCTCATCCTCGGCGTCGCCGCGGGCTGGTACGCGCGCGAGTTCGACGCGGTCGGCGTCGCCTTCAAGCAGCGCGGGCGCCTCTTCGAGCGCAATCTCGAGATCCTCACGCGGCTCTGGACCGAGGAGCGCGTGACGCTCCGGGCGGACGAGTTCAACCTGCGCGACGCCGTGATGCGGCCCCCCACCGTCCAGCGGCCGCGTCCGCCGATCCTCATCGGCGGCTACGTGGACGCGGTGCTCAAGCGCGTGGCGACGAGGGGCGACGGCTGGCTCACCTACTTCTACACGCCCGAGAGCTACCGGAAGTCGTGGGAGAAGATCCTCGGCTTCGCGCGCGAGGCCGGACGCGATCCCAGGACGCTCACGGGCACCAACCAGCTCGCGATCTACGTCGGGCGTTCACGCGCCGAGACCGAGGCGCCGATGCGGCACTGGCTCCAGACCGAGTGGGACGTGGCGGCCTGGAGCGAGTCCACGATCGAGCACGCGATCCGCGGCAGCGTCGAGGAGTGCGTGGCCCAGCTGCGCGCCCACGCGGCGACGGGCGTGGATCGTATCATCCTGATCCCCTACCGGTACGAGCCCGAGCAGGTCGAGATCGTCGCGCGCGAGATCCTGCCGAGGCTCGCGTGACCGAGCGGCGCGAGGCGTTCGAGCGCACCCTCCGCCTCGAAGCCGGACGGACGGCGCTGCTGGTCGTCGACATGCAGCGCGGGTTCGTCGCCGCGGGCGAGGCCATGGAGGTTCCGACCGCGCGCGAGATCGTCCCGCGGATCCGGACGCTGCTGGACCGCTTCCGCGCGCTGCGCCTGCCGGTCGTCTTCACCGAGTTCGTGTACTCGGAGGCGGCGCCGCTCCTCGTCGGCGAGCTTCACCCCGAGCACAAGCCCGCGCGGCCCGGCGCCCCCACCGGCTTCGGGCGGCCCTCGTCGTCCTGCCTGGAGGGCACGCCGAGCGCCGAGACGGTGGAGGAGCTCCGGCCCCTGCCGGGCGAGCTGGTCGTCCGGAAGCGCTGGTACGACGGCTTTGCCGGCACGCCGCTGGACGGCGCCCTCCGCGCCCGCGCGGTGACCTCCCTCGTCGTCACCGGCACCATGACGGACATCTGCGTCCTGGCGACGGTCGTCGGCGCGTTCAACCGCGAGTACCGCGTGTCGGTGGTCGAGGACGGCGTGGCGACGCTCTGGCCCGAGATCCAGCGGGCGACTCTTGATATCATCAAGCGAGCGTACGGTCGGGTCGTCCCGACGAAAGAGATCATCGACGAGGTGTCGACATGCTGAAGTTCTCGGGGATCATGCCGGCGAACATCCTGCCCTTCCGGGCGGACCTGTCGATCGACGAGGCCGCCTACCGCGCGCACCTCCGCTGGCTCGCCGACACGCGCGGCGTCACCGGGATCGTCGTCAACGGCCACGCCTCGGAGGTCTCGTCACTCACCCGCGAGGAGCGCCGCCGGGCGCTCGCGATCGCGCGTGACGAGGTGGGCGCCGCGTGCCCCCTCGTGGCCGGCGTCTACGCCGACGGAACGGCGGAGGCGGTCGAGCTCGCCCGGGACGCCAAGGCGGCGGGCGCCGCGGGTGTCCTCGTGTTCCCGCCGACGCTCTTCATGTGGGGGGCGCAGCAGAAGCCCGAGATGGTGCTTCGCCACTTCTCGGAGATCGCCGACAAGACGGACCTGCCGATCATCGTCTTCGAGTATCCGCTCGCCTCCGGCATCGGCTACTCGGCCGAGACCCTCGCCCGGCTCGCGGACATTCCACAGGTGGCCGGCGTCAAGGACTGGTCGAACGAGATCGTCGCGTTCGAGCGCAACCTGCGCGCGCTCCGCGCGACGGGCCGGCCCGTGGCGATGCTCTCGTCGTTCACGATGTCGCTGATGGCGACCTTCGTGCTCGGCGCCGACGGCGCGATCTCGGGCATGGGGAGCGTGGCCGCCGACCTGCAGGCCGAGCTGTTCGACGCGTGCCAGAAGGGCGACCTCGACGGCGCGCGGCAGATCAACGACCGGCTGGACCCGCTGGTCCGTGTCTTCTACGCACCGCCGTTCGTGGATATGCACAACCGGATGAAGGAGGCGCTCGTGCTGCTCGGGCGCATCCCCGCCGCGCACGTCCGGCCGCCGCTGACCGCGGTGAGCGCGGCCGAGCGCGAGGGGATCCGCGCGGCGCTGCTCGCCGCCGGCCTCAGTACCTCGCGCTCATGAGCTCGATCCCGGGCCGCATGACGTTCCGCCAGGCCCGCTCCGTCTCGCTCCCGAACGAGGGATCGAGCTCCCGCACGGCCTGAATCAGACAATCGAGCCAGACGGCGTACAGCGCCGGCCTGATATCGAGCGCGCTCCGGCTGTGGAGTGCCGCGAGGCGCTCGAGCCGGGCATCGACCTCGGCGTTTCCCTGGCCGACGGACATCATCGCGTACAGCGACACCCGGAGAACCCGCTTCTGCTTCGCGAAGTCCGTCTCCCGGAACTTCGACGCCACTTCGTCCGAGGAGCCCATGAAGAGCTCGTAGAAGCGATCCAGGAATTCGGGCCGGTCCACGCACCGCTCGAGGCTGTTGTTGAACAGTTCGATATCGCGCTCGGTCATGT
>JBGQEL010000129.1:0-11922 GCA_041496385.1 Methylomirabilia bacterium | reverse complement strand
GAGCTTGCGCTCGGCCTCGAGCAGCCGCTCGCTCTTTGGCCGCGACTCGGCGAACATCGCGGTCAGCAGGGCCTGCGTCCTGGTCTCCTGCTCCGGCGTGAGCTTGAGGCGGTCCTTCAGCTCGAGCACGTGGAGCGGACCGGGATAGCCTTGCTGATCGGCGACGAACGCCAAGCCGAAGCCGCGCCCCTCGCCGATGTTCTTCTCGAAAGCGGTCGCGCACGATTGTGCGAGGATGTGGGCGGGCGCTCCGCCCGCGCCCGGCCGCTGCATGCCGTGCTGCGCCCAGCCCTCGTTCAGGCCCAGGCCGCCCAGCAGCGCCACGGCGGTGAGTCCAGTGATACCGAGTCCCCATCTGCGTCCGGTTCGCATGCCGCGTCTCCTCTACGACGGTCTCAGTGACTGTGACCCGGGATCGCTTCGCCCTTCGCCATCGCGAGGTGATGCGGCCCGTGGTGCCCGCCCTCGGTCAAGAGGCCGATGAAGCCGAGGGCGCGGAGCCGCGCCACCGCCTTCGCGTCCCCCGCGTTTTTCGCTGTGACAGTCAGCCGCACGCCGGACGGAATCGACTCGGTCTTCGCCCCATACGCGGGCATCCGGTCGAGCTCAGCAGCGTGGGGCACGACCATCGCGCGGATCGCCTGCTCGGTCCGGCCGGTGCCGGTGACGTCCATCGCGAGCCCGTCCGGGATTTCCGACTGCACGACCCGCGCGTGCAGCACGACCTCGTTCATGTCGATGAGGTGCTGCCGGAGGCGCTCGAGGTTCACCTTGCTCCAGTCCGTCTTCGGATCGGCGTCGAGTAGCCGCACGATCTCGGCGATCGCGCCGAACGCGTCCTGACCCGGCATGGCGGGCGCGCCGGCCGCGGCGCCTCCGTGGTGCATCTCGTGCATCCGGTGCATCGACTCCGGTGCCGCCGGCATCGACCCACCGGGCTTGGACGGGGACTGCGGTGGGTTCTGGGCGGACACGGTGTGCACTAGGAGCGCCGCTCCCAGCACGAACCCCAGCATGATCGCAACCACGACTCTTGACATGGCTCGCTCCTCCATAGCTGACTTCGGTGACGTCAGTATGGGGTGCGCCCCGGCGCGCGGTCTATGACCTAAGTCACACCGGCACCAGGCGATTCATGGCTCGCCGCGCGCCAGAGCGGCGAGCCGCGCCGGGTCGCAGATGACGACGCGCCTGCGCTTCCGCGCGATCACGCCACCCGCCTCGAGCTGCGCGAACGCCCGCGCGACGAGCTCGCGCACCGTGCCGAGCCTCGCCGCGAGCTGCGTCTGCGTCAGCCCGAGGTCGATCACCGTGCCGGGAGCGATCGGTCCGTGCCCTGCAGCAGCCTCGAGGTGGCGGGCGAGACGCTCGGGAACCGGGAGGAATGCGAGGTCGCTCACGAGGGCGGCGAAGCCGCGCAGCCGTCGCGCCAGGGCTTCGAGCATCGAGAGGGCGACCTGCGGACGGCGCCTGCAGAGGTCGAGGAGATCGGCGCGTGGCAGGAGCAGAGCGCGGGTCGGCTCGAGCGCGACCGCCGAGGCGATGTAGCCGCCTCCATCGAACAACGGTGCCTCGCCCAGCGTGGCGCCGGGGCCTTCCGAGTGGAACACCTGCTCGCGGCCGCGGAGCGACGTCTGGCGGACCTCGACCGAGCCCTCGGCGATGATGAAGAGCCCGTGGCACGGCTGGCCCTCCTCGAAGAGGAGCCCCCCGGAGCGCAGCGTGCGCACCTTGCACCGGGCCGCCAGGCGCCGGATGTCCGCCATCGGAAGCGACGCGAGGTATGACACGCGGGTCAGGAGCGGCACGGCGGCGCTGGTGCTTCGAGGCCCTGTGATCATGCCGCGGCAGACTATGGACGTCGACATCGGCGGATGCAAGAGGGAGACGTTGACACGCGCTCGCTTCCGCACGGACAAGGGTCTTTTCGCTTGCATTTATGCTTCGGCAAGCATACTACTAGCACCTCGACGGGATCGAACCGACCGTGAAGATCCGCGGGAACGAATACAATCTGCACGAGGCTGCCGGTGCATTCGGCGATCTCGGAACCTTCATTCCGTTCGTGGTCGGCTATCTGACGATCGGCAACATGGACCCGGTCGGCGTCCTCGTGGCCTTCGGGCTCTTCAAGATCAGCGCCGGCCTCTATTTCAAGACGCCTGTGCCGATCCAGCCCATGAAGGCGATCGGGACCGCCGCGATCAGTCACGCCGGTGCTATCGGCGCGGGCGCGATCTGGGCCTCCGGGCTCTTCACGGGCATCCTCTGGCTCGCGATGGGGCTCACCGGGGCCGTGAGCTGGATCGCCCGAATCACCAGCCGGCCGATCGTGCAGGGCCTCGTGCTCGGCTTGGGGCTCGCGTTCATTCTCGAAGGCGTCAAGATGATGGAGGGAGACTACGCGCTGGCGACGATCGCGGTCACCCTGACATTCGTGCTTCTCTCACGGAAGCGGATTCCGGCGATGCTCGTTCTCCTGGCGTTTGGCGCTACCGTGGCAATCATTCGGGAACCGATTCTCCTCGACGAAGTGCGCCGGCTCTCACTTCGGTTCCGGCTGCCCCGCTTTGCTCTCACGAGCCTCGGATGGGAGGACATCGTTACAGGCGTACTGATCTTGGGGCTGCCGCAGGCGGCATTGACCTTGGGGAATGCGATCGTGGCCACGGTCGAGGAGAATAACGCTCTGTTTCCTGACCGTCCGACAACGGTCCGCGCGGTGGCGATCGATCACGGGATCATGAATCTCGTCGGTACGAGCCTCGGGGGCGTTCCGATGTGTCACGGCGCCGGCGGGATGGCGGGCCACATTCGATTCGGCGCCCGAACTGGTGGAGCGCTGGTCATCCTCGGAAGCCTCGTCCTGTTCACGGGTCTCTTCCTCGCGGACTCGGTCGCCACGCTTTTCAAGCTCTTCCCGCGATCTCTCCTTGGAGTCATCCTGCTGTTCGGAGGCCTGGAGCTTGCGGCGAGCGCGCACGGGAACAACTTCGACAAGGAAGACCGCTACGTCATGCTCCTCACGGCCGGCGTCTCGATCTGGAACATGGGCGTGGGGTACCTCGCGGGGCTGGTCCTGTGGCATGCGTTCGACCGGAGATGGCTCAAGGCGTGACGAGCTCTACTTCGCCCTAACGCCGGACGAGCAGGCGGCGATGTGGCAACTCGTGAACCTCGAGCGCGATCGCCAGACGGTCGGCCACGTGCACATCCACCTGATCCCGCGCTATGCTGGCGACGTCGACGACCCGCGCGGCGGGACCCGCTGGATCCTTCCGAGCAAGGCGCGCTACTGGGAGAGGTGACGATGCGCGGCATCGAGGGCGAGCAGGTCCTGCTGCGGATGATCGTCAGCGAGTCGCGGACCCACGACGGCAAGCCGCTCTATCGAAAGATCGTCGAGATCCTGCGCGGCGAGGGATTCGCCGGCGCCACCGTGCTGAAGGGCATCGCGGGCTTCGGCCACGACCGGCGCATGCACACGGCCGCCATCGAGGTAGTGGCCGAGGGCCTGCCGGTCGTCGTCGAGGTGGTGGACACCCCGGAGCGGATCGACCGCGTCCTGCCGAAGCTGGAAGCGCTGATGGCGGGCGGTGTGATCATGACGGAGCGCGCCCGCGTCATCCGCTACGCCAGGAGCCAGGAGTCGCCGTCCTGACCTCAGGTCCCGCGCTCGTAGCGAGCCACGCGGACCTTCTCCATCGTGATGAGGCCGCCAGCCATCATCCGATCCACCTCCGGCAGCACGCCGTCGAGATGCTCCTGCGTGTCGACCAGCTCGATGACGAGTGGCAGGTCGGCCGAAAGACGAAGGAAGCTCGCCTGGTGGATGATCGAGTCGGGCCCGAAGCCCGCGACGCCCCTCAGCACGGTCGCGCCCGCCAGCCCCTTCGCGCGGAACAGCTCGAGCAGCGCCATGTAGAGCGGGCGCCGCTCCCAGCGATCCGACTCGCCGATGAAGATCCGCATCAGCACCTGCTCGCCTTCGATCCTTCGCATGGCTACCCCCGGAGCGAGAGGAGGAGTCTGCCGACGCCGATGCCGAGGAAGCAGAGGCTGAGGCAGATCGTGGTCGTCACGACGATGTTGATCCAGGCCTGGTGCCAGGCGTTGACCTCCATGAGGCGCACGGTCTCGTAGCTGAACGTCGAGTACGTCGTGAGGCCGCCCATCATTCCCGTGGTGAGGAACAGGCGCACGTTGTCGGGGATGAGCAGCGACTGTGTGCCGATCTGCTGGACGAGGCCGATGACGAACGCGCCGCTCAGGTTCACGATCAGCGTGCCATAGGGGAACTCGGCCCCGAACCACCGGGCGGCGAAGATCGACGTGAGATACCGGAGCCCGGTGCCGATCGCGCCGCCCAGGCAGATGAGTAGGAATCGCTCCACCGGATGAAATCCTCCTTTGCGATGGCTGTGCGCACGCTCGCGCTACTTTGCCACCAGGACGGGGCAGGGCGCCAGCCTCACGATCGACTGCGCCGTGCTGCCCATGGTGCGCTCGAAGATGCGGCTGTGGCCGTGATGGCCGATGACGAGCAGATCGAACTTCCCCTCGCGGGCCAGCGTCACGATCGTCTCGACCTCGTGCCCCTGCTTGACGATCGTCTCCAACTCCACACCGGCAAGTGCCGCCTGGTCGCGCGCGTGCTTGGTGAGCCCACGGAAGTACTCGTCGATCTGCTCCTTCGCGGCCTTCACCTCGCTGATCGAGGCGGCGTAGTGCGGCAGGTGCTCCTCGACGGAGATGCTGCTGAGCTCGGCGCCGAGCGCCGTGGCCAGCTCGATCCCGCGCTTGAGCGCCGCTCGTGCACCGTCGGAGCCGTCGTAGGCGACCAGGATGCGCTTAAACATTCCGAGCCTCCCTCCTCGCCCCGCCCGGCACCCGCCGCATGGGGTCCGCCTCTCCGACCTCCGACGGGCGCAGGTGCACGGGCATGAAGAACGCGTTGGCGATGAGCGTCGGGATGACCGCGCTCCCGATCACCGCGGCGACGAGATGCGAGTACTGGCCCGCGTCGATGATGCCGTGGCTCAAGCCGAACAGCGCCGATATCGTGCCGAACGTGAGCCCGGTGGACATCATCAGCGTGTAATAGAGCCCTTCTTGCTGAGCGTAACGGAACGCCCGCACGGCCGGAAACACGCCCGCCATCTTGCTGACCATCTTGGCGGCGAAGAGCACGACGAAGACCATCGGGGCGGCGACCAGCGACGGCACCGACACGAACGAGCCCGCGCGGATGAAGTAGAACGGCGTCAGGAGCCCGAACGTGAGCGTCCGCAGTCGACGGATCAGCGCGTGGTCCCTGCCGACGCTCCCCGCGAGCAGCATGCCGATCACGTAGGCCGGCAGAACCGCCTCGCTTCCGGCCCAGATCGCGAGCCCGCCCATCGCGAAAAGCGCGAGCAGGATGAACTTCGTCTCCAGCTCCGAGACCCGCCCGCCATAGCGGCGGAAGAAGCGCGGTGTGATCACCGGCAGGAGTGCGAAGAGGGCCGCGCACGCCACCACGAAGACCACGGTCTTCAGCGTAAACGGCGAGAAGATGATTCCGAGCGCGAGCACCGTCCCGAGGTCGGTCACGAAGCAGGCGGCGAGCATGGCCTTGCCATATTCCGTGGTGTTGAAGCCGAGCTCGAGCATGACCGCGTACACGACGGCGACCGAGGTGGTGGACATGGCGACGCCCGCGAGCCAGCTCGCGTCGGGCGTCCAGCCCAGAAGCCAGTAGGCCGCCGCCGCCGCGCCAAGAAAAGGCGCCGCGAAGCTCGCGAGGCCGACGACCACGGCCTCCTTCCACTTCGCCCTGAACACGGCGGGATCGAGCTCGGCACCCGCCAGGAAGGTCAGCACGATTGCGCCCGTCCCGGCGAGGAACGCCACCCACGCGCTCGACGAACCGAGGGCGTGGGGACCGACGAGAGCGCCGATGATCAGTTGGGCGACGGTGCCGACGACGATCTCGGAAAGTGCCGTCGAGATCTTGAGCCAGATCGCGAGCAGCGTCGCGACGAGCGCCAGTCCCAGCCACACGGCCGCGAGAAACCAGACGTTCTCCATGCACGCCTCCCCGGAGCGCACCCGCGGCCGAGCTCCTCGAAAAAAGAACCCCTACCGGTCTTCTGCCCGGTAGGGGTCATCAGCCTCGCCTGACGCAAGGCGGTCTCGGGCGAACCCCATCGCCCTTCGTCGTCTGCCCGAATTATCTCCTCTGCACGCCCGAGGTCAAGGTCTTCCCGAGGCCCGCAAGCGCGACGAGCGTGAAGCCGGCGCCCATATAGAAGGTCGCAGGTGCGCCATAGCGGTCCCAAAGCGACCCGGCGAGGACGCTGGCGACCAGCATCGCCCCGCCGCTCGCGAGGTTGAACACGCCAAAGGCTGAGCCGCGGATCCGGGAGGGCGTGGTGTCCGTCACCATCGCGGCGAGGAGTCCCTGCGTGAGCCCCATGTGCAGGCCCCACAGCGCGATGCCGGCGATGGCCAGCCACACTCCGTCGGCCAGGGCCAACGCCACGTCGGCTCCGACCAGCGCCGCGCACCCTGTGACGAGCACGAGCCGGCGATCGACCCGGTCGGAGAGGCGGCCCGCCGGGTAGGCGGACGCGGCGTACACGACGTTCATCACGACCAGCACCACCGGCGCCAGCGCGATGGGAAGCCCGACGCTTTGCGCGCGCAGCACGAGGAAGGCCTCGCTGAAGCGCGCCAGCGTGAGCACGGCAGCGATGAGCACGAGCCACCAGTACGGCGCACCGAGCTGACGGACATCCGCGGCCTTGATCGGCGATCGCGCGTCACCTGTTCGCCGCGTGCCCTCGGGCTCCTGCACGCCGAAGATCATCAGCGCGAGCGCGAGGAATGCGGGCACCACGGCGATCCAGAACACCAGACGGAAGTCGTTCAGCGTCACCGCCATGAGCAGGACGGCGAGCAACGGCCCCACGAACGCGCCGATGGTATCGAGCGACTGGCGGAGACCGTAGCAGGCGCCGCGCAGGTGCGGCGGCGCGAGGTCGCCCACCAGCGCGTCGCGCGGCGCCCCGCGGATGCCCTTGCCGATGCGGTCGATGAATCGCGCGCTGACGACCCAGCTCACGGACGTGGCGAGCGGGAACATCGGCTTCGTGAGCGCCGCGAGACCGTAGCCGAGCGTCGCCAGGAACTTGCGCTTGCCGAGATAGTCGCTGAGAGCGCCGGAAAAGATCTTTGTGATGGACGCCGTCGCCTCGGCGATTCCCTCGATGAGTCCCACCGAGACCATGCTGGCCCCGAGCACCGTCACGAGGAACACCGGCAGCAGGCCGTGGATCATCTCCGAGGAGATGTCCATGAACATGCTGACGATTCCCAGGGCCCAGATGCTCCGGGGGATCGCCGCGAGCCCGCCGACGTGCCGACGCGCGACCCCGGGGTCGTCGGAGATTCGCCCGGTCACGCCCGCAGCGTAGCACCGCCGACACGGGGCGGTGCGTCGCCGCGGCGCGGGGTATGATCCACGCGGGATGACCTGCCCGCGCTGCGGCTTCGAGAGTCCACCGGGGATGAATTTCTGCGGCCGGTGCGGCGCGCGGCTCGCCGAGGCCTCGGACGAGACGGAGCTCATCCGCCGCTACCTGCCCGCCGAGCTCACGGAGAAGATCCTCGCCGCGCGGGGCCGCGTCGAGGGCGAGCGCAAGCAGGTCACGGTGCTCTTCGCCGACATGAAGGGCTACACGCCGCTGGCCGAGGCGCTCGGCGAGGAGGCGGTCTACCGCCTCATGGAGCGCGTGTACCAGGTCATGATCACCGCGGTGCACGAGTGTGAGGGCACCGTGCAAGAGCTGACCGGCGACGGCGTGCTCGCGCTCTTCGGCGCGCCCGTCGCGCTGGAGGACGCCCCCGTGCGCGCCTGCCGGGCCGCGCTCGCCATCCAGGCGGGCATGCGCCGGCTCGGCGACGAGGTCGCGGCCGAGCGCGGCGTGCGGCCCGAGGCGCGCATCGGCATCCACACGGGCCCCGTCGTCGTCGGCACCGTCGGAACCGACCTGCGTCTGGAATTCAAGGCGGTCGGCGACACGGTGAACCTGGCCGCGCGCCTGCAGACGATGGCGGAGCCGGGGCGCATCCTCATCAGCGAGGCGACGCACCGTCTCGTCGAGGAGGTGACGCAGGTCACGTCCGCGGGCGAGCGCCCCGTCAAGGGCAAGGCGCTTCCGCAGCGCGTCTTCTATCTCGACGGGCTCGCGGCGGCCGCGGCGCGCTTCGCCGTCGCGGCCCGGCGCGGGCTCACGCCGCTCGTCGGCCGCGAGCCCGAGCTGGCGCTCCTCGAGGGCGCCTGGGCGGAGGCCCGGGGCGGCGCCGTGCGCGCGGTGAGCGTCACGGGCGAGGCGGGCATCGGCAAGTCGCGGATCGTGTACGAGCTGCAGGGCCGGCTCGGCGCCGACGGCCCCACGTTCCTCCAGGGTCACTGCACCGCGGGCGGCGCCGCCACCTCGTTCCAGCCTTTCGTGGAGATCGTCCGCGACCACCTCCGGCTCGACGAGGCGGACGCGCCGCCGGGCATTCCCACGGCGGATCTTCCCTTTCTCCGCAACCTCCTCGGGCTCGAGGCGCGTGAGGCGCTGCGCGGCCTCGACGGCGAGATCGTCGGCGCGCGCACGCGCGAGGCGCTCCAGAATCTCCTGCGCCTCGAGTGCAGCCGCGGGCCGGCCATCCTCTTCATCGACGATCTGCAATGGGTCGATTCCGGCTCGCAGGACCTGCTCGAGCGCCTCGTGGCGGGCGCCGACGCGCTGCCGCTCCTGATCGTCGGCGCCTTCCGCCCGCAGTACCAGCCGCCCTGGGCCGGAGGCGCCAACGTTACCGAGCTGCGGCTCGAGCCGCTGGTCGAGGCGAGCGCGCTCGAGCTCGTCCGCCGGCGCCTCGGTACCGACGTGCCCGACGCGCTGGCGAGCCTCATCGCGACGAAGGCCGAGGGCAACCCGCTCTTCGCCGAGGAGATCGCGCGCTTCTTCCTCGAGGTCGGCGCGGGCGCGCGCATCCCGGGACGGCTCCAGGACCTCATCATGGCGCGCGTGGACCGGCTCGCCGACGGGGCGCGCGCGGTGCTGCAGGCCGCGGCGGTGATCGGGCGGCGCTTTCCCTCCGATCTCGTGCGCGCGGTCGCGGAGACGAACGGCGGTCTGGGTCACCTGCTCGCCGGCCTGCAGGCGCAGGACATCCTGGTCGGCGGCGGCGGCGAGTACGCGTTCAAGCAGGCGCTCGTCCAGGAGGCCGTCTACGAGAGCCTGCTCGGCCCACGGCGCGAGGAGCTCCACCGGCGGACCGGCGAGGCGATCGAGCGGCTCTACGGCGCCCGGCTCGGCGAGTGGGCCGAGGCGCTCGCGCATCACTGGAGCCGGACGTCGCAGACGGACAAGGCGCTGCCGTGGCTCGTCGCGGCGGGCCAGAAGAGCCTTCAGGTGTTCGCGCTCGAGGAGGCGGACGCGCGCTTCCGGCAGGCGGTCGAGCTCTGCGCCGACCGGCGCGGCCCGGGCGCGCTCCTGGCCGACGCGCTGCTCGGCTGGACGCGGGTCCACTATTACCGCAAGGACTTCAAGGGCATCGTCGAGCTGGTCGAGAAGTATCGGACGCGGGTCGAGGCGGCCGGCGACTCGCGGCGCCTGTCGCTGCTGCTCTTCTGGCTCGGCTTCTCCCACGTGACCGCGGCGCGGTTCGACGCGGCGGCGCCAGTCTTAAAGACGGCGCTCGGCCTCGGCGAGGCGGTGGACGACGAGGAGTGCGTCGGCTACGCGGCGATGGGGCTCGCGTACCTGTTCGTCTTCCGACCCGGTGACCGCCCCGGCGAGGTCGTCGTCCAGCTCGCGGAGCGGAGTCTCGCGATCGCGGAGCGCCGGGCCGACGTGTACCTGGCCTCGAAGTCGCTCTACTGCCTCATCCTCCATCAGACGTTCGCCGGACGGCTGGGCGAGGCGCGGCGGACCGCCGAGCGCCTCGACGCGCTCGGGCGCGAGTCGGCCGATCCGCGCACGACGGCGATGGGCCTCTACTCGCTCGCGATGGTGGGCTTCGCCGACGAGCGCTTCGACGAGGCGGTCGCCCAGGCCGACGCCGCGCTGCGTCTCTCGCCGGACCCGCTCGACCGCCTGATCGCGCGCGGCACGCTCGGCATGGCGCTGGCGCTCGGCGGGCGCGCCGCCGACGGGCTCCAGGCGCTGGCCGAGGTCCGCGCCGAGCTGACCGCCGGCGGCTTCCTCGCGTTCCTGCTCGCGATCGACGTCCCGTACGGCATCGCCCTGGCGCTCTCGGGGCGCGTGGGGGAAGGCGTCCAGTGGGTCGAGGCGTGCATCCGGAAGTTCGAGGAGTGGAAGACGCCGCAGCAGCGCGCGTTCGCCCACCTCGTCCTCGGCGAGCTCTATCTCCAGATGGTGCTGCGGGAGGTCACGCTGCCGCTCGGCACGCTCGTGCGCAACCTCGGGTTCATGCTGACCGCCGGGCCGTTCGCGGCGCGCCGCGCCCGCCGCCACCTGGAGGCCGCGGCGCAGCTCGCGCGCGACGTCGGGGCGCTCGGCGTGCTCGCCCGGAGCCTGCTCGACCTGGGTCTCCTCGCGCGGGCCCAGGGCCGCGCGCCCGAGGCGCGCGCGCACCTCGAGGAGGCCCACGGGGTCGCGGAGCCGCTCGAGGCGCCGGGGCTCGCCGAGCGGATCCGCGCCGCGCTTCAGTCGAGCACGATCGGCTCGTCCACGTAGACCGTGTACCGGCGCGGCCGGCCGCGCTCGGCGTCCTTCGGGTCGACGTACATGATGGACGACTGCCCGCGGATCTCGCGCGGGAGGATCGAGACGCGGATGAAGCTCGTCGGCGCGTCCCGCGAGGACACGGCGAGCACCGGCTCGCGCCCGCTCTCGAACCACGCGCTCCCGGGGCGCATCGCGCGCGCCGGCGCGTCGCCCACCGTGACGTCGAGCGCGCCCGCGACGAGATAGCGGATGCCGCCGCCCCGGTGGCGGTGCGGAAGCGCCGTGCCGCCGGGGGCGAAGTCGACGCGGTCGCAGCGCATGAGGTACGCGGCGCGCGGGTCGAGGTCCAGTGGATGCTCGAGGAGCACGCGCGTCACGGCGCCGGCGCCGTCGGATGATGGCGCCCCGGTTCGCCGGAGCTCCCAGCGCAGGAGCGTCGCCCCCGTCCCGCCCGCGACGACCTCGCACGGGCCGGCGCCGTGCCACGCGGCGCCGGCGGCGATCGGCGCCGCCCCTGGGGCGCCTGTCGCCACGAGCTCACCCGCGAGCATATAAAGGATGCGGTTCAGCGGCGGGAGCGCCGCGCGCCCGTGCGGAGGGAGCGTGTTCTCGGCGAGCGCGAACGTGTACGATGGCGCGTCCATGGCGTGACATTGTACGCGGCTCGGCCTCCATGGTACGTTGCGGAGCCATGAGGGCCTTGCTCCTGGCGCTCGTGCTGGCGAGCCTGCCGCTCGCCGGCCCGCGCGACGCCTCAGCCCTGTCGGTCCAGGAAGCCATCCTTCGCGCCAAGCCCGCGGTCGCGCTCATCAAAGCGGAGATCGGCGCGGATGTCACGATGAACTGCGGTCAGGGACTCGTGACGGTGAGCCCGGCGCCGTTCATCGAGACGGGCAGCGGGTGGTTCGTGGACGGCCGCGGGTGGATCGTCACCAACGCCCACGTCGTGGACCCCGCGTACCGCCTGCCGCCGTGGGTGACGCACGAGCTGAAGAAGAAGGCGATCGAGCAGGCCTGCGTCGCGCCCGTGCTGAAGGCGCGCGGCCTCATGCGGGGCCAGCGACCCGACGTCGAGGAGCAGATCCGGCGGCAGGCCAGCGATCAGGGGCTCGCGACGGCGAAGGTGACGCCGTTCCCCAAGATCACCGTGCTCCTGTCGAACGGCACGAAGCTCCCGGCCGAGGTCAAGAAGTTC
>JBGQEL010000128.1:0-12072 GCA_041496385.1 Methylomirabilia bacterium | reverse complement strand
GGAAGCGACGATCGCTTCCTGGTGTTGCAATCCTTGCAGGCCGGGACGACGTTGCCGCGCGTGGACCGGCCGCCGCGGCCCATCGGGACGATGTGGTCCATCGTGAGATGGACCCGGCCGACCGCACGGCGGCAGTAGTGGCAGACGCCGTCGGCGATCCGGCGCTTCCACCACTGGCTCGCGCGGAGCTCGCGCGCTCTCTGCCGCTCACGCTTCAGAGTCTCGGGATCGACCGGCGCGTAGAACTCATTCATGCGCCGCGAGCTCGGTGGAGAGCGCCTCCCATTCGCGCATGAGCCACATGACCTGTTCCTCGGCGCTCCGTCGCTCGGCCGTCACCGCGCGTGCGCGCTCGCCGTCGGCGTAGAGCGTGGGGTCGCCGAGCGCGGCGCCGAGCGCGGCCAGACGCGCCTCGAGCGCGTGAATCTTCGTCTCGATCTCCTCGAGTCGACGGCGCAGCTCCCGCACCTGCGCCGGCACGCGCCTCGGACGGTCCGCCGGCCCCTTGCGCGCCGCTCGTGCGCGCTCATCGTCGTGCCCGGGGGACGGGAAAGCCGGAGGGTTCCCGGGTGAGTGTCGTTCCGAAACCCGGGAGCCCTCCGGCTTTTCTGCCCCCGTTCCAGGCGCGACCTCGAGCGCGGCGCGCGCCTTCGTCGCGAGATAGTCGTCGTAGGTGCCGAGGTACGGCGTGACGGCGCCGCTGCCGACCTCGACGATCTTCGTCGCGATGCGGTTGATGAAGTAGCGGTCGTGCGAGATGAAGACGATCGTCCCCTGGAACCGCGCGAGCGCATCCTCGAGCACCTCGCGCGAGGCGAGGTCGAGATGGTTCGTCGGCTCGTCCAGGCAGAGGAGGGCCGCCGGCCGTACGAGCATCTTGGCGAGCGCCACGCGCGCCTTCTCGCCGCCCGACAGCACGGTGATCTTCTTCTCGACGGCGTCGCCGGAGAACAGAAAGGTGCCGAGGATCGTGCGGAGGCGCGTCTGGCCGAGCTCGGGCGCCGCCCCCTCGAGCTCCTCGAGCATCGTGAGCGACGGCGTCAGCGCGTCGAGCTGGTGCTGCGCGTAGTAGTGGACGGCGACGTGCGCGCCGAGTCCGCGCTCGCCTCCGTCCAGGGGCAGAGTGCCGGCGAGCATGCGGAGGAGCGTAGACTTGCCCGCGCCGTTGGGCCCGACGAGCGCCACGCGCTCGCCGCGCTCGACCTCGAAGTCCACGCCCGGGTACACGACGTTCTCACCGTACGCCTTGCGCGCGCGCGCGAGCCAGGCGACGCGGCGTCCCGTCCGGGGCGGCGCCGGAAACGCGAACCGGATGTGCCGGGCCTCGCGCTCGACCTCGACGCGCTCGATGCGCCCGAGCATCTTGACCCGGCTCTGGACCTGCCGTGCCTTCGTCGCCTGGTACCGGAACCGCTCGATGAACCGTTCGATCTCGGCGATGCGCTTGGCCTGGTTCCGCGCCTGCGCCTCCAGGAGCTCGCGGCGCGCCTCGCGCTGGACCAGATAGTCATCGTAGTCGCCGGGATAGACGGTCACGCCCGCCGGCCCCAGCTCGGCGATGGACGTCGTCATCCGGTTCAGGAAATAGCGGTCGTGCGAGACGAGGACGACCGTGCCGTCGTAGTCGGCGAGGAAGCCCTCGAGCCACTCGAGCGACTCGATGTCGAGGTGGTTCGTCGGCTCGTCGAGGAGAAGGAGCGACGGGCGCAGCAGCAGGAGGCGCGCGAGCGCGGCACGCATCCGCCAGCCGCCCGAGAACTCGGCGAGCGGGCGCGCGAGCTCGCGCTCGCGGAAGCCGAGGCCCCCGAGGATCGCCTTGGCCTGGGTCTCGAGCCGGTAGCCGCCCGCCGCGTCGAACCGGTGCTGCAGCTCGCCGTAGCGCGCCGTGAGGGCCTCACCCTCGGGGCCGCGCGGAGCCTCGGCGAGCGTCGCGGCGATGGTCTCCATCTCGCGCTCGAGCCGCCACACGTCTTCGAAGGCCGAGAGCGCCTCGGCGAGGACCGAGCCGCCGGTGCTCCCGGCGACCTCCTGGGGCAGGTAGCCGACCGTCGCCTCGCGCGGCCGGCTGATGCGCCCCGCGTCGGGCTCCTCCGCGCCCGCGAGGAGCCGGCAAAGCGTCGTCTTGCCCGCGCCGTTCGGGCCGACGAGCCCGATCCGCTCACCGTCGGGGATCCGCCACGAGAGCTCCCGGAGGATATGCTGGCCGCCGTAGGCTTTCGATACCGCCTCGATCTGGATCATCGCGTTCTAGACATCGCAGGCGTACCGGTTCTCCAGCAGGGGCGTGAGCGCCGGGTCGAGCGCGTAGAGCGAGTACGCGAACTCGCAGCAGCCGGCGCGGCACTGTGGGTCCGGCTGCCAGCGGACGACGAGCCACCGCCGGCCGCCGGGGAGCTCGAGCACGTAGGCGCTCCGGAGCTGCGGCTCGGCGGCGGGGCGCGTCGCGAAGTCCTCGGCCCGCGTCCCCGCGCGGTAGGTGTAGACGACGGCGCCGCCCGCCGCGCGCGTGACGATCGCCGGGTCCCCGCCGGCCGCGCCGAGCGTTCGCACCCGCGGCGAGAGCTGCGCCGGGGCGAAGAGGACGAAACCCGCCGCGCGCTGCGCCGGACCCGCGGCGCTGACGCCGCACGCCTCGCCTGAGAAGCGTGGCGCGCCGACCTGCCGCGCGTCCGCGTCGCTCTCGTAGGCGATCTCCCCGCGCAGACGGGTCAGACGCAGGGCGCGAACACCCTGCTCGGCGAGCACGTAGTGGTAGCCGCGGAGCTCGGTGGGGACGGGCGCCTCGTAGTCGAAGTATGCACGCCGGAAAATTTCGTTCCAGCGCTGGCGGACGGCCTCGGGCGGCGGGCGGTCGGGGTCGAACGCCTGGAACCGGCCCCGGGCGAGAACGTCCCAGGCGACCGGCACGAACGGCTCGAAACAGACCTCGTCTCCCCGCTGGTACGCCGGCGCGATGCGGACGCCGTCCTGTGCCCGGGCGGGCGCCGGGAAAAGGAGGATCAGCGCGAGGGCGGCGGCGCCGAACCGCACCCTACCCCATCGCCTGGATCTTCTCGGGCAGGATCTTCACCATCACGCGCACCTCGCCCGGCTGGCGGTACGGGTACTTGTCCTTCCCGAGGTATTTCTTCGTGAGCGCATCGATGTGATCGTCGGCGCCCTTCTCGGTCATCTCGACCACCCGCCCGCGCACCTGCAGGTAGCGGTACGGGTTCTCGGGGTCCTGGATCGAGAGTGCTACGCGTGGATCGCGCTTGAGGTTCTTGTCCTTCACGCGCCCGCGCGCCGTGCCGAAGCGCACGTGGGTTCCGTCGTAGTCCACCCACACCGGCGTCACCTGCGGCACGCCGTCGGCGCCCACGGTGGCGACGTGGGCGAACGCCTTCTTCGTGAACAGGTCGCGATAGTTCTCGGGAATCCCGGCCATGGTGAGGTCCTCCTCCGGTGATCAGCCTTCGTTCGAGGCGAGCTCCGTGGCGCGAGCCTCGGCCAGCGTGCGCAGCGCCAGGAGCATCCGCACGACGCACTGCTGGGCGAGCATCGCGTCCTGCGTGAACGGGTCGGCGAGCCACTCGCGCGCCCACTCTCGCTTCTCGGCCGCCAGGCCCAGCGTCGGTGAGAGCGCCTGAAGCCGCAGGAGCAGGTCGTCGGGCGGGAGCCCTGCGGCGCGCAGGCGCGTCACGACCGCCGCACGGACCGCCGCGTTCCAGACGCCCGTGAGCCCCTCGAGCAGCGCCGCGTGGCAGGTGAGCTCGGGCTTGTCCTGGAACTGCTTGAGGACGGCGGGCACGAGCGGGTTCACGACCGTCTCGCCCTCCTCGTCCTCGCTGAAGAGGGGCCCGATCACGGGGTCACCCTGCGGCTGGGCCAGGCGCTCGAGCAGGTCCAGCGCCTCTTCGGCGCGGACCGGCCGCATGGCGGCGAGTCGTTCGAGCAGCGGTGCATCACCGGTCATGGCTCATCCTCCCGCGCGGGTCGGCTCGCCCCGCATCTCGGCACGCGCCAGATCCTGGGCGCGCCCCCCGGGCACCAGGAGCGAGGCGGCCAGCGCCGCGACGCACACCACCAGGCCCGTGACGAACACACCGTGCAGCGCGTCGACGAGCGGCAGCCCCGCGGCGAGGCGTTGCGCCATCACGGTGCCCATCACCGAGACGCCCACGGCGCCGCCGACGGACATGAAGAACTGGATCACGGACGTCGCGACACCGAGCTCGCTCCGCGGCACCGCGCTCTGCACCGCGATCAGCATCGGGACGATGACGAGGCCCATGCCGACACCCGCGAGCAGGACATCGCCCATCGCGCCGGCCAGGCTGAGCCCCGTGCCCCACTGCGCGAGCAGGATGAAGGCGCCCGTCAGGCAGACGACGCCCGCCATGACGACGCTCCTGTAGCCGACGCGCAGGACCAGTCGCGCACTCAGGGCGGACAGCGCGACCCAGCCGAGAACGAACGGGGCGAGCACGGCGCCCGAGCGGGTGGCGCTGGCGCCGGTGCTGGTCTGCACGAAGAGCGGCACGAACGCCAGCGCACCGAACATCGCCATCGCGGCGAGCGAGCGCGTGAGAACCGCGGCGACGACCATACGGCTCGCGAACAGGCGCAGCGGCACGATGGGCTCGGCCGCGCGACGCTCGACCGCGACGAACGCAGCGAGCGCCGCCGCGCCGGCCACGAGCGGGGCCAGCACGCCCGCGCCCGCCCAGGCCGCCTCGCGGCCCGCCTCGACCAGCGCCAGCATCACGAGGACGATCCCGGTCGTGAAGCAGAGGACGCCCCGCCAGTCGATGCTGGGCCGCCGGGCCGGGCGCGTCTCGCTCCGGAGCGCGGTCGCCACGAGCGCCATGGCGACGGCGCCGAAGGGCAGATTCATGTAGAAGACCCAGCGCCACGACAGGTGGTCCGTCAGGAGGCCGCCCACCGGGGGGCCGACCATCGACGCCACGCCCCACACGCCGGAGAGCCAGCCCTGGAGCTTCGCCCGGCGCTCGAGCCCGAAGACCTCGCCGATGATCGTGTAGCCGAGCGTCATGAGCGACCCGGCGCCGAGCCCCTGGACCATGCGGAACGCGATGAGCTGGGCCATGTCCTGCGACGCGCCGGACAGCGCCGAGCCCGCGAGGAACGTCGACAGCCCGACCAGGAAGACCGGGCGCCGTCCGTAGAGGTCGGAGAACCGGCCCCAGAGCGGCATCGTGACCGTCTGCGTCAGCAGGTAGCCGGAGAAGACCCAGGAGTAGAAGCGGAGGCCGCCCAGGCGCGCGACGACCGTCGGCATCGCCAGGGCGACGACGGTCGACTCGATCGCCGCGAGGAAGATGGCGAGCATGACCGCCACCAGCACGCGGCGCTTGGCGCGTTCGTCCATCAGTGGCCGCCGGTGCAGCCGGCGCAGCGGCAGAGGGCGCGCAGCGCCGGATACGGGTAGACGCTCGCGTGGCCGTCAGCCCACCCGACGGCGAGCCCCGGCTCCGTCCGCTTGATCTCCCCCGGCCACGCCATCGCCGGGGCCAGCGCCTCGAGCGCGGCGCACGCGCCGCAGGCGCAGTCGCGCCGCAGACGGTCGAACGGGTAGATCGAACCGTGGCCGTCGGCCCAGTCCACGCCGAGCGCGTAGCGGCCCACGAGGTGCACGTCTTTCGGCGTATTGGGATCGGGCTGGCCGAGGATCCGGAGGCCGATCGACGTGTTCACGCCCCGCCGCCCGCGCGGCGCTCGGCGAGCCGCATCCCGGCGAGGAGATAGTGGATCGCGAGGTTCTGGTACTCTCCCCAGACGCTCGCGCGGCGGCGGATCGCCCGCTCGGAGAGCGCGCGGCCGCGCCCGTAGTGGTGATCGAACGCCTTCCGCACGGCGAGGTCGCCCGCCGGACAGACGTCGCCGCGGCCGAGACAGCGGGCGAGGAACCAGTCGGCGGTCCAGCGCCCGAGCCCGCGCTGGCGCGTGAGGCGCTCGATCACCGTCTCGTTCGGCGCGGCCGCGAGTCCGTCGAGGTCGAGCTCGCCCGAGACGACGGCGCGCCCGAGGTCGCGCACATACTCGGCTTTGCGGCCGGAGAACTTCAGCGCGCGCAGGCCCCGCACGCGTGCCCGTGCCAGCGCGCCGGCGTCGGGAAACGCCCAGACGGTCTCCTCCCCGAACGTCACCGCGGTGCCGTAGCGGCGCACGAGGCGCGCGCGACAGGCAAAGGCGAACGAGAGATTGATCTGCTGCGCGGTGATCGCGCCGACGAGCATCTCGAGCGGCGAGGGCGCCAGGGTCGGCCGGAGCCCGTAGAGCGGCTCGACGAGCGGCGCGAGCGCGGGATCGCCTTTGGCCATGCGGTAGAAGCCCGGCAGGTCGAAGTCGAGCCCGAAGACGCGCCGCACCTCCGCGACGACCGCCTCGCCGATCCCGGCGTCCCGAGCGCCCGGGATTCGCACCTCGAGGCGCGCGTCGTCCACCGCGCCCGTCGGGCGCACCGCGTAGGGCACGAGCCGGCCGCGAGCGCGGAGCACGCGAAGCAGCACGCCGCCAGCGAGGCGGTTCGCCGGATCTTCGCCCCACAGATGGTAGCGTGCGAGCGTCGCGCCGACGTCGAGCGGGCCGTCCGGGGCGAGAGCGATGTTCATCGGGTGGTCACGCGGGGTCCAAGTGTACCAGAGTCGCCGCGGCCGCGGCCGCCGGCTGGCCGAGCGACGCCAGGCGCGGTCCTAGTGAGTCAGATGGTAGGGAACGTCGGTGACGATGACATTCTTCCGGAAGAACATCGCGCCCTTGATGAGGAGTGCCGTCTGGTTGTGGAGGCCGAGCTGCCACCACCGGGCCGGGACGAACTCCGGGAGCACGATCGTCACGACATGGCTCTCGTCCTTCTGGAGATGGTCGATGTACTCCAGCAGCGGCACCAGCAGCGACCGGTAGGGCGAGGTCAGCACGATGAGCGGCACGCCCATCCCCCACTTGCCCCACTTCTCCTCGAGCCGGCGCGTGCGCTCGGGGTCGATCTCGACGAAGACGGCCTTCGCGTTCGGCGAGAGCGACCGCGCGTACTGGATCGCCTTGACCACGCCCCGGTGGATGTCACCGACCAGGACGAGCACGGTGTTGGTGATCGGTGGGGGCGGCTCGAAACCGTCGAGCGAGAGCTGCTCGGCGACCTCGGCGTAGTGGCGGTGCATGAGCACGAACAAGGCCACGAGCGTCGGAATCAACAGGACGACGATCCAGGCGCCGTGGGTGAACTTGGTCGCCGCGATCGTCAGCATCACGAGCCCCGTCACGACCGCGCCCAGCCCGTTGAACCACGAGCGCCACCACCAACCCTCCTCCCGGAGCCGCAGCCAGCGCCGGACCATGCTCGCCTGGGAGAGCGTGAACGAGAGGAAGACACCGACCGCGTAGAGCGGAATGAGGGCGTGCGTGTCGCCGCCGAAGATCACGAGCAGGACCGTGGCGACGCTGCCGAGGATCACGATGCCGTTGGAGAAGACGAGCCGGTCGCCCTGCGTCGCGAACTGTCGGGGGATGAACCGGTCCCGCGCGAGGAAGAAGCTGAGGCGCGGGAAGTCGGCGAACGACGTGTTCGCCGCCAGCAAGAGAATCAGCATCGTCCCGGCCTGGATCACGTAGTAGAAGACCCCGCCGCCGAACACGTGCCGCGCGAGCTGCGAGACCACGGTCTCGTCGTGCCGCGGGACGATCCCGAAGTCGTAGGCGAGGAAGGAGATGCCCAGGAAGAGCACGATCAGGATGCCACCGAGCCAGGTCAGCACGACGCGAGCGTTGTGCGCCTCCGGCGGCTTGAACGCGGGCACGCCATCGGACACGGCCTCCACACCCGTGAGCGCCGTGCAGCCCGACGAGAACGCGCGCAGGAGCAAGAACAGCCCGACCCCCTCGAGGCCGGGCGGGTGCTTCTGGTACGGCGCCTCCGGGATGAAGTCGAAGAGCGCTCCGGCGCCTCCATAGAGGAGCAGCACGCCGAGGCTGCCGATGAAGAGGTAGGTCGGCGCGGCGACCAGCTGGCCCGACTCGCGCAACCCCCGGAGGTTCGCGACCGCCACGCCGACCACCGCAAGGATGCACAGGATCACGCGATAGCCGAAGAGCGCGGGCACCGCCGAGGTGAGCGCGGCAATGCCGGCGGCGACCGACACGGCTACGGTCAGGACGTAGTCGATCAGCAGCGCGGCGCCGGCGACCAGGCCCGCGTACGTGCCGAGATTGTCCTTGCTGACGATGTAGGCGCCGCCGCCCTGCGGGTAGGCCCGGATCGTCTGGCGGTACGAGCTGACGACGATGGCGATCAGGATGGCGATGGCGATGGCGATCGGCAGCGAGTAGCTCAGCGCGACCGTCCCCGCGAGGACCAGGACGAGCAGGATCTCCTCGGTCGCGTACGCGACGGAGGAGAGCGCGTCCGAGGCGAAGACCGCGAGCGCGGTGGTCTTGCCGAGGCGCTCGTGCCGCTGCTGGGCGGTCGGGAGGGGCGTGCCGACGAAGAGACGCTTCAGCCGGTGCAGGCGCACGGCGCCCATGATACTGCGGGCCGCACCGGTGAGACGGTCTAAAAGGGCTGGGGCTGCCGGTGCAGATCCGCGACGTTCTCGAACCGCGCGTACTGTGGCAGGAACACGACCTTGACCGTCCCGACGGGGCCGTTGCGCTGCTTGCCGATGATGACCTCGGCGATGTTCGCCTCCTCGGGCGGCAGCTCTTCCTTGTACAGGGACTGGCGGTAGAGGAAGAGGATCACGTCCGCGTCCTGCTCGAGCGCGCCCGATTCTCTCAGGTCCGAGAGCTGCGGGCGGAAGTCACGCTGCGAGCGCGACTCGACCGCGCGCGAGAGCTGGGAGAGCGCGACCACCGGCACGTTCAGCTCCTTGGCCAGGGCCTTGAGCGAGCGTGAGATCTCCGAGATCTCCTGCTGCCGGCTCTCCATCGACGCGCGGCCGCGCATGAGCTGGAGGTAGTCGATCACGAGCAGGTCGAGCCCGTGCTCGGCCTTCATCCGCCGCGCCTTGGCGCGCGCCTCGAGCACCGTGAGCCCCGGGCTATCGTCGATGAAGATCTGCGCCTCGCTGAGCCGCCCCGCCGCGGCCGTGAGCCGGTGCCAGTCCGAGGAGGAGAGGTAGCCGGTGCGCACCGCCTGCGAGTCCACCTTGGCCTCGGCGCAGAGCATGCGTTGGACGATCTGCTGCGCCGACATCTCGAGCGAGAGCACGAGGACCCGGCCGCGCGCGTGGATGCCGACGTGCTGCGCGATGTTGAGCACGAAGGCCGTCTTGCCCATGCTCGGACGGCCCGCGATGATGATGAAGTCCGCGGCCTGCAGCCCGGACGTCTCGAGGTCGAGCTTCTCGAAGCCGGTCGCGACGCCGGTGACGTGCTCCTTCCGCTCGTAGAGCCGCTCGATGTACTCGAACGTGTTCTTGAGGATCTTGCCGACGGGGAGCGCGCTCCCCTCGAGGCGCCGCTCGGCGAGGCTGAAGATCCGCCGCTCCGCGTCGTCCACGAGCGTCTGGACATCCTCCTTGGCGTCGAACGCCTGCGTGATGATCTGGGTCGAGGTCTGGATGAGCTCGCGCAGGACGGCCATGTCCCGCACGATCTGCGCGTAGGAATGGAGGTGCGCGGCGATCGAGGCCTGCTCGACCAGGAGCGCCAGCGCCGCGGGGCCGCCCACGAACTCGAGCTGGTCCGTCCGCCGGAGCTCTTCCTGGAGGGTGAGCACGTCGACGGGCTCGCCGCGGTCGAACAGGCGCAGCATGCCGTTGTACATCGACCGGTGCGCCTCGGTGTAGAAGTCGGAGGCGCGCAGGACCTCGATGACGCGGGGAAGCGTCTCGCGTCCCTCCAGCAGCACGGCGCCGAGCACCGCGCGCTCCGCGTCCAGGTTGTGCGGCGGGATTCGCGAGGGTAGGTCCAGGGGGCTCATGGGCGTGTCTCACCGCACGTGGGTTTCATGGGCCTCGATGTTGTGCGCCGGGCTTCGATCCGGTCAAGAAAAATCTGTGCAGAACGCGGCCGTGGTGACCATGTGGTGGACAGGCGGTGCGTATCCCGTGAACATACCGTGGACAGACAGCGACCCCCGAGAACGGCTCGTGCTCGGGGGTCGCACATCGTGCGCGGCGTTGCCGAAACGAGTCGCTATTCGCGGACGACGTTGACCCTGAGCTGGGCGGTCACGTCCTGGTGAATGCGCACCGCGACGGAGAACTCGCCCAGCGTCTTGATCGGCTCGTCGAGGACGAGGCGCCGCCGCTCGACCTTGACGCCGTTCCTCTCGAGGAACTCGGCGACGTCCTGCGACGTCACCGACCCGAAGAGCTTGCCCTCCTCGGACGCCTGCCGGCGCTCCTCGTAGACGAGCGCGTCGATTCGCGCCCGCAGGGCCTCGGCGTCCGCCTTGATGCGGCCCGCCTTCGCGTCCTGCTGCAGCTTGATGTGCCCGAGGTTCTTGAGGTTGCCCGCGGTGGCGGAGAGGGCGAGCTTCTTGGGGATCAGGTAGTTGCGTGCGTACCCGTCCGAGACATCGCGGACTTCGCCGCGGCGACCGACCTTGGTGACGTCGTCCAGCAGGATGACTTTCATGCGCTCCGTCCTACTCCGTCGCGAGGTACGGCAGCAGGGCCACCGTGCGCGCGCGCTTGATCGCGTGCGTCAGTTGCCGCTGGTGCCGCGCGCAGCTGCCCGAGATGCGACGGGGAACGATCTTGCCGCGCTCGCTCACGAACGAGCGGAGTCGCCGGACGTCCTTGTAATCCACGAGGTCCACCTTGTCGGCGCAGAACTTGCAAACTTTTCGCCGGCCGAACCGGCGGCGCTTCATCGGCTTCTGGGCTTGCGGAATGGCTCGCTCCTCCTTGGTCTGACGCTAGGATCGACCGGCGCTAGAACGGGACGTCGTCGTCGCCGCCAACACCGCCCGATCTCGACTCCTCACCACCACTGAACGCGGGTTCGGCGGCCGGCACTGCCACGGGGGTGCCCGCCCCCTTGCCGCGCCCCATGAACTGGACCCGCTCGGCCACGACCTCGATCACGGTCCGCTTCTGCCCATCCTTGCCCTCCCACTCGCGCGTCTGGAGCCGGCCCTCGACCAGGATCGGGCTGCCCTTGTCGAGATATTCGCCGCAGCTCTCCGCCTGCTTGCCCCACACCACGACCGTGAGGAAACAGGTCTCCTCGCGTTTCTCGCCGCCCTGCGTGGTGTAGTTGCGGTTCACCGCGAGCCGCACATCGGCCACGGCGGTCCCGCTGGGCGTGTAACGGAGCTCCGGAGCCCGGGTCAGGTTGCCGATCAGGAAGACCTTGTTGAGGCTCGCCATCAAACGACCTCCTCAAGCACCTCTGGGGTTTTTGCCGGCCGAGCCTTCTTGCGGATCGGAACCCGGGTCGAGAGGAAGCGCAGAACGTTTTCGTTGAGACGCATCTGTCGCTCGAATTCCTTCACCACCGCGGGCTCGGCGGACACTTCAAACACCGCGTACGTGCCTTCGCGCTGCTTCTTGATGTCGTACGCCAGCCGGCGCTTTCCCCAGTTGTCGAGCTTCTGAACTTCCGCGCCGAGCGTCTTGATCTGCTCGCCGAGCTGCCCGAGCAGCGCGGCGACTTCCTCATCGGTCGGACGCGGATCGACGATCACCAGAATTTCGTATGGCCGCAGTTCACTCACCTCCTCGTACCTTGGGCTAAGCGCCTTACCGTATCAAACATCCAAACACGGCGCAACGTCAACGCCGACAAACAGATACGGCCCGGACCCTCATCGGGCCCGGGCCGCCGCCCGCGCATCGCGCGGACTCAACCGACTCTCGGATCAACCCCTAGTACATGTCACCGTGCGGCATGGCAGGCGCGGCCGCCGACTTCTCCTCCGGGATGTCCGTGATGAGCGCCTCGGTCGTCAGCAGCAGCGACGCGATCGACGCCGCGTTCTGCAGCGCCACGCGCTCGACCTTGGTCGGATCGATGATGCCCGCCTGCAGCATGTCCACGAACTCCATGCTGTCGGCGTCGAAGCCGCGAGTGGCCACCGCCTCGCCCTTCACCTTCTCGACGATGACGCTCCCCTCGGCGCCG
>JBGQEL010000127.1:0-12276 GCA_041496385.1 Methylomirabilia bacterium | reverse complement strand
CGGAATGTACGCGGTCCCGGCCGCGCCGGGCCCCATCATCGCGGCCACCTGCGGGACGACCCCGGACATGATGGACTCTTCGCGGAAGAGGAGGCCCGAGCCCGCGAAGCTCTTCGAGCCGATCGCCTCCTGGATGCGGGCACCCGCGGAGTCGATCAGCCAGATCATCGGGAAGCGCTTGGTGTAGGCGATCTCGCGAGCGCGGTTGCACTTGATCTCGGCGGTGCGCCCCATGGAACCCGCCATGACGGTGAAGTCATAGGCGATCACCGACGCGAAGCGGCCGTCGATCCGGCCGAAGCCCGCGACGACACCGTCGGCCGGCGTCTCCCTGCCCGCCATCTCGGGCACGACTCCGGCGTGCGTCGCCTGGATGCCGATCTCGGTGAAGCTGCCGGCGTCGAAGAGCAGGTCGATCCGCTCGCGGACGGTGAGCTTGCCGGCTGCGTGCTGCCTGGCGATCGCCTCGTCGCCGCCCATCTTCCGGACGCGGGTCCGTTTGGCCGCGAGCTCGTCGACGAGGTCCTTCATGCCCATGGCTATGCTTGCCGGCTAGCGCTGTCCGGTCTTCGCCACGAGGTAGCTGTTGATCCCCGTGTCCGGCGGCGAGCCGCTGAGCATCGTGAGCATCGTGGCGATCTCGCTCCGGTGGTGGGTCGCGTGGTTCGGCACGTGCTGGAGCAGCGGGCCGAGCGGAATCCTGAACGCCTTGCCCTCGGTGTTCCTGAACTCGACGACGCGCTCGAGGTCGGCCGGCTGGAGCCCCTCGACGAAGGCCCGTTGTTCCTGCTCGAGGTCGTCCCACGGCGCACGGATCGAGGCCAGCGTCGCGAACTCGGCTCCGGGGAGTGAGGGCGGCGACGTGCCCTTCCAGCGCGAGAGCCAGATCCGATCCGCGCCGTAGAGGTGGCCGAACATCCGCCTGACGATCGGGAAGCTGAATTGCGTGCCCGCATCCCGGGCCGCGACCTCCTCGCCGAGCGCGGTCGCGACGTCGAAGAGTCGCCGGTTCGCCCAGTGGTGATAGTCGTACAGCCCACTGATCAGCTCGAGGCTCATCGCGCCCTCCTCACTCCAGCACGGCGACCGTCTCGCCCTCCTGGACCGTCTGCCCTTCCTTCACCCGGATCTCCTTGACCGAGCCTGCCCGCGGCGCCTCGACGGGAATCTCCATCTTCATCGACTCGAGCACGATCACCGCGTCGCCGGCGGCGACCCGATCGCCGGGCTTCGTCGGGATCTGGAAGACGACCCCGGTGATGTGCGCCTTGATCTCCTCAGGCATTGAACGCTCCTTGTTCGATCATCTGCGTGTGTACCCGACCCGCCACGAAGTCCGCGTGGTCGACGACACGCCGCAGGAACGGGATCGTCGTCTTCACGCCCTCGACGACGCAGCGTCCGAGCGCGCCGGCCATCCGCTCGATCGCCTCGGCCCGCGTGCCGCCCGCGGTGACCAGCTTGAACAGCAACGGATCGTAGTGGACCGGAACCATGCTGCCCGTCGCGACCCCCGACTCGATGCGGATCCCCTCCCCCGACGGCAGGTCGAGGCGGCTCACGGTCCCGGGCGACGGCAGGAAGCCCTTCGCCGGGTCCTCAGCATACACTCGACACTCGATGGCCGCGCGCCGCTGGACGACCTCCTCCTGGCGCCACCCGAGCGGCTGTCCCGACGCGACGCGGAGCTGCGCGACGACCAGGTCGAGACCCGTCGCCTCCTCGGTGACGGGATGCTCCACCTGGAGGCGCGTGTTCATCTCGAGGAAGTAGAAGCCGCCCGCGGCGTCCACGAGAAATTCGAGCGTGCCGGCGTTGACATAGCCGATCGCGTTCGCCCCGGCGACGGCGGCACGGCAGAGCCCTGCCTTGACCGCACCGGGCAGGTTCGGCGCCGGCGACTCCTCCACGAGCTTCTGGTGGCGCCGCTGGATCGAGCACTCGCGCTCGTGCAGGTGCAGCACGGTGCCGGCGCCGTCTCCGAACACCTGGACCTCCACGTGGCGCGGGCGCTCCAGATATTTCTCGACGTAGAGGTCGCCCCGACCGAATGCGGCCTCGGCGCGGCGCCGGGCCGTCGCGTACGCCCCCGGCATGTCCTTCGGCGCGTCCACGCGCGCCATGCCGATGCCGCCGCCACCCGCCGCCGCCTTGAGGAGCACCGGATAGCCGATGCCACGCGCGGCGAGCTCGGCCTCGCCCTCATCCCGGAGCGTCTCGGGAGTCCCGGGGACGACGGGAACACCGGCGGCGGCCATGAGGCGGCGCGCCTCGGTCTTGTCGCCCATCCGCCGGATGGCCTCGGCCGAGGGCCCGATGAACACGATTCCCGCGCGCCCGCAGGCCTCGGCGAACTGCCAGTCCTCGGAGAGGAACCCGTAGCCGGGGTGGATCGCGTCGGCGCCGCTCTCGCGCGCCGCCGAGAGGATCCGCTCGACGTTGAGATAGCTCTCGCGCGCCGGCGCCGGCCCGATCGCGACCGACCTGTCCGCGTCACGCGTGTGGAGCGCGTCGCGATCGGCCTCCGAGTACACCGCGACGGTGGCGAGACCGAGCCGGCGGCAGGCGCGGAACACCCGCCGGGCGATCTCTCCGCGGTTGGCGACCAGGACGGTCCGGATCAACGACTCAGGCGGAGCGGTGTGCGTCCGCGCGAGCGACCTCGATCGCGGCCACACGCCATCCGGCGTCGCCGGGTACCCAGCGTTGCAGGACCGTCGCCGCGGTGCCGGGTCCCTCGAGTCGGACCTTCACCAGGCGCTGGTGACCGAGTCGCGCGAACGCGACGACGCTGTGGCCGGCGAAGGTCCCGTCGCGAAGCGGTGCCGCGTCCCAGGCGACGCCCGGGTTCACCCAGCGCCCGATCGCGGCGGCGTCACCCGCCACGAGCGCGGCGCCGAGCGACGCGACTGCAGTGTGGAGGTCCTCGGGAAGCGGCCACGTGGTGAGCGCCTCGGCCAGCCGGATCCACTCGCGCGCGTCGTCGCCGAGCTCGAGCGGCGCGGGCACCTCGATCGGCCGCGAGGGCGGCAGCCCATCGCCGGTCACGCCGCCGGCCGCGGTCAGGTAGCCTTCCAGCCGCCCCTGCCAGACCGTCGCGCGCTCGCGGAGCGTGGGCGACGTGGCGAGGTGGCGCAGGATGACGTCGCCCGCGGCGACGTGGCGGCGCTCGTCCTCGATGCAGCGCAGCAGGAGCCGACGCGTCGGCGGCTCGTAAACCGGGTTCGCGCGCTCCGCGTGGTCCCGGTAGACGGCCAGGACGTGCGGCTTGAGGACCCGATAGACGCCGACCAGGCGCTCGACCGTCTGCCCGGGCAGCTCGGGCTCTTCGAGGGCGTCCATGAAGGCCACGACCGCCTGGTTGGCCGGCTCGGAGGCGTGGGCGGGGGCGCGAAGCTCGGGGAGCCGCTTGCCGAACGCATCGGCGTGCTGGGCCAGATCCCAGACGTGACGGCCGAGCAGGAGCTTCGCAGGAAGCTCGGGGGTCAGCGCGATCCAGCCGCCGAGCGCGCGCATGCTGCGCTCGGCAACGTAGCGATAGTTGCGCATGAGCCGGGCGGAATGATCGACGGAGAACTGGCCGTCGAGCGGGCTACGCACGGCCCGCTAGTAGACCTGGGAGCGCTGTGTCGATTTGATGAGGCGCTCGATTTCGTCCTCGGTGAATCCGGCCATGCGGCGAATGTCCGTGGCGATCGAGATGGAGACGGCGTCGTGGTCGCCCTCGCGCCGGGCTCCACCCAGGTTGAACCGCTCGTCGATGTTCTCCTGGAACTCGATCGCGCGGCGGCGGCGCTCGGGCTCGCCTTCGGTGAGCCTCGTGAGCCACTTGGAGCCCATCCGGACGTGGGTGATCTCGTCGGCCAGGACGAACTCGACCGCGCGCTCGAGGATCGGATCGCCCAATCTCCGTGCGATGTGGACGAGCTGGTTGAAGACGTCGCACGCGAGCCCCTCGAGACCGCGGTTCACGCCGGCCACGCGCGCGGCCGCATCCTCGGCGCACGCGCACCGCCAGAGGATCGTCGTTTCCGGGAACTCGCCCGCGTACCCGTGCAGGTGCTCGAGGAGGCGAAGGTAGATCTCGACGTGGCGCGACTCGTCCCAGACCTGCCGGGCCATGTCGAGGGCAAACTCCCACGGCGCGTCGGGGAAATCGCACACGGTGCGGCCGGCACCCTCCATGGCCTGCATCTCGCCCACCATGATGCCGTGGACCCGCTCCTTGATCGAATCGGCGCTTCCGAGGTCGGGAAACGGCGGGAGCCCCTGATCGACCTTGATCTGGGCCACCTCGCGCGCCCGCATGCGCACGAAGCGGTCCTCCCGGGCGAGCTTGTCGTAGGCGATCGGACGCTCCATCGAGTCCCCCTGCCTCAAAATGAACGGCTGTTCAGCGAGTGTAGCCGAACCGCCCCGCGGATGGCAAACGACGCGCGTCGTTGGACGCAGCGTGGACCAGTCAGTCGCCGCGCCGGCGGCGTCCCAGGAGCGCCGCGGGAATCACGGCGCCCTCGCCGAACCGCTCGGTGAGCCGGTCCACCACCCGGGCCAGGCGCTCGCGGCGGAGCGCGGTCGGGTCGAGGAGATCGAGCTGGCCGGCGCCCGGGGGCCCGAGCCGGGACGCCGACAGTCCGATCAGCCGGACCGGCCGCGTGACCCGCTCGCGCTCGAGGAGCGCGAGGGTCCGGCGGTAGAGCTCGAGGCCGTCCTGCGTGGGCTCGCCGGTGACGCTGCGCGTGTGGGTCTCGAAGGGCTGCAGGCGCAGCTTCAGCGTCACGCGCGCGGCGGCGAATCCGCCCTCCCTCAGCTCCGCGGCGACACGCTCGGCCTGGGCCCGGAGCGTGAGGCGAAGCCGCTCGCGGTCCGTCGTGTCCGTCCCGAAGGTCTCCTCGGCGCCGATGGACTTCGGCACGCCGAAGGGCTCGACGGGCCGGTCGTCGCGGCCGAACGCGAGGTCGTGGAGGTGCTCGCCGTGCCGTCCGAAGCGGCGCGCCAGGACCGGGCGCGGCACGCGTTGCAGCTGACCGATCGTGGTCAGCCCGAGCTCGCGCAACGCGCCGGCGGTCACTCGCCCGACGCCCCAGATCCGCTCCACGGGCAGGGCCGCGAGAAACCGCGCCTCGTCACCGGCCGCGACGACGACGAGTCCGTCGGGCTTCTCGAGATCGGATGCCACCTTGGCGACGAACTTGTTCGCCGCGAGCCCGGCCGAGGCGGTGAGCCCGGTCTCGTCGAGGATGCGGCGCTTGATCATCCCGACGGCATCAAGGGGCCGCCCGAAAAGCGTCTCGGTCCCCGTGAGGTCCACGAACGCCTCGTCGACGGACACGGGCTCGACGAGCGGCGAGAAGTCGGCGAGGAGCGCCATGATCTCGAGCGAGACCCGACGGTACTTCGCCATGTCCACCGGCAGGAAGGCGGCGTGCGCGCAGAGGCGGGCCGCGCGGGAGATCGGCATCGCCGAGCGCACCCCGAAGCGCCGCGCCTCGTAGGAGGCCGTGGACACGACGCCGCGCCCCTTGGGGTCCGCGCCCACGATCACCGGCCGGCCCCGAAGCTCCGGGCGATCGCGCTGCTCGATCGCCGCGTAGAACGCGTCCATGTCGACGTGCGCGACGGCGCGATGCGCCGCCCCCTCGGTCGATTTCCTCACGGCCAGCGTGCTCTCAGAGCCCGCACCCCGGCCCCGCCCCGCGTCACACCCGCGCGAGGCCGATCTCGGTCGCGACGTCGGTCAGCGCGGCGACGACGAACGCGATGTGCGCGTCCAGATCCACGCCGAGCTCGCTCGCGCCGCGATAGACGTCATCGCGGTTCACGGTGCGGGCGAAGGCCTTGTCCTTGAGCTTCTTCCTGACGGAGGCGGGCTCCAGGCCCGCGATCACCCGCCCGGGCCGGACGAGCGCGCAGGCGTGCACGAACCCCGAGAGCTCGTCGCATGCGTACAGGGCCCGGTCGAGCAGCGAGACCCGCGGCACGCCCGAGTAGTCGGCGTGGGCGAGGATCGCGTGGACGATCGCCTCGGGCACGCCGCGCGACAGGAGGATCTCCGCGCCCTTCATCGGGTGGTGTGGGGCACGCGGGTGCATCTCGTAGTCGAAGTCGTGAAGCATCCCGGCCACGCCCCAGACCTCGGGATCTTCCGCATGCTTGCCCGCGTAGGCGCGCATCGACGCCTCGACGGCGCGCGCGTGCTTGCGGAGGCTGTCGCTCTTGGTGAACTCGGTGAGGATGGACCAGGCGTGCTCGCGCGCGATCACGTGCGGCGCGCTTGCTGGTACCGCCACTTGTCGATGGACTTCTTCGAGAACACCCACGCGCCGTTGACCTGGAGCGACGGGATACGCCGCTCGTGCGCGAGGAGCCGCAGCTGCGCCTCGTCCATCGCGAGGTAGGTCGAGGCTTCGGTCAGGCTCAGGACGTCCTTCGGGGTCACGAGGGCTCCTCCTTCAGTCTCTTCCGCAGCGTCTCCACCTCGGCTTCGAGAGCGCGGATGCGCTCGAGCAGCTGTTCGATCGCCTTGCTGACCGGGTCGGGCAGGTCCGTCTGGTTCAGGTCGATCTCGCCCGTGACCCGCTGGCCGTCCTTGTATGTTACCCGCCCCGGGACGCCGACGACTACGGCGTTGGGCGGGACCTCGTGGACCACGACCGAGCCGGCGCCGATGCGACTGCCGTCGCCGATCCGGAACCCGCCCAGCACCTTGGCGCCCGCGCCCACGACGACGTCGTTGCCGAGCGTCGGATGGCGCTTCTCGCGCTTGAGGCTCGTCCCGCCGAGCGTGACGCCCTGGAGCAACGTGACGTTCTCGCCGACCTCGGCCGTCTCGCCGATGACAACGCCCATCCCGTGGTCGATGAAGAGCCCGGGCCCGAGCTTGGCCGCAGGGTGGATCTCGATCCCCGTGAGAAAGCGGGCCACGTGGGAAATGGCGCGCGCGGGTGTCGTCCAGCCGGCCCGCCAGACGCGGTGGGCCAGCCGGTGGAAGGCGAGCGCGTGCACGCCCGGGTAGCAGAGCAGCACCTCGAGCGCCGAGCGCGCCGCGGGATCGCGCTCCAGGACGACCCGGACGTCGCGCCGGATCGCGTCAAACACGGGCCGCCCGCCGCGCGTAGTCGTCCGCGGCGGCTCGCAGGGAGCCGGCGGCGACCTCGGCCGCGTGCTTCCGGTCCTCGGGCAACCCCTCGAGCGCCGACTCGACCTCGGCGGCCTTCAGCTGACGCAGGCCGGCGACGTCACGCCCGCGCGCCAGCTCGCTCGCCACGCTCGCGGCGGCGATCGTCGGGCCACACCCGTAGGTCTGGAAACGGACGTCGACCACGCGCCCGTCGCGGACGCGCAGGAAGAAGCGCGCCAGGTCGCCGCAGCCGGCGTACTCGCTCTCCCCGGTGCCGTCGGCCTCGCGCATCATCCCGGCGTTGCGGGGGTTGAGGAAGTGGTCGACCAGCGTCGCGCTGTACCTCATGCGGCTCCGACCGGCATCGCCTGCCTGAGCTTCCGCACGACCGTGTCCACGCTCTCGATCACGTAGTCGATGTCCTCGGCGGTCGTCGATCGGCCGAGCGAGCAGCGCACGGCCCCCATCACCCAGTCGAGGGGCACGCCCATCGCGGCCAGGACGTGCGAGGGTTCGATGCTGCCCGCGGTGCAGGCCGACCCCGCCGACACGGCGATGCCCTTGAGATCCAGTCCCAGCACGATGGATTCCGACTCAACATGACGGAAGAGGAGGCTCGCCGTCCCGGGCAGCCGCTCCGTGGGATGCCCGGACAGGCGCACCTCGGGGACGCGCGCGCGCACGCCCTCCCACAGGCGGTCGCGCAGCGCGGCCAGCCGCTCGGCCTCGGCGTGCATGTCACGGGCGCGGATCTCGACGGCCTTGCCGAGACCGACGATGCCGGGCACGTACTCGGTGCCGGCGCGGCGGCGCCGCTCGTGCTCGCCGCCGTGCTGGATCGAGACCATCTTGGTGCCCTTGCGGATCCAGAGTCCCGCGACGCCCTTGGGCCCGTAGATCTTGTGGGCGGAGAAGGAGAGCACGTCGATGCCCAGCGCTTCGAGGTCGAAGGGGATCTTGCCCAGGGTCTGGACGGCGTCGACGTGGAAGGCGACGCCGCGCTCGCGCGCGAGCGCGCCGATCGCGCCGACCGGCTGGAGCGTCCCGACCTCGCTGTTGGCGTGCATGATGCTGATCGCGACCGTGTCGGGCCGGATCGCGCGACGCACCTCGTCGGGATCCACCATCCCGTGCCCGTCCACGCCGACATAGGTGACGTCGAAGCCCTGGGCCTCGAGCGCCTGGCAGGTGCGCAGGACCGCGTGGTGCTCGACGCGCGAGGTGATGAGGTGCCCCTTCCCGCGTGCCCAGGCCAGCCCCTTCACGCCGAGGTTGTCCGACTCCGTGCCGCCGGACGTGAAGACGACCTCCTGCGGCGCGACCTTGAGAAACCGCGCGACGCGCTCGCGCGCCGCGTCCACGCCGGTGCGCGCCTCGCGGCCGAACTCGTGGATGCTCGACGGGTTCCCGTAGATCTCGGAGAAGTACGGCAGCATCTCGGCCAGCACCTCGGGGTGCACCGGGGTCGAAGCGTTGTGATCGAGGTACACGCGGCGTTTCATGCGATTGCTCTCCCTCGGTTACGATGCTACGCTCGATCCGCGATGGATCTCGCGAAAAAGAAGCTCGGCGTGCTGCTGTCCACGGGTCCCGAGCATCCGAACCTCGAGACCGCCGTCGGACTCGCGCAGGCCGCGCTCGGTCGCGGCACCGGCCTCTACCTCTATCTCATCGACGACGGTGTGCGCGCGCTGGACGATCCGCGCATCGGCGAGCTGTCGGATCGCGGCGCGAAGCTCTTCGTGTGTGCGTACGGCTGCCAGAAGCGGGGCCTCGCGCTCCGCGACGCCGAGCGCGTGACCTACTGCGGCCTCGTCGTGCTCACCGATCTGATCAACGGCACCGATCGCTTCGTCGCGCTCAACTAGCTTGTCCGCCGGAGCCGGCACCGTGCGCGAGACCCAGCCGGTCGTCGTCCTGATCTCGGCCGATCCGCGCGCGTCGCACCGGGCGAACGAGGCGATGCGTATCGGGCTCGGGGTCGTGTCGGGCGAGAACGAGGTCACGTTCATCCTCGCGGGCCCGGCCGCGCATCTGCTCGACGCCGACACCGACGACCTCGTCGACGGCGACGACATCGCCAAGTTCCGCGCGAACCTCCGGGCGCTCGGCATCCCCTTCCACGTCGAGGCGGAGGCGATCCCGCCGGACCCCGACTGGAACGCGGACGGCCACGAGGTCGTCCCCCTCACCCGCGAGCGGATCGCGGCGCTGCTGCGGCAGGGCCGTCGCTGCCTCGTGTTCTGATGGCCGCCGTGCTCCACGTCCTCAAGACCCCGGACGCCACCCTCGCGCGCGCGGCGATCGAGCAGGGCCTCGGCGCGGGCGACCGCGTGACCGCCGTTCTCCTGCCCGGCGCGGGCCGGCTCGAGCTCCCCCGGGACGTCCGGGTGCGCCACGTGCCCGGCGACTGCTCCTACTCCCAGCTCCTCGACCTCATCTTCGAGTCCGATCAGGTCATCGCCTGGTAACGGAGCGACGGGGCCGCGGTCGGGTCTCATCGGTTCCGGTACTCGTCCAGCCAGGCCATCTGAATCGCCTCGAGGATCTTCTCGTTCGAGCCCTTCGGGTCGTCCGAGAAGCCCGGCAGCTCCGCCACCCACCGTCGCAGGTCCGTGAACCGGACGGTCAGCGGATCCAGGTCGGGCTGGCGCTCGGCGAGCGCGATCGCGATGTCCTCGGTGTCCCGCCAGGTGATCACTTCGGGATCTCCACGACGACGTTGCCGCGGACCACCGCCTGGCACCCGAGACGCGAGTGGATCGTGAGGCCTTCGGCCATGTCGAGCCGGTCCTCCTCGTCCGGTTGCATCTCGCTGAGATTCTCCTCACCCTCCCGGACGATCACGTGGCAGGTCGTGCAGGCGCAGCTCCCGCCACAGTTGTGCTCGAGCCGGATGTCGTTGGCCAGCGCGATGTCGAGGAGCGAGCCCGGCTTGCCGTGATCGGCCAGCGGGTACTTCGCGTCGTCCACCTCGACGCTGCGGTTCAAGGGCAGGAAGGTGACCTTGTGGACCGCCATCACTCCGGCTCCATGATCTCCGCGGCCCGCTTGCTGCCGAGCGCGCCCTTGAGCGCCGTGTCCATCATGACTTCGGCGAGATGCTCGGTCGCGCGGTTCAGCGCGGTCGTCTTCTCGTGGATCCGGGCCCGGTCGTCGCCCCCGCGTGCCACGCGCACCTCGGCGAGCGCCGCGCGGATCCGCTCGCCCTCGTCGGCGCCGACCAGCCCCGCCCCCTGGCGGAGCGCGCGCTCCACGTGGGTCATCACGGTATCGGCCTCGTTGCGCGCTTCGATGAGCAGCCGAGCCTCGACGTCCGCCTCCGCGTACGTGAACGACTCCTCCACCATCCGCTCGACATCCGCCTCCGCGAGGCCGTAGGTCGGCTTCACCTCGATCGCCGCGGCCTTGCCCGTCCGCAGCTCCCGGGCCGCCACCTGGAGGATCCCGTTCGCGTCGATCAGGAACGTCACCTCGATCTTCGGCATCCCGGCAGGCATCGGGTCGATGCCGCGCAGCTCGAACCGGGCCAGCGAGCGGCAGTCCTTGGCGAGCTCGCGCTCGCCCTGGACGACGTGCAGGTCCACGACCGTCTGGCCGTCCACCGAGGTGGTGAACATCTCGCGCGCGCTCGTCGGTATCGTCGTATTGCGCGCGATGAGCACGCTGACGATCCCGCCGAGGGTCTCGATCCCCAGCGAGAGCGGCGTCACGTCCAGCAGCAGCATGTCCCGGATCCCGCCCGCCAGGATCTGCGCCTGCACCGCCGCGCCCAGCGCCACGACCTCGTCGGGGTTGAGCTGGCTGTGCGGGGTCTTGCCGAACAGCTCCTGCACCCGCCGTCGCACGAGCGGCACGCGGGTCGACCCGCCGACGAGCACGACCTCGTCGATGTCCGCGGGCGCCAGGCCGGCGTCGGCGAGGGCCATCCGGCACGGCGTGAGCGTGGAGTCGACGAGGCGCTCGATCAGCCGCTCGAGGTCGGCCCGCGCGATCTCGCGGTGGTAGGTGAACGCGTCGAACGGAATCGTCAGCGCCGTCCGCTCGCCACTCGAGAGGCGGATCTTGGCCGCCTCGGCCGCGAGCCGGAGCTCCTGCATCGCCTCGTGGTCACGTCCGAGGTACGTCCCGTGCTTCTCGAGGATGTCGTCGAGGAGCCACACGACGATCGCGCGGTCGAAGTCGTCACCACCGAGGCGTGTGTTGCCGTTGGTCGCGAGCACCTCGAACACCCCGCCCTTGACGCGCAGGATCGAGATGTCGAAGGTGCCACCCCCGAGGTCGTAGACGGCGACGACGCCCTCCCGCAGGCGTTGCAGGCCGTAGGCGAGCGACGCCGCCGTCGGCTCGTTGACGATGCGGACCACGTCGAGGCCCGCGATGCGGCCGGCGTCCTTCGTCGCCTGGCGCTGGCTGTCGTTGAAGTACGCCGGCACCGTCACGACCGCCTTCTCCACCGGCTCGCCGAAGTGCGCCTCGGCGCGCTCCTTCAGCGACTTCAGCACGATCGCCGAGACCTCCGGCGGCGTCACCTCGCGGGCGCCGACCCGGATCCGCACGATGCCGTCGCCGGGCACGACCTTGAAGGGCAGGTAGCAGAGATCGTCCTTCACGTCGTCGTAGCCGCGCCCCATGAGCCGCTTGACCGAGTACACGGTTGTCTCGGGCCGGCGCACGAGCTGGCGCTTCGCCGCGGCGCCGACGAGCACGCCGTTGGGCGTGAAGGCGACGACCGAGGGCAGGAGGGCCTGTCCGTCGCGGTCGGGAATCACGCGCGGCAGTCCCGTCGCGTCGTCCACGTAGGCGACGAGGCTGTTGGTGGTTCCGAGGTCAATGCCGACGATTCGCGACATGTCCGTCCTGGCTCCCTCCGAGCGCGGCGCTCAGGTCGTCGATCACGGTGCGCAGATAGGCCCGCGCGGCCAGCGCCTTCTTGAACTCGACGAGGAGGCGCGCCCGCTCCCCGGCCGGCGCGGCGTCCCACGCGTCGCTGAGCGTGCCGGCGAGGCCCGACTCGATCTCGCGGACGCGCGCACCCAGCGCTTCCTGCTGTGCGGTCAGGGCCTCGCGGCCGGCCGCGTCGAGTCCGCCCGCCTTCGCCTCCTCGAGCGCCTCCTGAATCTCGAACATCTCGGCGAGCAGCTCGGGCGGCGCCT
>JBGQEL010000126.1:0-12317 GCA_041496385.1 Methylomirabilia bacterium | reverse complement strand
TCTAGCCTGGATGTTCATGAACGGCGATATCGAGGTCGGACGGGTGGCGCCGCGGGCGGTGCCCGCGCAGCCGGCGAAGTGGGGCCCCCGAGTCTCGTCCGCCGCTCGAAGAGCGGCGATCGGGCGAGTGGGTGACGGAGCCGGGGCGCGGGCACCGCCCGCGGCGCCAGGACCCGTCCGCCTCGCGTGTGGTCGTTCATGAAGAGTCCGGGCTAGGACGCGGCGAGATCGCCTGCGCGCGACCGCGCGCGCGGCCCGCCTGCCGTCGCACCGGGTCGATCCGCCGTGCTATAACGGCGGAACCATGCGATCGAGCGGCGGAAAGCTCACGGCGTGAGCAGCGTCGCGGACCTGGTGCAGTGGGGCCTGCGCGGGGCGTCGGTTCCGCGCCGGCGCGCGCTCGCGTTCCGCGCGGGCGCCGTCCTCGCCTTCCTGGCGCTCTGGAGCCTCGCGTCCGGCGTCGTCGTGCTCTTCAAGCTCTTCAATCCGCTCTTCCTCGCCGGCCCCTGGCTCGTGCTGGGCAAGGTCGGCCAGCTCGCCGTCAATGGCCAGCTCTGGGGCCACATCGGCGCCACGCTCGGGCGCGTCGCCATCGGCTTCTCGACCGGTGCGCTGCTCGCGCTGGCGCTCGGGCTGCCGGCGGGGCAGTTCCGGCTGATCCGCAACCTGCTCGAGCCCGTCGTCGAGATCCTGCGGCCGATCCCGCCGCTCGCGATGCTGCCGCTCTTCATCGTGTGGGTGGGAATCGGCGAGACGTCGAAGGTCGCCTTCATCACGTACGCCACGTTCTTCCCGATGTTCCTGACCACGGTCCACGCGGTCCAGCAGGTCGATCCGCTGCTCCTGCGCGCCGCGGCGAGCCTGGGCGCGCGGCGGACGCAGCTGTTCGCGCGCGTCGTGCTGCCGGCCGCGCTGCCGGAGATCCTCACGGGGATCCGCCTCGGCGTGGCGCTCGCGTTCTTCGTCATCGTGATCTCCGAGTTCATCGGCGCCGAGCAGGGGCTCGGCTACCTGATCAACGACGGCCGGAACTTCTTCCTCGTCCCCCAGATGCTCGGGGCCGCGATCGTGCTGGGGCTCCTCGGCTACTGCGGCAACGGCCTCGTCGCGCTCCTCGAGCGCCGCTGGCTCTCGTGGGAGCGCCCGCCCGCCGCATGAGCGCGCGACTCCGGATCGAGGGCGTCCACAAGTCGTTCGGCGCGGACGGCGGCGGGGCGCCGGCGCTCGTCGACATCGAGCTCGAGGTCCAGACGGGCGAGCTGCTGTGCCTGCTCGGGCCGTCGGGATGCGGCAAGTCCACGCTGCTCAACATCGTCGCCGGCTTCCTGCCGCCGACGCGCGGGCGGGTGCTGATGGACGGCCGGCCGGTCACGGGCCCCGGGCCGGAGCGCGGCGTGGTCTTCCAGGAGTACGTGCTCTTTCCCTGGCTCACCGTGGCGCAGAACGTGGAATTCGGGCCGCGGCTCGCGGGGGAGCCGGCGGCGCGCTGCCGCGAGATCGCGGCGCGCTACCTGGACATGGTCGGGCTCACCGGGCACTCCACGAAGTTCCCCGTGCAGCTCTCGGGCGGCATGAAGCAGCGGGTCGCGATCGCCCGGGCGCTCGCCAACGATCCGTCGATCGTGCTCATGGACGAGCCGTTCGGCGCGCTGGACGCCCAGACGCGCGAGGTGATGCAGGAGGAGCTGTCGCGCATCCAGCGGGTCGAGCACAAGACGATCGTCTTCGTCACGCACTCGATCCGCGAGGCGGTGTATCTCGCCGATCGCGTCGTGGTGATGACGTCGTCGCCCGGCCGCATCAAGGAGATCTTCCCCCTCAAGCTGGGGGAGACGCGCGATCGGTTCGCGCCCGAGTTCACCCACCACGAGAGCGAGATCACCCGCGTGGTGAAGGTGGAAGTCGCGAAGGTGCGCGAATGATCCGGGCCGTGGCCCTCGTACTGTTGCTGCTCGCGTGGGCGGCGGTGACGTACGGCAACCGGGCGCTCGACGTCGTGACCGCGGCGCTGCTGCCGACGCCGGGCGAGGTGGCCGCGGTCTTCGTGGCGCTCGCGCGTGACGGGTCGCTGGCGTGGCATCTCGGCGTGTCCTCGCTCCGGATCGCGGAGGGGTTCGGGCTCGCCGCGCTCGCGGCGCTCGGGCTCGGGCTGGTCGTCGCGCTCTACACGCCGGCGCGGCTCGCGCTCGAGCCCGTGATCGAGTTCGTTCGGCCGATCCCGCCGCTGGCCTTCCTGCCGATGTTCCTCGTGTGGTTCGGCCTCGGCGAGACGTCGAAGGTCGCCTTCATCGCCTACACCACCTTCTTCCCGATGTTCGTCGGGATCACGGCGAGCATCCTGCGCGTGGACGTCATGCTGCTGCGCGCAGCCGCGAGCCTCGGCGCCTCGCGGCGGGCGCTGCTGCGGCGCGTCGTGCTGCCGGCCGCCTTCCCGGGCATCATCGTGGCGCTGCGCCTGGGCTTCGGCCTCGCGATCTTCGTCATTGTGGGCGCGGAGTTCATGGGCGCCGATGCCGGCCTCGGCAGCCTCATCATGGAGGGACGCGTCTTCTTCAACCCGGCCCAGATCGTCATGGGAGCCCTGGTGCTCGGAGGGCTCGGATCGCTCGTCAACGCCCTGTTGCTGGCGACCGAGCGGCGCGTGCTACGCTGGCGCGCCGTGCGGTGACGCCCGCCGGGGTCATTCAGCTCGAAAGGAGTCGTGAGATGCGATACCTGATCGTGACGCTCATGATGCTCGTCGTCGCCGGGGCGGGCGAGGCGCTCGCGCAGAAGCCCGAGCTCGCCGAGCTGGACGCCTGGCTCGTGCGCGACGCCCAGATGTCGTCGCAGTTCGCCGTGGCCGACCAGCTCGGCTACTTCAAGGAGCAGGGGATCAAGATCAACCCGCGCTGGTACATCGCGGGCACCGACCTGCCGTCGATGTGGGGCGCCGGCAACATTCACCTGGGCACGGCGACGGCGACGATGGTGGTGCCGATCGCGGCGTCGGGCCAGGCGATCTACAACATCGCGCCGCAGAGCGACATCGGCGGCACGCAGCAGATCGTGCTCGGCAAGCGGGGCCAGGAGCTGGTGCGCTCGCCCAAGGACTTCGAGAAGCTCAAGATCGGGATGCCGAAGGGCGCGTCGGTCACCATGGCCATCCAGGGCATGGCCAGGGACACGGGCGTCGACTTCAGCAAGATCCAGTTCGTCAATCTTTCGCCGCCGGACAGCGTCACCGCGCTCGCCAAGGGCGACATCGACGCGATGGCGGGCTGGGCGCCCTGGGTCTTCAACGCGGTCAAGAACGGGGGCAAGGTCTACTTCACCGGGAACCGGAGCTTCATCCCGGGCAAGGAGGGCCAGGTCGAGTGGCTGTACGTCCACGCGGGCGTGGTGGCGAGCGGCAAGATGCTCAAGGAGAACCCGAACACGCTGAAGGCGGTGCTGCGCGCCCTCGAGAAGGCGACGCGGACGATCAACACCGACCGCGAGACCGCCGTGAAGATCGTGGCGCGCGAGATGAAGACGGACGAGGCGCTCACGCGCGACATCATGGCGCTCAACATCTACACGATGGAGATGAACGACAAGATCCGCCAGGGTATGGGCGACTTCATCGACTTCCTGTACGCGCTCGAGCGGATCCCGCAGAAGATCGCCCCCGAGAGCGTCTTCTACACGAAGCTGCTCAAGGAGGTCGATCCGAAGCTGGTGAAGTGGGAGGCGAAGACCGAGCTGAAGTGAGACGGGAGGCGGGGTCACGGCGCCCGGCCTGCTAGCGCGATGACGGAGCTGACCCCGGAGCACGTGGCGGCGACGGCGGCGGCCCTCGGGCTGCCCGTCACGCCCGACGACATCGCGGAGGTGACCCACCGGCTGAACGCGCTCCTCGAGGCGCTGGCGCCCCTCGCCGAGCTTCCGCTTCACACGATCGAGCCTTTTCCGGTGCTGCCGGACGAGCCATGACGCCGGACCGCGACGACCTCGCGTTTCTCGGCGCGGCCAGGCTCGCGGAGCTGGTGCGCGCGCGGAAGGTCTCGCCCGTCGAGCTGGTGCAGATGTACCTGGCGCGCATCGAGACGCTCGACGGCCGCCTGCGCGCGTACATCACCGTGCTCCCCGAGGCGGCGCTGGAGGCAGCGCGAAGGGCCGAGGCCGCCGTGATGCGCGGCGAGACCCTCGGCGCACTCCACGGCGTGCCGTACGCCGTGAAGGACCAGTTCGACACGGCCGGCGTGCGCACCACGTGCGGCTCGCGCATCCTCGAGGCGCACGTGCCCGCGGGGAGCGCGACGGCCGTCCGCCGCCTGGACGCGGCCGGCGGCATTCTTCTCGGCAAGCTGAACCTCACCGAGTTCGCCCTCGGCGGGACGCAGCGGTTCCCGTTCGGCCAGCCGCGCAATCCCTGGAACCTCGACCACGATCCCGGTGGCTCCTCGTCGGGCTCGGGCATCGCCGTGGCGGCCGCGCTCTGCGCCGCGGCGCTCGGCGAGGACACCGGCGGTTCGGTCAGATCGCCCGCGTCCTGGTGCGGCGTCGTCGGGCTCCGGCCGACGTGGGGACGCGTCTCCCGCCAGGGCAGCTTTCCGCTGAGCTGGTCGATGGACGCGGCCGGGCCGCTCACGCGCACCGTCGAGGACGCGGCGCTCCTCCTCCGCGCGATCGCCGGCCATGACCCGGAGGACCCGCTGACGAGCCGGCGTCCCGTGCCGGACTACTCGACGACGCTGCGGGACGGCGTGAAGGGCGTGCGGGTCGGGCTGATCCGCGAGCTGACCTTCGGGCCCAGCACGGATGCCGAGATGCGCGACGCCGTCGTCGAGACGGGGCGGCGTCTGGAGGGGCTCGGGGCGACGGTCGAGGAGACGTCGTTGCCGCTCGTGCCCCTCGCGGGGGCGATCTTCATGGCGCTGGCCGATTCGGACGGCGCCGGGCTGCACCAGCGCTGGCTCCGCTCGCGTCCGGCCGACTACGACCAGGGCACGCGCCGGCGTCTCCTGACGGCGAGCCTCATTCCCGCCGCGGCCTATCATCAGGCCGCGCGCGCGCGCGCGCTCCTCCGCGCGCAGCTCCGCGCCGCGCTCGACCGCCACGACATGCTCCTCTGTCCCACCGCTCACCAGGCCGCGCCGCTCATCGCCGCGGGCCAGGCGCCCATCACGTCCCGCGAGCAGGTCGCGGGCCGGTTCTTCGCGCGCCGGTCCTACGTGACGCCCGCGGCGCTGGCGGGCGTTCCGGCGCTCGCCCTGCCGTGCGGCTTCACGCGCGCGGGGCTTCCGCTGAGCGCCCAGCTCCTCGGGCGTCCGTTCGAGGAAGCGACGATCCTGCGCGCGGCCCACGCGTACGAGCAGCAGGTCGACTGGTCCACGCGCCGTCCGCCCATGGAGGGCTCCCGATGACGTACGACACGATCCGCCTCGATCACCAGGACGGCGTCTCGACCATCACCCTGAGCCGCCCGCCGGTGAACGCGGTCTCGCCGGGCCTGATGCAGGACGTCCTGGCCGCGCTTGACGCGCTCGAGGCCCGCGACGCGACCCGCTGCATCGTGCTCACGGGCTCGGGCGGCAAGGCGTTCTCCGCCGGCGCGGATCTCGCGAGCGGCCCGCGCGCGGCGGATGAGGCCGTGAGCTTCCGCGAGCTCGGCCGCCGCGTCGTGGACCGGCTCGAGACGATTCCCAAGCCCGTCCTCGCCGCGATCCGCGGCTGGTGCATTGGCGGCGGCTTCGCGATCGCCATGGCCTGCGACGTGCGCCTGGCATCTTCGACCGCCAAATTCCGGACGGGCGACGCCTACATCGGCGTGGTGCCGAGCTGGGGCATGAGCCTGGCCCGCCTCACGCACTACATCGGGCGCAATCGCACGCTCGACATGCTGATCCTCGGCGAGGACCTGGGCGCCGACGCGGCGCGCGACATCGGGCTGGTCACGCGCGTCATCCCGGACGCGAGCTTCGACGCCGAGGTGGCGCGCCTGTCGGCGCGCGTCGCCGGCGGCGCGCCGATCACGTTCCGCGCGGTCAAGGAGACGGTGCGCGCCCAGTACTGGCTGACGCCGAGCGTGGCGCAGGAGCTCGAGACGCGCTGGGCCGAGATCGGCAGCGCGTCGGACGACTTCCGCGAGGGCGTCGCGGCGTTCCGCGAGAAGCGCGCGCCCGTCTTCAGGGGCCGGTAGATGTCCTTCGCCGAGACACGGGCCCAGCTCGAGCTGCAGGAGGCCGCGCGCGCCGCCGTCGAGCGCGTCGTGAGACCGATCGTCGCGGGCGTCCCCGACGGCGGGAAGCTGACCGCCGAGCACCTGCGCGCCATCTACAAGGCGCTCCAGCCGCTCGGCTACCTCGGGAGCACGATCGGTCGCGACTTCGGCGGCGCCGGTCTGAGCTACGTGGACTACGGGTTGCTCCTCGAGGCGCTCGCGTGGGGGCCCGTCGTGCTGGGCGAGGTGGTGCCGCCGCGCACGATCAACTACCTCGGCAGCGAGGCGCAGAAGCGCCGCTGGCTGCCGAAGCTCTTCTCGGGCGACTGGGTCTCGACGGCGGCGATCACCGAGCCGCAGGCCGGCTCGGACATGCGCGGCTTCAAGACCACGGCCGTGCTGCGGGGCGACGCGTACGTCGTCAATGGTCAGAAACGCTGGATCAAGCTCGGCGGCGTGAGCGACCTGATGACGCTCATGGTGGTGGACGCCGAGGGCGGGCTGAGCCGGCTCGTCGTCGAGCACGCGGTCTCGCCGTGGCAGAGCCGCGAGATGGACGCCGTCGGGATCAAGAACCTCTCCTTCGCCGAGCTGACCTTCGAGGACGTGCGCGTGCCGCGAGAGAACATCCTGGGCGCCGCCGGGGCAGGGGCCGAGCAGTTTCATCGCGGCATCGAGTCCTCGCGCGTCTTCGTCGGCATCCAGGCGGCGGGCATCGCGCGTCAGGCGCTCGACCGGGCCCTGGCCTACGCCAGGGAGCGCACCGCGTTCGGCCGGCCGATCGGCAAGTTCCAGGGCGTCCAGATGGCGCTCGCCGAGGCGGCGACCCGGCTGCAGGCCGCACGGCTTCTCTGCCTCAACGCGCTCGCCATCCTCGACGCCGGCCGGCGCGCGCCCTGCGACGTGTCCATGGCGAAGCTGTTCGCGGTCGAGACGGCGATCCGCACCTGCCAGGTCGCGATGGAGTGCATGGGCGCCTGGGGCCTGGCCGTCGAGGCGGGCGTGGAGCGCTGCTGGCGCGACTGCTGCATGCTGACGGCCATCGACGGCACGGCGAACATCCAGCGCCTGATCATCGGGCGCGAGCTGCTCGGCATGCCGGCCTTCGTGTGACGACCGCGCCCGTCCTGCACACCACGGAGCTCGCCGCCGCCGCGCGCGCCGCGCCGCGCTGCGGCCCCGAGCGCATCCTGCACCCTCGCTCGGTGGCGGTGTTCGGCGCCTCCGACAGCAAGGACAAGTTCGGCGGGCGCATCATGCACTTTCTCGTCCGCCACGGCTTCGCGGGGGCGATCTACCCGATCAACCCGCGGCGCGCCGAGGTGGTCGGCCGCAAGGCGTACCCGGCGATCGGCGCGGCGCCCGCGCCGGCCGACGTCGCCATCCTCGCCGTGCCGGCCGACGCGCTCGTGCAGAGCGTGAGCGAGGCGGCGGACGCGGGCGTCGGCTGCTGCGTCATCATCTCGACCGGCTTCGCCGAGGCGGGCGAGACGGGATCCGCACGCCAGGCCGCCCTCGTCGAGATCGCGCGCCGCACCGGCCTGCGCCTGGTCGGGCCCAACTGCATGGGCCTGATCGTGCCGCACCACAGCATGGCGCTCTGCTCGTCGGTCGTCCTCGAGCGCGACGGCCTGGGCGACGGCCGCATCGGGCTCGTCAGCCAGAGCGGCGCCCTCATGGTGTCGATCTTCGACCGCGCCGCCACCGACGGCATCGGCTTCCGCCACTGCGTCTCGCTCGGCAACCAGGCGGATCTGGAGCTGTGCGACTTCATCGAGTACATGGTCGAGGACCCGGCGACGGAGGCGATCTGCGTCTACGTCGAGGGCCTGCTCGACGGCGCGCGCTTCCGGCGGTGCGCGGCCGCCGCCCGCGCGGCGGGCAAGCCGCTGCTGCTGGTCAAGACCGGACGCACCGAGGCCGGCGTGGTCTCGGCGCGCTCGCACACGGCGAGCCTGGCCGGCTCGTTCGAGGTGTTCCAGGCGGTCTGCCGCGAGGAGGGCGCGGTGATCGCCCAGGACCCCGACGACATGGTGCGCGCCGCCCACGTCCTCGTCCGCCACGGCAAGCCGCGCCGCGGCGGCGTCGGCATCCTGTCGTCCTCGGGCGGCGGCACCGGCATCGCCGCGGACCGCGTCAGCGAGCTGGGGCTCAGACTCGCCGTGCTGGCGCCCCCGACGCGCGCGGCGCTCGGCGAGCTGCTGCTTCCGCCGCAGGCCGACAATCCGATCGACCTCGGCGGGCGCAAGAAGCCCGAGGAGATCGACATCGCCGGCGACGCGGCGCGCATCCTGTTCGCCGATCCCGATGTGGCCTACGGCCTGGCCATCCTGACCTCGATGCCGTTCTTCGCGACCCGCACGAAGCTGATCGGCCAGGCGGCGCAGGCGGCCGACAAGCCCGTGCTGATCACGCTCACGCCGGGCGCCGCGGCGAACGCGCCGCGCCAGGCGCTGCGCGACATCGGCCAGTTCTACTTCGACCGCTTCGAGGACGCGCTCCGCGTGCTGGCGCTCGTCGCCGAGCACGACGTTCTGCGCGCCGTCGCCCCGGCGCCGGTGACGCGGCCGGCCGACCTGCCGGAGGCCTCGGAGCTCGCGCGCCTTCCCCTGGGCCCGCTCGCCGATGGCGAGGTGAAGCGGCTCCTCGGCGCCTACGGCGTGAAGGTGGCGCGCGAGGCCGTGGCGCCGACCCCCGAGGCCGCGGGCGCGGCGGCGGCCCGGCTGGGCTTCCCGGTCGTGCTCAAGGCGGTCTCGCGCGAGGTCGTGCACAAGAGCGACGTCGGCGCCGTGCGCCTGGGCCTGGCGTCGCCCGAGGCCGTGGTGGCGGCCGCGCGCGAGATGGCCGGGGCGCTCGCGCGCACGGCGCCCGCGGCCCGCCTCGAGGGTTACCTGGTGCAGGAGACCGTCCAGGGCGAGGCGGAAGTCATCGTGGGCGCGCGGCGCGATCCGCACTTCGGCCCGGTCGTGGTCGCCGGCCTCGGCGGCATCGCGGTCGAGATCCTGAAGGACGTCGCGCTCGCGCCGGCGCCCCTGAGCCCCGCGCGCGCGCGGGCCATGCTCGACTCGCTCCGCGCGGCGCCGCTCTTCACGGGCGCGCGCGGACGGGCCCCGCTCGACGTCGCGGCGGTCGTCGATGCCGTGGTGCGTGTGTCGTGGCTGGCCGCCGATCTCGGACGGCGGCTGGTCGATCTCGAGATCAACCCGCTGATCGTCGGCAGCGACGGCGCGGGCGCGGTCGCGGTTGACGGCCGCGGGACGCTCGCCGAAGCACACCCCTGAGGGAGGACCCGATGAGCCCGAGACGCACTTTGATAGCCGTGGCGGCGTTCGTGATGCTCGCTGCCGGCACCTGCTCGGCGCAGAGCGTGCTGCGCATCGGTCTCAACGACGACCCCGACGCGCTCGACCCGACCATCAGCCGCGCCTACGTCGGGCGGCTGGTCTTCGCCGCGCTCTGCGACAAGCTCTTCGACGTCACGCCGGACCTCAAGCTCGTGCCCCAGCTCGCCACGGGCTACGAGTGGGCGGCCGACAACCGCTCGGTCGTACTCAAGCTGCGCCCCGGCGTCCGGTTCCACGACGGCGAGCCCTTCAACGCCGAGGCGGTGCGCTTCAACATCGAGCGGCATCTCACCACGCCGGGCTCGTTCCGGAAGTCCGAGATTGGCGAGATCAAGAGCGTGGACGTCGTCAACGATCTCACCGTGCGGCTCAACCTGTCGGAGCCGCTCGTGCCGCTGCTCGCCGGGCTGACCGACCGCGCCGGTATGATGGTCTCGCCCAAGGCGGCGAAGGCGCTCGGCGACAAGTTCGGCACGCGGCCCGTGTGCGCGGGCCCGTTCAGGTTCGTCGAGCGCGTCGCCCAGGGCAAGATCGTGCTCGAGCGCTTCGCCGATCACTGGGACAAGGCGAGCATCCACCTGGACCGCGTCGAGTTCGTGCCGATCACGGACTCGACGGCCCGCCTCGCGAGCCTGCGCTCGGGCGACCTCCACATGATCGAGCGCGCGTCGCCGACCGATCTCGCGGAGATCCGCGCCGACAGCCGGCTCAAGCTCCTGGGCGTGCCCGAGCTGGGCTACCAGGTGATCCGGCTCAACGTGAACAACGGGCCCAGGAGCAAGACGCTGTCGGACGTCCGCCTCCGCCAGGCGATCGACCTCGCCATCGACCGCGCGACGCTCGTCAAGGCCGTCTTCAACGACGAGTACATCCCCGGGAACCAGTGGATCAGCCCGTCGAGCCTCTTCTACAACGCGAAGCTCCCGGTCCGGAAGCGCGACGTGCCGCGCGCGCGCCAGCTCCTGCGCGAGGCCGGGCAGCCGAATCTGGCTTTCACGCTCATCGTGCCGCCCGAGCGCGACCGGCAGGAGGCCTCGCTCATCATCCAGGCGATGCTCGCGGAGGCCGGGATCACCATGACGATCCAGACGCAGGAGAACGTCACGATGCTCACGGCGGGCCGGCGGGGCGACTTCGAGGCCTACTTCACGTTCTGGAGCGGCCGGCCGGATCCGGACGGCAACATCTTCACGCACTACACGTGCAACGGCGCGCAGAACGACAGCAAGTACTGCAACGCCGACTTCGACGCGCTCGTGACCAAGGCGCGCCACGTCGCCGACCCCGCGGAGCGCAAGCGGCTCTACGACCAGGCGACCGAGATCCTGCTGCGCGACGCGCCCGGGCTCCATCTCTGGCACCGGCGCGTGTTCACCGGCTTCAGCGCGCGGATCCAGGGTTTCACGCCGCATCCGGACGGGATCATCCGCCTGAGGGGCCTGAAGATTTCGTGACGCTCGGGCTCTACATCGCCCGCCGGCTGGCGGTGCTCGTGCCGACGCTGGTCGTCGTCTCCGTGCTGATCTTCGCGCTCCAGCAGCTCCTGCCGGGCGACCCGGCGCTGGCGCTGGCCGGGGAGGAGCACGACCCGGTGGCGGTCGCGGCGATCCGCGCCAAGTACCACCTCGACCGGCCCGTCGCCGTCCAGTACGCGATCTGGATCGGCAACGCCCTGCGCGGCGACTTCGGCGAGTCGCTGCGCAACAAGATTCCCGTCGCGGAGCTGCTCGCCGCGAAGCTGCCGGTGACCGCCGAGCTCGCGGTCTGCTCGATGCTCATCGCGTTGGCACTCGGCATTCCCGCGGGCATCGTCTCGGCCGCGCGCAAGGGCACGCCGCTCGACGTGACCGCCAACCTCCTGGCGCTCTCCGGGCTCTCGGTGCCCCACTTCTGGCTCGGCATCATGCTGATCCTCCTCTTCGCGGTGCGCCTGGGCTGGCTGCCGGCCTCGGGCTACGTGCCGCCGTGGGAGGACCTGCGCCGGAATCTCTCGACCATTTTGCTGCCGTCGTTCGTCCTCGGCACGGGCGTGGCCGGCGTCATGATGCGACACACGCGCAGCGCCATGCTCGAGACGCTCGGCACCGACTACGTGCGCACGGCGCGGGCCAAGAGCGTGCCCGAGCGGATGGTCGTGCTCAAGCACGCGCTCCGCAACGCGCTGATCCCGGTCATCACGCTCGGCGCCATCGAGTTCGGGCGCCTGCTGTCCGGGGCCGTGCTGACCGAGCAGATCTTCGCGATTCCTGGATTCGGCAAGCTGCTGGTGGACGGCGTGTTCAACCGTGACTACGCGGTGGTGCAGGGGGTCGTCCTCGTCTCGGCGGGGCTCTACGTGCTCCTGAACCTGGTCGCCGACGTCCTCTACTTCCTCGTGAATCCGCGGCTCCGGGGCTCGGTGTGAGCGGCGCATGAGACGTCTCCTGCGCCGGCCGGCCGCCCTGATCGCCATCCTCTTCGTCGCCGCGTTCCTGCTCATCGCGCTCGGCGCGCCCGGGCTGGCGCCGTTCGACCCGAACGCGACCAACGTCCTCGCCGTCCGCAAGGCGCCCTCGGCGCTCCACCGCCTCGGCACCGACGAGGCCGGCCGCGACGTGCTCTCGCGCCTCATCTGGGGCGCGCGCGCCTCGCTCCTGGCCGGCGTCATCCCGGTCACGCTCGCCGTCGCGGTCAGCATTCCGCTGGGGCTCCTCTCGGGGTACGCCGGCGGGTGGCTCGATGGAGTTATCATGCGTATCACCGACGCCATGCTGGCCATCCCGTTCCTGATCGTGGCCATCGCGCTGGCC
>JBGQEL010000125.1:0-12356 GCA_041496385.1 Methylomirabilia bacterium | reverse complement strand
TACGCCGAGGACTATCACCAGCAGTACCTGGCGAAGAACCCGTTCGGCTACTGCGGCCTCGGCGGCACGGGTCTCGCGTGCCCGGTCGGGCTCGCCGCGGCGGGCGCCCCGTGATCCTTCTCTCCGTCAATGGCCTGCCCTGCTGGGGGCGTCGTTACTGTGGAAGACGTCGGGATTGTCCTGACCCTCGACGACCAGGAATCCGGCGAGGCCGCGCTCGAGCCGGGCGAGGGCGTGATCCACGAGGATGTAGCGCCCCGGGACCTCGAGCTTGAATTCGACGATCGTGGCACCACCGGCGGGAACCGTGGTCGTCTGTACGTTGGTGGCGAGCGGAGAGCCGAAGGCCCCCTGCTCGTAGACCCGGTCGAAGATCTCGCCGATGACGTGGAACGACGACGTGGCGTTCGGGCCGCCGACGCCGAAGAAGATGCGGACGGTCTCGCCGACATTCGCCTTCATCGGGTACTCCGCCGTCAGGGCACCGACGGCGCCGTTGAACACGAAGTACTCGGGCCGCTCGGCGAGGAGCTTCTCGACGCTGAACTCGTCGTGGCCACGCTGCCCGAACGGCCGGTCCGTGTAGATCTCGCCCTGCATGACGTAGAACTCCCGGTCCACGCGCGGCAGGCCGCCCGGGGGCTCGACGAGGATCAGGCCGTACATGCCGCTCGAGATGTGGTTGGCCACCATCGGCGTCGCGCAGTGGTAAACGTAGACTCCGGGGTTCAGCGCCTTGAAGCGGAACGATTTCGCTTCACCGGGAGGCGTCTGTGTCATGACGGCGCCGCCACCCGGCCCCGTCACGGCGTGAAGGTCGACCGAGTGGATCATCCTGCTGTCGGCGCGGTTCTTGAAATCGAGCTCCACGGTGTCGCCGAGGCGGACGCGGATGAAGGGGCCCGGCACCTTACCGTTGAACGTCCAGTAGGTGTAGGTGGTCTCGTTCGCGAGCCTGCCCACCAGCTCCACGGCCTCCAGCTCGACCTTCACCGTTCGTGGCCCGGACGAGGTCACGGGCCCGGGCAGGTCCGCCGGATCGCGAGCGATACTCACCGAGGGCGGCAGGGCGGCCACCGCCGGCCTGGGGCCGCCCACGACGAGCTTGCCCGCCATGCCCGCCTGGCGGTGTCCGGGCAGGGAACAGAAGTACTCGAACTCTCCCGCTTTGTCCGCGCGGAACACCGTCACGCTGCTGGCGCCTTTCCGGTTGACGCGGTCGGTGCCCGCCTTGAAATCTGGGAATACCGCGTCGTGTTCGATGCCGTCCCCGTTCACGAGGCCCACCTGCACGACCGCGCCTTCGGCGACGTGCAGGGTCGGGTTGACCAGGCCTTCGATGTCGCCGCCAACGCCGACGAACGCCAGCTTGCCCTCGGCCAGCTCGGTGCGCAGCCGAAAGCGCACCGTCGGTGTGTATTCCGCCGCCGGGCTCTGCTTCGACACCTTTGGCGCCACCGTCGTCGCCGGAGCCTTGCGTTGCGCCAGGTGCTGGCGTATTCCGGGCCCCGGTTGCCCCGGTGGCTGGTCCGCCGCGAAGGCGAGACTCCACACTCCGATGCTCAGCACGACTGCGAGCGAGCGCACGGCGCGGAACTTCGAGTCGAATGGCCGCCTCATCGTCCTGGCCCTCCTGACCTCGAGCATAGAGGCCCGTATGCGACGCCGGGTATGACCGCTGTCATATGTGGGCCGGCTGGCCGTCAGCGAGCGGGAGGTACGGAGGGGGCCGGCATCCGGACGCGCCGCCACATGTTGGCCACGAAGAGCGCCGTGCCGGCGAGCTGGCCGAGGCCGGCGACGGCGATCAGCGGCAGGAGGCCGGGGAGCCCCGCGAGCGGCACGAGCACCTCGGCGAGGGCGCGCACGGCCGTGGCGATCGTCATGATCCAGTAGATGGCCTCGGCGAGCCCCGGCCGGTAGCCGGTGTCGTCGCGGGACGGGCGCGGAAACATCCACGTGGCCACGCCCATCACGATCATGAGCACGAAGCCGACGAGGAGCAGGTGGACGTGGGCCGTGACGTGGAGATGAGACGGGTAGACGTTGAGCAGGAACTGGCCGACGACGAGGTAGGCGCCGAGGAGGAGCCCGGCCAGAAGAAACACGAAGCTGGTCTTGATGTAGCGACGAACCAGGGGCGTCACGGCGCCGCTCCGCCGCTCTCGCTGTCGGCCAGCGCACGCAGCGCCTCGACGTCAGCCAGCACAAGGCGGCCTTCCGCGTCGCGCACGAGGCCATCGCGCTGCCAGCGGCTCATGATCCGGATCGCCGTCTCCACGGTCGTCCCGCTCATGTCGGCCAGGGTCTGTCGCGTGAGGTGAACCGCCAGGATCAGGCCGTGGCGGCCGCGCGTACCGTCGCGCTCCGCCAGCCGCAGGAGCGTCGCCGCCAGGCGCGCCTCCACCGGATCGACGGCGAGGGACTTGACGGTGTCGTGGGCTGCGCGCAGGCGCCGGCCGATCATCAACGCCATTTCCCGAACGATCGACGGATGGCGCTCGACGACCGGAACGATGACGTCCTGCGGGATCTTTAGAACTACGCTGGCCTCGGTGACCTGGGCGGACGCAGGATACGGGCGCCGCTCGATCACGGCCACGCCGCCAAAGGGGTCGCCGGGCCCGAGCAGCTGGAGGACGACGTCCTTTCCCGCCCTCGCCTGACGGAGGATCTTCACGCGCCCCTCGACGACGAGGCAGAACCACAGTGCGGGATCGCCTTCCATGAACACGTAGTCACGTGCCTGGAGCCGTTGCTCACGCGCGACGGCGGCCAGCGTTGCCAGGTCCGCGGCAGGCAGTCCCGCGAAGAGGGGACTCGAGCTGAGGATGTCGATGGCGCGCGACGCCGGCATGATCGACAAGAACCTATCACAGGAGGGGGATACGTAGCGCCCGGGCTAGGCTCGGTTGTTCACCAGCCGAGCTGCCGCTTGGCCTCGGCGCTCATCATCTCGGGGCGCCACGGCGGATTCCACACGAATTCCACGCTGACCGCGCTCACGCCGGCGAGCTTCCGAACGGCCGCTTCGATTTCCTTCACGAGATACTCCCCGACGGGGCAGCCCGGAGCCGTCGTCGTCATGGTGATGCGCACGGCGCCGTTCTGGAAGGCCGTTCCGTAGACGAGCCCGAGATTGACGATGTCCACCGGGATCTCCGGGTCGGAGACCTGCTTCAGCGCGTCGCGGATCTGCTCTTCACTCGGTGCCATGCGCAGACGATGCCGACACCGGGGCGCGGCCGATATGACCGCGATCATAGCGGGGGAGGGTCGACGCGAAGTGGCTGGCGCGGGCCCGGCCGCCGCTAGGCGCGCTTCTTCGACTGCATCGCGCGCCAGACGCGCTCGGCCCGGAGCGGCATGTCGAGGTGCCGCACGCCGAAGGATCGCAGCGCGTCCACGACCGCGTTCACGACCGCCGGCGTCGAGCCGATCGTCGCCGCCTCGCCGATGCCCTTGGCACCCATCGGGTTGCGCGGGCTCTGCGTCACGGTCTGGTCGGTCGTGAACGAGGGCAGGTCGTCGGCCTTGGGGACCGCGTAGTCCATCAGCGTGCCGGTCACGAGCTGGCCATCCTCGCCGTAGACCAGCTCCTCGTGCAGCGCCTGGGCGATGCCCTGGGCCAGCCCGCCGTGCACCTGGCCCGCCACGAGCATGGGGCTGATGCGCACGCCGCAATCGTCCACCGAGACGAACGTCCGTACGCTCACGCGGCCGGTCTCACGATCGATCTCGACCACGGCCACGTGGGCGCCGAACGGGTAGACGAGCGCGGGCGGGCGGAAGAACTCGGTCGCCTCGAGGCCGGCGTCCACGTCGGCCGGGAGGCCGTCCTGGTAGGCGCGCGCGGCGATCTCGGCGAAGCCGAGCGCCTTGCTCGGCACGCCCTTCACCTGGTAGCGGCCGTCCTGGAAGACGACGTCGTCGGCCGCGGCCTCGAGCATGTGGGCCGCGATCCGGCGCGCCTTCGCTTGCACCTTCTGCGAGGCGTGGATGATGGCGGAGCCGCCGACGACGAGGCTGCGGCTGCCGCCCGTGCCGTTGCCCATCGGCGTGTTGAGCGTGTCGCCGTGGCGGACGACGATCTTGTCGAAGTCCACGCCGAGATGGTCGGCGATGATCTGGGCGAACGTCGTCTCGTGACCCTGGCCGTGGGCGGAGGTGCCGGTGTACGCGGTCACGACGCCGCTCGGCTCGGCGCGGACCACCGCGCTCTCGAAGGGGCCGAAGCCGCACATCTCGACGTAGCACGCGATGCCGATGCCGAGGAGCCGGCGGTCGTTCCGCTGCAGGCGCTCCTTCTGCTCGGCGCGGAGCTTCGTCACGCCCGCGATCTCGAGCGCCTTCGTGAGCGCCCGGTCGTACTCGCCGCTGTCGTAGTTCTGGCCGGTCGGCGCCGCATAGGGGAAGGCGCCCGGCGCGATGAAGTTCTTGCGCCGGACCTCTTCGGGTGACTTGCCGAGCTCGGCCGCGATCACGTCCATCAGGCGCTCGAGGTAGTAGGCGGCCTCGGGCCGGCCGGCGCCGCGGTAGGCGGCCACGGAGGTCGTGTTGGTGAAGACGCACGTCGACTGCAGATCCACGTGCGCGACCTTGTAGACGCCCACGCCCATCATGAGCGTGAGGTCGGGGATGAAGGTGAAGATCGGATAGGCGCCGATGTTCGCCGTGACGCGCATCCGGAGCGCCGCGATCGTGCCGTCGTCCTCGACGGCGGCCTCGAGGTCGGTGACCTGGTCGCGCCCGTGGGTGGTCGCGAGCATGTGCTCGAGCCGCGTCTCGCTCCAGCGGAGCGGCAGCCCGTAGCGCCGCGCCAGCACGGCGAGCGTGGCGTCCTCCGGGTAGCAGCCGAACTTCACGCCGAAGCCGCCCCCCACCTCGGGCGCGATCACCCGGACCATGTTCTGGGGGAGACCGAGCGCGCTGGCCAGATCGTTCCGCAGGCTGTGCGGCGCCTGGTTCGTGGCCCAGACGGTGAGCCCGCCCGTGGCGGGATCCGGCGCCGCCAGCATCCCGCGCGTCTCGAGCGGCACGCCGCAGAGCCGCTGGCTGATCATCCGCTGCTTCACGACCCGCCGGGCCTTGGCGAAGACGGCGTCGGGGTCGCCCGCCTTGATCTGGTTCTTGTGCTCGACGTTGCCCGGCGCGTCCGCGTGGAGCTGCGGCGCTCCCTTCGCCATCGCGGCGAACGGCTCGACGACCGCGGGCAGCGGCTCCCAGTCCACGAGGACGTCGGCGGCGGCGTCGGCCGCGACGGCCTCGCTCGTCGCGATGACCGCGGCCACGGCCTCGCCGACGCAGAGCACGCGGCCGATCGAGAGCGGATAGTGCTTGCGCCCGATGGACGCCGCCGCGGCGGCACCGCCCTCGGCCGAGGCGCCGCCGAGCGGCAGCGGCGCGCAGAGGTCCTTGATGTCCTGGCCGGTGACGACCCGCACGACGCCGGCGCGTTTCGCCGCCCGCGACGCGTCGATCTTCCGGATCTTCGCGTGGGCGTGCGGGCTCCGCACGAACGCGACGTAGTGGAGGCCCGGCAGCTTGAGGTCGCCCACGTACGACGACGCGCCCGTGATCAGCCGGGGGTCTTCCTTGCGTTTGACCTCAGCGCCCATGAGTCTCGGAGTCGCCATCGCGGATCCTTTCAGGGGGAGTGACGCCACACAGGATACCTCAACGAGCAAGGAGGGACGGGGGCGGGCCGGCGATCGCCGCCGGCCGGCCCCCGGGGTGAGCGAGCGTTACGCCTTGTCTTTGATCGCCTGCAGCACGCGCTCCGGGAGGAACGGCACGCTGCGCACGCGCCCTCCCGTCGCGGCGAAGATCGCGTTGGCGAGCGCGGGCGCGATGGTCGTCACGCCGGGCTCACCGACGCCGGTCGGGTACTCGTTGCTCTGCACCACGTGCACCTCGACGACGTCGGGCACCTCGTTCATGCGGAGGACCTGGTAGTCGTGGAAATTGCTCTGGACGAGCGCGCCGTTGGCGACGGTGCCGCGCTCCTTGAGCGCGTTGCTGAGGCCGAAGAGGAGCGAGCCCTCGACCTGGGAGCGGACGCCGTCCGGGTTCACGACGATGCCGCAGTCCACGGCGCAGATGATCTTCTCGACGCGCACCCGGCCCGACGCCGGGTCGACGCGCGCCTCGACGACCGACGCCGTCCACGTCGGCGACTTCTTCTCCTGCGCCGACACGCACGCGATCCCGCGGCCGACGTTGGGCGGGAGCGGGGTGCCCCAGCCGGCGCGCTGGGCGACCATCCGGACGACGTTGGCCAGGCGCGGCGCGTCGCCGAGCATCGCGAGACGGAACGCGAGCGGGTCGGTCTTCGTCAGGTTCGCCAGCTCGTCGACGAACGACTCCACGGCGAAGAAGGTGTAGTTCGGCGCGACCGCGCGCACGTACCCGACGGAGATGCCCGTCTCGACCCGGATCGCCCGCACGGCCTGGTTCGGGACCGAGTAGATGTGGTCGGCCCCGTTGAGCGCGAACTGGTCGAGACCCTGCTTGTCGACGAAGTCCGGGCCCCAGCGCGTCCCCGGATGCGTGGCGACGATGACGTTGTCCCACGCCGTGACCTTGCCCGAAGCGTCGAGCCCGCCGCGGAGCGTCTGGAGCGTCGCGGAGCGATAGAAATCGCGGCGGAGATCCTCCTCGCGCGAACGGATCAGCTTGATCGGCCGCCCCGCCTCCTTGGCGATGATGGCCGCCTCGAGGATGATGTCGGGATCGAGCCGCCGGCCGAAGCCGCCGCCCAGGTATTGCTGATGGATCCGGACGTTCTTCTGGTCGACCTTGAGCACGGCCGCGACCACGCCCATGGCCAGCGTCTGGAACTGGTTGCCCGTCCAGAACTCGAAGACGCCGTTCTCGAACCGCGCGACGCAGTTCATGGGCTCGAGCTGCATGTGGGCGACGTAGTCCGTCATGTAGGTCGCCTGGTGGGTGCGCGCCGCCTGGTTGAAGGCCGCGACCCCGTCCCCGCCCTTGTGCCACTCGATCGCGCCGGTGGCGTCCTTGGCCTTCGCCGCGAAGTCGCGGAAGATCGACTCGCTGCTGACGTTCGCGTTCGGCCCCGGCGCCCAGGTGATCTTGAGCGCGTTGCGCGCCTTCACCGCCGATTCGTACGAGGTCGCGACGACGGCGACGAGATGATCGTTGACGATCGTCTTGACCCAGCCCTTCACCTTCTTGGCCTCGGTGTCATCCACGGCCGTGTGCTTGCTGCCCTCGCGCGTGGGCGGGTACGCGGTCTTCGCGTAGACCATGTTCGGGAGGAACGCGTCGATGCCGAACTTGGCCCGGCCGTTGGTCTTCTCCGGGATGTCGAGGCGCTGGATCCACTGGCCGACCACCTTGTACTCGCTCGGCTTCTTGAGCGTGATCTTCTTGAGGTCGTCCTCGGAGAACGTCTTGGTGATCGGCGTCTTCGCGACGATCTCGCCGTAGGACATCGAGCGGCCGCTGGGCATGTGGCGCACCGTGCCGCGCACGGCCATGCACTCGTCGGCCGGGACCTTCCAGGACTGCGCGGCCGCGTCCACGAACGCCATGCGCGCCGCGGCGCCCGCGCGCGAGAGCGTGTCGAACGTCCAGTTGACGCTCCAGCTGCCGCCCGTGATCATCAGCCCGAGCTTCGGATCGCTCGTCGGGTAGTCGACGCGGATGTCCTTCCAGTCGACCTCGAGCTCCTCGGCGACGATCTGCGCGAGCGCGGTCCCGACGCCCTGGCCCATCTCGGACTTGGTGATGTGGACGGTCACGAGCCCGTCCGGCGTGATCGTCATCGAGGCGTTCGGGTCGTACGCGCTAGCGCCCGCGGCGCGGCCCAGGCCGTCGCCGAAGTGGAACCAGAACGTCATCCCGACGCCCGTCGCCGCACTGGTCTTCAGGAAGTCCCGGCGGTTCAGCTTCGTCGTCATGGCTACACCCCCGCCGCGCGCTTGATGGCACGCTTGATCCGCACGTAGGTGGCGCAGCGGCAGATGTTGCCCGTCATGGCCTCGACGATCTGATCGTCGGTCGGCTTCGGGGTCTTCGCCAGGAGCGACGCCGCCTGCATGATCTGTCCGGACTGGCAGTAGCCGCACTGCGGCACCTGCTCGGCGATCCAGGCGACCTGGAGCGGGTGCCGCCCCTCGGGGTGCAACCCCTCGATCGTCGTGATCTTCTTGCCCTCCGCCGCGGACACCTGGGTCTGGCAGGAGCGCACGGCGACGCCGTCGAGATGGACGGTACACGCGCCGCACTGCGCCATGCCACAGCCGAATTTCGTGCCCGTGAGCTTGAGGTGCTCGCGGATCACCCAGAGGAGCGGCGTGTCCGCGGGGACGTCGACCGTTTGGGACTTGCCGTTGACGAGGAGCTTCGCCATAGGTCCCTTCTTTCCGTGGTGGATCGCCGTTGACCCCGAGCGCGGGGAGGAAGTTTGCGTGACTCTAGGTCGCCCTTCCGGTTAGTGTCAAGGGCGATCTCATGAGCTACCATCCGCCCGACGAATGGCGGGCGCAGGCGCCGGCCGAGCTGGGCCTGCGCCCGGACGCGCTCCGCGCGGCGACGGAACATCACCTGGCTCACGAGTCGACCTGGTCGCGGACCTTCGTCACGTCGTCCGGGCGCTACATCGGCGTGGCCGACGAGCCCGATACGCCCGGCGCCGTGCTCGGCCCCGTGCGGATGCGCGGCGGGCCCAACGGGCTCGTCCTCCGCGGCGGCGCCATCGTCGCCGAGTGGGGCGACACGCGCCGCGCGGACATGAGCTTCAGCATCGCCAAGAGCTACCTGGCGGCGCTCGCGGGCGTCGCCGTCGCGCGCGGGCTGATCGCGTCGATCGACGATCCCGTCCGCGACACAGCACTCGACGACGGCTTCGCGTCCCCCCAGAACCGCGCGATCACGTGGCGCCACCTCCTCGCGCAGACGAGCGAGTGGCAGGGCACGCTCTGGGACAAGCCCGACTCGATCGACCACAACCGCGACATCGGCCGGAGCGAGCTGGGCGCCTCGCGGAAGGGCCAGCCGCGGCCGCTGCGGCCGCCGGGCACGTTCTGGGAGTACAACGACGTGCGCGTGAACCGGCTCGCGCTCTCGCTGCTCCAGGTGTTCCGCCGGCCGCTTCGCGAGGTCCTGAAGGAGGCCCTGCTGGACCCGATCGGCGCCTCCCCGAACTGGGAGTGGCAGCCCTACCGGAACTCGTACGCCACGATCGACGGCGTGCGCATGCCCTCGGTGCCGGGCGGCTCCCACTGGGGCGGCGGCCTCTGGATGGGCAGCCGCGACCACGCGCGCTTCGCCCTGCTGATCCACCGCGGCGGGCGCTGGGAGGGCAAGGAGCTGCTACCCGAGTCGTGGGTTCGCGAGATGCGCACGCCCGGCGCGATCAACCCGGACTACGGCCTGCTCTGGTGGCTCAACACCGGGGGCCGGCAGTTCCCGGGCGCGCCCGAGTCCTGCTACGCCGCGCGCGGCGCCGGCAGCAACGTCATCCTCGTCGATCCAGACCACGATCTCGTCGCGGTCCTCCGCTGGATCGACAAGGCCAGCCTGCCCGGATTCATCAAGCTCCTGATCGACAGCGTGGCCGCGTAGCCCCGGCGCGGGCGGGTGGCGGGTGTGGCAGGGGTCGCTCGACCACGCGGTGGGCGTCCGCATGCCCGGGTGCGGCTGGGCTCCATCCGGGCGCCTCACCTCCGATTCAGCGTCGGCGGGAACGGGTCTCGACGACCCCTGCCACACCCGCCCCCCGCCCGCGCCGCGGCGTTTTGACGAAGCATAGGAAACATCCTCCCGGGTGATGTCGGCGAGCGCCGCCAGCCTACGCTGATGCTACGCGGGCCGAGCCGCGGAGGCGTCGTCGGGCGGGGGCGTGGGTAGGGGGCGACGAGACCCGTTCCCGACACGCGGCAGCGGACCTCACCCGCCCGGATGGAGCCCAGCCGCACCCGGGCAGCGGACGCGTGCCGCGTGGTCGAGCGCCCCCTACCCCACGCCCCCGCCCGACGACGACTCAGCGCCGCTGGCCGAAGAAGCCACCCTTGGGCCGGCCGTGGGCGTGGAAGTGGTCGGGGATGTTGCGCATGTGGTCGTCCACGTAGAACTCGCCGAGCTGCGCCGTCGCGACCTCGCGCAGCTTCTCGAGCATGTGCGCGACGTGCTCGGGCGGCGGCGCCGTGCCGTGGTGGCGCCAGACCACCATCGGCACCGCGCACAGCTCGCACTCGGCGATCCAGCAGATCTCGTCCTCGTGGTACCAGGGCGTGATCCGCTGCGCCCGGCAGAGGTCGCAGCGCGGCTCTAGCAGCCCGTGGTGAAAATCACTGTGGTCCGCAAGTTGTTGCGTGAGCGAAGGATGAGATCCTGTCGCGTGAGAGAGATCGCGGCACGCCGACGCAACTTGCCAGCGTCGTCCCGAGTTGCGCAAGCTGCGTGCACACGGTCAGCCACAGCACGAAACATGGCCGCCGGCGGCCTTGAAGGCCCCGCGGCGTGCCGCGCCCGATCGCGTGCCGCATCAGCAGGCCGAGGTTGAAGGCGCCGGCGTGGACGATGAGCCGCTTGAGGATGTTTGGATGTCCGCGCAAGTAGGTGCGGCGGAGACCGCCGGTGTCATAGAGATGCGCAAACGTCCGCTCGACGTACTCGCCACGCCGCCGCATCAACCGCTTCCCGCGTCGGCCGCTCACCCGACGCCGATTGCCATAGACGGGCCCCTGCGCCTCGGGCGCCTTCGTCCAGCACCGCCGCCCGCGATCGGGTTCGGCGAGGTAGGAGCGGACGCCGATGGCCTCGAGCGCGAGCAGCGTCTCGTTGCTGTGGTATCCCTTGTCGCCGACGAGATCCCTCGGGGCCGTGGCCTGCGCCGCCTCGAGCTGTTCGCCCGCCGCCAGCGCCGTCGCGAGCAGACTCGTGGTGTCACCGACGTCAGCCCCGTGCAGGGTCACCGCGACGAGCGCCCCGGTCTCCAGGTCGACGGCGTGCTCGGCCTTGTGGGCCAGGTGCGTCCGGCCATCTTTCATCTTCGCGACCTTGGCATCCGGATCCGACGGATTCACCCACTCCGCGTTGGACGTCCGCTTCTTGCGACGACGGTCGAGCCGGGCCAACGCCGCGCGGGTGGGTGTCTTGATGCCCGAGGCGGCCGCCAGCCGCGTGAGGAATCGCTGGTAACTCTCCCCCGTGTCCCGCCGCACGATGCTGCGCATCGCCGCGTTCGCCTCGAGGGTCGTCGCGTCAATCGCGATGGTTTGGCCTTTGAGCAGTCCGGCCTCGACCAAGCGCTCTTGCACCCACGTGAAGACCGCCCGATGCGTCTCCACGTCGATCAAACGGCGGGTGCGCGAGATCGTCGAATGATCGGGCGCCCCGTCCTCGAGCCCCAGGCCCAGGAAGTTGCGCACCGCCAGCGAGTCGGCCGCGCGCCACGCGATGCCGCGCTCGGAGTCGAGCCCTTCGAAATAGCCGATCAGCAACAGGCGGAAGTACCGGCCCGGGGCGAGGCTCGGCCGCCCCATCACCGGCGCGTAGAACGCGCGACACTGCTCCTCGACAAAGCGGTCGAACCCGGCCGCGTCGAGGAGCGCGTTGAGCCGCACGTAGAACGGGTGCCCCGGCGATACTGGCAGCTCGGTCGTCGGGATCCACAACGGCGCTTGCTCGCTCTTGCGTTTACCCATCGCCATGGCCGCAGTGTACGTTCTCGCTCGCCAGTGGCGATGATCTTTCGCCCACTTTCACCACGGGCTGCTAGGGCTGGGCGACTACCTCGGATTGCGTTGCGCTGGCTGCGCCAACCTCCGCTGGGCATCCCAGGGGCGCTACCAGCGTAGCTCCGACCGCGCCTTCGTCGCAGGCGCCGGCGCAGCCTTCGGACTCTCCGACTACCGGGAGCCACGACCTCGATATGCGTGGGACCCTCGGGCGGTGTCCAATCCTCAGATGGTCGTCGACGAGTTCTCCAACCTGTGCGCGTCCGGCCAGCCTGACGGTGCTCGTCGGGTCGCATCACAACAGCGGCAGGGCCTCGCCGAATGTCTCATGGCCGTATCGACCGCCGATGAATTCGACGAATGGTTCCAGACCATAGTGACACCCCACAAGTCCCCGGAGTGGCGTCCAGGGTCGCGGTGATGCCTACCAAACGAAGAGGCCGAGGGCTCTCCTTATCTCGTAAAGGATCTCGCTGCGCTCGGTGTCCTTGTTCCCGTGGACTGTTGGGTAACACCACCGTGCCCTGAATGGACGGAGGACTACCGGAAGGCACCGATCTGGGGTAGCGGACGCTATCTGCTCATCCTCAAGACAGGGCTACGATCTGCAGCTGACGCAGTACGACGCGCGCGGGCCGGCGTGCGACG
>JBGQEL010000124.1:0-12535 GCA_041496385.1 Methylomirabilia bacterium | reverse complement strand
GGGAGCGAGCGGCTCGCGAGTCATCTGGCACCTCCCTGCCGGCGCTCGTAAGCGCGCCACGCGCAGAAGGTCAGCGCCTGGAAGAGGGAGAAGACCAGGAGCGAGGTGTCGGCGGCCAGGTAGAGGGGCAGGAACCACGGCGTCAGCGAGCGCAGCGTGAGGATCGCGCCCGCGCCCAGGACGACGTTGATCGCCGCGAAGGCGACCGTCGCGCCCACGACCTCGAGCATGTCCAGGAGCGCGGGGCCGATCCGCTGCGGCCGGAGCCCCAGGGCGTTCGCGCCGAGGGCGAATGCGCCCAGCGAGGTCACACCGATCAGGGAGAAGACGAAGATCCTCAGCACGTCGTCCTCCTACGGGCGCGCGTTCACGCGGTAGAGGAGTCGCCCCAGGAATTCCTCCGTGAGGTCTCGCGCGATGCCCAGGCGCCCCTCCCCCGAGCCGGCGGTCAGGACCTGCACGGTCGGCGCGGGATGAACGTCGAAGCCATTCTGCACGAACACCGCGCGGGCGCGCTCCATGTGCAATGGATCGGTCACGAGCAGGATGCGGCGCACGCCGCGTGGTATCAGGAGCGCCGCGCTCTGCTCGGCCTCCTCACGGGTCGTCCGCGCCGTCCTGACCGTGAGGATGGCCGTGGACGGCACGCCGAGCTCGCGCGCCAGGTCCACCCGGACCGCGGCCTCGGACACGCCGTTCGTCCTGGTGCCGCACAGGACGAGCAGCGGCGCCAGCTCCTGCCGGTAGAGGCGAATGCCGTGGATCGCCCGGCGCAGCGACGAGTCGGTCAGGGCGCGGTCGGCCGAGACGGCGCCGCCGAGCACGACGATGGCGTCCGCGGGCTGGAGCTCGGCCGGGATGCGCGCCGCGGCCGCGAGGCGATTCGGGAGTGGGGTGAAGGCGGCGACGAGGTAGACCACGATGGCGCAAGCGCCGAGGAGCCGGCACAGCCGGCTCACGAGAGGTCCGATGCGTCGACCCCGCGCGCGCCGAGCAGCGCCCTGAGCTTGCGCAGGCCGGCGGCCTCGATCTGCCGGACACGCTCGCGCGTGAGCCCCAGGCGGCGGCCGATCGCCTCCAGCGTCTCGGGGTCCTCACCGTCGAGACCGAAGCGACGCCGGAGCACGCTGCGCTCGTTCTCGGCGAGGTCATCCAGCACGGTGGCGAGCTCGGCGCGGCTGCGGAGGAGGGTGCCCACCACGTCGCTCGGGTCCGGCGCCGGATCGGCCACGAGGTCGCCGACGCGGCCCTTGCCCTCCGCCACCGGCGCGTCGAGCGGCACCGGCGGCCGGCGGATCTCCTCCAGCTCCTGCACCTGCTCCACGGTCAAGCCGAGCGCCTCGGCCATCTCCGACGGCGTCGCCCGGCGGCCCAGGGTCTGCTCGAGCCGCTGCTGCTTGCGCGCGTAGCGGCCGAGGAGCTGCCCGACGTGGATCGGCAGGCGGATCGTGCGCGCATGATTGGCCAGCGCGCGCACGATGGCCTGGCGGATCCACCAGACCGCGTAGGTCGAGAACCGGGTGCCGCGGTCCGCGTCGAACTTCTCGACCGCGCGAAGCAGGCCCAGGTTGCCCTCCTCGATCAGATCGGGGAGCGCCAGGCCGCGGTTCGGGTACCGGCGGGCGATCTGGACGACGAGTCGAAGATTGGCCTCGGTGAGGCGCGCCTTCGCGTCGGCGTCCCCCGCCCGGACGCGGAGCGCCAGCGCGTGCTCCTCCTCGCGCGTGAGGAGCGGGATCCGCGCGATCTCGCCGAGATAGACGCGCAGGTTGGTGCGGCTCGTGTCGCGCGTCTCCGCGCGAAGGTGCTTGTCCGGCGCGTCGGGCAGCGCGTCGAGGGGCGCGTCGGCGATGACCTCGTCGGGCTCGTCACTCATCGTCGGGCGGGTTCTCGTCCGTCTCCTCGACGCGCGCGATGCGCGGCGGGAGCGGCAGGAGATAGAGCGGGTTGTAGTTGCGGCCGTCGCGCCGGATCTCGAAGTGCACGTGGTGCGTCATCGCGCGGCCGGTGCGGCCGACCGTCGCGATCGTCTCGCCCGCGGCGACGCGCGCGCCCACGTCCACGCGGTTGTCGTCGTTGTGCGCGTAGATCGTGACGAACCCCCCCTCGTGCTCGACCTTGATCACCTTGCCGTAGCGTGGCTCCACGCCGCTCGCGATCACGACGCCGGCCGCCGCCGCCTGCACGGGCGTGCCCTGCTCGGCCTTGATGTCGATGCCGCGGTGCCAGGTGCTGCGGCGCCGGCCGAAGGCGGAGGTCACGGGGCCGTCGGCCGGCCAGAGGAAGGCCGGCGGCGGGTCGGCGAAGTCCGGGATGGCGAGCACGAGGAAGCCTGGAGCGCGCGGCCCCTGCGGTGGTGCGGGGCGCGTCGTCGCGATCGCCGCGTGCCGGAGCGGCGGCTGCCGCGCGTTGTCGCCGGGTTTGCCCGCCGCGCTCGTCGCCGCCGGGATGACGAGACGCTGGCCGGGCTTCAGCACGACGCCGGCGCGCGGCAGCCGGTTCGCCCTGACGATCGCCGCCACCGAGATGCCGTATCGTCTGGCGAGGGCGCCGAGGGTATCGCCCTTCTTGATCTCGTGCGTGCGGCTCGGTGGCGGCGCGGCCTCCGCCGCATGCGCCGCCGGTGCCCACTGCGGCGCGGCGACGAGCGCCGCGGACAGCACGGCCAGCGCGCAGGCGCCCCTCACGGCTCGAACTCCGCGAAGCGCACGCCGAAATCGTCGAACCGTCCGGTCGGCGGCACCCAGCGGACCGTGACGGTGTCGACGTGCGAGAGTGGCGGCCCCTTTTCGAGCGCGCGGACGAAATCTTCGATGATCGCGCGCGGACCCTCGGCGTGCGCGCGGACGCGCCCGTCCTTGAGGTTGCTGACGTAGCCGGCGAGACCGAGGCTCTGGGCGCGGCGCTGCGCGAAATAGCGGTAGCCGACGCCTTGCACGCGCCCTTCCACGACGATCTCCGCTGCAGATCTCCCGCTCACGAGGATTGGGTCCGGGTTCATCAGAGACCGGCCGCCGGCGGGGCTGCGCCCACCGGCGGCCGTCGAGAAAGTGGTCGGGGCGAGAGGATTTGAACCTCCGACTTCACGGTCCCGAACCGTGCGCGCTACCAGGCTGCGCTACGCCCCGAAGAATGGGCCTATTGTACACAAGCTCGTCGGGAGAGGTAGTCAGGAGTCCCAGGCGTACTTTCCGACGAGCTTCACGAACTTGCACTCGCCGGCCTCGCGCGTCGTCACCGTCCCGTGCACCTTCTCGAGCACGGTGAGCCGCTGATTCTCGGCGTCGCCGATCGGGAGGACCATGCGCCCGCCCTCGGCGAGCTGCTGGACGAGCGGCGGCGGGATACCCGGTCCGCCCGCGGTGACCAGGATGCGCTCGAAGGGCGCCTCGTCGGGCCAGCCGAGCGTGCCGCTGCCCACGCGCACCCAGACATTGGTGAGGCCGAGGCCTTCCAGGAGGGCGCGCGCGCGCTCGGCCAGGCGTGGCAGACGCTCGATCGAGCAGACGCGCCGCGCGAGCTCGGCGAGCACGGCCGTCTGATAGCCCGAGCCCGTACCGACCTCGAGCACCTTCTCCGTGCCCGCCAGCTCGAGGAGCTGCGTCATGAGGGCGACGATGTACGGCTGCGAGATCGTCTGCTCCTCGCCGATCGGCAGCGGATGGTCGCCGTACGCGCGGCCGCGCAGCGCCTCCTCCATGAAGAGGTGCCGCGGCACCTTGCGCATCGCGGCGAGCACGCGCGCGTCGATGATCCCGCGCGGCATGAGCTGCGTCTCGACCATCTGCGCGCGCGGAGCCTCGAACGGATCGTGCGCGCGCTCCACTACCCTCTCCGCGTGCGGGTCCTGGCCGCGGGCCGGTGCCGGGCGTCGAGGGTGGTGACGAGATCGGCGAGCTGGTCGAGCGCCCGGTGGTTGGTGAGATCGAGGTGGAGCGGGGTGACCGAGACGTAGCCCTCGTGGATCGCGCCCATGTCCGTGCCCGCCAGCTCCTCCCACTCCGGCGCGCCGCCGCCGATCCAGTAGTGGGTCCGGCCGCGCGGATCCATCTGCTCCACGATCTTCTCGCTGTAGACGCGGTGACCGAGCCGCGTGAGGCGGATGCCGTTCGATTCGCCGGCGGGCACGTTCACGTTGAGCAGCGTCTTGCGCGGAAGGCCGGTGACCAGCACGCGCGTCGCGACCGTGCGCGCGACGGCCGCCGCGCCGTCGAAATCGCCGCCACCCGCCAGTGAGACCGCGATGGAGGGCACGCCGAGGAGCGTCCCCTCCATCGCCGCGGAGACGGTCCCCGAGTAGGTGACGTCGTCGCCGAGGTTGGAGCCGTGGTTCACGCCGGCGACGACGAGCACGGGCCGCTCGGGCAGGAAGCCGAGGATGCCCAGGTTCACGCAGTCGGAGGGGGTGCCGTTGACCGAAAACCGCCGGTCGCCGAGACGCTCCACGCGGAGCGGCCGGTGAAGCGTCAGCGCGTGCCCGCAGGCGCTCTGCTCGCGCTCGGGCGCGACGACGTGCACGTCTCCGAGCTCGTCGAGCGCCCGGGCGAGCGCCGCGAGTCCGGCGGCGTGCACGCCGTCATCGTTGGTGATGAGCAGAACGGGCATAGGGGAGAAAATTGGTCGGGGCGACAGGATTTGAACCTGCGACCCCATGACCCCCAGTCATGTGCGCTACCGGGCTGCGCCACGCCCCGACCTCAGGGCTGGATTGTCGCAGATACGGGGGCTTCCTTCAAGGTGTGAGCCGCCCGCGAAGCGCGGTGAGCCGGTCCCGGACGCGCCGGAGCGCGTCGGCGTAGGCGGCTTCCTTCATGCCGAGCTCGAGCTGGTCGGTCGAGCGACGCGACTCGGCGAGCAGGCGCTTCTTCGCGCCCTCCAGGGTGAGCCGCTCCTCGTAGAGCAAGGTCTTGATGCGCGTGACGAGGTCGAGATCCCGCCGCCGGTAGAGGCGCTGCCCGGCCTCGTTCTTCTTCGGCCGGAGCAGCTTGAACTCGGACTCCCAGTAGCGGAGCACGTACGCCGGAACGCCGGTGATCGCCTCTACCTCGCCGATGCGGTAGTAGAGCTTCTCGGCGACCTCCTGGGTCGTCAGGCCGTCTGCGTGTTGATCCGTTGCTTGAGCCCCTTGCTCGGCTTGAACGTGAGCACCTTGCGCGCGGTGATCTCGATGGACTCGCCGGTCTGCGGGTTCCGGCCGCGCCGCGACGCCTTTCGCCGGATGCGGAAGTGCCCGAAGCCGACGATCTTGACGTCCTCGCCCTTCTCGAAGCAGCGGAAGATGATGTCGAAGACCGACTCCACGACGGACGCCGACTGGCGCTTCGACAGGCCATGGGCCGCCACGGCGTTGACCAGATCGTTCTTCGTCACGGTGAACCGTCACCTCCTCGCAGCATCATGCGCCGCCCCGCGCGATGAAGGAGTCCTTGTAGCCCCGGTCGCGGAGGGAGCCGAGCGCCTCCACGGCCGCCGCGCGGTCGGCGAACGGCCCGACTCTGACCCGGTAGAGCGTGTCACCGCTCGGTGCCGGCGCCGCTGGGCGCGCCGGGGCCGCCGGCCGCACGGACGCGCTCGCCCCGCTCGTCGAGCGGCGGACCTGCACCTTCAGCCCCTCGACGGCGAGATCCTTGGACAGCGCGACCGCGTCACGCAGCGGCAGGCTCGGCTTCACGACGACGCCGGTCCCCGCCGCGGCGGTGGACAGTCCCTTCGCCGCCAGCTTGGCGTTGATGTCGGCCGCGGACCCGCCGCTGACGAACACGTCATACAGATCGGACGAGCCGCCGGCCGCCGACGGAGCGGGCTCGGGCGCGGCGGCCTTCGCCTCGCCGGCGCCCGCGCTGGTCTCCTCGACGGTGAACTTGTCGGCGCGCAGGCGTGTGGCGAGGTTCTTCGCGTGGTCGCGGTCCTTGAACGCGCCCACCTGCACGAAATAGGCTCCGCTCGCGGGCGCCGCCGCCTTCGCCACGGCCTTCGCGGGCGCGGGCCGTCGCGCGGGCTCCTTCCTGGCGCTCTTCTCGACCGGCGCAGGCTTCGCGGGCGGCGGCGCCTTCCGCTCCGGCGCCGTCATGGTGGGCGCGGGCGGTGTCATGAGCGACATCGTCGGCGACGCCACCGGCGGCGTCAGGAGCGCGGGCGCCGGCGCGGTGGGCGTCGGAGCCGCGGGCGCGGGAACAACAGGTGCGGGCAGCCGCGAGGGCGGCGTCGCGGGCGTCGCGGCTGGCTTCAGCGTCGTCGTCATTTGCGGCGGCGGGCTCATCCACTCGAGGACGTACGGCACGGCGAGCGCGGCGATGACACCGACCACGACCACCACGAGCACGACACGAAACCAGAGCGCCGAGAAGATCGAGCGCGGCGGCTCGGGCTCGTACGGCTCGGATTCGGGGTCTTCGTTGTCGCGATCGTCAGGGTTCATTTGCGCGTGATCTTAGCATAGACGTTGGCTTTTCCGTGCGTTCCGCGCTGGCCCTTCCAAAGGCGAGCCCGGCGAACAGGGCCTCGGCGTCGGTCCGCGTGTCGTTGCTGTCGATCATGACCGCGACCTGGCCGACCCGAGGCGCCGGCCGGCCGAAGAGGGCCGCGTAGTCCGCGGCCACGTTCCGCTCCTGCCGCTGCCAGGTGTCGAGCCGCGCCGCGCCCGACTCGACCACCAGGATCCTGACGTTGGGCGCCCTCGTGCTCGGCAGGCGCGTCCCGACGGGGGCGCGGCTGTCCCAGACGTAGCCGACTACCTCGCTGTTGACGAACGGCGCGGGCCAGCGCGGGAAGATCACGTAGAGCTGCGCCGCCTGGTCGTCCGTGGCCGCCGCGCGCACGTCGCCCGCTGGCGGCAGCTTCACCACCTTCCAGTGCCAGGCGAGGATCGGGTACTCCCTGAGATCCACGATGACGTCTCGATAGAGGGCGAACGAGGCGTGGGCGCTCCGCAGGCGCATGGCGACGCCCGGATCGCTGCGGACGAGCTCGACGGCGGCGCGGCCCGCGAACTCCTTGAGCTCCCAGCCCGGGGGCACCCCGTCGGCGGGCAGCCGGACCGGGATCCGGTCGGCCACCGGAATCTCGATACGCCCGTCGGCGCCGGGCAGCGGCACCCGGCGGCCCGCGCCCACCGCCGCCACGGGCGAGATCGCGGGCGCGTCCGCCGGGCCCCCGAAGCGCGTCGGCGCCGGGAGCCTGAAGCTGGCCCGCGGCGCGGCGCGGGCCGCGCGCGGGGCCTCCTCCACGCTCCCGCCGCCGAAGTAGAAGGCGCGGTGGCGCGGATTCGACAGGACGATCGCCATGCCGCCGACGAGGAGGAGCGCCAGCAGGGCCAGCACCGCGCGCGGGCTCGAGCCGCGACGCCTGCCCTTCACCGGGACGCTTTCCGCGTTCCCGCGCGCGAGCGCGGCGGGCTTCCCCGGCGCATCGACAGGCGGATCGGCGTACCGGCGAGCCCGAACGCATGGCGCAGCGACTTGACCAGGTAGCGCTCGTACGAGAAATGGATCCCCTCCGGACGGTTCACGCGGAGCGCGAAGGTGGGCGGCTCCGCGCTCACCTGCGAGGCCGACTGGAGCATCAGTGGCGCGCCGCCCACGGAGATCGGCCGCCGCTCGAGCGCCATCCGGAGCACCCGGGTCACCTCACCCGCGGGGATGCGCCGCCGGAACTCGATCGCGGCCTTGTCGATCGTGTCGAAGAGCTCGGGCAGTCCCTGGCCGCTCAGGGCGGAGGTGAAGCACGCGGGCGCCCAGTCCAGGAACGGCAGCCGCTCCTGGATCTGGTCCACGACCTCCGCCTTGCGCACGAGCCCGTGCGGGACGAGGTCCCACTTGTTGACGGCGATGACGGTGGCGCGCCCCGCGTCGTTCGCGTAGCCGGCGATGTGGGCGTCCTGCGAGGCCACGCCCTCGGACGCGTCGACGATGACCACCGCGACGTGGCAGCGCTCCAGGCTCCGCAGCGCCATGACGACCGCGAGCTTCTCGAGCGGCTCCTGGACCCGCCCCTTGCGGCGGATGCCGGCCGTGTCGACGAGGACGTAGGTGCGGCCATCGCGGACGAGCGTGATGTCCACCGCGTCCCGCGTCGTGCCGGGCGCCTCGTGCACGAGCACGCGCTCGCTGCCGACCATCGCGTTCACGAGCGACGACTTGCCGACGTTCGGCCGTCCGATGATCGCGACGTTGACCGGCACGCCCGGCCGGTCGGCGCGTCCCTCCACGACCGGTGTGCGCGCGCGGAGCACCTCGAGGAGCTCCGCGACGCCACGCCCGTGCTCCGCCGACACCGGATGCGGCTCGCCGAAGCCGAGCGTGTACAGCTCGGCGAGCGCGCCCGCCTGCGTGCCGCTCTCCACCTTGTTCGCGGTGAGCACCACCGGGCGATCGGCGCGCCGGAGCTGGCGCGCGATCTCGAGGTCGAGCGCGGTCGCGCCCGTGCGCGCGTCCACGACGAAGAGGACGACGTCCGCCTCCTCCACCGCGGCGAGCACCTGGCGGCGCACCCCCTCGATGAGCGGCTCCTCGGACGACGGATCGAAGCCCCCCGTGTCGATCACCGTCGCCTGCCAGCGCTCGAAGCTCACCTGCCCGTAGAGGCGGTCGCGGGTGACGCCCGGCACGTCGCGCACGATGGCGCGCCGGCGACCGACGAGACGGTTGAAGAGCGTGGATTTGCCCACGTTCGGCCGGCCGACGATCGCGACGACGGGGAGCTCGGCGCGCGCGGCGATGGAGCGCGCCTCAGGCGTCGCGCAGCGCCGCGAGGAGCGCGGCCGCCGACGGCTCGACCACGCGGACCGGGACGCCGAGATCGCGCGCGAGCTCGGCCGGCATCAGGTCGTCGAGGAAGACCCCGTCCGCGTCGCGCAGCGCGGCCCCGGGAACGAGCACGGCCCCCCCGAGATCCGGGAGCGTCGCGAGATGCTTCTGGATGTCGCGCCCCGTCAGGAGGCCCGCCACCCCGATCGCCCGGCCGAAGAACTCGTTGGGCACCGCGGCGACGCCCGCGCCCGCCGCCGTGAGACCGCCGTGCGCGAGGAGCGCCGCCAGGCGGGGCGCGAACATCTCGCCGGTCACGATCGTGACGCGCGTCCCGGGGGCGCGGCGGCGCCGCGGACGGAGCGCGGCGTCGAGCTCGTCCTCGAAACGCCGCACGAGGCCGACGCCGTCCTCGGCGATCGGGAACCCCTCGTACGCCTCCGCGGCCGGAAGCTCCCGGCCCGCCAGGAGATAGATCTCGTCGGCGAGAAAGACGAATCGGCTCCCGAGCTCGGCGAGAAAACGCGCCTGCCAGTCGGCGGCGGTGTCGACGAGCCGCCCCGCCTCGTCGGGCGTGAGACTCCGGAGAGCCGGCAGGCGCTCGCGGTAGCGCGTGAGCCCGACGGGGACGACGGCGACCGTCGCGACCGCGGGGTGGAGCGGCGCCAGCTCGGTCACGGAGCGCGCCAGGTGCGCGCCGTCGTTCCAGTCCGGGCAGAGCACGATCTGGGCGTGCATCCGGATGCCGGCCTTTGCGAGGCGCTCCATGCGCGGCAGGATCTCCGCCGACAGCCGCGGCTCGCCGAGGAGCCGGTGGCGCAGCGCGGGATCCGTCGCGTGGACGGATATGTAGAGGGGCGACAGGCGCTGCGTGACGATCCGCTCGAGGTCGGCCTCGCCCAGATCGGTCAGCGTGATGTAGTTGCCGTGGAGAAACGACAGCCGAAAGTCGTCGTCCTTCACGTAGAGACTGCGGCGCAGGCCCTTCGGCAGCTGGTGGATGAAGCAGAAGACGCACTTGTTGGCGCAGGTCGCGATCTCGGCCGGCCGGGGCGGCACAAGCTCCAGACCCAGGTCGGCGCCGCGGCGCCGCAGGACCCGCGCCCGGCGCTCGCCGTCGCGCTCGACCTCGAGGGCGAGGCGCTCTTCGCCCGCGTGGAACTGGAAGTCGATCGCGTCGCGAAGCCGCTGGCCGTTGATCGCCAGGACGCGGTCACCCGCGGCCAGCCCCGCCGCCGCGGCGGGCGTGCCCGCGCGCACGACGGCGATCACGACGCCCTCAGCGGAGGAGCGCGTCTTCACGGGATCCCGCCCGCTCCTCGTCGTGCGCCGCGGTGAGAAACCGCATGCCCTGGACGGTGTACTGCAGCCCGGACGCGACCGTGAACACGGCGGCGAGCCACAGGACGACGCGCGGCGCGATGGACGGCTGGAAGTAGCGTGCGAGCAATCCCGTCAGCACGGTGAGGATCTGGAAGAAGGTCGCGGCCTTCCCCGCCCACGTCGGGCGCGGATGCACGCGACCGCCCAGCATGTAGATCAGCGCGGTGCCCAGGGCGAGGATGACGTCGCGGCTGATGACGACCGCGGCGATCCAGAACGGCAGCGCCTTGAGGTACGTGAGCGTCACGAACGACGCCGTGAGCAGGAGCTTGTCGGCCATCGGGTCGAGAAACGCGCCGAGCCGGCTCTGGCTGCCCTGCCGCCGGGCGATGTAGCCGTCGAGCAGGTCGGTGAGCGCCGCCACGGCGAACACCACGAGCGCGGCCTCCGGCTTGCGGTAGACGAGCAGCGAGACGAAGAGCGGGATCATCACGATGCGCAGCAGGGTGAGCGAGTTCGCCAGTCCCATGGGAGAGCGGCTCAGTCTACCACCGGGACCACCGCCGCCCCTCCGGGCACGCGGTAGGCCGCCAGCGCCCCGAGCAGCTGGCGGGGCAGGTCGACGTCGAGCCTGACCGCGTCGGCCTCGTCGGTGCGCGTCAGCACGCGTCCCCGCTCGTAGCAGAGCGCGAGCGCGGCGCCGTCGGTGTGCGGGATGCGGAGCGTCGCGGCGCCGCCCACGGGCAGCGCGCGGTCCACGGCCGCCAGGAGCTCGTCGATCCCCTCGCCCGTCGCCGCCGAGATCGCGACCCCGCCGAGCCGCGTCCCGACGGGCTCCACCGGCGTGTCCAGCCGGTCGATCTTGTTCAGCGCCAGGACCATCGGCCGGTCCGCGACCCCGAGCTCTTTCAGCAGGTCGCGCACGGCGCGCATGTGCTCGTCGAGCGCCGGGTGGCTCGCGTCCACGACGTGCAGGAGCAGGTCGGCGTCGGCGAGCTCCTCGAGCGTCGCGCGGAACGCGGCCACCAGCTCGTGCGGCAGCTTCCGGATGAAGCCGACCGTGTCGGTGAGGATGAAGGGGTGGCGTCGCGCGGACTGGACCAGGCGCGCCGCCGGATCGAGCGTGACGAACAGGCGGTTGGCGGCGGTGAGGCGGGCGCCGGCCAGCCGGTTCATCAGCGTCGTCTTTCCCGCGTTCGTGTAGCCGACGAGCGCGACGACCGGGACGCCGGCGCGCCGCCGGCCTTGGCGCTGGAGCCGCCGGTGGCGCTGGACGCCCTCGAGCTCGCGCCGGACCTGGATGACGCGGCGGCGGATCACCCGGCGGTCGGATTCGAGCTGCGTCTCACCCGGGCCTCGCGTACCGATCCCGCCGCCCAGGCGCTCGAGGTGGGTCCACTGCCCGACGAGCCGCGGCAGCAGATAGGTGAGCTGCGCCAGCTCGACCTGCAGCTTGCCCTCGCTCGAGCGCGCGCGCTGCGCGAAGATGTCCAGGATCAGCGCGGTCCGGTCGATGGTCTTGATGCCGAGCGCCTCGGAGATGTTCCGCTCCTGGATGGGGGACAGCGGATCGTCCGAGATGAACAGGTTCGCGGTGAGCGCCTGCGCGGCCAGGCCGATCTCCTCGACCTTCCCCTTTCCGAAGTAGAGCGCCGGGGTCGGCGCCGAGCGCTCCTGCACGATGCGGTCGACGACGCTGGCGCCGGCGGCCTCGGTCAGGCCCGCGAGCTCGGCCAGCGACTCGTCCACCTCCCACCGGCGCTGCGAGGGACGCTTCACCGCGCCGAGCATCGCGCGCTCCGGCCCCCGCCGCGTGCTCCGGGCTCCTCTGCCGCCGCTCCCGTCGCGTCCGCGGTTGCGTTTCACGCGAGCATGCCCTCCTCGTCGAGCCTCGCCTCGATGCGGCGTGCCGTGCCCTCGACGCGGCCGGCCGCGTCCACGTCGATCCATTCGATGCCCGGCTCGCGCCGGAACCAGGTCATCTGGCGCTTGGCGTAGCGCACGGTATCGCGCTGCATGAGCCGGAGCGCCTCCTCCGGCGGGAGATCTCCTCGGGCCACCCGAACGAACTCACGGTATCCGATCGACGCGAGCGAGGGCAGCGCGGGATCGTAGCCCCGCGCGAGGAGCGACCGCACCTCCTCGGGGAGCCCCGCGGCCACGAACGCCGCCGCGCGTGCCCGGAGGCGCTCGACGAGGCGCTCTCGCTCCGTCTCGAGCCCGATGTGGACGACCTCGTACGGTCCCGCGGCGCTCCAGAAGCTCTCGGAGCCGGTCGCCACGCTGCCGCCGCCGCGAACGATCTCCAGCGCGCGCCCGACGCGCACCGCATCGTGCGGATGGAGCCGGCGCGCCACGTCCGGCGCCGTCACGGCGAGCCGGCGGTGGAGCGCCGTCCGTCCCTCGCTGAGCACGATCGCGTCGAGCTCGCGGCGAAACGCGGGGTCGGCCGGCGGCGCCGGGTCGAG
>JBGQEL010000123.1:0-12546 GCA_041496385.1 Methylomirabilia bacterium | reverse complement strand
CCCGGTCCACGAAGGCGACCTCGGACAGGTCGAGGACGAGCCCGGCGCGTGACGCGAGCGCACGCTCGCAGGCGCGGCGCAGCTCCACGACCCACGGGCCGATCAGGCGTCCCTCGAGCTGGAGCCGTCTGCTTCCGTTCGCCGTCTCGATCGCTTCGATCTTCAGCATGTCATCAGGTCCCGGGCACTCTCTATCGCAACTCCCGTGCCGGGCGAGGTCGGTTGAGGGTCACAGGGAAGTGCGCGGAACAGCGGCCAGAGGGCTGAGTCGCGACGGAACGGGCTCGGCGAGCCCCACGAAGAGTCGTGGCGGCGACGGCCGCCGGCCGGGGGGGACTACGAGACTTCGTGGTCGGTGCGCCGGATCTTCAGCTTCTCCATACGACTTCGGAGGGTGTTCGGATGCACCTTCAAGAGTTTCGCCGCCCCTCGGGATCCCTCGATCACGCCGCCGGCCTGCGCGAGCGCGGCGACGATGTGGCGCCGCTCGACGTCTTCGAGCACGGCATCGAGCCCCGACCCCACCGCGGCGGGCGCGGGCTCCGGCGTCACCGCCACGCCGGCCGGTCCCACGGCCGCGGCGGGCAGCAGATCCGGTCCGAGCTCGAGCGTCCGGCCCTCGGCGAGCACTACCGCCCGCTCGATGACGTTCTGAAGCTCGCGGACGTTCCCGGGCCAGGCGTAGCCGACGAGCCGATCCATCGAGTCGCGCGAGACGGCGTCCACGGTCTTGCCGAAGCGCTTGGCCAAGCGCGCGACGAAGAACATCGCGAGCTGCGGGATGTCGGACCGGCGCTCGCGCAGTGGCGGCGCGACGAGCGGCAGGACGTTGAGGCGATAGAAGAGGTCGGCGCGGAAGCGCCCGGCCCGGATCGCCTCGCCGAGGTCGCGGTTGGTGGCCGCGATCACGCGCACGTCCACGCGCAGCGGCTTGCTGCTGCCGACGGGCTCGAACTCGCGCTCCTGGAGGACGCGGAGGAGCTTCGCCTGCGCCTCCGGCGGCAGCTCGCCGACCTCGTCCAGAAAGAGCGTCCCGCCGTCGGCCAGCTCGAACCGGCCCACGCGCCGCTCGATCGCGCCCGTGAACGCGCCCTTGACGTGGCCGAAGAGCTCGCTCTCGAGCAACCCGGCGGAGATGGCGCTGCAGTTCACCTTCACGAGCGGCCGCCCGCGCCGCGCGCTGCGGTCGTGGATGGCCCGCGCGATCAGCTCCTTGCCCGTCCCGGTCTCTCCGGACACGAGCACGGTCGAGTCGGTGGGCGCGACCTGGTCGACCTGGCGCAGCATGGCGAGGAGCGCGGGGCTCGAGCCGACCATCTCGACGAAGTTGTGCTCGCGGTGGATCTCCTCCTGGAGGTAGACGTTCTCGCGCTCGAGCCGCGCCTTGAGCGCGGCGATCTCCTCGTACGCCTTCATGTTCTCGATCGCGATCGCGATCTGGCCCGCCGCCTCGCGGAGGAACGCGGCGTCGGACTCGGAGTACTGGTGCGGCCGTACGCTCGCGACGGCGAGCGTGCCGAGGGCCGTCCCGCGCGTGACCAGCGGCACGATCACGAACGAGCGGACACCCTCCTCGTAGGCGCGGTCCTCCATCGGGTATTGCCGCTCGGACGTGAGGTCGCGCCGGAGCAGCAGCTCCTGCGTCCGGAACACGCGGCCGACGTGGCTCTCGCCCGCGGGCATCTCGAGCCCCACGGTGAAGTACGCGGTCGGCAGGGAGGACTCGAGGACGAACAGCCGCAGCACGTCCCGGGCGGGGTCGTGGAGGAAGATCGCGATCCGCTCGAACGCGACCACCCGGCGCAGGGCCTCGGCGATCGCGTGGAAGAGGGCGTCCTGGCGCAGGCTCGAGATGACGGCGTTGGTGATCTCGAGCAGCGTGCGGTAGCGGGCCGTCTCGGCTGCGCTCCCCTCGGGTGTCTCCGCGATGCTCATGGGAGGTAGCCGTTCATTGTACGCTTCTCCCGGCGCCGCGGAACTAGCGGGCGAGCAGCATCTCGATGAGCTTCTGGTCGTCCGCGGCCACCGAGGTGAGCCGGATACTCGCGACGGAGGCAGGGGGCCCCGGCCGCGTGCGTACCACCTTGCCGTAGAGATCGCCGGATTCCTGACCGAGCTCCCCGAAGCGGAGCCGGAACTTCACGTTGGTCAACGGGGGGAGCTCGGCGTCGAGGCTCGCCTCCAGCTCGCGCCGCCCGAGGCGGCCGACGGTGCCGGTGAACTCGCCCGCGAGTCGCTTGCCGTCCACGACCCAGCCGCGGAGCGGCAGCGCCACGTCGACCCGACGGTCCTCGTCGGCGCCCACCTCGGCGAGGCGCCTGGCGAAGCGCCCGCCGATCCCGCGGAGCTCGTAGAGCAGCACCGGCTCGGCGATCCCCTTCAGCTCGACGCTGACGGGCTCCGCGACGTCCGCCAGCGCGCGGATGCGCTCGAGGGTCGCGGCCGTCACGAAGATCTGGCCACCCACGGTGCAGCCCTCGACGCGGGCCGCGAGGTTGACGGCCGCGCCCACGACCGCGTACTTGGTCCGCTGCTCCGAACCGATGTTCCCGACGACCGCCTCGCCGGTGTTGACGCCGATCCCCATCTCGAAGCGCGGCCACCCGCGCTCGGCGTTCGCGCGATTGAGCGCGTCCATCGCGCCCTGCATCGCGAGCGCCGCCGCCGCCGCGCGCTCGGCGTGGTCGGGATGATCGAGCGGCGCGCCGAAGACCGCGAAGATCGCGTCGCCGATGAACTCGTTGATCGTGCCGCCGTGCTCGATGATGAGGTCGGCCATCCGCGCGAGGTACTCGTTCAGCACCTCCATCACGCGCGCGGGGTCCCCCTGCTCGGCGAAGCGCGTGTAGCCGCGTAGGTCCGACATGAGCACCGTGATCTCGCGCTTGTGGCCGCCCAGCCGGAGCCCCTCGGGCGACTCGAGCAGGGTCTTCGCGACCTCCGGCGAGACGTAGCGGCCGAAGGCGTTGCGGATGAAGTCGCGCTGCCGGAGGCCCGCGACCATCTCGTTGAAGGCGCGGGTGAGCTGACCGACCTCGTCGCGCGAGCGCACCGGCAGCTCCTGCGAGAGGTCCCCGGCGGCGACGCGCGCGACGCCCCGCGTGAGCGCGCTGATCGGCCGCGTCAGGCGGCGCGCGACGAGGAAGCCGATGAGCAGCGCCGCGAGCGCGCCGGCGAGGGTCGCTTGCAGGATCGCCCGATCCAGCTCCCAGAGCCGCTCGAAGTAGAGATCAACCGGATACTCGAGGCTCAGCACGGCGACCGTGCGCCCCCGGGGGTCCAGGATCGGCGCGAAGGCGGTGATCCACGCGCCGCTCGAGGCCTGGTAGATCCGCGTGTAGCGCGCGACGCCGTCCTCGAAGGTCCACCCGAGCGGTTCGAGCAGCTCGGGCGCGAGCGACACCAGGTCGCCGGGGCGCCCCGAGCCGTCGCTCGTCACCAGGAGCCTCGCCTGCCGCTGCGCCGGGTCGAAGTCGGAGAGCGTCCGGATCGGAGTCGGGAGCAGCACCTCGCGCTGGATGGCGGCGAGCGAGCCCCGGAGGCGGGCGTACGCCCGCGAGTCCTTCGCGAGCGACCTCCGGATTTCGGCGTGGAGCGCTGGATCCACGAGGAGGGAGCCGGTCCGGGCGATGTTCAGGAGCTGCGTGCCAACCGTGTCCTCCACCTCGCGCTTCTGTCGCTCGTGCACGAGGACGCCCACGAGGCCCGCGGTGAGGAGCGTGAGCAACGCGAACCCCGCCGCGAGCCTGACCCCGAGACGCTGCCAGGGGGCGAGCGCGGGTACCGTCAGCTCAGGCGCCTGCGACCCCGATGCCGGCGGGGCGTCCACCCCTGGCCCGGCCGTCAGCGGCGCCCGTCGGACGGCGGCTCGAGGCCGAGCAGCCGGTCGAGCGACCAGGGACCGGGCCCGCGCGTGAGCAGGAACACCAGGATCGACGCCCAGGTCAGATGCTCCGAGTAGGCGCTCGGGTACACGAAGAGCTGGATCGTCATGATCATGCCGAGGAGCGGCAGCGTCGCCAGGCGCGTCGCGAGCCCGGCGATGAGAAGCACGGAGCAGCCGATCTCGAACGTCGCCGCCATCCGGGCGGCGAGCTCGGGCGGCAGCACGGGGACCTTGTACTCGTCGGCGAAGAGCTGGACCGTCAGCTCCCAGCTCGCGATCTTGTTGAGCCCCGCCTTCAGGAACACGCTCGCGACCGCCAGGCGGAAGAGCACCTGGACGATCGAGAGAGGAAACCGGCCGAGCCGCTCGGTGATCGCGGCGATCCGGCTCCGCGCGCTCGAGGCGCTCGTCATGGACGCTGTCTCGGTTCGCATCATGGTTCCTCCATCGGGAAGGTTGGCGCGCGGCGGCCGACGACGAGAGCGTCGTCGAGGAGTCCGCGCACGGCGTGTGCCAGATCGAATGCGGAATCGGCGGCCCGCCCCGCCCCGGCGGCGTCCTCGAGACGACGGCCGCGCGCGAGCGCGGCGCGGAACGCCCAGGTCCCGCCGTCGAGCGCGCGGAACACGACGTCGCCGTCGAGCCGGCGGATCTCGAGCCGCGCCCCGCCCGTGTCGAGGTCCACCGTGGCCTCGGGATCCGCGTCCGGCTGGTTGGCCCGCCAGATGCGGTCCACCGGCCAGGGCGAGTCGAGAAAGGCCGCGGAGGGATCGAGGGCAAGGACGAGCCCCGCGAGGTCGCAGGCCGGGATCTCGCGGAGGAGCGCGGGCTCGATGGCCGCGGCGGCGGGCGCGTGAAACGCGCGGTTGATCGCCCACTCGAGCCGCGCCACGTCGGGCAGATAGGCGAGCTCGCGGCACGGCGGGAACGCCGCCAGGAAGTCGGCGAACGTCTCCCCGTACTCCACGAGGCACGGCGCCGCCGGCGGGTGCTCGCGGATGTAGCGATCGGCGGCGTAGGCGAAGAAGCGCTCGTCCACGAGCCGGCAGACGACGGGGTAGGTCGCCCCGAGCGCGGCGGTCAGCGTGGTGAAGACGTGATTCCGGTAGATCGCGAGCCGCGCGGCGGGCTCGAGGCCGTCGCCCCGGATCGATTCCAGGAGCGTCCCGTCGGCGTCGCCCAGGATGGCGCGGGCGAAGCCGTGCGCGAGCTCAGACACGGACTGCATCCTGCGTGCGGCGCCCCGCCGCCTCCAGCAGGCGCCCGGCCTTCGCGGCCTCGGCGAGCAGGACGTCGAGCGCGGGCAGGCTCGTGTCCCACTCGACCAGCGTCGGGACGGGGCCTAGGCGCTCGAGCATCCGCGCGTGGAGCTGCCAGACCGGCTCCGCGACGGGCGAGCCGTGGTCGTCGATCAGGATCGTCCGGCCGTCGGCCTCGTTTTCCGCGTGGCCCGCGAGGTGGACCTCGCCGACCGTGGCCGGGTCGATCGCGTCGAGGTAGGCCGCCGGATCCTCGCCGAAGTTGCGGCAGCTGACGTACACGTTGTTGACGTCGAGGAGCAGCCCGCACCCGGTCCGCTCGACGAGCGCTGCGAGAAACTCCCCTTCAGGAATCGTGGAGCGGCGGAAGCGCAGATAGAGGGACGGATTTTCGACGAGGATCGTGCGACCCAGCATCTCCTGGACCCGCGTCACGCGGCGGCAGACCACGTCGAGGCTCGCCTTGTCGTAGGGCAACGGCAGGAGGTGGTTGAAGTAAACGCCGCCGGCCACGCTCCAGGCCAGGTGCTCGGAGACGAGCACCGGCTCGATCCGGTCCACCAGGCTCTTGAGCCGGGCGAGGTGCCGCGCGTCGAGCTCGTCGGGACCGCCGAGCGAGAGGCCCACGGCGTGCACTGAAACGGGGTAGTCAGCCCTGAGCCGCTCGAGCGAGGCGAGCGCGGGACCGCCGGCCATGTAGTTCTCGGCGTGGACCTCGAGAAAGCCGACCGACGGACGGGTGGCCATGACCTCGCCGACGTGCGGCGACCTGAGCCCGATGCCCGCGAGGGCCGGGCGTGGAGCGGCGTGGTCGGCGGCGAGGTTCATGGCGTCCGTCTGCCGTTCGCTGAGCCTAGCCCCGCTTGGGCTGGAGGCTGGCGCCGACCACCTTCGCGCAGGCGCCGGACGGCATGTAGAGCCACGCGTCGCCCTGGGCGTCGCGCTTCGAAGTCCCGGCGCAGGACGAGTTGGCGGTCTGGCAGTCGTTCTTGCCGGCCTTCGCGATGCCGTAGCACTTCTCGGCCTCGAACTTCGGCTTCGGGGCGGGGCCGCCCTGGGCGCCCGACACGAGGGGGATCGCCAGGGCCGCGGCCACCGCAGAGGCGATGATGAGGTTGGTCTTCTTCACGTCGCTTCTCCTTTGTATGGGCGGGCTCGGGTGATCGATTCCAGTCGCGGTGCCTAGCCGCCGCCCCGCCGCGGCGCAGCCCGCGAGCGCCCGGTCCGGGGCATCAACACTAAGGACACGGCCGAGCGGGCGCGAGATTCGGCCGGCCCGCGTGCACGCTAGGCGCTCGCCAGCTCGTCCCAGGCCCTCAGCGTCTCGGCGACGCTCCACGCCTGCGCGATGCAGCCGCCGGGGAGCAGCGGTGGATCGCCGTCGAAGACCTCGGCGATGGAGCCCACGCCGTAGTCGTCGAGGTGATGCGCGAGCGGCGCCAGGAAGGAGCGCGCCGTCTCCGCGTCGCGATAGACCTTGAAATGGGCGAGCGCGAAGGGGCCCAGCAGCCACGCCCACGCCGTGCCCTGGTGGTAGGCGCCGTCGCGCTGCCGCTGGTCGCCGCCGTAGCGCCCCTGATACTGCGGGTCGTCCGGCGCCAGGCTCCGGAGGCCGCAGGACGTCAGCAGAGACCGAGCACACGCGTCCACGACCCGACGCTGGCGCGCCGGCGTGAGCGGGCTCGCCGGCAGCGACACGGCCAGGATCTGGTTCGGCCGGAGCGCGGCGTCGTTCCCCCCGGGCGCGTCGATCACGTCGAAGCAGGCGCCGGCGGGCTCGTTCCAGAAGCGCTCGAACCCCGCCTTCACGACCGCCGCGGCCGCGTCCCACGTCGTGGCCGGCTTGTCGAGCCGGCGCGCGAACGCCGCCATGGCGACGAGCGCGTTGTACCAGAGCGCGTTGATCTCGACGGCCTTGCCCGTGCGCGGCGTCACGACCCAGTCCCCGACCCGCGCGTCCATCCACGTGAGCTGGACGCCGGGCTCGCCCGAGGCGAGCAGACCGTCGGCGGGATCCGCCTTGATGCCGTAGCGCGTCCCCTCGCGGTGCCAGCGCACGATCTCCTCGAGCACCGGCCACAGATCCTTGAGCGCGCCGTCGTCGGCCGTCGCCGCGTGGTACGCCCGGATGGCCTCGACGTACCAGAGCGTTGCGTCGACGGTGTTGTACTCGGGCGCCTCGCCCGCGTCGGGAAACCGGTTCGGCAGCATGCCCCGATCGACGAAGCGGGCGAATGTCATGAGGATCCGCCGCGCGACCTCGGGGCGTCCCGTCGTCAGGGTGAGGCCGGGGAGCGCGATCATGGTGTCCCGGCCCCAGTCGCCGAACCAGTGGTACCCCGCGATCACGCTCATGCCGTCACCATCGTTCGCGACCCGGCCTCGGGTATTCCGAGCGATTTCACCGCTCGCCTCGGCCGGAGGCCGGCCTGCGGCTCGCACAACCCCGATTTCACCGCTCGCCTCGGCCGGAGGCCGGCCTGCGGCTCGCACGACCCCGATCTCACCGCTCGCCTCCGCCGGCGACCGGCCTGCGGCTCGCACAACCACGAACTGATCGGCGGCGAGGACGAGCTGACGGATCCACGCGGGCGCGCGACGCGACGCCGGCCGGGCGCGCGTCCAGGCCTCCAGGGCCCGCTCGTCGTGCTGCGCGCGGCGCCGCCACGCCGCCTCGCCGTCGAGCGCCGGCGCGGCCTCGGCCGAGAGCACGAGGGTGAGCGCCCCGCCCGGCTCCAGCGACGCGGCGAACATGCCCGCGTGCAGGTGATCCTCGGTCGCGTCGAGCCCGCGCTCGCGCTCGCGCGGCAGATCGAAGCCGCGGTACCACGTGTGGGCGATCCGCGCCTCGGCGCCGTCGGCGAGCAGCAGCAGCGGGCGCGCCCCCGCGAACGCGAGGACGCGGAGACCGTGCCGCACCGGCGCCACGTCCATGAGCCACCCGTCGCCGTGCGTCGTGCCGTGGTAGTCGCGGTAGTTGACGAGCACGCGCAGCTGGAGCGCCATGGGCCCGCGCGCCCGCACGAGGCGGTAGCGGACGTAGGTGGTGTTCGCGCCCGGCTCCATCCACACGCGCTTCTCCAGGAGGGCGTCGCCGACCGCATAGGTCCAGACCGGCGCGGTGCCGTCGAGGGCGAAGCGCTCGATGTGACGGTAGCCCTGGGGATCCACCGTCCCGCTCGCCCAGCGGTTGGCGCCGAGCGCCGAAGCGAGCCCGTCGTACTCGACGCGCTCCTCGACCTTGGCGGCGAGGAGCGTGCGGCCGAGCGGCGGCTGGAGCGCGGCCACGAGCAGCCCGTGGTACCGGCGCGTGAGCGTCCCGGCCACGGTCCCGGAGGCGAAGCCGCCGAGGCCGTTGGCGCAGAGCCACTCACGCCGTTCGGCCAGGGCGAGCTCACCCGTCACCTCGCGGCCCCAGTCGAGCATCAACGGAGGCGCGCCGTCAGATGGTCGCCCACGCGCAACGCATTGGCCGCGATCGTCAGCGCGGGATTCACCGCGGCGCTCGACGGGAAGAAGCTGCCGTCCACCACGTAGAGGTTGTCCAGCTCGTGGGCCTTGCAGTCGGCATCCAGCGCAGAGGTCTTCGGATCGCGACCGAACCGGACCGTGCCGTTCTGATGCGCCACGCCGGCGAGCGGAATCCGCTGGCCCAGATAGAGGTTCCTGGCGAAGAGGCCCTCATGGCACTCGTGTCCGTGGATGTTGCACCGGGTCTGCTGCCTCATCAAGCCCTTGAGTTGCTCGATGAGCCGGCGGTGGCCCTCTTCGTTGTTGGGCCGATACGCGAGCACGATGTCGCCCGCCCGGTCGAGCGTGACCCGGTTGTCCGCGTCGGGCAGGTCCTCGGACGTGAGCCAGAAGTCGAGCGAGTGGCGCGCCATGAGGTCGAGGGTCCAGCCCGGCGCGATCGCCGGCGCGCCCGCCTTCAGCGTGTCGCCGTCCACCTTCCCCACGAACGAGATGTGGCCCATCGGGTACTCCCACGCGTCCGACCCGAAGTAGAAGTCGTTCAGGGCGAGCGTCTTCTGGAAGACGGTCGGGTTCGGACACTTCGAGAGGGCCAGCAGGATGGAGTTGACGTGGCCCATGTAGTGGCGGCCCACGACGTCCGAACCGTTGGCGAGCCCGCGCGGGTGCCGGTCGTTCGCGGAGCGGAGGAGCAGCGCCGCCGAGTTGATCGCCCCGCAGGCCACGACGACGATGTCTGCGGCGTACGTCTCCGGGGCGTCCTCGCGCTCCACGACGATCCGCGTCACCTCGCGTCCGGAGGCACCGGTTTCCAGGCGCGTCACGCGCGCGCCCGTCACGAGCGTGACGTTCGGATGCTCGAGCGCGGGATCCACGCAGACCACCTGCGCGTCGGACTTCGCGGAGACCAGGCACGGGTGGCCATCGCAGGTCCCGCAGCGGATGCATCGGCTCGTCCGCGGATTGGCCTCGTCGAGCATCACGCCCAGCGGCACGTGGAACGGCCGGCGTCCGAGCCGCGCCCAGTCGTCCGCGAGCTGCTGGATCCTCGGCTCGTGAGTCACCGGCGGATGCGGATACGGCGCGCCCGCGGGCGGATCCGTGGGGTCGACGCCGCGCTCGCCGTGCACGTGGTAGAGCTGCTCGGCGCGCGTGTAGTACGGCTCGAGGTCCTCGTAGGCGATCGGCCAGGCGGGCGAGATCCCGCCCCAGTGCTTCACCTCGCCGAAGTCCTCGCGTCGCAGGCGGAAGAGCGCCGCGCCGTAGAATTTGGTGTTGCCGCCGACGTTGTAGTTCGTGTGGGGGTGCAGCGCCTTGCCGTCCGCGTCCCGCCACACTTCCTTGGTGTTGTACTTCCACTCGAGGTTGACCGCGCGCGTGCTCCAGTTGTCCGCCTCGCGCCGCACGTACCCGCCGCGCTCGAGCAGCAGGATCCGCTTGCCCGTGGACGCGAGCGCCCAGGCGAGCGTGCCTCCCCCGGCGCCGGTGCCGATGATCGCGACGTCGTAGCGCGCCGTCATGACGCTAGCCTCCCTGCGCGAATTCGGGGTAGAGGGTCATGCCGCCGTCGACGTAGATCGTCTGTCCGTGGATGTAGTCGGCGTCGTCGGAGGCCAGCCAGGCCACCGCGCGCCCGATGTCCTCGGGCACGCCGATCCGGCCGCAGGGAATCAGCTTCAGGAGGCGGGCGAGCGCCTCGGGGGTGTCCCAGGCGTCCCGGTTGATCGGCGTCATGATGGCCCCGGGCGCGATCGAGTTGACCCGGATCCGATGCGGCGCCAGCTCCTGGGCCAGCGACTTCATGAACATCCCCACGCCTCCCTTGGACGCGGCGTAGTTGACGTGCCCGGCCCACGGGATGACCTCGTGGACCGAGGAGATGCAGATGATCTTGCCCGCCGCGCGCGAGATCGCGGGGCGGACGCCGCGGCGGATCATCGAGCGCGCCGCGGCGCGGGCACAGAGGAACATGCCGGTCAGGTTCACGCCGAGGACGGTGTTCCACTGCTCGAGCGTCATCTCCGTGAACGGCGCGTCGCGCTGAAGACCGGCGTTGTTCACCAGGATGTCCACGCCGCCCCACTCCCGCTCCACCCGCGCGAACAGCGCGTCGACCTCGGCCTCGCGGGACACGTCGGCGGTGATCGCCAGCGCGTCGACACCGTGGCCCTTGAGGTCGTCGACGACCTTTGCCGCCGCCTCCGGTTTCGACACGAAGTTCACGACGACGGCGGCACCAGCGGCCGCGAGCGCCCGGGCCACGCCCTCACCGATGCCGGAGTTCGCGCCCGTGACGAGTGCCCGCTGCCCCTTCAATGGCTGGTGGTCCATGTGCGCCCTCCCTCCCTTTTCGCGTACGCGCTTGGGACACGCGCGCCCGCCGATGTGGTGCGTTGGCCGTCGAGGAAGAAGGACGCCGGGCGGGAAGGCACACTACTCCTTCCATTTAGAGGCGGCGGCCGGCGCGAGGGATTCGTGGAATCCCGTCCGGCCGCCACCTCATCGCAAGAGACGAAGGAGAAGACCATGGACGCGCTGCTCGCCATCATGCTGATCGGGACGATGTTTCTGCTACCCCTCGGGCTTCGCGCGTGGGTCGACCGGAGGCGGGCCCGCGCCGAGCGGATCGGCGCCGAGATCCGAGCCGCGGTGAACCGCCGCCTGCGCGGCGAGTCGCTGCTCTCCGTCCAGGTGACGCCGGCGGGGCTCCTGCGTCCTGGACGCGTCGTGCTCGACGCGCCGAGCGGATACCAGGATCTCGCCGAGGCGGCCTGGCCGGCGGTCGCGCCGCGCGTGCCCGAGGACTACGAGCTCGTCGTCAAGACCGGGCGGCCGCGGGATGCGACGCCCGCACCGGAGCTCCGCCGCGCCGCCTAGCCCACGCCGAGCCGCGAGATGAGGAGGGCCCGCAGATGCCTCCTCATCTCTCGGGGCATCTCCACGCGAGCCGCTGTCCGGGTGAGGGCCAGGGTCCTCCGGTACGTGTCGAGGTAGGCGCGGCACTCGTCGCATTCACGGAGATGGGCCTCGAGCCGTTCGAGGTCCGCCCCGGCAAGCGAGCCCTCGAGGTAGTCGTCCAGGATCGCGATGACGTCCCGACATCTCACACTGTTGTGACACGGCGCATCGCCCGCGTGGTTCGTGGTGTCCCATCGACGACATGCACAGCGCGTTCTCGCGTCACTGGCCCGAATATGCGATCGAGGCGGCGGGGCTCGGCCTGTTCATGACGGCGGCCGGCTTCTTCGCGGTGCTCCTCTACCATCCCGCGTCGGTCGTGGCCGGCGCCCTCGGCGACGGAGTCGCCCGGCGCGCCCTCATGGGGCTCGCGATGGGCCTCACAGCGGTCGGCCTGATCTACTCGCCCTGGGGCCAGCGCTCGGGCGCCCACTTCAACCCGTCCGTGACGCTCACGTTCCTTCGGCTGGGCAAGGTCGCCGGCTGGGACGCCGCCTTCTACGGCCTGGCGCAGGCCGCGGGCGGTCTGGGTGGAGTGCTGCTGGTCGCCGCGCTCACGCACGGGCTGGTCGCGGACCCGGCGATACGCTACGTGGCGACGGTGCCCGGCGCGCGTGGCGCGGGCGCCGCCTTCGTCGCCGAGGTGCTGATCTCCTTCGCGCTGATGGCGGTCGTCCTCACGGTCTCAACACGCCGCGGCTCGCGCGCTTCACGGGGCTCTGCGCGGGGGCGCTCGTCGCCCTGTGGATCACGGTCGAGGCGCCGATCTCCGGCATGAGCATGAACCCGGCGCGGAGCTTCGCCTCCGCGCTCCCCGCTTCTCTCTGGACCTCGTTCTGGGTGTACCTGACGGCGCCGCCGCTGGGCATGCTGCTGGCCGCCGAGCTGTACCTGCGTCTGGCGCTGCGTCCTGTGCGCTGCGCCAAGCTCCACCACGCCGGGCGCCGCCGCTGTATCTTCCGCTGCGGATGG
>JBGQEL010000122.1:0-12840 GCA_041496385.1 Methylomirabilia bacterium | reverse complement strand
GGATCGAATCTGACGCCAGACTAGCCGCCGCGCGGAATCCCGTGTGGAGAATCGGACGAGCGGCCGAAAACGGGACCCGAACGGTGGCGATCGAGCTCCGAGCGGTTTCAGCCCCTTGACCACCAGCGATCGCTCCCCTACTCTCGCGTCACTCGTCCCGACCGGCCCGGACTGCGGGGAGGCCGCCATGAATCGCCCTCGACGAGATGACCACGCCATGTACCGTCGCCGGTTCTTGCAGTTCCTGGCCGGCAGCCCGCTCCTGGCCCTGTCAGCACCGGGCTGGCTCGGAGACCTGCTCGAGGCGGCGGAGACCCCGGGCGAGGTTCCGCGCGGCTCGATCATCACCTCGCCCGGCGAGGCCATCAACGTGTTCGATCTCGAGGCCGCGGCGCGAGAGAAGCTTCCCCCGGCGCACTTCGGGTACCTGAGCACCGGGGTGGACGACGATGCGACGCTCAGGGCGAATCGGTCGGGGTTCTCCAAGTTCCAGATCCGGCCGCGCCGGCTCGTGGATGTCGCCAGCGTCGACACGTCCGTGGAGCTGTTCGGTGCGACCTGGAAGAGCCCCATCGTTCTGGCGCCGGCCGCGAGCCAGAAGGCCTTTCATCCCGACGGCGAGATCGCCGCCGCGCGGGCCGCGGGCTCCAAGGGGCACCTGATGATCCTGTCGACCGGCGCCACCGCCTCCGTCGAGGACGTGAGAGCGGCGCACGGCGGGCCGATCTGGTTCCAGCTCTACCCGACCGACACGTGGAGGATCGCGCAGGCGCTCGTGAAGCGCGCGGAAGCGGCCGGGTGTCCGGTGCTGGTGCTCACCGTGGACCTGCCCGCGGGGCGGAACACGGAGACCGAGCGGCGGTTCGCGCGCACCGACTCGCGCCAGTGCTCGGGCTGCCATGCGCTCGGCTTTCCGGGCTACGTCCGCAGAAAGCCTATGTTCGACGGGCTCGACGTGACGGGCGTGGGGCTCTTCTCCCCGCGGCTCACCTGGGACGCCGTTCGCCGGTTGAAGGACACGACGAGGATGAAGCTGGTGCTGAAGGGCATCGAGACCCGAGAGGACGCGGAGCTCTGCCTGCGCCACGGCGTCGACGGTATCATCGTCTCGAACCACGGCGGACGCGCCGAGGAGAGCGGACGGTCCACGATCGAGTGCCTGCCGGAGATCGTGGACGGCGTTCAGCGCCGGATTCCCGTCCTGGTCGACAGCGGGTTCCGGCGCGGCACCGACGTCTTCAAGGCGCTCGCGCTCGGCGCAAGGGCGGTCTGCATCGGCCGGCCATATCTGTGGGGGCTCGCCGCGTTCGGCCAGCCCGGCGTGGAGCGCGTGCTCGAGATCCTCGACCGCGAGTTCGAGCTGATGCTGCGGCACGCCGGCGTCACGTCGCTCGCCAAGCTCGACCGGAGCTTCGTCGTGGACGGTCGCCGGACCTAGGTGTGAGGGCTCCGGTAGAAGTGGTGGGCGGCGCAGGGCTCGAACCTGCGACCTCAGCCTTGTAAGGGCTGCGCTCTCCCAGCTGAGCTAGCCGCCCGTGCTCGGAAGGTCCACGAGTTACATGGGGTGACTCCATCGTAGCATTGCCGCACGTGCCCTCAAACGTGCCCGACCCCCGCCAGTCCGTGGCACCGCAATGCCCGCTTTCCCCTTGCGCTCGTCTCCTCCCGGGGATATCGTCCCGCCACCACGAGGCTGTGCCGACTGTCGAGGCGTGCCGATCGAGATCACATCGGGGTGCGTCCAGAGCAAAGGGAGTGTCGTCATGCAGATCCGCCTCCGGCTCCTACTCATCGTAGTCCTCCTGACCGTCCTTGTGGCGCCGCAACAGGCCTCTGCCGTCTCTATCACTGTCGGCAGCGGCACAGCGGCGAGTTGCACGGAGACGGCACTGGCGAACGCGTTGACCACGGCGGCGGCGAGCGGAGGCGGCACGATTCACTTCAAGTGCGGCCATGGTCCTGTCACCATCACCCTGATCGCGCCCCTGACACCCCCGAACAATACGACGATCGATGGGGACGGGTTGATTGCGCTGGATGGCGGCTCCACGACGACGGTTGTCTCGGTCGAGAGCGGCACGACCGTCGTCTTGCACAATCTGATCCTGAGCAACGGTCGGGGCGCCGGCGGCGGTGTCGTCAACCGTGGCTCGCTCACGGTCTACAACAGCACGTTCTCCCGCAATGGCGGCACGTTTGGCGGCGGCGGCATTCTCAACGAAGGCACGCTCATCGTCTATCACAGTGCGTTCTCTGAAAATAGCGCCCTCGGCACCGGAAGTCATGGCGGCGGCGCCATCTACAACGTAGGCGCGCTAACGGTCCACGGCAGCACGTTTTCCGGCAACCACGCCGACGGCGAAGGCGGCGGCGCCATCTACAACCGGGGCGCGCTCACCGTCTCCAACAGCACGTTCGTCGGCAACGACGGCCACCTCGGCGGCGGGATCCTCAATGTGTTTCTCGAGGGCACCGTTCACAACAGCACATTCGCGGGCAACAGCGCCAGCTTCGGTGGCGGCATCTACAACAACGGCAGGCTCACCGTCTCCAGGAGCACGTTCCCCGGCAACCACGCCATAGGTGGCGACGCCATCGCCAACGATGGCGGGCTGACCGTCAACCACAGCACGTTCACCGGCAGCGAGGGCTTCGCCATCTACAACTCGTACTCTGTCACCGTCAGCGACAGCATGTTCTCCGAGAACAAGGGCGGTGGTATCTACAGTGCCGACCTGCTCACGGTCTACAACAGCACCTTCTCCGGCAATGGCGGACTGGGGAGTGGCGGCATCCTGAATTCGGGCGGCACACTCACCGTCTACGACAGCGCGTTCTTCGGCAACGTTGCCGGCAACGGCGCCGGCATCAACAACTCGTTTGGTACGCTCACGGTGTACAACAGCAAATTCTCCGGCAACAGCGCCAGCGGCAACGGCGGTGGCATCTCGAGTCATGGGAGGCTCACCGTCCAGGACAGCACGATAGTTCGAAACAGAGCGGGACAAAGTGGGGGCGGTATCTATGCGTGCTGTGAGGGCGGCGTCACACTCACGAACACGTCGGTGAGGGGGAACACTCCGGACAACGTCGTCATCCTTCCATGAGCTACTTCCCTTTGCGAAGCCGCCGCAGGCCGACGACGCCGAAGGCGACGAGGAAGGTGCAGATGAGCGCCGCGCCAAAGCCGAAGGCGACGCGCCCGACCGTCTCGCTGGCAACGGACCGGCCGAGGAACGGTATCACCATGGCGAATTGCCGTGGGCCCGGCCCGAAGGCGACCCACGAGAAGATCGCCGCCAGCAGGATCACGATCGCCAGCCCGAGGAGATACTGCGTCAGGCGGACGCCGAAGGGCGTGTCCGGCGGCAGATTGCCGTCGGGCGCGGCACCGCCGGCCACGCCGAAGCCGACGATGCACGCCACGCCGACGAGCGCGAACATGAGTCCCGCGCAGACGCCCACCCACCGGGGCGCCTCGACGGGCGTCTCGGGGCGCGCGAAGAGGCCGGCGGCGATGCAGATGACGAGGAGCCCCATCGCGACGAACACACCTCCCAGCACGACGCCGGCGCGCGGAGAGAGCTGGGTTCCGGAGGCGGCGGGAGGCGTCATCATCAGTTAGAGTAGCCTGGCGCCCATGATCTACGCCCCGTTCACGCTCCTGCTGCTGGTCCTGCTGCTCGCCCTCCTGGGCGTCTTCATCCTCCTGGTGGAGATGCGCGTCCTGGCCTACGCGTACCGCAAGGTCGGCGTCCGGCCGCGCTACGCATTCGCCGTCATGCTGCTCTCGCTCCTGGGCAGCCACGTGAACATTCCCGTGTACTCGATGCCCGCGCAGCGGCTCGTGCGCCCGCACGAGCAGTCGATGTTCGGCCGGACGTACGTCGTGCCGGCGACGGTCGAGCACGGGGCGACGGTCGTGGCGCTGAACGTGGGCGGCGCGCTGATCCCGATCCTCGTGTCGATCTACCTGCTGGCGCGCACGCGTCTCTACTGGCGCATGCTCATCGGCACGGCGATCGTCGCCGCGGTGGTGCACAGTCTGGCGCGCATCGTGCCGGGCGTGGGCATCGCGGTGCCGATGCTCGTCCCGCCGATCGTGGCGGCCGCGGTCGGGCTGCTCCTCGCCTTCCGCACGGCTCCGCCCGTCGCGTACGTGTCGGGCTCGATGGGCGCGCTGATCGGCGCCGATCTGCTGAATCTGGGCCGGATCGCCGAGATCGGCGCCCCCGTCGTCTCGATCGGCGGCGCCGGAACGTTCGACGGCGTCTTCCTCACCGGCATCATCGCCGGGCTCCTCGCTTAGCGCGCGAACCGACGAAACGCGAAACGCCCGCCAGGCTCGGCGCCGGGCGGGCGTCCGACGTTCCGGCAGCGATCTCAGGCGGCGGAGCTGTTGACCTCGACCGCCTGCGGCCCGTGAAGCCGGCGCGCGATCTCGCTCAGCGGCCGCTGGAGCTGCCCGAGCAGGTCCACGACGCCGCCGAAGGCCTCGGCCATCGCCACGCGCTCGCCGCGCAAGCGCTCGAGCTCGGCCTGCAGCGCGCTGAAGTTACGCCGCAGCTCGCTCAGCTCGCCGCGGAGCCGGTCGCACTCGTGCTCCCTCGTCTCGAGCGTCTGGCGCAGGCGGTCCCGATCCTCGATCAGGGCGGGAATCGCGCGGCCGAGCACATCCTGGCTTTCGGCGAGCCACCGGGTGATCCGCTGCGTGTCTTCGAGAGTCTCGATCTCGCTCATCTGCCGTGGTGCCTCCTCGTGGAGAACCGTGGGTGACTGTTTCGGACTCCGGGACTCAGCCGTGTGCTCCCGCGCCAGCTCGACCAGCTCGTGCGACGCGCCGGTGGTGAGCCACGACCGGCGGCGGCGCCGCTCTGCGGATGGCGGGGCATCCGTGGCGTCGCCCGCGCCGCGCCGATCGACCACCACGCGGACGCTCGCGTCGCCGCCGTGGCGGTTGCGCAGATGCTCGTAGAGGGCGGGCTCGTTGCGGGCGACGACGATCAGGTAGCGCATCGTGGGCCCTCCCGTGGGCGCGCCGGCATCGGACGCGGGTACCGGGAGATCAGCGGCGATCTCCCGGAGCAGCGAGCGGAGGAGAAACATGGGCATTGCCGGCGCGCCGAAGCCTCCCTGGCCCTAGATGTGGGGATCGGCCGGACTTTACCACCCACCATGTTGTGATTCAAGCTCAAAGCGACCGGCGGCGCGTCTTCTCATCCAATATGCGCAGCCGGTTCGCCGCCCCTTCGTGGCCGAACGAGGCCGACTCCCGATACCAGCGCGCCGCTTCGTTCCGGTCCTGGACGACGCCCTTCCCGAACTCGTACGCCAGGCCGAGCCGGAACATCGCGGCCGGGTCGCTCGTGGTGTTCCGGCAAAACTCGACGAGCCGGCGAAAGGCCGCCTCGCTCAGTCCGATGAAGGAAAAGAGATGGCCCTCGGCGTCCGTGCGCACGAGCACCGCGTTGACGTTGAGCGGCGGCCGCCCGTCCGGCAGCGCGAACGAGAGCGCGACGCTCGCGCCGGGCTGGAGCCACGCCTGCCGCGGCACCTTGACGCCGAACGGGCTCAGATCGACCGACGTCCACTCGACCTCGTAGCGGACGAGCAACGGGATGGCGACGACGGGCCGCGGCACGCGCCGCTGCGAGCCCTCGGCGTTGAGCGTGTGGGTCTCGAGGAACGAGAGCAGCGCGCGCAGGCGCTCGAAGGGCACGGGCTTGGCGAGAAAGTCGAGCGCGCCGAGCCGGAGACATTGCAGCGCCAGCTGCTCGCTCTCGGCGCCCGACACCGCGATGATCGGCACGGCCGCCGGACGCGCCCCGTGCGATTCCAGGAAACCGAGCGCCGCACGCTCCGGGAAGTCCGCGTCGAGCATGACGACGTCGGGGCTCTGCGTCTCCAGCTCGCGGCCGGCGCCCTCGAGGCTCGCGACGAGCACGGCCTCGTAGCCGAGGTCGCGGAGAAAATCGGCGTAGATCTCGCCCAGCCGCTTGTCCTGCTCGACGATCAAGACGGTCATGGCGACCCTGGTCATACCTTCCGCTCAGCGCCCCTGCCAGCCGTGCAGCGCCATGCAGGACTCGAAGATCGCGAGCCGGATGGCGTGGTCCGGCGCCCGCGCCTCCTGGATCTGGCGCTCCGCCATCTCCTCGCACACCTGCGCGTCCCGGAGGATCGCGAGATCCCGGCCGGGCTCCCGCGCCGTCGTGCAGCCGGCGAGGACGAGCGCCGCCGCCAGGACGAGCGCCAGGAGCCTCACCGGAGGTCGAGCGTGGCGAGGCGTGAGGCGGTGGGAATGCCGTCGCCGTCCCAGCCGCGGATGGCGTAGTACTCGTCGAGCATCGCGCGGAGCTCGTCGGGCGGACAGTGGGCACCGGCCGAGGGACCGTCGGGAATGGGCTCGTGCATCACCTTCCACGGGAGCGTGTCCTGCGCGCGCCGCACGCCCTCGCGCACGTTGAAGAGCCGCTCCAGGTTGATGATGCGCTCGCCGGCGCGCGCGAGCTCGTCGAGCGTCATGTCCCAGCCCGTCACCGCGCGCACCATGCGCGCGTAGGGCTCCTCGAGGAAGAGGCCGAAGCCGCGCTCGGCGGTGAAGCGGCAGAGGACGAGCGAGTCGCCGACGGCGGTGAAGTGCTGGCTGCGCACCGCGAAGGCGGGCTTGTCCTTCGTCGATCGACGATCGAACCCCGGCGCGTACTGGGGCGTCGGGCGCGTGTCGTGGTGGCTCCCGCCGCGCGTCGCGGTGGCGTAGCCGATCGAGAGCCCCTTGAGCGCGCGCGCCGAGTGCGCGGGCAGCTCGAGCCGCTTCACCGCGTAGACGAGCTTCGTGCCCTCGGGGTGGACCTGCTCGGCGAGCCGCCAGGCGCCCTCCGCGAGCCGCGCGCCGAAGCCCTCGCGCCGCGCCGTCTGCTCGACCAGCGTGAGCATGCCGCGCCAGTTCCCCCAGCCGAAGTCCACGCCGACCTCGGCCCGGGTGAGCCAGCCGCGCTCGAGCGCCTCGCAGACGAAGGCGAGCGTGACACCGAGCGAGATCGTGTCCATCCCGAGCAGGTCGCAGAGGTCGTTGGCGAGGATGAGCGCCTCGGGGTTCGCGATGCCGAGCATCGGCCCCAGCGCGAAGATGCTCTCGTACTCGGGCATCTTGGCCTTCGTGCCCGCGAACTCCCCCTCGCGGATCGCGTACTGCTTGCCGCAGGCGACCGGGCACTTGAGGCACGTCGTGTCGCGGTCGTGATAGTGGGCCTTCATCGACTCGCCGCCCACGGCGTGCGCCTCGGCGAAGACCTCCGATTTCAGGTTGTAGCTCCCGAGGGCGCCGAGCGCGTTGATCGGGCCGACGAGGAACGACGTGCCGAACGTCGAGAGCGCCTGCGTGCCCTTCTTGAGCGGCTCGCGCGTCTCGTCGACCAGCGCCTTGAGATCCGCCGGGTCGGCGATCTCGGTCTTCCGCGCACCCCGCACGACCACCGCCTTGAGATTCTTGCCGCCCAGGACGGCCGCGATGCCGCCCCGGCCCGCGACGGCCTCGCGGTTCTTCCAGTAGTGGGTCATCGCCGCGAAGCGGACGCGCCGCTCGCCCGCGGGGCCGATGGCGATCGCGTCGGCCTCGGCCCCCTCGGCGGCGACGAGGCTCTGCACCGTGTCGCGCGTGGACCGCCCCCAGAGCTCGGCCGCGTCCTTCACCTCCGCGCCCCCCTCCGTCACCAGGAGGTAGGACGGCCGCACCGCGCGGCCGGTGATCAGGACGGCGTCGAAGCCGGTCCGCTTCATGGTCGCCGGGAACCGGCCGCCGAAGGTGGAGTCGAAGAACAGCTCGGTCAGCGGCGACTTGGCCGCGACGCAGGCGCGGCTGTTGCCCGGCACCGTCGTGTCGGTCACCGGCCCCACCCCGAAGACCACGCCGTTCGCGGGCGCGAACGCGTCCGTGCGCGGCGGCACATGGTCGTAGAGGAGGCGCGCCGCGAGGCCGTTGCCGCCGAGGTAGGCGCGCGCGGTGGCCTCGCCGAGCGGCTCGACGCGCGAGGCCCCGCTCGTGAGGTCCACGTGCAGAACGCGGCCGCCGTAGCCCTTCATCGCCCGAGGTCCTTGAGCCCCTTGCGCGCCACCTCCGCGAGATCGGCCGGCGCGTTCGATTGATCGAGGAGCTTGCGGTAGGCGATCGCCGCCGCGTCCCCCTGCTTGAGCGCGAGGAAGCTCGCCGCGGCGCCGAGGAGCGCCTTGCGTCCCGGCGGTGACTCCGGCGCCACATAGGCGGCCGTCATGAAGTACTCGGCGGCGGCGAGCGGCTCGGCGTCGCTCTGCCACGCCTCGCCGATGACGTAGGCGGCCTCCGCGACCATGCCGTCGTCGGCGCTCTTCAGCAGGCCCGCCAGCAGCGCGCGCGCGTCCGCGCCCTTCTTCTCCTGCACGAGTAGACGGCCGTAGCCGAGGAGCGCGCGCGCGCTCCAGTCGGCCCAGCCGTCCTTCGCCGCGCGCCCGTAGGCGTCGAGCGCGCCCGCGCGGTCGCCCGCGGCCTCGCGCGCGCGCGCCAGCACGAGCCAGCCGCGCGTGAGCCGGGCGTCCGCGGGCGCCGCGGCGACGAGCTGCTCCAGGTCCTGACGGGCGGCCGCGGCGCGGCCCGTCTCCACCTGCGCCTCGGCGAACGCGAGCCGCCCGGCGGCGAGGAACGGGCTCTTCGGGAAGCGCTGCTGAAGCTCGGCGTAGGCGTCGTGCGCCGTCGGCCAGGCGCCGGCCGCCGCCGCGCCCGAGGCCACGCGCTCGAGCGCGTCGTCCGCGGCCTCGTCGGCCGGATACCGGGTGGCGAGACGCCGGGCGTGCTCGAGCGCACCCGTCCAGTCCTTCTCCTCGACGGCGACGCCGGCCAGGACGTAGAGCAGGCGCGGCGTCGAGGGGCCGTCGGGCGCGGCGGCCAGCTCGGCGAGCGCGGGTTTCTTCCAGTCCGCGCGGGCGCCGTTCTGGTAGGCGATCACCGCCAGCCCGTACTCGGCGACGGCGGCGATCGCCGATGTGCCGCCGTCGCGCGCCTCGGTGAGGAGACGCAGCGCGGGCTCGCGCTGTCCTTGGGCGAGCTGCGCCGCGCCCAGGCCGAGAGCGGCCAGCGCGCCCACGCCCTCCTGCTGTGCCTGCGTGAACGCCTTCGCGGCGTCGGCGGGCCGACCGAGCGCGAGCAGCGCCGCGCCCATCGCGACCTGCGCCCGGCCGGCGAGCGGCGGGAACGGCGCGCGCTTGATCCAGTCGGCGAGCTCGGGCCGCGCCGCGGCGGCCTCGCCGGTGCGCAGCATGAGGATGGCGCGGTTGAGCCGGGCGAAGTGCGTGCTCTCACGGTTTGGATAGGCGGCGACGATCCGGTCCAGCAGGGGGCGCGCCCCGGCCCAGCCGGCCGGGTTCCTGAGCGCGAGCTCCGAGGCGCGGAGCAGCGCGTCGGGCGTCGCGGGGTGCTCCGGGTGAAGCCGGGCGAACTCGAGGAACTCGCGACGGGCGTCTTCCCCGCGGTCCTGCCGCAGCGCGCTCCACGCGACGCCCAGGCGCGCCGCGGGCGTCTGCGCGTGCTGCGGGAGCTCCACCAGCATCCGCCGGAACGCCGCGGTCGCCGCGGGCTGGTCGCCGGCGTAGTACGCGGCCTCACCCTGGAGCAGGAGCTCGGCCGCGCGCGCATCGGGCGCGGTCGCGGCGGCGACGACGGGGGCGAGATCGCGCGCCGCCTGGGCGAACTCGCGCACCTGAACGTTGGCCTGGGCGAGCCGGAACGCCGCGAACCACGCCGTGGCGCTCCCGGGCTCGGCGCGCTGCGCGAGGTCGTACTGCGTGCGCGCGTCGTCGAGATTGCCCTGCACGCGGCTCGCCTCGCCCTGGAGCAGGAGCGCGTGGGCCCGCGCCGCGGCGGTGAGGTTCGCGGCGAGCACGTCCTGGAGGAGCGCCTGGGCCTCGGGTGCCTGCCCTCCCTCGATGAGCGTCCGCGCGACGCGAATGAACAGCGGCTGGACCAGCGGCGAGCGGCGGCTCTCGAGATCGCGCGCCGCCTGGCGGGCGGCCGCGGCGTCCGACGGCAGGAGCGCCAGGACGATCCCCGCCTCCGCCCAGTCCCGGTCGGAGCCGACCTTCGGCGCCGCGGAAGGCGTGGTCGGCGTCAGGAACTTGCGGAAGGCGTCCACGCTCTCCGTCCCGCGGCCCGCCTGGAGACCCCACCAGCCGAGGCGGAACCAGCCCTGGTCGAGCAGCGGGTGAGGGCCGGCGGCCTGGACGAAGCGCGCGAGCTCGGTCGCGGCGCGGTCGTACTGGCCGAGCCGGCCGAGGGCCTCGCCGAACCAGAAGGCGACGTCGCGCGCGAGCGAGGGCGGCACACCCTTGGCGGCGAGCGCCGTCCATGCCGCCACCGCGTCCTCGTGGCGGCCGAGCGCGTAGCTCGCGAGCGCCAGGCCGTGGCGCGCCCACGGCTCCATGGTCGCGGGTGAAGCGCCCGCGAGGATCTGGGTGAACGTGTCGCGGGCGCGCGGGGCGTTGCCGAGCCGGAGCGCCGTCCAGCCGCTGCCGAAGGCGCTCCAGAGCGTGAACCCGCTATCCCTCGGCGCCGTCTGCACGACCTGGAGAAAGAGCCGGTCGGCCTGCTCGGCGCGGGCCAGGGCGTAGGAGGTCTCGGCGAGCCAGTAGCGCGCCTCGACGACGATCTCGCGCTCGCTGCCCGACCGTACCGCCTGCTCGAGCGCCTTCGCGGCGTCCTCGTGCTCGCCCTTGGCGAACCGCGCGCGGCCGCACTCGAGCGCCTTGGACGCGACGCCGAAGAAGGCGCCGACGCACGGGAGCGCGCCGGGCTCCGCGACCGCCGCCGTCGGCTTGTCGGCCGTCGGCGGCGCGAAGACCGTGAGCGGGAACGGCGGCAGGTCGGCGGGCGGCGCGGGCAGCGGCAGCGCGGCGGGCGCCAGCGCCGGCTTCTCGCCCGGCGCCTCGGCGAAGGGGACCAGCCGCGCGAGGTCGGGCAGCGGCGGCGTCAGCGGCAGCAGGGTCTGCGCCGCGAGGGGGCCCGGCCCGAGCGCGAGCACCGCGAGCAGGAGCACCGCGAGCGCGGGGCGCCTCACGTGCCGCCCGCCTTGCCATTCGTCTTGGAGCCGTCGGCCTTCGGCGGTGGCGGCTTCGGCAGCCGGGCGCGGAGCGCCGTGGCGCGGTCGCGCGCCCAGTCGCGCAGCGTCGCGTCGGGGCTCTTCGCGGCAACCTGCTCGTAGGCCGCGAGCGCGGCACGCGAATCCTTGAGCTGCTCCTGCGCGAGCCCGAGGCCGGCCAGGGCGCGGTAGCGCGCCGCGGCCTCGACGCTCTTGGTCGTGCCGACCCGCTCGAACGCCTTCGCGGCGGTGCTCCAGCGCGCGAGCTTCAGCTCCGACTCGCCGTGGAGCAGGAGCGCGTCGACGCGCAGCGCCTCGTCGTCGCTCTGTGCGGCCGCCTGGGCCTGGGCCGACGCCTCCTTCCAGTCCTTGCGCTTGAACGCGGCATTGGCGAGCTCGAGCGCGGCCTGGAGCGCGAGCGGGTCGCCCGGGAACTCCTTGCGGAGCCGCCGCCACGCCGTGTCCTGACCCTTCTGATCGCCGATGCGTCCCGCGATCGAGCCCGCGTCGTAGAGCGCCTCGGCGGTGGCCGGCTGCTGCGCCAGGAGCTGCGCGTACGTGCCCTGGAGCTGCGTGCGGTTACCGTAGCGCGCGAGCGTCGTGGTGATCATCCGCCGTGCTGCCGGCGCCATGGCGTGGTTGGGCGCCGCCAGCACGAAGGCCTTCAGGTCGTCGACGCCGCCCGTGTCCCCGGAGGAGACGCGTGCCAGCCCGAGCAGGTACTGCGCGTCGGGCGCGAGCCTGTGGCCCGGGTACTTCGCCGGGAAGGCCGTGAGGAGCGGCAGCGCGTCGCCGAAGCGCTTGAGCTCGACGAGCGTCCGCGCGAGGTAGAAGGTCGCGCCCGGCGCCAACGGAGAGTCGGGCCAGCCGCTCAGCACCTCGCGGAACGCGACGACGGCGGCGTCGGGCCGCCGCAGTTCCAGCTCGGTGAGCCCGATCCCGTAGAGGGCGTCCGGCGCGTTCGGCGACGCCAGGTCCTTGCGCGCGAGGGCCTCGTATGCGGCGCGCGCCTCGGCGAAGCGGCGCAGGCGGAAGAGCGACTCGCCTTCCCAGAACTTCAGCTCGAGAGGCGGCGTCCCGAGCTTGTCGAGGCGGCGGAACGCCTCGAGCGCGGACTCGGCGTCGCCGAGCGCCAGTCGGGCCCGTCCCAGCAGGAGCAGGGTCGCGGAGAGCTTGCCGTCGCTCGGGTACTCGGCGACGAGACGCTCGAGCGCGCGGCGGGAGACGACGTAGAGGCCATCGGCGAAGGCGCGCTCGCCGACGAGCCGCAACCGCTCCTGCTCGTCGAGCGCCCGCGCGGGCGGGGTCGGGAGCGTGAGCGCCAGCAGGACAAGAAACGCCGTGAGATGCGGCAGCCGGCGCGCCATGTTGACAAAATCATCGTAGCACGGCTGTGGTACGGTCAGTGCGTGGCGCTGTGCGTGTTCGACCTGGACCACACCCTCATCCGGACGCCCCTCGACCTCGCGGCGATGGCCCTCGACATGCGGGCCCTCATCGAGGGCGCGCGCGGCCCCCTGCCGGCGCGGCCCGAGCGCTGGCGGGTCGGCGAGCTGACCGTGTGGGCCAAGGCCCACGCGCCCGACCTGGAGCCGGCGGTCTGGGAGGTCGCGCTCGCGCATGAGCGCCGCGCCATGGACGCCGCCACGCTCGAGCCCGGCGCCCGCGACGCCGTCGCGGGCGCGCGCGGCGCGGGCTTCCAGACCGCGATCTGGACCAACAACGCCCGGGCGATCAG
>JBGQEL010000121.1:0-13173 GCA_041496385.1 Methylomirabilia bacterium | reverse complement strand
GCCCGTGAGCGGGCTGTCGCCGAGCCCCTTCCAGCCGAACTCGGGCGTCGTCGTCTTGCCCACCATGATGCCGCCGGCCGCGGCGAGCCGCGGCACGAAGGGCGCGTCCACGTCGGGCACGCGGTCGGCGAAGATGAACGATCCGGACATCGTCCGCACGCCCTTGGTGAGGGCGAGGTCCTTGATCGAGAACGGGATGCCGTGGAGCGGCCCGAGCGGGCGGCCCTGCATCACCGCGGCCTCGGCCGCGCGCGCCGCCGCGAGGGCAGCCTCGGCGGTGAGCGTGCAGAAGGCGTTGAGCCGCGGGTTGAGCCGCTCGATACGGTCGAGCACCGCGCGCGTGAGCTCGACGGGCGAGAGCCGCTTGCCCCGGATGAGGCGCGCCAGCTCCGTTGCCGGCGTGTAGCAGAGGTCGGCGGGGCTCATCGCTTGGAGATCAGGAAGCGGCCGAGGGCCAGGTGCGGCAGGCCGGAGCGCTCGAAGGTGTCCACGGCGTCCTCGGGCGAGCAGACGAGCGGCTCGCCGTGCAGGTTGAACGAGGTGTTGAGCACGGCCCCGATGCCCGTCCGCGCCTCGAACTCCCGGATCACCCCGTGGTACTCGGGGTTCCACGCCTCGTCCACGATGTGGGCGCGCGCGGTGCCGTCGTGCGGATGGATCGCGGCGACGATCTCGTCGCGACGCTTCGGGCTCGTCGGGAACGCGAGCATCATGTACGGCGAGGCGAGCCCCTTCGGGTTCACGAGATAGTCGGCCTCGCGCTCGCGCAGCACCGAGGGCGCGAAGGGCATCCAGAAATCGCGGTTCTTGATCATCCGGTTGATGAGGGCGACCACGCGATGATCGGAGGGATTCCCGAGGATCGAGCGATTGCCGAGCGCGCGCGCGCCGAACTCCATGCGCCCGGCGCAGCGCGCGACCACGCCGTCGGCGACCAGCAGGTCGGCGATCCGCTCCGCCATGCGCGGCGGCTCGCTCACGCGGTGACGCGCGGCGAGGTCGCGCGTCCGGATGAGCGCCTCGACCTCCGCGTCGGCCACCGACGTCCCGAGGTACGCGGGCCCGAAGGGCCGCGGCGCGGGCGCGATCCCCCGCCCCGCGCAGAGGTCCAGGTAGCCGAGGTAGGCGGCGCCGACGGCGTTCGACTCGTCGCCGCAGGAGGGGAAGACGAAGAGGTCCGAGACCCAGGGCTCCTCGGCGAGGAGCATGTTCGCCTTCACGTTCATGAACACGCCGCCGCCCAGCACGAGCCGCCCGCCGCCGTGGCGCTCGTGCGCCAGCCGCGCCCACTGGAGCAGCGCCTCCTCGAGGAGCCGCTGGGCGCCGCCGGCGATCGCGTCGAACCGCAAGCCGAGCGTCGCCTCCAGCAGCGTCCGATAGAGCGGCCCGCGCTTCTTCCACTCGAAGCGGCACGGCGCGCCCGGCACGAAATCGAAGACGCCGCGGAGCGCGGCGAGCGCCCGCGCGGCGCCGGCCGCCGGGGCGTAGGGCGCGAGCCCCATCACCTTGTACTCGTGCTCGCCGGGCTTCATGCCGAGGAGCAGCGTGGCGAGCGTGTAGAAGGAGCCGAGCGAGCCGGGCCCGCTCCGCGTCGCCTCGCGGCGCGCCAGCTCGACGCCGCGCGCGGTCGACACGGTGGCGCAGAGGCCGTCGCCCGAGTTGTCGTTGGTGAGCACGAGCGCCTCACGGCCGCCGAACGGCGAGCCGAAGTACGCCGCGGCGGCGTGGCAGGTGTGGTGGTCCAGGATCCGGACGCGCTCGGCCGCGATGCCCAGGTGGCCGGCGACGAGGCCACGCCGCTCGGCGTCGGCGAGCGGCGCCTTGCCGGGCGCCGGGTCGAGCAGGCCCAGCCGCGCGCCGAGCTTGCGCGCCCGCCCGGTGAGGCCGCGCCGCGGCGTCTCGAGGCCGACGCCGTAGTAGCGCCGCGTGTACGCCTCGTCACGCGTGATCCGGTTCATCCACTCGTACGAGGGGATCTGCGTGCCCGCGAGGACCACGAGGTCGATCGCGCCGCGGTCGAGGCGGAGCTCGCGCAGGAGCGCGTCGATGGCCAGCCGCGGGTAGCCCGCGTCGTTCTTCAGCCGGGAGAAGCGCTCCTCGGAGGCGCAGCCGACGACGGCGCCGTCGCGGAGGACCGCCGCCGTCGCGCAGTGGGTCTCGCTGATCCCGAGGACGATCACGACGGACCCGATGATAGCAGCAAACGGCCTACTTCCGGCCGAGGACCAGCGCGAGCGAGCCCGCCTGGAGCGCGAGCGCGACGGCCGTCGCGGCGCCGAAGGCCGTGGCCAGGCCGGCGCGCTCGATCAGGAGGCCGAGGACCAGGAAGAATCCCGCGAAGCCGAAGAGGCCGAGCAGCAAGCCCCGGAGCACCTCGACCGCCGGGGCGGGGCCCTCGACGTGATGCGCGAACACGGTGAGGACCGCGGCGTAGAGCGGAAACGTCGCCAGCAGGCCGGCGAGCCGCGGGCCCAGGACGGGCGCGGCCGACGTGAGCAGCAGGACGAGCGCGGTCGTCACCGCCATGCGCGCAGGAATATCCCACCGGTTCGGGACCGCGGCGGCGCGGGCGCGCGATCCCCGCGGCATGAGGCTGCGGGCCAGCACGAGGGCCCCGACCGCGCCGGCGAACAGCCACGCGAGCGGGAGCGCCAGGGGCTGGAGTACCAGGGCGACCAGGCCGAACGCGGCACAGCTTCCGAGCAGGGCCGCGGGCCAGCGGCCGCGGAACGCGAGTCGGCCGTACGCGAGGCAGAACGCGGCCTCGGCGATCGCGCCGGTGAGCGCGCCGCCGGCCGACGCGCCGGCGAACGAGACGCCCTGCTCGAGCGCCAGGAAGAACGCGACCGGCCCCGACGTGAGCGGAAGCCCGACGAGCCAGCCGCTCACGCCCTGCCCCCAGCGGCGGCCGGCGACGCTGGCCGTCCCGATGAGGGCCGGCGTCAGCACCAGCTTGAGGACCAGGGTGTCCAGCGGAGCCTAGCCGCGGATGGTCTTCATGACGTCCTCGTTGCGGAACACGGCCTGCGGCTCACCGTGGAAGATGATCTCGCCGCGGTCGATCGCGTAGAGCCGGTCCGCCACGCGCGTCGCGTTCACGAGGTTCGACTCGGCGATGAGCAGGGAGATGCCCATGCCCTTGATCGCCTTCACGGCCTCGATGAAGCGCGTGACGACGACCGGCGCTAGGCCCTCGAACGGCTCGTCGAGGAGCAGGATCGAGGGCGCGAGGGTCATCGCGCGCGTGATCGCGACCATCTTCTTCTGACCGCCGGAGAGGTGCAGTCCACGGCGCGTCATGAAGCCCTTCACCTCAGGGAAGACGGCGAAGACGCGCTCGTCGGCGCCGCCGCCCGCGGCGCCGGGCCGGGCGAGCCACGCGGTGATCTGGAAGTTCTCCTCGACCGACAGGTCCGGGAAGATCCCACAATCCTCGGGGGCGTAGCCGATGCCGAGCAGCGCCCGCGCGTGGGCCGGCAGACGCGTGATGTCCCGCTCGCGGAAGGCGACGCGGCCCGACCGCACCGGGAGGAGCCCCATGATGCTGTCGATCGTCGTCGTCTTCCCGGCGCCGTTGCGCCCGACGAGGCAGACCGACTCGCCGTCGGCGACGCGGAGCGAGACGTCGCGAAGGATCTGGGCCGCTCCGCGGAACGTGTTGACGCGCTCGAGCTCCAGCATCAGTGGCTCTCCGTGGTCCCGATGAGCGTGGTGATCACCGCCTCGTTGCGCCGGATCTCGTCCGGCGTCCCGTCGGCCAGGATCGTCCCCTGGTGCATCGCGACGATGCGGTCGGAGTAGTTGAAGACGACGTCCATGTCGTGCTCGATGATCGCCGCCGAGATGCCCGTCGAGCGCACGACGGACGTGACCGTGTCCATGATCGGCGCCTTCTCGCGCGTGCTGACACCGCTCGTCGGCTCGTCCAGGAAGAGCAGCTTCGGCCGGAGCGCGTAGGCCACGGCGACGTCGAGAAGCTTGCGCTCACCCTGCGAGATGCCACCGGCGAGCATCCGGGCCTTCGGCTCGAGGCCGAAGAGGCGCAGGATCTCGACCGCCTCGTCCCAGACGGCCGAATCGGCGCTCGCCAGCGAGATGAGCCGCGTGGTCTTGCCCTCGCGCGCGAAGATCGTCAGCGCGACGTTGTCGAGCGCCGAGAGCTGGTCGAACAGGTTTACGAGCTGGAAGCTCCGCGCGATGCCCGCCTTGATCCGCCCGTGCACCGACTGGCGCGTCACGTCCTGGTCGCGGAAAAGGATCTGGCCGCTGTCGGGCGCGAAGAGGCCCGAGATCAGGTTCACGAGCGTGGTCTTGCCCGCCCCGTTCGAGCCGATGAGGGCGAGGACCTCGCTCTCCTGGACCGTGAAGTTCACGTGGTCCACCGCGTGCGTGTCGCCGAACCACTTCACGAGGTCCTTCGTGACCAGGAGGCTCACGGCTGGCTCCTCCTCTGGAACCGCGCGGCGAGCCGGCCCGCGGCGCCGACGATGCCGGTGGGCAGCGAGAGCACGAGCGTCACGAGGATCGCCCCCAGCAGGAGCTGCCAGTAGACCGTGTAGCCGACGGCGTAGGTCTTGAGGTAGTTGAAGACGATCGCGCCGATGATCGGCCCGGCGAACGAGCGGAAGCCCCCGAGCACGGTCATGAAGACCATCTCGCCGGAGAAGGTCCAGTGCATGATGTCGGGCGTCGTGAGCCCGTTGAGCGGCACCCAGAGGGCGCCCGCGATCCCGGTGAAGACGCCCGAGACGAGGAACGCCACCCAGCGGTAGCGCCAGATCCGGACGCCCACGAACTCCGCGCGCGTCTCGTTGTCGCGGATCGCCTGGAGCGCCTTGCCGAAGGGCGAGTTGACGATGACCCACATGAGCGCGACGCAGACGCAGAAGATGGCGAGCACGTAGTAGTAGTACGCGTGGACCATGAAGTCGGTCTTGTCGCCCTTGCCCGTCACGAGCCCGCCGAGGAGCGAGGGCGTGGGCACGCGCAGCCCGTCGGTGCCGCCCGTCACCCAGAAGAACTTGAACGCGAGCGACCAGAGCACCTGCGAGAGCGCGAGCGTGAGGATGCCGAAGAAGATGCGCGTGTACCGGACGCAGACGACGCCGAACACGGCGGTGACGAGCACCGAGCCCAGGATCGCGCCCACGAGGAAGAGCTCCATCGAGCCGACCTTGAGGTACTTCGCCATCAGCGCGACCACGTACGCGCCGACGCCGAAGTAGGCCGAGTGACCGAACGAGAGGAGCCCCGTGTACCCGAGCAGCAGGTTGAAGCCCAGGGCGCCGATCGCCATCGCGAGACCGTAGGCGAGCAGGATCGCCTGGTACTGCGGCAGGACCGTCGGCACGAGTGCCAGGAGCACGACCACCGGCACGGCGATCCGGAGCGCGGGCGCGATCGCGCCGGACGGACGGAGCACGGAGGGCGTGCTCATGGCCGCCCGAAGAGGCCGGCGGGCCGTACGAGGAGCACGATCGCCGCGGCGAGGTAGAGGACGGCGAGCTCGATCTCCGGGAACCAGGCGACGCCGGCCTCGCGAACGAAGCCCACGATGAGCGCGCCGACCAGCGCGCCCTCGAGGCTCCCGAGCCCGCCGATCACCACCACGATGAAGGAGAGGACGAGCGCATCCACGCCCATCCCGAGCACCGCCGACTGGCTCGGCACGACGATGGCGCCGCCGAGCCCCGCCATGAAGCAGCCGAGCGTGAACGCCTGGACGTAGACGCGGTTGACGTTGACCCCGAGGGCGGAGGCCATGCGCATGTTCTGCGAGGTCGCGCGCAGCACGACGCCGAACCGCGTCCGGTAGATGAAGGCCCAGAGGAAGGCCGCCGCCGCCGCACCAACGCCGATGACGAGGAAGTTGTACGTCGGGTAGATCGAGTCGCCGATCGGGACACTCCCGAAGCCCTCGAACAGCGTGCTCGCCGAGAGCGGGTACGGCCCCCAGAGAAAACGCATCACGTCCTCCAGGATCATCAGGAGGCCGAAGGTCACGAGAAGCTGGTACTCCTCGGCGCGCTTGTAGAAGGGCCGGAGCAGCGTCGGCTCGAGCACCGCGCCCAGGAGCGCCGCCGCGAGGGCCCCGGCCGGCACGAGCAGCAGCAGTACGGGCAGCGGCGCGCCCGCCGCCACGGTCCCGACCATCCACGCGGTCACGTAGGCGCCGAAGGCGTAGAGGTTGCCGTGCGCCAGATTCACGATGCGCATGACGCCGTAGATGAGGCTGAGGCCGCCGGCGATCAGGAAGAGGACCGACGCGTAGAGCAGCGCGTTGATGACGTGGATGAGGAGGACGTCCATTACTCGGCCACGAGGTACGGCAGCACCCTCACCTCCGGGTTCACGAAGTTGCCGTTGAGCCCCACCGCTACCAGGATCCGGTAGGCGCCGGCCGCCAGCTTGCCCTTGAGATCCACGATCAGCCGGCCGCCCTCGACGTCCTGCGACCGGCCGGTCGCGACGACCTCGTCGCGGGGACCCACGACGGTCCAGCGCGCGACGAGCGAGTCCTGTTGCTTCTCGCCGGTCGGCGCCAGGCGGAGCGGCTCCCGCACGATCTTATACGAGCGACCCGCTTTCGTGACACTTTCGGCGTCGGCCTCGAGCTCGAGCCGGTCGCCCCGTCTTTCGGCGCGGGTCACCCACGCCCGCCGGGGCGTCGCGTAGGGGTCGAACGAGCCGACGACGTTCGGGTACGAGAGGTCCCGGAAGACGGTCAGGACCGCGGAGGTCGCGCTCCACCTGGTGAGCCGGTAGGGCCCGCTCGTCACGAGCCAGTGGCCGTGCTGGCGCTGGAAGCGCCGCAGCGCCGCCCAGCGCTGTCTGGCCTGCTCGACGGTCACGAGCCCGCGGAGCGCCTCGGGCACGTACGCCCGGCGCTCGAGGTCCGCGGCCAGGGAGGCGAGCGCATCCTGGAGCTTCCGGTCGCGGGCCAGGTCGAGCCAGGGGACGCCGCGCCGGCGGGCCTCGCCCTCGGAGAACGCCGCGAGGCCGCGCGCCACCGCCTCCTCCATCAGGACGATGAGCTGCCAGGGCACGGCGCTCCACGGCGGTGCGATGGCGGGCGCCGCGGCGGGCTCGGCCGTGTGCCGCAAGTAGACTTCCACCACCGGCGTATCGAGGAAGACCTGCAGGTCGCCGAAGTCCCTGACCTCGGTCTCGACGCTCACCACCCGCAGCGCGGCCAGCCACTCGCGCAGGAGCGCCGTGGCGCGCCCGACCTCGCGGTCCTTTTCGCTCCAGCGGGCCGCGAACGCGTAGGGATAGACCAGGTCGGCGACGCCCATCTTCGTCCCGTCGTGGAACTTGGAGAGCGTGACCCGGTAGGTCACCCGCTGCGGCGCCGAAGCGCCCGGCGCCGCAGGACGGAGGGCGCCGGTCCCGGGCTCCGGCACGAGCGCGCCGCGCGGCAGGTCGACCGGTCCCGCGACCTCCACAGGGCGCACGCGGTTCGGCACCCAGCCGCCGCCGTAGGGCGCCGGCAGCATGCCCGCATCGGCGAGCGCCGACCAGAGCAGCGCGCCGGCCTCGTCGCCGAAACCGCCGATCGGATTCCACGCCGCGGCCGGTCGCGACGCCGTCGCGAGCCGCAGCCAGCCGTTCCATGGAAAGTCCTTCAGCTTGACGGTTCGCAGAAAGACCGCCGAGGCCAGCCCGGCCTGGGCGTCGTAGCCGATGTTCTCCACGCCCTCGGAGTAGTCGTCGTTGACCGCCTCGCGCTTGAGCGTGTAGCCGACGGCGACGCGCTCGCACCCCCGCATGAGCAGCGAGACGAGACGGCGCTCCAGGTTGAGCCGCTCGACGGCGCCGGCGTAGACTCCGCCGACGCGGCGCGCGAACGTCTCCTCGACCGCGACCCGCGAGACGGCGTCCGTCAGGCCGGGCGCGTAGAGGGCGTGGGCCTGGAACCAGCCTTCCTTCAGCCACGGCGGCCCGATCCAGCCGTTGAGCCTCGTCGCGGCCCCCCGGACGAGCTCCTTCAGGTCGATCGCCTCGAGCGTCGCGTCCCACTCACCGTCGGCCGCCCGCCACGCCGGGTCCGCGGCCGGTGCCGGGAGCCCGTCCCGCACGCGGAGGCGGAGCGGGGGCCCGGCAGCGCCCGCCCCGGACCCGCGCGCCTTCGCCTCCTCGACGAGGTCCGCGTGGTGAACGTAGTCGGCGTGCCAGGGCGTGAGGGGATACGGCGAGAACGCGTACCCGCCCTTGGTGGCCGCCAGCGCCGGTGCCAGGCGCGCGGCGGCGGCGCAGCGTTCGCGCGCGGTGGCAAAGCCGGGGCTGGCGGGATTGAACGCGAGGACCACGACCGCGCGCAGCGACTCGACCCAGGCGAGGCGCGCGGGCGCGCGCGGCGCCACGGGCGGCCCCACGTAGGCGTGGAGCGCGTTCTTCTCGAAGAGCCACGCCGCCGCGGCGGGCTCGGCGAACTCGAGCTTGATCTCCTGGGGATAGAACGACGGATAGTACGGGATCTCGTGCCCCGCCTCCGCCGCGGTCGAAAGAACCACGACGGACAACAGGACGCCGAGCGCTCGGAGAAAGATCAATGCCCAGGGAAAAGGCCGGGGGGTGGGGCCGCCCCTCAGGAACCTGTCGTAGTTCTCAGGTTCTCGAGGGGCGGCACCGCCCGCCGGCCGGAAAGCTAGACTTTGACGTTCGGCCAGGTCTTGTCGATCCAGGTGTACGTCGAGGTCGGCTCGCCCTTGGGCCAGCCGGGAGGCGCCGTGATGCTGCGGATCGGGATCGTGATGATGCGGTTCGGGTCCAGGATCGGGAACGGATACTCGTCGGTGTTCTTGCTGAAGCCGATGATCGCGTCCTTGTAGCCCTGGTGGTTGTCCGGCCGGATGTAGACGTAGCCGCCCGGCCCCGCGATCATCGCGCCCTCCAGCATCGCGATGATCATGTCGTCGTCAGGCCAGCCACCGGCGAGCTTGTTGGCCTTCTCGATGGCCGCCTTCAGCATGTACGTGGACGTGTAGGCGCCCTCGGCCTGGAAGTTCGGGTACTCGTTGAAGCGCTTGTGGTACGACTCGACGAAGGTCTTGTTGAGCGGCCACTTGTCGCCGCCCGGGTACGTGAAGTGATAGTTCGAGTGCACGCCGGCGATGATGCCCTCGGGGTGGTCCTTGCCGATCGCGTGGGGCGCGGTGCCCATGGCGAGCGTGGTCGCGAACTTCGCCTTCTGGAACATGCCGTAGCGGAGCGCCTGCTTGTACATGGCGACGTAGTCACCGCCCCACACGGAGGAGACGATCAGGTCGGGCTTCGACGCGATCGCCTTCGTGATGTGCGAGGAGAAGTCGGTCGTGCCGAGCTTCGGCCAGCCCTCGGAGACCACCTCGGCCTGCGGCATCAGCTTCTTCATCACGATCTTGAGGTGGTCGAAGGCGTTGCGGCCGTACGAGTAGTCGGGGTGAATGTGGGCGATGCGCTTGGACTTCGGCCACGTCTGCACGATGGCCAGCGCCGTCGTGCATCCGTCCGCCGACTGGATGTTGGTCAGCCGGAAGATGTAGTGCGGGTTCGGCACGGCCTTGTCGAAGAGGAAATCGGTGCAGCCGTCGACGAACATCGTGAGGACCTTCAGCTCCTCGGCGACCGGCCCGAGCGCGGGCGTGTTGCCGCTGGAGGTGATGCCGCAGAAGAAGTCGATGTTCTCCGAGAGCTTGAGCCGCCGGAGCTCCTTGACGTTGGCGTCGGTGCCGGCGTTCTCGTCCGCCTTGAGGATCTCGATCTTGCGCTTGCCGAGCAGCCCGCCCGCGGCGTTGATCTCCTCCGCCGCCAGCGCCTGGCCCTTGTACATGGGCTCGCCGAGCACCGCGCCCGGCCCGGTGAAGAAGGTCATGTGGCCGATCTTGAACGGTTTGTCGGGAATGGTGCCCTTGGGCTTGTCCTGCGCGTGCGCCACGCCGACGATCGGGAGGCCCGCTCCTGCCACGCCGCCGACCGCGGCACCGACGCTGACGCCGAGGCGGCTCAAAAAGTCCCGACGAGTCACTTCTGCCATGATGGGGGTCCCTCCGTTGGGTTCACGTCCGATGGGTGGGAAAGGCTTCGACTTCACAGGCTACGTTTCCTGTAACATCTGGTCGGACCAATGTCAAGGAATGCCCCGCTCGAGCCGCTCGCCCGGGCCCTTCGGGGCATCGGCAGCGCGCTGCGCCGGCGCCCCTGGACCTTCGCGCTGGTCGCGCTGGGGATCTTCGCCCTCAACCTGCTCCTGCCTCCGCTTCTGCTTGCCGTCACGCGCAAGCCCTGGACCTACTTCGCGTTCAACCCGTGGCTCAAGAAGCTCCCCGAGTATCTCGTCTCCGGCACGCCGCTAGGAGACAAGCTCGACTTTCTAACTCGCGTGGCGGTCTTCTGGTTCACGGCCGACGGGCCCTACGGCGCGCCCGAGTGGGGCTTCGCCGTGGACGCGCTGGATCTCCTGAGGTTCCTGGCCCTGGCCGTCCTCTTCGGCGCCTACGGAGTGCTCTGGCTCCGGGTGCGCGAGTTCGGACAGGTGTGGGGCCGGCACGGGACGGCGGGGCGGAACGGCGGCGTGGTCGGCGCGCTCGTGGGCGTTCTCGGGCTCTCCACCGGACCGTGCAGCGTCGTCGGCTGTGGCGCGCCCGTGCTGCCGGTCCTCGGGCTCGCCTTCACCGGGCTCTCGAGCGGCACGATCGCGATCCTCTCGCTCTCCTCGCGGGTCGCCGCGGCCGCGGTGCTCGTGCTGCTGAGCACCGCGGTCCTCTACCTCGGCTGGCGGGTCGGCAACGACCGGCGCGCGGGAGGCTGACACCGCAGCGGACGCGCGTCTCACGGGCGAACGACGAAGGCGCCCCTGGCCACCATCCACTTGTGGCCCCAGCCGCAGGTGCCGGCACCGTCCATGCCGGAGTCCACACAGATCACGTCGAAGGCCCCCACGCGCTTGGCGGTAAACGTGACGGACCGGATGGCCGGGTCCTTCTGGGCGATCGCCTCGCGGAGGGTGCGGGGCCCGTGTTCGCGGAAGGGGGCGCCCGCCAGCAGGGGGGTGACGCTGGTCGTGACGTAGACCGGGTGGCCCGAGATGCCCACGATGTGCTCGACGTTGCCCAGCGCGAAGTCCTCGATGATCTTCTCCCGAATGGCCGGAACCCCGGGCGTCAGGCCTCCGATCGAAAGCCTCGTGCTCCGCTCGGCGTACTCGAGGGCCAGTTCGCGCGGCAACGCCTGCGCGGGAAGGATGGACAGCGTGACGGGCTCGCCGACCCCGACCACGATCGTCTCCCGCTCGTTGCCGTCGGCATCATAGAACGCGAAGCCGTAGTGGTAGGCGACGACGTAGAAGACGATGCCGCGTCCGCGCACGCCCTTGGGCGCCAGGTTGATCGTTCCAAAGAAGGCGAGGCCAACAGCCGCGGTGAGCGCCGTGAGCGCGGCAAACGCGACGATGGTCGCCACCGGCCTGCGCAGGGCGGGCGTCCCTACGGCAGCGCGATCCCGAGCGTCCACACGGACACCAGCGTCAGGAGCAGGCCGAGGCCCGTCACGGGCACGAATGAGGCGAACGCGGCGGCGCGATCGGCGAACACCCGCTTCGAGATCCGGTCCATCGCGTACACCGTGAGGAGGAGGCCGCCGAGGAGCACGCCGACCTGGAGCCCGTACACGGCGACGGGGCCCAGCAGGTGGACGACGCTCGCCCCGCCGGGCGGGACGCGGTTCAGCGGGAAGTCGAACAGGAGCGCGCGCGTGACCACCCACAGCGCGCCCCACGTCCGGAGCGCGTGGTCGAGCAGATCCGCCATGAGCCTGGCCAAGCCGACGGGGATGAGGGCGTACGCGTAGCGGGTGAAGAGGGTGCGCGTCGTCACCGCGGGCTCGCCGGCCACGAGCTGCGACAGCCGGCTCGCGCCGTAGAGCAGCGTGACCCCCGCGCCCAAACCAATGACGAACAGCAGGCCGATGGCGGCGAGGCGGGGCAGATCGTTCGGTGGCGCGCCGGCCGGGAGCACTCCCACGAACAGCCGCCGCATGTCCCCGAGGAAGGCCACCGTCAGGAGCGGGACGACCGTCGCCATTGCGACGATCACCATCGCCGCGACGGCGCCGTCCAGACGCGGTCGGCGCAGCCGCCAGAGGTCGCGGCCCGGGGCCCCGAGTCGGAGGGCGATGTTGTCGCAGCGACAGCTCTTGACGCATTCGGTGCACAGGATGCAATGGACCTTGACCTGCGCCTCTCCGCCGGGGAACTCCTCCATCGGGCAGCCCCAGCGGCGCGCGTTACCCCGGTAGCAGTCCTTCGTCGCGCACCGGACCCGGCACGTCTCCGGATCGCGCCTTCCGAGCTCGAGCATCGACACGAGCGCACCGAGGCCGATGAGCGCCGTCAGCGGACAGAGGTATCGGCAGAAGGCACGTCGCTCGAAGACGAGATCGGTCCACGCGGCGGCGAGCACGAGGACCACGATCAGCCCGGCCGTCATCCGCGGGCTGTTCGAGATCCCGTACCCGTTATCAAGGAAGACGAAGGCGACGAAGAGGGCCGTCGCCAGCCACAGATTCCGGAGTCGGCGCGGCCACCTGAGGCCGAGTCCCGCGATGGCCGCGGACCGCCACCAGAAGCTCAGCCTTTGCAGCCATTCGCCGGCCGCGCCGACCGGACAGACCAAGCACCAAGCGCGACCCGCGATGACGAAGGAGAGCAGCAGGCCGCCCCACCAGACCACCCACGTGAAGACCAACCCGAAGTTGGCGCTCGGGTGCTCGATGCCGACCGCGGTCGAAATCAGCACGACGGCGACCGCCGCGGCCGTCGGGAGCACCAGGACGAACTGGAACGGCTCGAGGTCGAGGGCGCGCCTGACCGGCGTGAGCTCTCTCAGGTCGCGCACCCGTCCCGTCCGTTCCGGCGGCGCACGGTGAGCACGAGCCCTGCGACAGCCACCGCAGACAGGAGCGACGCGATCCACGGCGCCGCCGAGGCCGGAACACGATCGGGCGTGCCGACGATGAGCCTCCCCTTCATCGACGGGTGGCCCAGCCCGCAGAACGTGCTGCAGTGGATCGCATAGGTCCCCTCGGGAAGGTCCACGTCGAGCGTCGGCGACCGCACCTCCCGGCCAGGGACGAGCTGCAAATTCAGGTGGAGCTCATTGATCGCGAATCCGTGCTTGATGTCGTCACTGACGACGG
>JBGQEL010000120.1:0-13252 GCA_041496385.1 Methylomirabilia bacterium | reverse complement strand
TCGCGGGAGGAAGGCATGGCGGACCACGTGCTCGTCGAGAAGTCGGAAGGCGTCGCGATCCTCACCCTGAACCGCCCCGACCAGCTCAACGCGCTGAACCATCAGCTGAGCCGGGAGCTGCACGAGGCGGTCACGCGCATGGCCGCCGACGACGAGGTCGGGTGCATCGTCATCACGGGCGCCGGGAACCGCGCGTTCTCCGCCGGCGGCGACATCCACGAGCAGCGCGAGGACGACAAGAAATACTCGCAGGCGGAGCTCGACGCGCGCGGCGCCGCCCGCGCCCGCGGCAGCTACGAGATCGGCGCGTGCCCCAAGCCGACCATCGGCATGATCAACGGCCTCGCCTACGGCGGCGCCGGGGTGCTCGCGTCGTCGCTCGACATGCGCGTGGGCTGCGAGCACGCGAGCTTCCGCTTCCTCGCCGCGGCCTACGGCCGCATCAACAGCACCTGGACCCTGCCGAACCAGGTCGGCTGGCCTATCGCCAAGGAGCTGCTGTTCTCCGCCCGCGCCGTCGAGGCCGAGGAAGCGCTGCGCATCGGTCTGCTGAACCACCTGGTGCCGTGCGCGCAGCTCCGCGAGAAGACGCTGTGGCTCGCGACCATGATCGCCAAGAACCGCCGCGACGCGGTGATGGGCGTGAAGGCGCTGCTGCTCCGGGACATGGGACGTACGCTCGAGGAGCAGAATTCATCGCGCGCAAGGGACGCGCGTAGGCGTATTCTGTCCCGACCGGAATCCTTCACCGCATCGCGAAAGGACAGGCCATGGCGACGATCACTGGCTCGGAGGTGCTGGCGCAGGCGCTCAGGTCGCAGGGCGCGGACACGCTCTTCTACCTGATGGGCGGCCCGATGCTCGAGACGGAGGCGGCCTGCATCAAGCTCGGCATCAGGGCGATCGATCACCGGCACGAGCAGGCGGCGTCCTTCGCGGCGCACGCGTGGGCCCGCGTGACACGCCGACCCGGCGTCTGCATGGGCTGCTCGGGTCCGGGCGCCACGAACCTCGTCACCGGCGTCGCCAACGCGTTCACCGACTGCGCGCCGCTGGTGGCGATCGGGGGAGCGAGTCCGCGCGTCTACCAGGGCATGGAGGCGTTCCAGGAGATCGACCAGCTCGGGGTCATGCGACCGATCACGAAGTGGGCGGAACGCATCTACGACGCCAGGCGCATCCCCGACGTCGTCGCGACGGCCTTCCGCCAGGCGACGACGGGACGGCCGGGCCCGGTCTACCTCGACCTGCCGGGTGACATCCTCGGCGAGAAGGTGGAGGAGGAGAGCCTCCGCTACGAGCCGGCGTGGAAGCCGGCGCCGCGAACGCTCGGCGACCCGGCCGCGGTCCGCGAGGCGATCGCGCTGCTCGCGCGCGCCGAGCGCCCGGTGGTCATCGCGGGCAGCGGCGTCTGGTGGTCCGACGGGGCGGCGGCGCTGCAGGCCTTCGTCGAGGCGACGGGGATTCCGTTCTACACGAAGCCGATCTCGCGCGGGCTCATCCCCGAGGACCACGCGCTCTCCTTCCTCAACGCGCGCAGCAAGGCGTTCACCGAGGCGGATGTCGTGCTGGCCGTGGGCACGCGCTTCGACTGGGTCATCCAGTTCGGGCGCCCGCCGCGCTTCGCCGCCGACCTGAAGGTGATCCACGTCGACATCAACCCCACGCAGCTCGGTCAGAACCGTGCGGTGGACGTGCCGATCGCGGGCGACGCGCGCGCGGTCCTGGAGCAGCTGCGCGGCGAGGCACAGGGCAAGATCGACCCGAAGCGCTACGCCGCCTGGGTGGGCAAGCTGCGCGTGCTCGACGGCGAGAAGTCAGCCGAGCAGGACAAGGCCATGAGCAGCGACGCGACCCCCATCCATCCGCTGCGGCTCTGCAAGGAGGTGCGCGACTTCCTGCGGCGCGACGCGATCCTCGTCGTGGACGGCCAGGAGATCCTGAACTACGGCCGCCAGGCGATCCCGACGTACGTGCCCGGCCACCGGCTCAACTCGGGCGCGTTCGGCTGCATGGGCGTCGGCCTGCCCTTCGGCGTCGGCGCGAAGGTGGCGAAGCCCGACGCGCAGGTGGTGGTGCTGCACGGCGATGGCTCCTTCGGTATCAACGCGATGGACATCGACACCGCCGTGCGCCACCGGATCCCCGTCGTCGTGGTGATCAGCAACAACGGCGGCTGGACCGCGGACACGCCCTGGTCGCGCCCGCTGCCGAAGCCCGGGCGGAACCTCGGCCACACGCGCTACGACAGGCTCGCGAAGGAGCTGGGCGCGCACGGCGAGTTCGTCGAGAAGCCGAACGAGATCCGCCCGGCGCTCGAGCGCGCGTGGGCCTCGGGCAAGCCGGCGGTCGTCAACGTCATCACGGACGACAAGGCACGCGCGCAGACCGTACGCTTCTCCGCGTATACCACCTAGCCTGGATTGTTCATGAACGATCACACGCGAGGCGGACGGGTCCTGGCGCGGGCACAGCCCGCAGCGCCACCCGTCCGACGTCCGTATCCTGGCTCATGAACAATCCAGGCTGGGACGGCACGATGAGATGGGTCGCCGGCATCGCGGTCTGGTTGCTGGCAGTCGCGGTCGCTCCGGCGCCGGCGTCCGCCCAGACGCCTACCGAACGGCTGAGAGCCCGGGCGGCGGAGGCGCCGGACCTCAACCTCAAACCCGAGGTGAAGACGCTGCGCCTCTACAGCGCACGCTGGACGCCTCGAGCTATCTCAGCAAACTGGACTTCGTCGATGCGGATCGTATCGGACTGGTGGGGTTCTACTTTCCTCCACCCGCCGGGCCTCAGCGCAGCGGGATCGAATTCCTCAAGCCCGATACCGATCGACCGCTCCTCGTGCTCATGGGCGGGGCGGACAACGAGACACCGCCTGCAGACTGTCTGCCTCGCCTCACCGCCCTGAAGGACCAAGGAGTTCCAGTCGAGTGGGATCGAAGCGAGCTCAACGGCAACACGAAGAAGGACTGGCGTGGAGAGACCATCACATACCGCTACAGCAAGGAAGCGACCGCTGACTCGACCCGGCGTGCGTTCGAGTTCCTCGCCAAGCGCCTGACGAAGTAGAGCGTGCGTAGAGGGGGAGACTGATCCGATGCCGAAGGCGCTCGACGGGATCCGCGTCCTCGACCTCACGCAGTACGAGGCGGGGCCGAGCTGCACCCAGATGCTCGCGTGGCTCGGCGCCGACGTCATCAAGATCGAGCCGCCGACCGGCGAGCCCGGCCGCACCGCGCTCTCCGACAAGCGCGGCGAGGACGCGTGGTTCTTCCTGCTGCTGAACTCCTGCAAGCGGGGTGTGACGCTCAACCTCAAGTCGGAGCGGGGGCGCGCGATGTTCGAGGAGCTGGCCAAGCGCGCCGACGTCGTCGTCGAGAACATGGGGCCGGGCGCGATGGAGCGGCTCGGGCTCGGCTACGAGGCGCTGCGGGCGCTGAACCCGCGCGTCATCGCCGCCTCGGTGAAGGGCTTCGGGAGCACCGGGCCCTACGCGGAGTACAAGAGCTTCGAGTGGATCGCGCAGGCGATGGCCGGCGCGATGAGCATGACGGGCTGGCCCGACGGGCCGCCGACGAAGGCCATCGGCGGCCTCGCCGACACGGGCGCGGGCCTGCACACCGCGATCGGCATCCTGGCCGCGATCATCCAGCGCCAGGCCACGGGCGTGGGCCAGCAGATCGAGGTGGCGCAGCAGGAGGCCGTGGTGAATCTCCTCCGCATCCACCTGCGCGACACGTACGTCACCGGCAAGCCCGCGCCCCGGCAGGGCAACCACTCGGCGGCCGCGGCGCCCTCGAACCTCTACCGCTGTCGCCCGTTCGGCCCGAACGACTACGTCTTCATCCATGTCGCGACCGTCGAGATGTGGCGGACGCTCACCCGGATCGCCGGGCGCCCCGAGCTGGGCGACGACCCGCGCTACGCCGACCGCCGCGACCGCGTAAAATTCATCGATGAGATCGACGCGATGATCGAGGCGTGGACCGAGAAGCGCACCAAGCACGAGGTCATGGAGATCCTGGCCGGCGCCGGTGTCCCGTGCGGCGCGGTGCTCGACTCGAGCGAGGTGCTCGCGGACCCGCACTTGCGCCAGCGCGGGATGATCGTCGAGCTGGAGCACCCGCGGCGGGGCAAGTACCCGATGCCGGCGAACCCGGTGCGCATGTCGGACTCGGCGACCGACGTCGTCCGCGCGCCGCTGCTCGGCGAGCACAACGCGGATGTCTTCGGCACGCTCCTGGGCTACGGTGCCGCGGAGCTCGACGCGCTCCGACGCGACGGCGTCATCTGAGGCGGACGGCACGGTGCCCGACTACGACGTGATGGTGGTGGGCGCGGGCAACGCCGCCCTCGCCGCGGCCGTGTCAGCGCGCGAGCAGGGCGCGCGGCGCGTGGTGGCGCTGGAGAAGGCCCCGCGCGCGCTCCGCGGCGGCAACACGCACTACAGCGGCGGGCTGCTCCGGATCGCCTTCGATCGCGCCGAGGAGCTTCGCCCGCTCGTGCCCGACGCCGAGCGCCAGGTGCCGGGGTTCTACACGGGCGTCGAGCCGTATCCGCAAAAGCTCTTCATGGCCGATCTCCTGCGCGTCACCGACGGACGCACGGATCCCGAGCTGGCCGAGCTGCTCATCGGCCGGTCCTACGACACGGCCTGCTGGATGGCGCGTCAGGGGATCGAGATGGAGCCTGCGGTCTCGCTCTCCGCGGTGCGGGTCGGCGACACGCTCAAGTGGTCTCCCGGCGCCGTGGTTCGCGCCAAGCACGAGGGCGTGGGGCTGTCGGCGATGTGGTTCCGGACGGCCGAGCGCCAGGGCGTCGAGATCCGCTACGACGCAGCGGCCGTGCGCCTCGTCCAGGACGCGAGCGGCCGCGTGACGGGCGTCGTCGTGCGCGGGCCCGACGGCTTCACGGAGCTGTCGGCGACGGCGGTGGTGCTGGCCTGCGGGGGCTTCGAGGCGAACCCCGAGTGGCGGGCGCGCTATCTCGGCCGGCCCTGGGACCACGCCAAGGTGCGCGGCACGCGCTACAACACGGGCGACGGCCTGCGCATGGCGATGGACGTCGGCGCGCTGCCGCACGGCCAGTGGACCGGCTGCCACTCCACGCCGATCGACGCCGACGCGCCGCCCCACGGCGACCGGAAGCTCACCGACAAGACGAACCGGCTGTCGTATCCCTACGGCGTGCTGGTCAACGCGCGGGGCCTGCGCTTCTTCGACGAGGGCGAAGACTTCCAGTTCTACACCTACGCCAAGCTCGGCGGCGTCATCCTCAACGAGCCGGGCGGCGTCGGCTGGCAGATCTTCGACGCCAAGGTGACGCATCTGCTGGAGGGGCGGTACGCGACGGGCACGCCGGCGATGGCGGACTCGCTCGACGCGCTCGTGGACAAGCTCGCGCTCGATCGCGCGGCCTGCCGGCGGACGCTGGAGGCCTACAACGTCGCCGTGACGGAGGGCCGTTTCGACCCGACCGTGCGCGACGGCCTCGCCACGCGCGGGCTCGCGCTCGCCAAGTCCAACTGGGCGCAGCGGCTCGACACGCCGCCGTTCACGGCCTTCCCGGTCACGGGCGGGATCACCTTCACCTTCGGCGGCGTGCGCGTCAACGACCGCGCGCAGGTGATGAGCACGAGCTTCACCCCCATCCCCGGCCTCTTCGCCTGCGGCGAGATGGTGGGCGGGCTCTTCCACGGCAACTACCCGGGCGGGACCGGCCTCATGTCCGGCGCGGTCTTCGGGCGCCTCGCCGGCGCCGAGGCGACGGGAGGCGCACGCACGTGACGACGAAGCCGAGGATCGGGTTCGTGGGGCTTGGCACGATGGGCGGGCAGATGGCGCGGCGGCTCGCCGGGAGCGGTTATGCCGTCTCGGGTTACGACGTGGACGCGGAGCGCGCGCGCCGCGCGCGCGAGGGCGGGGTCACGCTGGCCGCGTCCCCGGCCGGCGCCGCGGAGGCGGCGGACGTCGTGCTGTCGAGCCTGCCGGATCCGGCTACCGTGCGGCGCGCCTATCTCGGCGCGGACGGCGTCCTCTCCAAGGTCCCGCAGGGGGCGACGCTCGTCGACGTGAGCACCATCGACCCGGACACGTGGCGCGAGGTGGCGGTCGCCGCGCGCGCCCGCTCGGTGGACTGCCTGGATGCGCCCGTGAGCGGCGGTCCCGCCGAGGCGGGCAACGGCAAGCTCGTGTTCATCGTCGGCGGGGACGCGGCCGTGCTCGAGCGGTGCCGGCCCCTGCTGCTGACCCTGGGGACCGAGATCCACCACGTGGGCGCGCTCGGCTCGGGCCAGGTCGTCAAGATCGTGAACAACGTGATGTCCATGGGCAACGTCGCGGTGGCGGCGGAGGCCATGGTGCTCGGCGTGAAGGCGGGCATGGATCCACAGCGCCTCTTCGACATCCTGTCGACGAGCGGCGGGCGCTCCCATCACTTCCTCAAGCGATTTCCCAACGTGCTCGCGGGCGACTTCACCCCGTACTTCGGCATCGGGCTCGCGCGCAAGGACCTGTCGCTGGCGCTCGCGCTCGCGGCCAAGCTCGAGATGCCGATGCTCGTGGCGTCGACGGTCCGCCAGGTCTACGAGGCCGCGCACGCCGAGGGGTTGGGCCACCTCGACATGGCGGCCGTCACCAAGCTGTACGAGCAGTGGACGGGCGTCACCGTGCGCGGCCGGGCCGCCGGCGCACCTTGACCTTCGAAGGGTAATCCAAGGGGAGGCGAGCCATGGCGCGCGTGTACAACATCATCGACGCCGACGGTCACGTGCTCGAGCCGGTGGACATCTGGGATCGCTACATCGACCCGGCCTACCGCGACCGCGCGCCGCGGCTCGTCGCGGACACCGACGGCAAGGAGCGCCTGCTCATCGAGGGCCAGGTGCTCGGGAGCCAGAAGGGGTTCGGCGTCATCGGCGCCATCGGCGCGCGCGACGGCACCGTGGACGAGGCCAGCATGAAGTACGTCGACGGACGCCCCGGCGGCTTCGACCCGCACGCGCGGATCCCGGACATGGACCTCGACGGCATCGACGCCGCGTTCCTCTATCCGAGCGTCGGGCTCTTCGCCGGCGCCGTCCAGGATCCCGGGCTCGCGGCGGCGATGTGCCGCGCCTACAACCGCTGGCTCGCGGACTACTGCCGTCCCTATCCCGACCGGCTCTTCGGCGTGGCCATGCTCCCGATGCAGTCGATCGAGCTCGCCATCGAGGAGATGCGCTTCGCGCGCAAAGAGCTCGGCATGCGCGCCGGCTTCCTGCGCCCCAATCCGTACAACGGCCGCATGCTGCACCATCCGGACTACGCGCCGTTCTGGACGGAAGTGGAGGAGCTGGACTTCGCCATCGGCCTGCACGAGGGCGCGAGCGGCGGCATGCCGCAGGTGGGCGTCGACCGCTTCACGACGCGCGGCGCCAAGCACATCATCTCGCACACGCTGGAGATGATGCTCGCCGCGATGAGCGTGATCTGGGAGGGCGTGTGCGACCGTCATCCGCGCGTGCGCATCGGCTTCATGGAGTCGGGCGGCGGCTGGATCGCGCCCTGGCTCGACCGGATGGACCGCCACTTCGACGACCAGGGTTTCAACGACTCGGGGCTCTCGATGCGCCCGACCGAGCTGTTCCGGCGCAACTGCTGGATCTCGTTCGAGCCGGTCGAGGGGAGCCTCAGCGTGCTCGCCGACTACATCGGCCCGCACAAGATCCTGTGGGCGACGGACTATCCGCATCCCGACGGCTTCTTCCCCGGCGCGCCGAAGCTGATCGCCGATCGACCCGAGCTGTCGGCCGAGACGAAGCGCCAGATCCTGGCGGGGGGCGCGAAGGGGTTCTACGGCCTGGCATAGCGGCGCTTGTCGACCTTCGCCGCGCTGAGGGCGCGGAACTACCGCTTCTACTGGCTCGGGCTCGTCTTCTACGTCCTGGGCCACCGGGCCGAGTACGTCACCTTCGCCTGGATGGTCTGGGCGGTGACGCGCGACCCGCTCTTCCTCGGTTATCTGGGCCTGGCGCAGGGCGTGCCGCTCGTCGTGTTCCAGCTCTTCGGCGGCGTGCTCGCCGACCGCACCGACCGGCTCCGCCTGCTGATCGGCACGCAGATCCTGACCGCGCTCACGCTGACGGCCGCGTTCGTCCTGGCGATCCTCGGCCTCGCGCGCGTCGAGCACCTGCTCGCGCTGGCGGCGCTGAGCAGCGTCTTCCGCGCCTTCGACGAGCCGAGCCGGCTGTCGCTGATCCCCCAGCTCGTCGACCGCGAGCGGCTCGCCAACGCGATCGCGCTCGGCTCGATCCCGTGGCAGGCGGGCCGGATGATCGGGCCGTCGATCACCGGCATCCTCATCGCGGCCTTCGGCGGCACGGTCGGCTTCGGGCTGGCGGCCGCCGCCTCGTACCTGGCGCTCGTGCTCTACAGCCGCCTCGAGGTCAGGCCGGAGACCCGGGCGCCGGGCGGCGGGCGCGTCTTCCGCCAGCTCGCCGAGGGCGTGGGCTTCGTCGCGCGCGATTTCGTCATCGCGAGCCTGATCTGCCTGGCGCTGTTCAACGCCGTGTTCGGGCTCTCCTACGTCACGCTGCTGCCGATCTACGCCGACGTGTACTTCGAGGCCGGCTCGACGGGCTACGGCGTGCTGAGCGCCGCGCACGGCGCCGGGGCGCTGGTCGGCACGCTCACCATCGCCACGATCGCGCAGCGCATCCGGCGCCCGGGCCGGGCGCTGCTCGTCACGGCCGTCGTCATGGGGCTGGGGCTGATGGCGTTCTCGAGGTCGCCCACGCTGGGCGCGGCGCTGCCGGTGCTGCTGCTGATTGGCTTCACCAACACGTTCTACCTGACGCAGGTCAGCACGTTCATCCAGCAGAACGTGCCCGATCACCTGCGCGGCCGGGTGCTGAGCCTCTACTCGCTCTGCTGGAACCTGCTGCCGCTCGGCGGCCTGCTGGCGGGGGTCCTGGCGGCCGCGGTCGACGCCCGCTTCGCCGTCCTCGTCGGCGGCGCCATGGTGGCCGCGAACGCCATGGCGCTGCTCGCGTCCAGGCGGCTCCGCGCGATCGGCGCGGCGCCCGCGTGAGCCTCAGCCGAAGAGCGCCACGCGGGGCGCGCCGGGCACGATCGCGAGGTGGATCGGATTCAGGCCGGGGATGCCGCCGGCCAGCGCGTGGATGGCGTCCTCGGCCTGCTCGAGCGGCAGCGAGTGCGTGTGCATCCGCTCGAAGGGATAGCGGCCCGACTCGATGATGTCGATCGCCTGGAAGGTCTCATCGACCGGCATGCTCAGCACGCCCCGGATGGTGAGCTCTTTGTAGATCACGTCGTCCACCGGGAACTCCTGGGCGGGGCGGAGCCCCTTGAGGCCCGCGACGACGATGCGGCCCTTGCGAACGGCGATCGCCACCGCGTGATTCAGCGACTGCGGCGCGTAGGGCGTGGTGTCGACGACGACCTCCGCGCCCCCGCCCGTCGCGTCGCGCACGCGGGCCACGACGTCGTCCGTCTCGACGTCGAGGGCGACGTCGGCGCCCAGCTCCCGCGCCAGCGCGAGCTTCTGCGCGTCGCGGTGGAGCCCGGTGACGACGATCTGCCGCGCGCCCGCCGCGCGCGCGCCGATGACGCAGCAGAGCCCCCGCTGGCCCGCGCCCAGGATGACGACGCGATCGCCGGGGCCCGTGCGGGGGACGGAGCTCGCCCACGAGAGCCCGGCGGCCAGCGGATTGAACATCACGGCGACGCCGGCGGGGATCTTCGGGTCCATCTTCTTGAGCACCGAGTAGGGCGAGAGGTACATGTGCTCGGCGTAGCCACCCCAGAGGTGGGGCGGCTTGCCGACGTCGGTGTAGCCGTAGGTGCCGCCGCGCTTGGGGCAGGCGCGCGGCTCCCAGCGCATGCAGGCCTCGCAGCGGCCGCAGCCGTAGCCCGAGCGGACGGCGACGCGGTCGCCCTCGCGGATATTCCAGCGCGCGCGCGCGCGGGCGCCGATCTCCTCGATTACGCCGAGCGGCTCGTGCCCCGGGATGACCGGGTACGGCGTGTAGTCTTCGTGGAGGGGCTGCGCGCCCTCGTACTGCTCGTAGTCGCTGCCGCAGATGCCGCAGGCCTCGATCCGGAGCAGGGCGTCGTCGGCGCCGATGGCCGGCCGCGCGAACTCCCGCGCCTCGAGCGTCTTGGGCTTGACGAGCACTGCCGCGCGCACGGTACGAGCCATCGTCGTCCTCCCCGGGGTCAGGCCCGGCCCTCCGTCACCAGCCGAACAGCTCCGGCCCCCACGCCTCGTGCGCCGTCCGGTCGGCCCGCAGGAAGCGGAAGCCGGCGCCCGTGGCGACGTGGTCGTCGAGGTCGGTGTCGCCGATGTGATAGTACGCCTGCGCGGCGAAGCGCTCCCTGACGTCGGCCAGCCGGTGCTTGAGCACCGTGAAGTCCGGGACGAGAGCGAGCCGCGCCCACATCTCGCACTGGTACGATATGGGGCGATCGGAGCAGCTTCCGATCACCCAGCCGCGGCGCTGGATATCCTGCACCATCGGGATCGTGATGATCCCGGGCGGCTCGCCCACCTCGAGCGTTCCGTCGATGTCGAAGCTCACGAGCGTGACTGGACGCGCCGGGCTCACGCCGCGTCGAACGCCAGGAGCCGCTCCAGGTTCTTCCAGAGGATCGCCTCCTTCTCGTCCTGCGAGAGGCTCTTCATGTCGAGGATCCAGGACACGGGCCAGTCGAGCGCCATGTCGTACGGCCAGTCGGTCCCGAACACGACGCGATCGACGCCCACGGTGTCGATCAGGTAGCGCAGGGCGGGCTCGGTGTACACGATGCAGTCGTAGTAGAAGCGTCGCAGGTAGGCGCTCGGCGCCTGCGCGATGTGCGCGCGCGCCTCCGAGCGCACCTTCCAGCCGTGGTCCATGCGGCCGATGCCGTAGCAGGTGTAGCCGCCGCCGTGGCCGAGGACGATCTTGAGGTCGGGGTGGTCGTCCATGACGCCGCCGTGCACGAGCGTCGCGAACGTCACCGCGCGGTCCACGAGATTGCCGATCGAGTTGGGCAGGTGGTACCGCTTCGTGCGGGGCGACACAAGCGTCTCGCCGCCCTGGTGGAAGAAGATCAGCGCGCCCATCTGCTCCGCGGCCTTCCAGAAGGGCCGGAACTCTGGCTCGTCGAGGGTACGGCCGTTGACGTGGTCGTTGATCTCGACGCCCTTGAGGCCGAGCTGCGTCATGCAGCGCTCCAGCTCGCCGATCGCGGACTTCACGTCCTGCATGGGCACGGTGCCGAGCCCGGCGAACCGTTTGGGCCAGGCGCGGACCATGTCGCGGATCTCGTCGTTCGTGGCGCGCGAGGTCGCGACGGCGACCGTGGTGTCGAGGTGGTAGTTGTAGAAGCCGACGTACGGCGAGACGACGTGGACGTCCACGCCGAGCGAGTCCATGTCGGCGAGACGCTCCTCCGGCGTCCAGCGCGCCCGCGGCGGGAGCGACTGCCGCCGCCCGCCCACGACGGCCGACTCCGCGCCGCGCGCGTCCTTCTCCCGCGTGATGGTGTGCCAGGCGCCGCCGCGCTCCGTCGCCCGCCAGAAGCACTGCGGCGTCACGTGCGCGTGGATGTCGATGCTACGCATCGCGCTCCTTTCGGGGCCGCGGCTCCCGCTGCGCCGGCAGCGACGTCGCGGCGTAGGTGCCGGCCATGCCGCGCGTGTCCGGCTGGTACGGGATAGGGGCGCCCGGGTTGTCGGGCGAGAGGGGGATGGGCCGGTCGTCGCGGCGCCCCAGCGCGCGCTCGACGATCTCGAGCAGCTCGGCCTTGTCGTACTGCGCGTAGAAGCCCGCCGTCAGGCGGATGGGATCGCCGGAGAAGAAGCGGACGTACTGGGCCATGCGCGAGGCGAACGCCTCGCCCGTCGCGTCCCACGCCAGCTTGAAGAGCGCGATGCGTTCTTCGGCCGGGACGCCCGCGCGCCCGCGGACGTAGCGATCGATGTGGGGCCGCAGCTCCGGATTGGCCAGGTCGGCCTCGCTCGGCGCGTAGAAGAACCCGCCCGCCGCGAGCGTCTGCACGATCTCGACGAACCGGGAATAGACCTTGCCGGTCTGCAGGTGGAACGCGCGCAGCCCGGGCCCGCCCGGCACCCAGACGCCGTTCGGCATCCGCTGCGCCATCGCCTCCGACCCGTAGAAGACGGCGCGCGCGACCTCCATGTGGCTCAGCATCTCGCCCAGCTTTTCCTGGACGTGCAGGAAGCCGGTGATGCCGATGGCGTCCGCCACCCGCATGGCCAGACCGCAGAAGAACTCGAGCTGGCTCAGCGTGCGGGCGGCCGTCTGCACGTTGAGGAGCGCCCCGAAGTCGGCGCCGAGCGTGTTGATGATCTCGCCGCTGCCGGGGCTGCCGTCGACCATCACGCGGTCCCAGGGCACCAGCACGTCCTCGAACACCGCGATGCAGTCCATCTCCTCGAAGCGGCTCGAGAGCGGATGGTCGAAGCGCGAGCGCGGCAGCGGGGCCACCGTCTCGCGGCAGATGAAGGTGAGGCCCGGCGTGGCGGTCGGGATGCCGAAGGCCAGCGCGTAGGCGTCGTCGCCCGGGGGCACGCCGCCGAAGGGGATCACCGCCACCTCCTCCGTGATCGGCGCCATCGTGCCGAGCATCTTGGCGCCGCGCACGACGATGCCCTCGCGCGTCTCGCGCACGCGGCCCAGGTGCAGGTACGGGTCCTCCTGTTGCGCGGAGGTCTTCGACCGGTCGATCTGGGGGTTGATCAGCATATGCGTCAGGAAGAGGTCGCGCTCGCGCACGTGCGCCCAGTAGCGCGTGGCGTTGTCGCCGAAGCGCGCCCCCGCGCGGGCAAACCGGTCGGCCATGAGGTGCCAGCCCGTGACGAACTGGTTCATGAAGTCCGGCGACCGGCCCATGAACCCGAAGCTCGCGTCGGCGCGCAGCTTGAAATGCTTGCGCTTGCGCACGAGGTCCTCGCGCGTATACGGGACCATGAACGAGGTGGAGACGGGCTCGCCCGTGGTGGGCGAGGGGTACGTCATGACGTCCCGGTAGGCCGGGTCGAGCTGCATGTCGTACTGCTCGGCGACGGCGCGGATGGGCTCCCGGAAGACGGGCTCGGCGGTCACGTCGGCCACGCGCCGGCCGCCCAGGAACACGCGGGGGGCGTTCTTTCTGAGGGAATCGACGTAGGCCGCTCCGCTGCGCGCCGGCATGCCGCACACCCTTTCAGGAAATCGGCGTTCCGTCAACTGGGCGCGGAC
>JBGQEL010000119.1:0-13276 GCA_041496385.1 Methylomirabilia bacterium | reverse complement strand
TCGTTCATCTTCGCCGACCGCGTGCCCGACGTGGACGCGCCCTTCGTGCCGCGGCTCGCCGCGGCCGGCGGCATCATGGTGGGCAAGACGACGACGCCCGAGTTCGGCTGGAAGGGGCTCGGCGACAGCCCGCTCACGGGCATCTCGCGCAATCCCTGGAACCCGGCGATGACGACCGGGGGATCGAGCGCGGGCGCGGGTGCCGCGGCCGCCGCGGGCCTCGGGCCGCTGCATCAGGGCTCGGACGGCGCCGGCTCCATCCGCATCCCGTCAGCCTTCTGCGGCGTCTACGGGCTCAAGCCGTCCTTCGGCCGGGTGCCCATGTGGCCGGTCTCCAACAACGACTACGCCTCGCACACGGGCCCGATGACGCGCACGGTCGCGGACGCGGCGCTGATGCTCTCCGTGATGGCCGGTCCCGACGACATGGACCGCACGTCGCTCGAGGCCGCGCCCGCGGACTACGTCGGCCGCCTGGGCGACGGGATCAAGGGCCTGCGCGTCGCGTGGAGCCCCGACCTGGGCGGCCTGCGCGTGGACCCCGAGGTCGCGTCCGTGGCGCGCGAGTCGGCGCGCGTGTTCGAGTCGCTCGGCTGCGTCGTCGAGGAGGTGAGGCCGGGCTTCGCCGACTCGCACGAGCTGATCCGCTGTCTCTGGAGCACGCACGAGGCCGGCAACCGCGCGGCGCAGCTTCGAGAGTGGCGCGACCGGATGGATCCGGGCCTGGTCGCCTGTATCGAGCAGGGGCTCTCCTACAGCGCCGTCGACTACGTCGAGGCGCGCGGCCGGAAGCTCGCGTACTGCGACAGCGTGCGCCCGCTGTTCGAGACGTACGCGCTGCTCCTGACCCCATCGCTCTCGGTCGCCGCGTTCCCCGTCGGCCGGCTGAACCCGGAGCACTGGCCGCAGCACGCCTGGGACTGGATCGAGTGGGCCTCGTTCAGCTATCCGTTCAACTTCACCGGCCACCCGGCGGCCTCGGTGCCCGCCGGTTTCACGCCCGCCGGGCTGCCCGTCGGCCTCCAGATCGTCGGCCGCCGCTTCGCCGACCTGACCGTGCTCCAGGCCTCCGCTGCGTTCGAAGCCGCGCGCCCCTGGGCCGGCCGGCGCCCGCCGCTCGACTAGCCCGGACTATCCATGAACGATCCCACGCGAGGCGGACGGGTCCTGGCGCCGTAGGCTGTGCCCCCGCCCCGGCAACGTCACCCACGTGCCCGAGCGCAGCTCTTCGAGCTGCGGGCGGGACTCGGGGGGCCCACTTCGCCGGCGGCGCGGGCACAGCCTGCGGCGCCACCCGTCCGACATCGGTCTCCTCGCTCAGGAATGGTCTGGACTAGCGCGGGCGGTCGACGAAGCCGGGGCGCGGCTCCGAGCCGCCGGCGAGCAGGCGCTCGCGCGCCACGGGCTCGCGCCGGAACCGGCCGCGGAGCGTCGTGAGCGACCGCTGCGCCCCCTCCATGTAGAGGTAGAGCACGGGCGTGATGTAGAGCGTCAGGAGCTGCGAGACGAGCAGGCCGCCGACGACCGCCAGCCCGAGCGCGCGCCGCGAGTCCGCGCCCGCCCCGATGCCGAGCGCGATCGGGAGCGTGCCGAGCAGCGCGGCCATCGTCGTCATCATGATCGGCCGGAAGCGGAGCAGGCAGCCCTTGTAGATCGCCTCCGCGGGCGTGGCCCCCTTGCGCTCGGCCTCGAGCGCGAAGTCGATCATCATGATCGCGTTCTTCTTGACGATCCCGACGAGCATGATGATGCCGACGAAGCCGTAGACGTTCAGCTCCATCCCGAAGAGCAGGAGCGTGAGGAGCGCGCCGACGCCCGCCGAGGGGAGCCCCGAGAGGATCGTCAGCGGGTGGACGAAGCTCTCGTAGAGGATTCCCAGCACGAGGTAGATCACGAGGATCGTGACGATCAGGAGCAGGCCCTGGCCCTTGAGCGAGGCCTGGAACGCCTGCGCCGTGCCCTGGAAGCTGCCGATGATCGTGGCCGGCAGCTGGAGATCGCGCTGGACCTTGCCGACCTCCGCGACGGCCTCGCTGAGCGCGACGCCGGGCTTCAGGTTGAACGAGATCGTCACCGCCGGGAGCTGGCCCAGGTGCGTGATCGTCAGCGGTCCGATGGTGGGCCTCAGGCGCGCCACCGAGGAGAGCGGCACGAGCTTGTCCGACTGCGAGCGGACGTAGAGGAGCGACAGCTCGGTCGGGTCGCGCTGGTACTTGGGGTCGAGCTCGAGGATGACCCAGTACTGGTTCGTCGGGGTGTAGATCGTCGAGACCTGGCGCGCGCCGTAGGCGCTGTAGAGCGCGGTCTCGATCTGCTCGGCGCTGACGCCGAGGGCCGAGGCCCGGTCGCGGTCGATGTCCACGGTGATCTGCGGGCTCGCGATCTGGAGATCGGTGTTGACGTCCTGGAAGCCCGGCAGCCCCCGCATCTTGTCGAAGAGGATGGGCGCCCAGCGGTAGAGCTCCTGGAGGTCCGGGGCCTGGAGCGTGTACTGGTAGAGCGCCTTCGTGAGGTTACCGCCGATCCGGATCGTCGGCAGGTTTTGCGGATACACCCGGAACCCGGGCAGCGACGCGAGCTTGGGCCTGAGGTCGTCGATGATCTTGTCGGCCGGCGGGCGCTGGTCGCGGGGCTTGAGGCGCATGAAGATGCGCCCGGTGTTCGGCACGACGTTGATGGTGGACGCGCCGATGGACGACATGATCTGGTCGATGTACGGCTGCTGCATGACGATGGCCGCCGCCGCCCGCTGCTTCGTCACCATCGCGTCGAACGAGATGTCCTGCGATGCCTCGGTGAACGCGAAGATCTGGCCGGTGTCCTCGGTCGGGATGAAGCCCTTGGGGATGATCACGAAGAGCCACGCGGTCAGCGCGAAGGTCAGGAGCAGGATCGCCATGATCACCCGGCGGTGGCGGAGCGACCACTGGAGCGTCACGTCGTACAGCCGGAGCATGCCGGCGAAGAAGCGCTCGGAGAGCATGTAGAGCCGGCTGTGCGACTGCCCCGGCGGACGCAGGAACCGGCTGCAGGCCATGGGGGTCAGCGTCAGCGACACGAACCCCGACACGAGGACCGAGACGGTGATGACGACCGCGAACTCGTGGAGCAGACGGCCGACGACGCCGCCCATGAACATCACGGGGATGAAGACCGCCGCCAGCGAGAGCGTCATCGAGAGGATCGTGAAGCCGATCTCCTTGGACCCGATCAGCGCGGCCTCGAGCCGGCCCTTGCCCTCCTCCATGTGGCGCACGATGTTCTCGAGCATCACGACTGCGTCGTCCACGACGAACCCGACGCAGAGCGTGAGCGCCATCAGCGAGATGATGTCGATCGTGTAGCCGAGCACGTACATGACGGCGAACGTGCCGATGATGGACAGCGGCACGGCGAGGCTCGGGATGATGGTGGCCGACAGGTTCCGGAGGAAGAGGAAGATGACGAGCACGACCAGCCCGATCGCGAGCATCAGGGTGAACTCGACGTCGTGCACGGACTCGCGGATCGCGATCGAACGATCGTAGAGCACGTTCAGGTTCACGGACGCCGGCAGCTCCTGGCGGAAGCGCGGCAGGAGCGCGCGGATCGCGTCCACGACCTCGACCGTGTTCGTGCCCGGCTGGCGCTGGACGGCGAGGATCACCGCGCGCTCATCGTTGTACCAGCTCGCGACCTTGTCGGTCTGGACGCCGTCGACGACGCGCCCCAGCTCCTCGAGCCGGACGGGGGAGCCGTTGCGGTACGCCACGATGAGCGGGCGGTAGGCGGCCGCCGTCATGAGCTGGCCCGTGGCCTGGACGTTGAACATCTGCTGCGCGCCGTACAGCGTGCCCGTGGGCAGGTTGACGTTGCCGCGGCCGAGCGCCTGCGCGACCTCGTCGATGCCGATGCCGCGGGACGTGAGCGCGCGCGGGTCGAGCTGCACGCGGACGGCGTACTTCTGCGACCCGAACACCTGGACCTGCGCGACGCCGGTGATGGTCGAGATCCGCTGGGCGAGGCTCGTCTGGGCGTACTCGTCGACCGTGTAGAGCGGCAGCGTCGGCGAGCTGAGCGACAGGTAGATGACGGGCTGGTCGGCGGGGTTGACCTTCTGGTACGTCGGCGGTGTCGGCATGTTCGGCGGCAGGAGGGGCGCCGCCTTGGCGATCATCGCCTGCACGTCCTGCGCCGCCGCGTCGATGCTCCGGTCGAGGCTGAACTGGAGCGTGATCTGGGTGAGCCCGAGCGCGCTGGACGACGTCATCGAGTCGATGCCCGCGATCGTCGTGAACTGCTTTTCCAGCGGCGTCGCCACCGCGGAGGCCATCGTCTCGGGGCTCGCGCCGGGCAGCGCGGCCGAGACCTGGATCGTCGGGAAGTCGACGTTGGGCAGATCGCTCACGGGCAGGAGCCGGAACGCCATGATCCCGAAGAGCAGGATCGCGGCCATCAGGAGCGTCGTGAGGACCGGCCGCCGGATGAAGAGCTCGGGGCTCATGACGCCTTCGCGGGACGCGCCTCGACCTTCACACCGGGCACGAGGCGGAGCTGGCCGTCGGTGACGACGCGCTCGCCCGCCCGCACGCCCTGCTCGATGATGGTCTCCGCGCCGAGCCGCGTGCCCGGGACGACCGGGCGCGACTCCACCGTCTGGTCGGCCTTCACGATGTAGACGAACGGACCCCGCTGGCCGGGCTGGATCGCCTGCGAGGCGACCACGATCGCGGTGCGGCTCGTGAGCGTCAACACCACGTCGACGAACTGTCCGGGCCAGAGCGCGTTGTCCGTGTTCACGAACGTCGCCTTGAGCTGGATCATCGCCGTCGCCTGGTCCACGGCGTTGTTGATGAAGGTCAGCTCGCCGCGCGCGAGCGCCTGCGCCTGGTGCGGCGCGCGCGCCTCGACGGCGAGCGAGCCCGCGGCCCGGTACCTCTTGATGTCCGCCAGGTGCTGCTCGGGGACCGAGAACGAGACGTAGATCGGGTGGACCTGGTTGATCACGACGATCGGATTGTCGTCGTTACCCTTCACGACGTTTCCGGTATGGACCATGACGTTCCCCGTCCGCCCGTCGATCGGCGCGCGGATCGCCGTGTAGGCGAGCTGGAGCCTGGCGTTGTCCACGAGCGCCTGCGCCGCCCGCGCCGAGGCTCTCGCGTTCTCGACCGCCGCGCGGTCGGCCGCCACCGTCGCGTCCATCTGCGCCAGCGTCGTGCGGAACTGGTCGTACTGTTCCCGCGCGACGAGCTCGCGGTCCACCAGCTCCCGGTACCGGCGCTCCTGCACGCGCGAGTTCTCGAGCTGCGCGGCGTCGCGCTCGAGGTTCGCCAGCGCCTGCTGCACCTCGGCCTGACGCTGGAGCTGCGCCGCCTCCGCCTGGCGGAGGGTCGCCTCGAAGGGGCGCGGATCGATGGTGAAGAGGAGGTCGCCCTGCCGGACGTCCTGCCCCTCCTTGAAGTGCACCTGCATCATCTGGCCGGCGACCTGCGACTTGATGCCCACGGACGTGTAGGCCTGCGCGTTGCCGACGGCCGTGAGCTGGAGCGGCACGGTCTTCTCGACGACATCGGCAACCGTCACGGGCACGGCCGGCGCCTGCGCGCCGCGGGCCGGCTTGCCCGACGCGTTGTCCGAGCAGCCGGCGAGGAGCAGGCTCGCGGCCAGTGCCCAGGCGCCGCCCTTGGCGAGACGGCGCCGGCTCATCGTCCGTTCCTCCGCGCGCGCGGGGGCGTCGCGTCCTCTTCGGGCACGCTCGAGGCCGCGTCCACCAGCGCCTCCAGCCCGGTCAGGACCCGACGCCGGTCCTCCGCCGTCATCCGGGCCAGCACGCGCTCCATGCCGCGCAGGCGCAGCGCGTGGAGCTCGTCGGCGAGCGCCTTCCCCGCGCGCGTCAGGTCGAGCACGTAGACGCGGCGGTCGACCGGGTGGTCGCCGCGCGTCACCAGCTCCTTCTGCTCGAGCCGGTCCACGATGTGCGTCACCGCGGGGAGGGTCACACCGAACGCCTTGGCGACCTCGCCCATGTGGCAGGCCGGATGCTCGGCCAGGTGGAAGAGGACCTGCGACTGCGCGTAGGTGAGATCGAGGGCCGACGCCCGCTGCCACAGGAGCTGCCGGAAGATGGTGCCGCCGAGCGAGTTCAGCAGATCGAGCATGCGCGGCGCCTCGGCGGTGGCGGCGCGCTGGACCTTGGCTCTCGACATCGGACCCTCCCGTGGCCGCTGGGCCACCGAGGTCAATGGTCTACCGGATTCATTGTTTAGTCAATAAAGTACATCGGCCGGGCGCCGGCGCCCCGTGCGGGCGAGTGCTAAGGTGGCGAGCGCGTAGAGCGCGGCGCCGCCGGCGTAGGTCGCGGTGATGCCGGCGATGAGCGAGAGGACGAGCGCCAGCACCGCGCCCAGCACCGACGCGACGCCGTTGACGGCCCACATCCACGGGATGTCCTCCGGGTCGCGCCCGGCGAGGGATCGCACGGCGAGCGGCAGGATGGTGCCGAGGCCGAGGCCTACGGGCGCCACCAGCGCCGCCGCGAGCGCGACGCGCGCCGGGAGCGGGAGCGCGGCGCCCCACGTGACCGCGGCGGGGGCCGCCAGACCGATCCCGAGCACGGTGACCAGGAGGAGCGCGGCCAGTCGCGGGAGCGCCGGCGGGCGCCGCTCGACCCACGCGCTGCCGGCGCCCGCCGCGAGCAGCAGCGTCGCGAGGACGACCGAGAGCGAGTAGCTCGGGTGGCCCAGGAGCAGCACGAGCCGCTCGAGCAGTGCGATCTCGATGAAGATGAAGCCGCCGCCGATCGCCATGAACAGCGTCAGGTCCCAGCCCGTCGCGCCGTCGCGCGCCGGCGCCCCGGCGCGCCGCGCCCGCCGGTGGGCCGCCATCGGTCCGAGGACGCACGCGCCGAGCAAACCCGCGATCAGCGCCGTGAAGGTGAGCAGCATGGCGACGGGTCCGTCGGCCGCCCGCCGCCAGATCGTGCCGACCAGGTCGCCCGCCTTGACGAAGAAGAAGAAGAACGGCCGGTCGTCGTCGGGCGGGCTCACGTCGCGCGGGTAGCGGGCGAGGAACGCCTCGGGAGACGGCGTGCGCAGCAGCTCGCGGAAGGGATCCTGCCCGGGCCCCCGTGGATCGAGGAGCCAGGTGAAGCCGTAGCGCTCGACCGCAGCGTCGAGGGAGTGGAGGTCGGCCGGGTCCCAGGGCGCGCGGCGGACGAGAATGGCGGCGACGCCGCTGCCCGGCCAGGAGCCGGTCTTCGTGCCGAGCATCGCGACGTGCGCCGCGGGCTCCGCTGCGCCGAGATCGTCGAGCGCGGCGCGGGCCAGCGCGACGAGGCGCAGCGACTCGGAGGGCTCGGCGAGGGTCCACCAGCGCGAGAAGCTCAGGATGCCCGACGGCGCGAGCCGCCGGAGGAAGAGCGCCCACCCCTGCCGCGTGTAGAGGGAGTTTTCGGTCAGGGTGAACGCGCCCGCGCGCGTCGCCGCGAAGGTGTCGGTGAGCGAGGACATGATCACGTCGAACGGCCCCGCGTGCCCCGCCAGGAAGCTGCGCGCGTCGCCGACGTGGAGGCTGACGCGCGCGTCCCGCGTGAGCCGCCCGGTGTAGGCCGCGAAGTCCCGCGTGAGCAGGCCCGCCACGATGGGGTTGATCTCCGTCGCGACGACGCGCGTGGCGCCGAAGAGCAGGGCGCAGAGGATGTCGCGGCCGCCCCCCGCGCCCATCACGTACACGCGCCCGCCCGGGCGGACGTGGTGGGCGAGATTCGTGACGTCGTAGCGCAGATAGTCGACCGATGCCGTCTCGCCGCGATACTCGGTCAGGATCGTGCCCGCGAGGGCGTCGATGAACACGGCGAGCTGGCCGGCGCGCGCATCGCCGGGCAGGCGATCGCTCATGCCCCAGCCGAACGGGGTGGAGCTGGCGGGGAGCACGACGACGCGCGAGAAGGCGTTCATGCGATCGAAGAGGGGCGTCGCGTAGACGTCCGTGTAGGGCAGGCGGAACGGGATCGTCAGCGCTCCCGTCGCCGCCCCGACCAGCGCGGCCAGGACGAGCGCCAGCGCCGCCCCCAGCGCCCGCCGGAGCCGGCGCTCGGCGAGGCCGCGACCGGCGAGACAGCCGGCGCCGAGGAGCGCGATCAGCCCCGGCAGCTCGCCCTGGCCGGCGAGCGCGACGAACGCCGCGCACCCCGCCGCGGCGCCGGCGAGATCGGCCGCGTAGACCGCGCCGGCGTTGCGATAGCGCGCCAGGCCGAGGCAGACGACGATCCCGGCGAAGAGCATCGGCGGCGTGGAGGCTAGGTAGAGCAGCATGAGGCTCGGATCGAACAGCGGCGTGCGGAGATCGACGGGCAGCGCGGTGCCCAGCCGGAAGGCGGCGACCGACGTCACCGCGAAGGCGATCGCCGCCTGCGCCATGCGGGGCCGCGTGCGCTCGGCCGGGAACCAGGCCGGCTTCAGGTACACGGCGACCCCGGCCGCCGCGGTGCCGAGGAGGGCGACCGAGATGGCGACGAAGCTCAGATGGTAGCCGAGCAGCGCGCTGTAGACGCGCGTCAGCGTGAGCTCGTAGAGTAGCATCGCCCCGGCGACCAGGAAGACGCCGGCGAGCACGGGCGCGCCGGCGCTCAGCGGACGCCTAGGCGCGGGTCGAAGGTGTCGCGCAGGCCGTCGCCCACGAGGTTCAGGCTGAGCCCGGAGAGCGTGAGCGCCAGACCGGGGAAGAGGCTCACCCAGAAGGCCTCGCGGATCACGTTCTTGCCGCTGGCGATCACGTTGCCCCAGGACGGCACGTAGGGCGGCACGCCGACGCCGAGGAAGCCCAGGATCGCCTCGGCGAGGATCGCGTAGGCGAAGATGAAGCTGCCCTGCACGAGCAGCGGCCCCACGCAGTTCGGAAGGATGTGCCGGAAGGCGATGGCGAGATCCCGCCGGCCGAGCGCCTGGGCCGCCTGCACGTAGTCCGTCTCCCGGATCGAGAGCACCGTGCTCCGGATCAGCATGGCGGTCCGCGGCGTGTAGACGACCGAGAGCGCGAAGATCACGTTCCAGACGCCGGGCCCGCGCGCCGCCATGAGCGCGATCGCGAGCAGGACCGCGGGGAACGCCATGAGGCCGTCCATGACGCGCATGAGGACGAGGTCGAGCCGCCGGTAGTATCCCGCGACCAGGCCGATCAGGATCCCGGCGAGCGAGGTCGACAGCATGGTCGTGAGGCCGACCGCCAGCGAGACGCGGCTGCCGTGGACGACGAGGCTCCAGACGTCGCGTCCGAACTCGTCGGTGCCCAGGTAGTGCTCGAGGCTCGGGGCCCGCAGGCGGTTGGGCGGATCGAGCCTCCGCGGGTTGTGGGTCGAGACCAGCTCGGCGGCTGCCGCGGCGAACACGACGACGCCGAGGATCGCGAGCCCGGCGACGACGTTCCGGTTCGCGGTGAGGTTGCGGAGCCGGGAGCGGCGCGGTGCCTCAGGCATAGCGGATCCGCGGATCGATGAAGACGTAGAGGACGTCCACGACGAGGTTGATCAGCACGTAGGTCGTCGCGGTGACGAGGATCACGCCCTGGATGACGGGGTAGTCACGGCGCAGGACGGCGGAAATGATCAGCCGGCCAAGACCGGGGATGTTGAAGACGATCTCCGTGACGACGGCGCCGCCGATGAGGATCGCCGTCGTGATTCCGATGACCGTCACGACGGGCACGAGCGCGTTGCGGAAGGCGTGGATCCAGGTCACCGTGCCCTCCGACAGCCCCTTGGCGCGCGCGGTGCGGACGTAGTCCTGCTGGAGGGCCTCGAGCATGCACGAGCGGCTGATCCGGGCGATCAGCGCCGACTGGTTGAAGCCGAGCGAGACCGCGGGGAGCACCATGTAGCGGAGCGCCGCCATGGGGTCGACCCAGAGCGAGGCGTAGCCCGCCGCGGGCAGCCAGCCCAGACGCACCGCGAAGAGATAGATGAAGTTCAGCGAGAGCCAGAAGCCCGGGACGCAGACGCCCAGCAGCGAGCTCAGCATCAGCAGCCGGTCCCAGGGCGAGCCGGGCCGGGCCGCCGCGACGATGCCCGAGGGCACGCCGATGAGCACGGCGACGAGCAGCGCCGAGACGGTCAGCACGAGCGTCGGCTCGACGCGCTCGAGGAGCGCCGTCGTGACGGGGCGGTCCAGGAAGTACGACTGGCCGAGGTCGCCGCGCAGCACGCGCGCGTAGAACTTGAGCAGCTGCTCGTGGATGGGCCGGTCGAGCCCCAGCGCCTGGCGGGTCGCCTCGATCTGCGCGGGTGTCGCGTCGGGCCCCAGCATGACGCTCACCGGATCGCCGGGGATCAGGTGGATGAGCAGGAAGACGACGGTGACGACCACCGCCAGGACCGGAACGAGCGCCAGGGTCCTCCGGATGAGGTACGCGGTCACCTCATTCGGCTACTTCTCGAGCCACACGTTGTAGAAGCGGATGCGCTCCGTCTTCTCGTTGAAGCCCTTCGTGGTGTTGCGGATCGCGCGGAGCCCGAAGAGATCGCCGTAGCGGATCACCGGCACCTTCTCGTAGAACTGCCGGGTCTGCTGCTCCCACAGCGCCATGCGCTTCTTGGGATCGGTCTCGCGCGCCAGCTCGGCCTGGAGCTTCAGGATGTCCTCGTCGGTCGTCCAGCCCGGCCAGCTCGGAGTGAGAAACACTGGGTGGGTCGGGTCGTAGAAGGCCCCGATGCCCGTGGTGAAGGCGTCGTATTCCTTCGAGTTGTTCCGCCGCTTCACCAGCGTCGCCCAGTCAACCACCTGCAGGTCGATGTTGAACCCCGCGTCCTCGAGCTGCTGCTTGGACAGGAGCGCGAAATCGTACATCCACTTGTACTCCTGCGTCGTCATGAAGCGGATCGGCTCGTTCTTGTATCCGGCCTCCTGCAGGAGCCGCTTGGCCTTGGCTTTGTTGTGCTCGTTCCAGGGCAGCCCCGAAAGCTTCGTGTGCCAGGCGGTGATCTCGACCATGGCGAGGCTCGCATCCATCCGGTAGAACTCCCGATGCCCTCCCGCCACGTTCTTCATGATCGGCTCGATGTCGATCGCCGCCTGCCACGCCTGACGCAACTTCTGGTTCGTCATCAGGCCTTCCTTCTTGTTCAAGACCGCGACGAGCCAATAGTACGGCTTCGAGACGAGCGGGCGGGCGTTCGGGTTCTTGGCCAGGCGATCGTATGCATCGAGGTTCAGGTCGTCGGCGAAGTCCAGCTCGCCGGTCTCCACCTGGGCCACGCGCGTGGCCACCTCGGGCACCGGCTGCCAGCGGATCTCGTCCACGTACGCCGTCTTACCGCCGCCATAGCCGTTCGGCTTCTCGTTGCGCGACTTGTAGTCGTCGAAGCGCACCATGCGGATGTACTGGTCGGGCTTCCACTCGGCGAGCTTGAAGGGGCCGGTGCCCACCCATTCGGTGGCCTTGATCTCGGGCGCGAACTTCTCGGCGATCTCCTTCGGGTAGATGGCGCCGAAGTTGTTCGGCACGGCGAGCGAGATCAGGACGATCGCCGACTTCTCCTTGAGCTTCATCTCGACCGTGTACTTGTCCAGCGCCTTCCACTCGGCCACCTGGGCGAAGAGCGCCTTGCCGTAGATCGACTGCTTGCCCCAGCGCGCCAGCGAGGCGACGACGTCGTCGGACGTCATCTCCTTGCCGTTGTGGAACTTGATGCCCTGGCGCAGCTTGAACGTGTAGGTGAGGCCGTCCTTGCTCACCGTGTGACCCTCGGCCAGCATCGGGATTGGACGGTTGGCGCCGTCGAGGCTGTAAAGCCCCTCGTAGATGTGGTTGGTCAGCGTCTCGGTGATGCTCGCGGTGGTCCAGTGGGCGTCGAGCGCGGGCGGCTCGCCGAGGTTTCCGACGCGGATAATGCCCCCCTTCCGGGGCGTGTCGGCGGCATAGGCGTTGGCGGCGAGGAGCAGCACGGCGGCGACGAGCGCGATCAGGCGGGGCATACGCGACCTCCGCGAACGGGTTGGCATGTCAGGAGACTGTCGGTCGAGACGCGGTGCTTGTCAAGGTCGTCCGGGTGCCGTCGTCTCCGCCTCCGCCTTCTCGAGCCAGAACCGCATGTCCATGTCGCAGTACATCGTCGTCGCCGCGCGGAGATGCTCCTGCGCCTGCTCGCGCTTGTCCATGCGCGCGTAGAGCTTGCCGAGGCCGAGGTGGCAGTGGGCGACGAGGGGGCGCATGCCGCGCGGCTCGGCCAGCGCCAGCGCCTTGCGGTAGTGGGCCTCGCCGCTCTCGGCGTCGAACCGGTCGGGGTGGGTCGCGATGTCGCCGAGCAGGTGTTGAGCATGGGCCGCGTACCCGGCGCGAGCGCCGGGGCGAGCGTCAGCACCTTCCCCGTGACCTTCTCCCGGATCTTCCGCGGGTCGTCGCGGCTCTCGATCGCGAAGTAGCCGCGGAGCAGCTCGATCACGGGAAGGTAGGCGGTGGCCTTGCCGTAGGAGACCGAGGCGGATTGCAAGATGAGCCAGCCCCCGGGGGAGCGAGAGGGGGGCGTAGCCCCCTTCTCAAATAAGACGCGGTGGGAATGCGTGAGCTCCCAGAAGAGACGCGACTTGCCCACGCCCGGCTCGCCGACCACGGCCACCACCTGGCCGTGCCCCAGGCTCGCCCGGTCGAGGGCGCCGCGGAGTTGCTCCAGCTCCGCGCTCCGGCCGACGAAGCGCGTGAGCCCCCGCCGCGCCGCCGCCTCGAGGCGGGTGCGGGCAGCGCCGGGACCTACGAGCTCGAACACCTCGCCCGGCTCGCCGAGCCCCTTGATCGGCACCGGGCCAAGCGGAGTCACCTGAACGAAGCCCTCGGCCAGGTGCAGCGTCTCGGCGGTGAGCCGGATGCTGCCGGGCGCCGCGAGCTGCTCCATGCGGGCCGCCAGGTTCGTGGTCTGGCCCACGGCGGAGTAGTCCATGCGGAGATCGCTGCCGATCGAGCGCACGACGACGTCTCCGGAGTTGATGCCGACGCGGATCTGCACCTCCACGCCCTGCGCGCGGCGCAGCTCCTCCGAGTAGCGCCGCAGGACGTCCTGCATCCGCAGGGCGGCATAGCACGCCCGCACGGCGTGGTCTTCGTGGGCGAGCGGCGCGCCGAAGAGGGCCATGATGCCGTCGCCCATCACCTGGTTCACGGTGCCCTCGTAGTGATGGACGGCGGCCATCATCAGCGTGAGGACGGGATCGAGAATCTTGCGCACCTCTTCGGGATCACGGTCGGCAAGCAGCTCCATCGAGCCCTTGACGTCGGCGAACAGCACCGTCACCTGCTTGCGCTCGCCCTC
>JBGQEL010000118.1:0-13406 GCA_041496385.1 Methylomirabilia bacterium | reverse complement strand
CTCCGCCTCGCCCGCGAGGGCGAGCTGGCTCAGCCGGCGGGCCAGCCGCCAGTGCCTGAGCAGGGGGCCGAACGCCGGTTGCGCGGCGCGGGGCCCGGGGGCGCTCGCTGCCTGTCCCACGGCGAACAGTCTACCCACTCGGGGCGGCGTGGCAATTACCTCGTGGGTAAGCGAACGGAATGCTGATCTCGGACTTCCTGGGGATCGTGGTCAGGCCCGACGCGGCCACGATTCAAACGTGCTGCGAGCTCGCGGCCGGGCTGATGCCCCAGAGCCCCGAGATGGTGGTGGGGCCCGCCTCACCGTCGCGGCCGCCGGCGCGGGCTTCCTGTTCTGGCATGCCGATCCCGCCTCGCCCGGACGGCAACGCCTGCAGCAGGCCCATGAGGATGCCATCACGGTCGCCGAGGGCCTCCTCGATCCCACCGCGAACGCCGTCGTGGTGAGAACGACGGCCACGCTCTTCGACAACGATCCGGTGCTCGTGGTCAACGCGCGGCGGTACGGGTATGCGCTCGTGGGGAATCGCTATCAGCCTCACATCACCCTGGGCTTCGATCCGCGACTCGCCGTGGAGGGGATCTCGCCTCGGACGCCACGGGCGGCTCGAGCGCGAGCTCCCGCTCTAGGTCTCGGGGGAAGCCTCCGCCCGCTGCCGGTCGAGGACCCGCGCCATCGCGCGGCCCCTCGCCGGGTCGGGGTCGCGCACGACGCCGTAGGCCTGGCGCCCCTCGTGGTCCTCGGGCAGGTACTCCGTGATCGGCACGCCCTCGGGCGTCACGAAGAGGAGGCAGTGGCAGTACTTGTACTTCTGCATCTCGTCGCAGGCGCAGATCCAGCGACGCAGCTTCGCCTCGGCCGCCGGATCGGGGTAGAAGTTGCAGGGACAGAGGGGCTTGCCGACCAGCTCGATGTGCCGGGCCAGCCCCTTCACGACCGTCTCGGTGACGCTCTGATCCGGGTGGAGCGACGTGCCGGACTTCTCGGCGTACTTCCGGGCGTACGCCCACATCTTGTCGACGTTCGCCGCTGAGGGCTCGTTCATGCCGCCTCCACGCCTACGACGCGCCCAGGGCCGCGTCGATCTGGGCTGGGTTGAACCCGGTGAGCCGCTTGTCCCCGATGAGGAGGACGGGCAGCGACGTGAGGCCGAGCGCCATCAGCTCCTCGCGGGCCACGGGGTCGCGGCCGACGTTTCGCTCGACGAACTGCACGCCCTTTTGCGATAGATACTCCATCGCTTTGTGGCAGGGCCCTCAGCCGACGTTGCTGTAGACGGTGACCGAGACGGCCATGGTCTTGTCTCCTCTCGAGTCCGCACCCTCGCCGCGATGTCCTGCGCGGGCGCGCGCATCATACAGCACCTAGTGCGGCTCCATCGCCTCCAGATACCGGTCCGCCTCGAGCGCGGCCATGCAGCCCGTGCCCGCCGCGGTCACGGCCTGGCGGTACGTGAAGTCCTGCACGTCGCCCGCGGCGAACACGCCGGGGACGCTCGTCTGCGTCGTCCCCGGACTCACCTTGACGTAGCCGTTCGGCAGCAGCTCGACCTGGCCCTCGAAGATCCGCGTGTTCGGCTGGTGCCCGATCGCGACGAAGAGGCCGTCCACCGGACGCTCCTCGCGCGCGCCGGTCTTGAGGTTTTTCAGGCGCACGCCCGTGACCTTGCCGCGGCTCACGTCGAGGATGTCGTCCACGACCGTGTGCCAGAGAAATTCGATCTTCGGGTTCTTGAAGGCCCGCTCCTGCATGATCTTGGAGCCCCGCAGCGCCTCGCGCCGGTGAACGACGTCCACCCGACGGCCGAGCCGCGACAGGAAGAGCGCCTCCTCGAGCGCGGAGTCGCCGCCGCCGACCACCATGATGTTCTGATCCTTGAAGAAGAAGCCGTCGCAGGTCGCGCAGGTCGAGACGCCACGGCCCATCAGCTTCGACTCGGCCGGGAGACCGAGGAGCTTCGCGGAGGCGCCGGTGGCGATGATCAGGGCGTGGGCCTCGAAGGTCTGCGCGTCCGTCCGGACGACGAACGGCCGGCGCGAGAAGTCCACCGACGTCGCGTCCTCGGCGATCATCTCGGTGCCGAAGTGCTCGGCCTGCTTCTTCATCGTCTCCATCAGGTCGGGCCCCTGGACGCCCTCCACGAAGCCCGGATAGTTCTCGACGAGCGTCGTGAGCATGAGCTGGCCCCCGGACGTCACGCCGGTGAGCACGAGCGGCGCCAGGTTGGCGCGCGCCGCGTAGATCGCCGCCGTGTAGCCCGCGGGCCCCGATCCGATGACGATGACCTTGCGCGTGGTTGCCATCAATCCTCTCGCCTGTCCCACCCTCTTAGATGTCGCGGCGCCCACGCACGATTCACGCGTCCACCCCGAGGATATGCGCCAGCTCGCCGAGGTCGCGGATCTCGTATGTCGGCGGGGCGACCCCGGCCGGCAGCGGCTCGGCGTCCCGGTTGATCCACGCCGCGTCCATGCCGATCCGCTGGGCGCCGAGCACGTCCATGTCGGCGCGGTCGCCGACGAAGAGCGATTCCTCGGGCCGGACGCCGAGTTGCCGGAGCGCGGCGTCGAAGATCTCGCGCTTCGGCTTCCGCCAGCCGATCGCGTCCGAGACCACGATGGCGCCGAACAGCTCCGCGACCCCCGCGCGCTCGAGGATGTCGAGGGCCGTCGGCGAGTAGTCGAAGTTCGAGACGACGGCGAGGCGATAGCGCGCGGCGAGGCGTCGCAGCAGCGGACGGTGATGCGCGGGACACTCGGCGGCGCGCCCGAGCGTGCCGCGGTGGGTGTCGAGCAGCGTCTGCGCGAGGCCGGCCGGCAGCGCCGCCTCGTCCAGGCCGAGCCGGCGGAAGAAGTACCCGAAGCGGACCGGCGCGGCCACCTCGCGGTCGTCGAGCGCGCGCAGGCGCTCCGCCTCCCGCCAGCTCTCGCCGAGCGCCTCGTAGCAGGCCTCCAGGCTCAGCGCGGGCACCTGGGCGCTGAGCAGCGCGTGGATCTGCCCGGCCGAGGAGCGCACGGTCTTGCCGTCGATCTGGATCTCGGGCATCCGCGTGCGGTCGAGCCGGACGAGCGTGTCGAAGAGGTCGAAGAGCACGGCCGTGTACGCCATCAGAGGGGCTTCCGTCCGTTGTAGCCCTCGTCGAGCCCGTGCCAGTGGCGGATCTCCGTCTCGCCGTACTTCCAGCAGAGGTTCACCTCGCGGCCGTCGCGCAGGTGCGGAAAGTCCACCAGCCCGAGACCGAGGTCCTTCGGCGCGCCGCCGAGCCCCACGATCGCCTCGAGCCCCTCGCGGACCCGGCGGTCCCCGCGTTCGACGCGCGCCGTGTCCGCCGTCCAGGCCGCGCGGTCGAGCACGCCGCCGCCGGTCTGCGCGATCCGCCGCTGCTCGGTCTGGAGGCGCTCGCGCGCGGCGCTCGCCTCCTGGGCGGCGGCCCTCACGCCGCTCATCAGCCGCGTGAGCTGCGGGATCAGCTTCTCGACGTCGGGAGGCGTGAAGTACCGCTCAGCCACGGATCGGCGCGTCCACGAAGACGGCGTGGACTTCCTTGGGCCCGTGCACGCCCCGCGTCAGCGTCAGCTCGATGTCGGCGGTCCGGCTCGGCCCGGTGATGAAGCTCGTGACCGCCCCGACGCCCGCCGGCTCCTCGCGGCTCCACAGCTCGAGGAAGACGCCGGCCTGGGCGAGCGACTCGATCAGCGCGGCGCGGTCGAACACCGCGATGTGACAGGCCGGGAGGAGCGACGTCGAGCGCGGACGCCCGGCTCCGGAACGAAGCACGAGGCTGCCCGTCTCCGCGATCGCGAGGTCCGCGCCCGTGAGGCCCAGCTCGGCGGCGGCCACGCGCTCGCGCAACGCCGCGCGCGCCGCGACGTCGGGCAGGTCGCCGGGCGGCATCGCGAAGGGCTCGAGGCCGCGCGCGCCCAGCGCGGGCAGCAAGTCGCCTCCCAGCTCGCGCGCGTCCCAGGCGACCAGGCGCCGGATCTCGCGCTCGTGCGCGATCCCCGCGACCACCTGGGGCACGCCGGCGAGGGCGCCGACGCGGTGGAAGACGCCGCCCACGCGCTCGAACTCCTCCCGAAAGCGCTCGAGCGCCGCCGGCCATCGCTCCGCCAGCTGCCGCCTGATCGTCTCGGCGACGGCGCCCGGATCGGCGGGGCGCGCCGCCGTCCTCGCGGGGAACAGGCCGCGCGTCTTCGCCATCTCGGCGCGGATGCGCGTGAGGAAGAGGTCGCGCGGGGTCACGACGTCTCCCGCTCCAGGTCCCGCCACCGCTCCTGGAACGTGCGCGCCGCGACGGGCGGAAGATCGCGCGTCTGGGTCCAGTCCGCGAGCAGCGGCAGGCTCCTGATCGTCCCGCCGCGGACGAACGGCCGCTGCAGGAGGCGCGCGATCGGCTTGCCCCACCGGTAGAGCCGCGGGCTCCCGAGCACCCTCGCCATCAGGCCGTAGGCGAGCCGCTCCGTCCACGGCGCGATCCTCCGTTCGGCCCCCTCGCGGCGCAGCTCGACGAGCATCCGCGGAATGTCGATGCGGACCGGGCAGGCGTCGACGCAGGCGCCGCAGAGCGAGGAGGCGTGCGCGAGATCCTTCACCGAGCGCGGGCCCTCGAGCATCGCCGTGAGGAGGATCCCGATCGGCCCGGGATACGTGTGCCCGTAGGCGTGGCCGCCGATCTGCCGGTAGACGGGGCAGACGTTCAGGCAGGCGCCGCAGCGCAGGCAGGAGAGCGACTCGCGCAGCGGCCCCGCGAGCTGCCCGATCCGCCCGTTGTCGAGCAGCACCAGGTGGAACTCGTCGGGCCCCTCCAGCTCCCCCGCCCGCCGGGGCCCGCGGACGAGCGTCGTGTAGACCGAGAGCTTCTGGCCCGTCGCGCTCTTGGCCAGGATCTGCAGGAAGACCATGAGGTCGGTCATCGAGGGCACGACCTTCTCGACGCCCATCACCGCCACGTGGACCCGCGGCAGCGAGGTCACCATGCGGCCGTTGCCCTCGTTCGTCACCAGCACGATCGTGCCCGTGTCGGCAACGGCGAAGTTGGCGCCGGTGATCCCGAGGTCCGCCTTCAGAAACTTCTCGCGCAGCTCACCGCGGGCGATCTCCGTCAGCACCTCGGGGTCCGCCGCGACCTCGCGCTTCAGCTCCTTGGCGAAGAGCTCGGCGACCTGGCCCTTCGTCTTGTGGATCGCCGGCGCGATGATGTGGGACGGGCGCTCGTGCGCGAGCTGGATGATGTACTCGCCCAGATCCGTCTCGATCGGGGTCACCCCCGCCGCCTCGAGCGCCTCGTTCAGGTGGATCTCCTCGGTCGCCATCGACTTCGACTTGACCGCCATCCGCGCGCCGGTGCGCGCCGCGATGTCCAGGACCACACGCCGGGCCTCGTCGGACGTCCCCGCGTAGTGCACGTGACCGCCCAGCCGCTCGACACTGTCGATGAGCTGGTCCAGATAGCGGTCGAGATGCTGGAGCGTCGCCTCCTTGATCTCGCGCGCCAGGTCGCGCAGCCCCTCGCCCTCGGGGAACTCGCCGAACGCCTCGCGGCGCAGGTCGATGAACTTGGTCGTCGCAATCGTCAGCGCTTCCTGGAGGTGTCGGTCTTTCAGGGCGCCGTTCGCGCGGCGCCGGAACGGGACGGAGAGATCGGTGTCGCTCACGACGCGCCGCCGTCGAGCAGCTCGGCCAGATGAACCGGCCGCACCTTCGACCTCCGGCGGCGCAGCCCGCCGCCCATCTGCATGAGGCACCCCGCGTCGCACGCCACGACGCACGCGGCGCCCGTCGCCTCGATGTTCTTCAGCTTCTTCTCGAGGATCTGCGAGGAGACCTCCGGCAGCCGCACCGAGAACGACCCCCCGAAGCCGCAGCATTCGTCGTGGCCCGGCAGGTCGACCAGCTCGGCGCCCTCGAGGTTCCGGAGAATCGCGCGCGGGCTCTCGGACTCGTGGAGGCCGCGCAGGAGGTGGCAGGAGTCGTGATAGGTCACGCGCCCGCTCACGCTGGCCCTGAACCGCGTCGTCCCGAGCACCCGCACGAGGAACTGCGACAGCTCCCAGGTCCGGCCGGCGAGCCGCGCGGCGCTCTCGCGGGCGGCGGAATCGCGCAGGAGGCTGGGGAACTCGTGCTTGACCATGTACGCGCAAGAGCCCGAGGGCACGACGACGTGCTCGGCGGCCTTGAAGAGCTCGACGGTCCGGGCGGCGAGCCGCGCGGCGCCCCCGTGATATCCGGAGTTGAACAGCGGCTGGCCGCAGCAGGTCTGTCCCTCGGGGAAATCGACGACGACGCCGAGCCGCCGGAGGAGCCGGACGACGCGCACGCCCACCTCGGGAAAGAACATGTCGCCGAGACAGGTCACCATGAGCGACGCGCGGACGGGCGCGGTCACTTATCGGGTGCCGCGGGGCCGGTGCCGCCGTGGGTGGCCCGAGACACGTGCGCTGGCGCGGGCGGCGGCGTGACGACGACCAGCACGAGCAGCGGCGCCGTCCCGTCGTTGACGAGCCCGTGCTCGACGCCGGCGCGCGCGACGGTCGCGTCCCCCGGCTCGAGCGCCTCTTCCTCGGCGCCCACCCGGAAGCGTCCCCGGCCCTCGAGGACGTAGTAGATCTTGTCCTGATCGCCGTGGGTGTGCGGCTTCTGCGACTGGCCCGGCGCCACGCAATAGAGGTCGAGCTGCGCGCGCTCGGTCGTGGCCAGGGCGATCTTCGCCATCCGGTCCGGCTGGAGCTTCACGTGGTCCCTAACCCTGATACGCATCGGCGGCCCTCGCCAGCAACTCTACGGGATGGACGAGCGCCACGTCCAGGCCGCGCTCCCGGCAGCCCTGCGCGATCTGGAGCAGGCACCCCGGGTTGGTCGCCGCGACGACCCGCGCGCCGGTCTCCGCGATCCGCTCGATCTTCCGCGCGAGGAGCTCCCGCGCCATCTCGGGCTCGAGCAGGTTGTAGATGCCGGCGCTGCCGCAGCAGAGCTCGCTGTCGGGAAGCTCGACGACGCGGAGGCCCGGGATGCGGCGGAGAAGTTCCCGCGGCTCTCTCCGCACGCGCTGGCCGTGGGCCAGATGGCAGGCGTCGTGGTAGGTCACGGTGAGCGCGAGGGGTCCGAGTGGCAGGTCGACCCCGGCGAGAACTTCGGTGACGTCGCGCACGCGTCCGGCGAAGCCGCCGATCTCCGGCAGGGCGTGGCCGTACTCCTTCATCGCGGCGCCGCAGCCGGCGGCGTTGGTGACGATGGCGTCGAGGTCGTCGGGAAACGCCGCGGCCAGCGCGCGGGCGCGCGCCCTGTAGGCGTCCACCCGTCCGGCGTGGAGCTCCAGCGCGCCGCAGCAGCCCTGCGCTCGCGGGATCACGACCTCGTAGCCGGCCAGCGCCAGGAGGCGCGCCGTGTCCCGGTTCACGCCCGGATAGAGATGGCGCTGGACGCAGCCGGTGAGAAGCCCGACGCGTCCGCGCGCCCGTCCGCGGGCGGGCAGGAGCTCGGGCAGCCGAATCGCCCTCGGGACGTCCTCGAGCAGTGCCTCCATCGCCGCGAGGCGCGGGAGCCGCCGCAGCAGACCCGTCGCCCGCACGAGTGCGCGGAGCCCGGAGCGCCTGTAGACGGCGAAGGCCGCCAGGGCCGCACCCAGACGCCCCGGCTCGGGAACGACCGCGAAGACGAGGGCCTGGAGGAGCCGGTGCGTCGGGCCCGGACCGTCTCGCCTGAGCTGCGCGCGTGTCGCCTCGAGGAGCGAGCCGAACCTCACCCCCGACGGGCACGCGGTCTCGCAGGCGCGGCAGCCGAGACAGAGGTCGAAATGGCGCTGGAAGGTCTCGCTGAGCCCGACGCGACCTTCCGCCGCAGCCCGCATCAGGTAGATCCGGCCGCGCGGCGAGTCCATTTCCTCGCCGAGGACGCGATAGGTCGGGCACTGTGGTAGGCAGATGCCGCAGTGGACGCACTTGCGGATCTCGTCGAGATCGGGCGCGCCGGAGTGGGTGAACGCGCCCGGCATCAGAGCCCGCCGACGAAGCGGCCGGGGTTCAGCACGCGCGCGGGGTCGAACTCGTCCCGGAGTGCCTGCATGAGCGCGAAGGCGCCGGGCGCGATCGGGCCCCACGGATCGACGGCGACGCGCACGTCGCGCGGCGCGCGCTGGACGACGACGCTGCCGCCGTCCGGTGCCAGGCGGGCGCGGAGACGCTCGACGACGGCCTTCACGTGCGCCGGGTCGCGCGACGGGAGCGACACCCGCAGGCTCCCGAGCGCGCCGCACCCCGCGATCATCGCCGGCCCGCTCCGCTCGATCTCGGCGACCGTCTCGGCCAGCTTCGACGCGAGCGTGGCGACGAGGAGCGTCGTGCCTCGCCCGCCCTCGGTCGCCGCGCCGTAGCGCGTCCAGAAGTCCTCGCCGCCGGGCCGCGCCGCGGCGCCGACCGCGCGCGCCAGCGCGTCCAGCGCCTCCCCTTGCGCCCGAACCGCGGCCTCCACGGTCGCGATGGAGACCGCCACGGCGGCGGCGCTCTCGACCGCGCCGCACGCCGCGAGCGCGGCGCCGTTGAGCAGCTCGACGCGGCCCGGCTGGATGGTCGAGTCGAGAATCCGGAGGACCAGCTCCTGCGCCGCGGCGGCATCACGGCAGGACACGAGCCACGTGGCCTCGGCGTCCGGCAGCGGATAGAGCCGGAGCGTCAGCTCGCCGAGGACGCCGAGCGTTCCGAGCGAGCCCACCATCAGCTTCGGCACGTCGTAACCGCTCACCGACTTGACCACGCGGGCGCCGCCCCAGGTCAGGACACCGTCCGCCTGCACGAACCGCACGCCGAGCACCAGGTCGCGCATCGTGCCGTAGCGCGCGCGGAGCGGCCCGCTCGCGTTGGTGGCGGCGACCCCGCCGAGCGTCCGCGTGAGGGCGCCGGGCGGGTCGAGGGGCAGGATCTGCCGGCGCGCGGCGAGCCGCGCCGTGAGCGCGCCGACCGTCGCACCGGCCTCGACGGTGATGGTCAGATCGTCCGGGTTGTACTCGACGATCCGGTCCAGCCCCGAGAGATCGAGCAGCACGTCCATGCGCGCCGGCGGGTGGCCGAGCTCGAGGCTCGAGCCGCTGCCGCGCGGGATGACCGCGAGGCCCGCGTCGTGCGCGAGGCCGAGTACATCGCGCACCTGCGCGAGCGCGGCCGGCCTCACAACCCAGCGCGGGGCGAGGCCGTCGAGCGCGGCGGCGGCGCGCGCCGCCTCGTCGTCGCGCACGCGCTCCCCACCCAGCATCCCGCGCAGCGCGCTCACGATCGACCGCGCGGCGACCGGCATCAGATCCAGGCGCCCTCGGGCAGGCGCGGGCGCTCGGGACGGAAGCCCTCGCCGCAGGCCGGGTGCGTGGGCAGGAGCTTGCCCGGATTCATGATCCCGTCGGGGTCGAAGACGCGCCGGAGGCGGAACATGAAGTTCAGGTCGGCGTCGGCGTACTGGAGCGGCAGGTTCTTCGCCTTGTCGAGGCCCACACCGTGCTCACCGGTGACCGTCCCGCCCATCGCGATGCACGCGCGCAGCAGCTCCTCGTTCGCCGCCTTGGCGCGCTCGAGCTCGTCCGGGTTCCGGTCGTCGTAGAGAATCAGCGGGTGGAGATTGCCGTCGCCCGCGTGGAAGACGTTGGCGATCTGGACGCGGTGGCGGGCGCCGATCAGGACCAGCTCGCGCATGATCGCCGGCAGCTTGGAGCGCGGGACCACGGCGTCCTGCAGCAGGTAGGCCGGCGCGAGCCGCCCCACCGCGCCCGCCGCCTCCTTCCGCCCCTTCCAGAGCAGCGCGCGCTCGGCGTCGTCCCGCGCCACGCGCACTTCGAGGGCGCCGCGCTCCCAGCAGAAGAGCGCGGCGCGCTCGCCCTGCGCGTCCACCTCGGCCGCGGGGCCGTCGAGCTCGATCAGGAGCACGGCCGCGGCGTCCTTGGGATATCCCGCCCCCGTGCCCTCGTTGATCGCGCGGATCATCAGCTCGTCGAGCATCTCGAGCGCGGCGGGGATGATGCCGCTTGCGATGATCGCCGAGACCGCCTCCGAGGCGTCCTCGATCGCGGTGAACGAGGCGAGGATCGTCTTGACCGCCTGCGCGGCGTGCGTGAGGCGCACGGTGACCGCGGTCACGAGGCCGAACGTGCCCTCGGAGCCGACCGTCGCGCCCGTGAGATCGTAGCCCGGCCGGTCGGCGACCTTGCCGCCCAGCCGCACGAGCTCACCCGTGCCCGTGACAACCTCGAGGCCGAGGACGTGGTTGGTCGTGATCCCGTACTTGAGGCAGTGCGGCCCGCCGGCGTTGGTCGAGACGTTGCCGCCGATCGAGGACACCATCTGGCTCGACGGGTCGGGGGCGAAGAACCAGCCCCGGTCCTGCACCGCCTTCGTCAGCCAGAGGTTGATGAGCCCGGGCTGCACGGTGGCGCAGCGATTGGGAAGATCCACGTCGAGGACCCGGGTCATCCGGTTGAGGCCGACCATCACCCCGCCGGACGGCGCCGCCACGCCGCCGATGAGCCCGGTCCCCGAGCCGCGCGGCACGATGGGGAGGCGCTCGCGCCGGCAGAGGCGCACGATCTCGACGACCTGCTCGGCGCGCTCGGGGAGGGCGACGGCGTCGGGCGCGCCCTTGTAGAAGGTGTGCATGTCGCACTCGTAGACGAGCCGGCCCTCGGGCGAGAGGATGAGACCGCCGGCGCCCAGGATCCGCTGGAGCTCGCCGACGACGCCGGGGCTCAGCAGCATGGGCGACACCCCGGCGCGATCAGGAGATCTTCCAGGTGTCTCCGGAGGTCAGGAGCTTGGCGATGTCGCCGGGGCCGCGCTCGGAGATCGCCTTCTGCTCCTGCTGCAGGATGATCTCCTCGTACACCGGCGCCTCGACGGCGGTGAGCACGCCGATCGGGATCGGGAAGTCGGGCGCGAAGAGGTCCGCGAGGAGCTTGGCCGCGTTCAGGTTCTTCTCGTCGTGGACCCAGAGCGCGCTCTCGGGGACGCTCTTCGCCTTCACCACCTTGGGCACCACGCCGTCCATGATGACCGCGTTCCGGTCGTCGGGAGGGCCGTAGAGCAGGGGCTTGCCGTGCTCGAGCCGCAGCTCGTACTGGAGCTTCGACTCCTTGTCGTAGATGACGTTCCACGCCTTGTCGTTGTAGACGTTGCAGTTCTGGAGGATCTCGATGAAGCCGGTGCCGTGGTGCCGCGCGGCACGCCGGAGCATCTCTTCCATGTGCTGGATGTTGCGGTCCACCGTGCGCGCGACGAACGTGGCGCCGCAGCCCAGGGCGAAGGCGAGCGGGTTCACGGGGCGGTCGCTCGAGCCCATGGGCGTGGACTTCGTGACCTTGCCGAGCTCGCTCGTCGGCGAGTACTGGCCCTTCGTGAGGCCGTAGATCCGGTTGTTGAACAGGAGAATCGTCAGGTTCACGTTGCGGCGGAGCACGTGAAGCAGGTGGTTGCCGCCGATCGAGAGCCCGTCGCCGTCGCCGGTCACCACGAAGATCTTGAGGTCCGGGCGCGCCACGCGGAGCCCGGTCGCCACCGCCGGCGCGCGGCCGTGGATCGTGTGGAAGCCGTACGTGTTCATGTAGTACGGGAACCGGCTCGAGCAGCCGATGCCCGAGATGAAGACGATGTCCTCCTTCGGGATCCCGAGGTCGGGCATCGACTTCTGCACGGCCGACAGGATCGCGTAGTCCCCGCAGCCGGGGCACCAGCGGACGTCCTGATCGGACTCGAAGTCCTTCTTCGTGTACTTCGGGGCTTCCTTGGCGCCGGCGCCGCTCGGACTCATGCGGGACTCCCTACGAGTTGGTTGATGGCTTCCGCGATCTCGTCGCTGGCCAGCGGCAGGCCGCGGACCCGGTTGAAGCCGACGGCGTCCACGAGGTACTCGGCGCGCAGCACGCGCACGAGCTGGCCGAGGTTGATCTCGGGCACGAGCACGCGGCGGTACTCGCGCAGGATGTGTCCGAGGTCGGGCGGCAGCGGGTTCAGATGGCGCAGGTGAATCGACGCGACGGACTTGCCCTCGGCCTGGGCGCGTTCCACCGCCGCGGTGATCGCGCCGTACGTCCCGCCCCAGCCCACGACGAGCACGTCGCCGGTGGCCGGGCCGTTGATGGACGTCGGCGGGATCTCCTGGGCGACGCGACGCACCTTCTCGGCGCGCGTCCGGACCATGTGGTCGTGGTTGTCGGGATCGTACGAGATGTTGCCCGTCACGTCCTGCTTCTCGATCCCGCCGATCCGGTGCTCGAGCCCGGGCGTGCCGGGGCGCACCCACGGCCGCGCCAGCGTCGCGGGGTCGCGGAGATACGGGAAGAACCCGTCCTTCTCGGTGCGGAACTGGATGTCGATCGGCGGCAGCGTCTCCGGGTCGGGGATGAGCCACGGCTCTGAGCCGTTCGCCAGGAACCCGTCGCTCAGCACCATGACGGGGACCATGTACTTCGCGGCGATGCGCACCGCCTCGTAGGCGATGTAGAAGCAGTCGCCCGGGGTGGCGGGCGCCAGGACGACGACCGGCGACTCGCTGTTGCGTCCGTAGAGCGCCTGCATCAGGTCCGCCTGCTCGGTCTTCGTCGGGAGACCGGTGGACGGCCCGCCGCGCTGGATGTCGAAGATCACGAGCGGCAGCTCGGCCGTCACGGCCAGACCGATCCCCTCGCCCTTGAGGGCGATGCCCGGGCCGCTCGAGGCGGTCACGCCGATCGCCCCGCCGAAGGCGGCGCCGATGGCGGCGGTCACCGCCGCGATCTCGTCCTCGGCCTGGATCGTCCGGACGCGGAAGCGCTTGTGCAGCGCGAGCTCGTGGAGGATGTCGCTCGCCGGTGTGATCGGATACGCGCCGTACACGATGGGAACCTTCGAGCGCTGGCCCGCGGCGAGGAGCCCCCAGGCGAGGGCGCGGTTGCCCGTCATCGCGCGGTAGAGGCCGGGCGGCATCTCGGCCGCCTCGACGGCGTAGTGCTCGCCGAAGATTTCCGCCGTCTCGCCGTAGGCGTGGCCCGCCTTGAGCACGCGCGTGTTCGCCTCGGCGATCGCCGGAGTCTTCGCGAACTTCTTCTTGATCCAGTCGAGCGTCGGCTCGAGCGGACGCGTGTAGATCCAGGACACCAGCCCGAGCGCGAAGAAGTTCTTGGTGCGGTCCTTCTCCTTCGTGTCGAGCGGCAGGTCCTTGATCGCCTCGAGCGTGAGCGCCGTCATGTCCACCTTGTGGAGGCGGTAGCGCTCGCCGAGCGCCGGATCGTCGAGCGGGTTCGTCGCGTAGCCGGCCTTGTCGAGGTTGCGCTTCTCGAACGCCTGCGTGTTGACGATCAGCAGCCCGCCCGTCTTCAGGTCGCGCAGGTGCACCTTGAGCGCGGCCGGATTCATCGCGACGAGGCAGTCCAGGCGGTCGCCCGGTGTGTAGACGCGCTG
>JBGQEL010000117.1:0-13930 GCA_041496385.1 Methylomirabilia bacterium | reverse complement strand
TCATCACGCAGCTGCCGGCCGACCAGGGCGAGCGCGTGGCCGGCAACGCCACGACGCGGGTGGCCGGCGCGCTCTACGCGGGGCTGTACGTGCTGGCCGTCAACAGCAAGCGGCCGCCGCTCGACAACCCGCTCGTCAAGCAGGCACTGTCGCACGCCATCGACCGCGAGGCGGTCGTCAAGGAGCTGTGGCGCAATCGCGGCATCGTGCCGAGTCAGCCGATCGCCAAGGGCGACAACCACTTCGACGGGTCGCTGCCGCCGCTCGCCTACAACCCGAGCGCGGCCCGCGATCTCCTCAAGAAGGCCGGCTACAAGGGCGAGGAGATCGTCATCGAGACGACCGTCGGCTACCTGACCAACGACAAGCAGATGTCGGAAGCGATCCAGGGCATGTGGAAGGACGCCGGCGTCAACGCCAAGGTCGAGGTCATCGAGTACTCGGTGCGCGCCCAGAAGAACCGCGAGAGGTCGTTCAAGGGCGTGTTCTGGTCCGATCCCACCTCCACGCTCGGCGACCCCGACGGCATGATGTGGCGGCTGCTCGGCCCCGGCGGCCCCCAGGACTACTGGCGCCACACGCGCTGGGATGAGCTGGGCAACGCCGCCCGCTTCTCGATCGACGAGAAGTTCCGGGGCGAGGCCTACAAGGAGATGACGAAGATCTTCCTCGAGCACCTCCCGTGGATTCCGATCATCCAGCCCTACGAGGACTACGGGCTGCAGAAGTTCGTGGAGTTCACGCCGAACCCGAACCAGCAGTTCGAGATCCGGCGCTTCAACTTCAAGTTCAAGCGCGCGTAGCGGCCCCTCTGCGTCCGGGGTCCCGCCGCCGGGGCCCCGGGCGCGCATGCCTCGATGCGCGGCGTCCTCGGCTTCCTCGGCCCGAAGATCTTCCGAGCGCTCGTGGCCGTCTGGCTCGTCACGACGGTGGTCTTCGTCGTCATGCGGCTGTCGGGCGACCCCGTGCCGCTGCTGCTGCCGCCCGACGCGCCGACGAGCGAGATCATGCGCGTGCGCCGCGAGCTCGGCCTCGACCGCGCGCTGCCCGTCCAGTACGCGGTCTTCGCCGGCAACGTCCTCCGCGGCGACTTCGGCCGCTCGATCCACTTCCGCGAGCCGGCGTTCACGGTGGTGAGGGGCTACCTGGGCGCCACGCTCGAGCTGGGCCTGACCTCGTTCCTCCTCGCGGCGCTCGTCGCCGTGCCGATCGGCGTCTTCTCGGCGATCCGCCGCAACTCGCTCGTGGATCACGTCGCGATGGGCGTGGCGCTCGTCGGCCAGGCGGCGCCGACGTTCTTTCTCGGCATCCTCTTCATCCTGGTGCTCTCGCTGAAGGCCGACCTGTTTCCCACGGGCGGGCGCGGCGACTGGACGCACCTCGTCCTCCCCGCCCTCACGCTCGGCGCCTTCACGATGGCCTCGATCGCCCGGCTCACGCGCTCGGCGGTCCTCGAAGTGCTGCGCGCCGACTACATCCGCACCGCGCGCGCCAAGGGGGTCTCCGAGTGGCTCGTCGTCGCCAAGCACACGCTGAAGAACGCGGCGCTCCCCATCGTGACGATCACGGGCCTCCAGTTCGGGACGCTGCTCGGCGGGGCCGTCGTCACCGAGACCGTCTTCGCCTGGCCCGGGATCGGCCGGCTCGCGATCCAGTCGATCTACAACCGCGACTACCCGGTCGTGCAGTGCGCCGTCTTCTTCTCCGCGATCATGTTCATCGTCATCAACTTCGCGATCGACCTGATCTATGGCTTCCTCGATCCCCGCGTCCGCCCTCGTTGACGCCCCGGCCGCCCCCCTCGGGGTAGGCGGCGCCCGCGCGCGGCGGACATTGCACCTGGCCGTCGCGGGGCTGGCGTTCGTCCTGCTGCTCGCGGGAATCGCCGCCGCGGCGCCGTGGCTGGCGCCGCACGACCCGACGCGCCAGGCGCTCCGCGGCCGGCTCGCCCGGCCGACGCTCGCGGCGCCCGACGGCCGCGCGCGCCTCCTCGGCACCGACCAGCTCGGGCGCGACGTGCTCTCCCGCGTGATCTACGGCTCGCGCGTCTCGCTCGTGGTGGGGCTCGCCGCCGTGGTCGTCGGCGGCTTCGTCGGCGCCGCGCTCGGCATCGCGGCGGGCTATCGCGGCGGCTGGGTCGACGGCGCGATCATGACGCTCGCCGACGCCCAGCTGGCCTTTCCGTTCATCCTGCTCGCGATCGGGATCATCGCGGTGCTCGGGCCGAGCTTCCCCACGCTGATCGTCGTCGTGGGCCTCTCGGGGTGGGTGTCCTACGCGCGCATCCTCCGCTCACAGGTGCTCGTGCTGCGCTCGCGGGAGTTCGTGGACGCGATCCACGCGCTGGGCGGCTCGGCCGCGCGCGTGGTGCTGCGCCACATCGTGCCGAACGTGCTCTCCACGCTGGTCGTCATCGCGACGCTCGAGCTGGCTCGCGCGATCGTGCTCGAGGCGACGCTCTCGTTCCTCGGCCTCGGCATCCAGCCGCCGACGCCGTCCTGGGGCGGGATGATCTACGAGGGCCGGGAGTATCTCGACTCGGCGTGGTGGATCTCGACGTTTCCCGGCCTGGTGCTGATGCTGGCCTCGCTCGTGGTGAGCCGCACCGGCGACTGGCTACGCGACCTCCTCGACCCGACGCTGAAGGGCGAGTAGGGACTCAGACGACCGCGCCGTCCGCGACCGGGATATTCCCGAGCACGCAGAACGGAAGCGTCACCGACTCGGCGCAGGTGAAGCAGTAGAAATCCACTTCGAGCCCGGCGCGCTGGCCCTTCAGCGTGATCTTCTGGCCGCAGCGCCGATGGTAGATCGAGCCATCGAGCATCCGGTACACCGTCACGATCTCGGCGGAGATTGACGACCCCATGACCATCCTCCTTCCCGGCACGCTGGCCGGCGGACAGTCGGGGAAAGAGCAATAAGCGTTCCTCGGGGTGGTGTCTCCGAAATGATTGATTTCTATGGACGCGAGGCGGCGGGTCGCGGGTCCAGCGTGGGAAGAAACTGGGCGCCGAAACCGGAAAGTTCCGCCTCCGGAGTGATCAGCCCCGCCAGTGGGACAGGCGCTCGCTCGCGTGGTCGAGCGCCAGGACGATCGAGATGGACGCCGCGGAGACCAGCGCCGTGGCGGCGAACAGCTCGGGCGCCTGGAAGCCGTTCGCGAGCGAGCCCATCACGTAGCCCATGCCGCGCACGCCGGCGAACATCTCCACGACGAGCACGCCCAGCAGGCAGAAGACGATCCCCAGGCGCATGCCCGCGAACACGGAGGGGACGATCGCGGGCAGCAGCACCTTCCAGTAGAGCTGCCACGTCGTGGCGCCGTAGGCGCGCGCCACGGTGACGAGCGTGCGATCCACGTCGCGGACCGCGCCCATCACCAGCACGAGGATCGGGAACAGGCCGTGGATCGTGCCATAGAAGATCGCCGGCGCGGTCCCGTAGCCGAGGAGCAGCACGATCCAGGGCAGCACGAGGATCTTCGGGATTCCGTAGAGCGCGATGACGAACGGGTTCAGGACGTCGCGGAGCAGGCGCACGGAGCCGACGAGCAGCCCGGCCGCGACGCCCAGGACCACCGACAGGACGTAGGCGACCGCGGTCTTGCCGAGCGTGTCGCCAAGCGCCGCGAGCGCCGGGCCGCCGATCGCCCGGAGCGCCCGCGCGACGGCGCTGGGCGCGGGGACGAAGAGCGGGTCGACCCAGCCCGCGCGCGCCACGGCCTCCCACGCGCCGAGCAGCGCCAGCGCGCTCAGCGCCTGGAGCGCATGCACCCGGAGCGCGCTCACGACTCGCTCCAGAGGCGCGCCCGGCGCTCGACGAGCCCGGCCACCAGATCGCTGCCCACGATCAGCACCAGCGTCACGAGCACGAGGGCGACGTAGTCGGCCGTACGGAGCAGGCCGTACGCGTGGTTGATCAGCGCGCCCATCCCCCGCTTGCTGCCGAGGATCTCGCCGACGATCACGCCGATCACCGAGAGCGCGAGCCCGGTGCGGAGGCCGCCCACGAGCGTGAAGAGCATCGCGGGCACCATGACCCGGGCGAAGACGGTGAACGGGCCCGCGCCATAGCTCCGCGCCACCGTGACGAGGTGGGGGTTCACCTGGCGGATCCCGGCGACGACCGCGAGCGTGACCGGAAAGAAGCCGAGGAGGAATCCAAACGCGATCTTCGAGGCGGCGTCGAGCCCGAAGAAGAGCATCAGCGAGGGATACCAGACGACGGCCGGCACCGCGTAGAGCGCCGCGATCATCGGCCCGTACGCGCGGCCCAGGAGGCGGTTCATCCCCAGCGCGAACCCGACCGTGAGCCCGGCGGCGACCGCGAGCGCATAGGCCGTCGCGATCTCGCGCAGCGTGAGGAGAATGCTCGGGCCCAGATCGGGGTACGAGCGGAGCAGCAGGAGCTCGCGCAGGGCCGGGAGCACCGCCGAGGGGGGGACGGCCACGAGCGGGTTCGCCGCGCGGCCCGCGAGCTCCCAGGCCGCGACGACGGCAGCGAGCAGCGCCAACCGGACGAGGACGACGATCACGACAGCCCGCCCATCGCCCGGAGCGACTCCTCGCGGATCTCGTGCCAGAGCTTCGCGCGCAGTGTGACGAGCTCGGGCGCCTCCATGAGCCGCGGGTAGTCGATCCCGAGATCGAGGACCGACTTGATCCGCCCCGGGCGCGCCGTCATCACGGCGATCCGCGTCGAGAGAAAGAGCGCCTCGTGGAGGCTGTGCGTGACGAAGATGACGGTCTTCCGCGTCCGCCGCCAGATCTCGAGGAGCCACTCGCCCATGAGCAGGCGCGTCTGCTCGTCGAGCGCGCCGAAGGGCTCGTCCATCAGGAGGATCTTCGTGTCGATCGCGAGCGCGCGGCCGATCGCCACACGCTGCCGCATGCCGCCCGAGAGCTCGCGCGGGTACTTGCCCCCGAACCCGGTGAGGCCGAGCGGCCCCAGGAGCTCGGTCGCGACCGCGCGCCGCCGCCCGGCCGGCACGCCCTGCAGCTCGAGGCCGAACTCGACGTTCTCGAGCGCCGTGCGCCACGGAAAGAGGCCCGGATCCTGGAACACGGTGGCCACGCGCCGGGGGTCCGGGCCGGCGACGGCCCGGCCCTCGACGAGGACCCGGCCGGAGTCCGGCGCCGCGAGGCCGCCCAGCATGCCGAGGAGCGTCGACTTGCCGCAGCCCGACGGGCCGATGAGCGAGCAGAACTCGCCCTCGCCGACGCTGAGCGAGACGTCGTGAAGCGCCTCCACGGCGCCCGAGCTGGTCGCGTAGCGCTTGCTGACGCCCTCGATCGTGATGAGCGGCGCGGCCGCGCTCACGACAGCTGGAGGAGCTCGCGCGCGATGACCAGGCGCTGGATCTCGGAGGTCCCCTCGCCGATCTCGGTGAGCTTCGCGTCGCGGAAGATCCGCTCGACGGGAAACTCGGTGATGTAGCCCGCGCCGCCGTGGATCTGCACGGCCTTCGTGGCGGCCTTCATGGCCGCCTCGGAGGCGAAGAGCTTCGCCATCGCCGCGGCGTGCATCGCGGGGCGCCCGGCGTCTTTCAGCCAGGCCGCGCGCAGCGTGAGGAGGCGCCCGACCTCCACGTCGGTCGCGACGTCCGCGAGCATCCCCTGGAGGCCGTTGAACTCGGCGAGCGTCTTGCCGAACGCGCTCCGCTGCTTCATGTACTTGACGGCCTGGTCCACGGCCGCCTGCCCGATACCGACGGCCATCGCCGCCATCGCGATGCGTCCGCCTTCGAGGACCTTCATCGCCTGCACGAATCCCGCGCCGGGCTCGCCGAGCAGGTTCGCCGCGGGCACGCGCGCGTCCTCGAAGACCAGCTCGGCGGTGTCGGAGGCGTGGAGGCCGAGCTTCCGGTACGGCCTGCCGGCGCTGAAGCCCGGCATGCCCTTCTCGAGGACGAAGGCCGAGATGCCCTTGGAGCCCTTCGCCGGATCGGTCCGCGCCATCACGACCGCGAGCGTCGCGACCGAGGCGTTGGTGATGAAGGCCTTGGAGCCGTTGAGGATCCACTCGCCGCCGTGCAGCTCGGCGCGCGTCCGGAGCGCGGCGGCGTCGGAGCCCGAGCCGGGCTCGGTGAGCCCCCAGGCGCCGAGCGCCTCGCCGGTGGCGAGGCGCGGCAGGTACGCGCGCTTCTGCTCGGGCGAGCCGAACGTCGCGATGTGATTCGTGCAGAGCGAGTTGTGGGCCCACATGGTGATGCCCACCGAGGCGTCGCCCCGGTTCAGCTCCTCGACGATCACCGCGTACGAGACGTAGTCGAGGCCGGCGCCGCCGTACTCCTCCGGCACCAGCACGCCGAGGAGGCCGAGCGGGCCGAGCTTCTTCACGATCGGCCACGGGAACTCGTGACGCTCGTCGTAGGGCGCGATCTTGTCGCCCAGCTCGGCCCCGGCGAACTCGCGCGCGACGTCGCGGATGCGCCGCTGGTCGTCGGTCAGGTCGAAATCCACCGCGCTAGCCTCGCCGCCGGGCGCGCGGCCGGGCGCCCGACGTCCGCAGGTGCTTGAACATCTCGATCTGCCTCAGGCGCTTCTCGGCCTCCGCCTTCGTGGCGTAGGCGCCGAAGCGGCGCCCGGTCGTCTCCGAGAGCACCACGTACTTCCCGCCGATCTTGCGGATCATCGGAGACCGACCCCGCCGTCCCTACCGCCTCAGACCGCCGCGCGGACGTGCTCGCGGACGAAGCGGACGATGTCCTGGGTGGTCGTGCCCGGCGTGAACAGCTCCTTGACGCCGAGGGCCTTGAGCGCGGCGATGTCCTCGGCCGGGATGATGCCGCCGCCGAAAACGGCGACGTCCTCCGCGCCCTTCTCGCGCAGCAGCTCGAGGACGCGCTTGAAGAGGTAGTTGTGGGCGCCCGAGAGCACGCTGAGTCCGATGGCGTCGGCGTCCTCCTGGATCGCCGTCGCGACAATCTGCTCGGGCGTCTGGTGCAGGCCCGTGTAGATCACCTCGAACCCCGCGTCGCGGAGCGCCCGCGCGACGATCTTCGCCCCGCGGTCGTGGCCGTCGAGGCCCGGCTTGGCGACGACGACGCGCACCGTACGCTCGGCCGTCATGGAGCACCCGCCAGCGCCGCGCGGAGCTTCTCGCCGGCCTTCGCGATCTCCTCGCGGTCGCCCGGCACGAGCGTCCAGTCGAACCCCTTGCCGTCGCGCATCCAGCGGGGGATCAGGTGGAGGTGGAAGTGCGGGACCGACTGGAACGCCGCGGGGCCGTTGGCCTGGAGCATGTTGAGCCCCTCGGGCTCGAGCGCCTTCATGAGGGCGCCGGCGACGCGCTTGGCCGTCGCCAGCGCGGCCTGGAGGTCGGCGAGCTCGGCGTCCAGAAGCGTCGTCGCGTGCGCCTTCGTGATCACGAGGCAGTGGCCCGGATTGACCGGGTTGATGTCCATGATGCAGAAGGTCTTCTCGTCCTCGAAAACCTTCATGGACGGGACCTGCCCGTCACGGATCTTGCAGAAGACGCACGAGGCCATCGTCCCCTCCTATTCGACGAGCACGGTCCAGCCGTGCGTGTCGGGCGCCGTCGCGTACTGGATCCCGACGATCGCGTCGTAGAGCTTCTGTGTCAGCCCACCGATCTTGCCCTCATTGACGACGATCCGCTCGCCGCGATAGGCCAGCTCGCCGACGGGCGAGATGACCGCGGCCGTGCCGGTGCCCCAGACCTCCTTGAGCGCGCCGCTGTGGGCCGCCTTGGCGACCTCGTCGATCGAGATCTGGCGCTCGGAGACGCGCAGCCCCCACTCGCGCATGAGCGTGAGCGCGGAGTCGCGGGTGACGCCCGGCAGGATCGTGCCCTGCTCGAGCGAGGGCGTGAGCACCTCGTCGCCGATCTTCAGCATGATGTTCATCGTGCCGACCTCGTCGAGGTACTTCCGCTCGCGGCCGTCGAGCCAGAGCACCTGCGTGAAACCCTCGTGCTTGGCCTCCTCGGCGGCGTAGAGGCTCGACGCGTAGTTCACGCCCGTCTTCGCGTTGCCCACACCGCCCTGGACGGCGCGCACGTACTTGTCGACCACGAGGATCTTCACCGGGTTCATGCCCTCGGGGTAATAGGTCCCGACGGGGGAGAGGATCACGTAGAAGATGTACGCCTTCGCCGGGCGCACGCCCAGGAACGGCTCGCTCGCGATGATCGTCGGCCGCACGTAGAGCGAGGTGCCGATCGTGGACGGGACCCAGTCCCGCTCGACGCGGACGAGATCCACGAGCGCCTTCAGGGCGAGGTCCGGGTCGACCGCGGGGATGCACATCCGCTTCGCGGAATTGTTCATCCGCTCGATGTGCTTCTGCGGCCGGAAGAGCCGGACCTTGCCGTCCGTGCCGCGGAACGCCTTCAGGCCGTCGAAGATCGCCTGCGCGTAGTGGAGGACGGCGCACGCCGGATCCAGGCTGAACGGCCCGTACGGCTCGATCCGCGGGTCGTACCAGCCCTTCTCCTCCTGAAAGTCGACCACGAACATGTGGTCCGTGAAGACCGTGCCGAACGTCAGCTCGCTGTCCTTCGGCTTCGGCTTCTTCGTCATCGCGCGCGTGACCCGGATCGGCTCGCTCATGACTTGGCTCCTAAAAGATGATCGGTTCGCGGTACAGGCCGAACACCTGGCGGTACACGTCGGAGATCTCGCCGAGGCTCGCGTAGTCGCGCACGGCGTCGATGAGGACCGGCATCACGTTGCCGCCGCCGCGGCAGGCCTCCGCGAGCTGCGCGAGCCGGCGCTCGACCTTCGCCATGTCCCGCGACGCCTTGAACCGCCCGACGCGCTCGACCTGCTCCAGCTCCACGCTCTCGTCGATTCTGAGGTAGTGGATCGGGCGCTCCTCCTTCATGACGTACTGGTTGACCCCGACCACCACCTTCTCGCCCCGGTCGTCCATCAGCTGGTAGCGATAGGCGGCGTCCGCGATCTCCTTCTGCGGGTAGCCGCCGTCGATCGCCGGGATCATGCCGCCCATCGCGTCGATCTTCCTGATGTAGTCGAGCGCGGCGGCCTCCATCTGATCGGTCAGCGTCTCGAGGTAGTACGAGCCGCCGAGCGGGTCGATCGTGAGGGCGACGCCGGTCTCCTCGGCGACGATCTGCTGCGTCCGCAGCGCGACCGTCACCGCGTCCTCCGTCGGCAGCGCCCACGTCTCGTCGTAGGAGTTGGTGTGGAGCGACTGGGCGCCGCCGAGCACCGCGGCGAGCGCCTGGATGGCGACCCGCGCGACGTTGTTGAGCGGCTGCTGCGCCGTCGCCGAGACGCCCGCGGTCTGCGTGTGCGTCCGGAGCCGCATGGACTCGGGCTTCTTCGCCCCGAAGCGCTCCTTCATGAAGCGCGCCCACATCCGGCGCGCGGCCCGGAGCTTGGCGATCTCCTCGAAGAAATCGTTGTGGATGTCGAAGAAGAAGGAGAGTCTCGGCGCAAAGCTGTCGATGTCCAGCCCGCGCGCCAGGGCGGCTTCCACGTACGCGAGCCCGTCGGCCAGGGTGAACGCCAGCTCCTGCACCGCCGTCGCCCCCGCCTCCCGGATGTGGTAGCCCGAGATCGAGACCGGGTTGAAGCGCGGCACGTGCTTGGACGTGAACTCGATCATGTCGGTGACGATGCGGACCGCGGGCTCGGGCGGGCAGATCCATTCCTTCTGCGCGATGAACTCCTTGAGCATGTCGTTCTGCATGGTGCCGCCCACCCGGTCCCACGAGACCCCCTGCTTCTCGGCGATCGCGAGATACATCGCCAGCGCGACCGACGCGGTGCAGTTGATCGTCATGGACGTGGTGACGTCGCCGAGCGGGATGTCGGCGAAGAGACGCTCGAAGTCGTCGAGCGTGGAGATCGACACGCCCTCCTTGCCCACCTCGCCGCGCGCGCGCGGGTGGTCGGCGTCGTAGCCCATCAGCGCGGGCATGTCGAACGCGGTCGAGAGGCCGGTCTGACCCTGCTTGAGGAGATACTTGAAGCGGAGGTTCGTGTCCTCGGGACGGCCGAACCCGGCGAACATCCGCATCGTCCAGAGCCGGCCCCGGTACATGGTCGGGTAGACGCCCCGCGTGTACGGATACTCCCCCGGGTAGCCGAGCCGCTCCTCGTACGACGTCCCCGCGAGATCCTCGGGCGTGTAGAGCGGCTGGATCGGAATACCCGAGAGCGACTCGAACCGCGCCGGCCGCTCGGGCGCCTTGCCGGCGGCCGGCCGGTACGTCCGCTGCTCCCATTCGCGCTTGTCGCTCATGCGTGTCTCCCGCCCGCGGCCGTGGTCAGCCGCGTCACGTCCGCCGCGCTCCGGATCATCGGCCCAGCACCTCCCGCGCGATCACGAGCTTCTGGATCTGCGACGTGCCCTCGTAGAGCTGCGTGATCTTCGCGTCGCGGAAGTACCGCTCGACCTCGTAATCCTTGATGAAGCCGTAGCCGCCGTGCACCTGGATCGCGTCGGTCGTCACCTTCATGGCCGTCTCCGCCGCGAAGAGCTTCGCCATCGCCGCCTCCTTGGAGAAAGGCCGGCCCGCGTCCTTGAGCGTCGCCGCGCGGAGCGTGAGCAGGCGCGCGCCGTCGATCGCCGTCGCCATGTCGGCGAGCATCCACTGGACCATCTGGTGCTGGCCGATCGGGACGCCGAACGATTTCCGCTCGCGCGCGTACGCCAACGCCCGCTCGTACGCCCCCGTCGCGATCCCCACGGCCTGCGCGGCGATGCCGATGCGCCCGCCGTCGATCGCCCCCAGCGCGATCCGGAACCCCTGCCCCTCCTCGCCCAGCCGGTTCGCCGCCGGCACGCGGCAGTCGTCGAAGACGAGCTCGGCGGTGTCCGAGGCGCGGATACCGAGCTTGTCCTCGGTCTTCGCGACGCCGAAGCCCGGCGTACCCTTCTCGACGACGAACGCCGAGATCCCGCGGGAGCCCTTGGCGCGGTCCGTCTGGCAGAAGACGAGCGCGAACGACGCCTCGCGTCCGTTCGTGATGAAGAGCTTGCGTCCGGTGATGACGTAGTCGCCGCCGTCGCGGATCGCGAGCGTGTGCTGGTTCGTCGCGTCGGAGCCCGCCTGGGGCTCGGTGAGGGCGAAGCAGCCGTGGGCGTGGCCGGAGGCCACCGGCGTCAGGAAGCGCGCGCGCTGCGCGTCGGTGCCGTGCTTGTAGACGGGATCGCCGTAGAGCGAGTTGTTGACCGACATGACCACGGCGTGGCTCGCGCAGACCCGGGCGATCTCCTCGAGGGCGAGGACGTACGAGACCGCATCGGCGCCGCTCCCGCCCCACTTCTCCGGGAAGGCGATGCCCATCAGCCCGAGCTCGCCCATCCGCTTGACCGTCTCGTGCGGGAAGCGCGCCTCGCGGTCGATCGCGGCGGCGATCGGGCGCACCGCCGTCTCGGCGAACTCCCGCGCCATCGCCTGGACCATCTGCTGCTCGTCGCTGAGCTCGAGATTCATTTTTCCAGGAGCTTCTTGAACTCTTTCGTCAGCTCCGGCACCACCTCGAAGAGGTCGGCGACGATGCCGTAGTCCGCGATCTTGAAGATCGGCGCCTCGGCGTCCTTGTTCACGGCGACGATCACCTTCGACGTCCGCATGCCGGCGAGGTGCTGGATCGCGCCCGAGACGCCGAAGCCCAGGTAGAGCTTCGGCGAGATCGTCCGGCCCGTCTGGCCGATCTGGAAGCGGTGCGGTCGCCAGCCGGCGTCCACGGCGGCCCGCGAGGCGCCGACGGCGGCGCCGATCACCCGTCCCATCTCCTCGAGGATCACGTAGTTCTCGGGGCCCTTCATGCCGCGGCCGCCGGAGATCACGATCTCGGCCTCGGCGAGCTCGGGGAGCCCGGTCGAGGCCTCCTCGCGCCGCTCGACGAACTTCATGACGGCCGCCGGCGGCGCCGTCGCGGGCTTCTCGATCGCCGCGGTCCTGCCCGGCTGCGACTCCGCGGGACGGAAGACGTTCGGCCGGAGCGTCGCGACCCACGGCCCCTTCGCCCAGGTCACCTTCGCGAGGATCTTGCCCGCGTACACCGGGCGCGTGGCGACGAGCCTGTCGCCGTCCATGGCGAACGCGATGCAGTCGGCCGCGAGCCCCACACCGAGCCGCGCGGCGAGCCGCGCCACGAGCTCGCGCTGGCGGCTCGTCACGGCGCCGAAGATGGCCTTCGGCGATTCCTTGGCGGTGAGGTCGGCGAGCGCACCCACCCAGACCTCGCTGCGATAGGGCGCGAACGTCGCGTGCTCGAGCAGCCACACCCGGGTGGCGCCCCACGCGCCGAGCTGCGCGAGCCCCGCGTCGGTCGCCTTGTCGGTAAGCCACACGGCCTCGGCGTGGCCGCCCGACACGCGCGACGCCTCGCCGATCACCTCCGCCATCACCTTCTTCGGCAGGCCCTGCCGGTCGTCCTCGACGATGCACCAGAATGCGTTCGCCATGATCCGCGGCTCCCTAGATCGCCTTCGCGTCTTCGCGAAGGGCGCGCACGAGCTCTTTCGCCGCCGTCGGCACGTCGCCCTGGATGATGCGGCCCGCGGCGCGCGGCGGGAGCGCCTCGAGGCCGACGACGGAGAGCTGCGGCGGCTCGGCCGCGAGACCGAGGTCCCCGGCCTTCACGTCCTTGAGCTCCTTCTTCTTGGCGCCCATGATCCCCTTCAGCGTCGGGTAGCGCGGCTCGTTGAGCCCCTTCTGCGCGGCGAGCACGGCGGGGAGGGGGATGTCGAAGATCTCGAGGCCGCCCTCGACCTGGCGCGCGACGCGGGCGCTCTTGCCGTCGGCGTCCACGGTCTCCTCCATGATCCAGTACGCGCACGGCCAGCCCAGCAGCTCGGCGAGCTGCGCGGTCACCGCGCCCATGTCGTCGTCGATCGCCTGCCGGCCGCAGAGCAGGAGCTGCGGCTGCTCCTGCTTGACGACCGCGGCCAGCGCGCGCGCCGTCGCGAGGGTGTCGGCGTCGTTCCACGCGGGATCGTTCAGGTGGATCGCGCGGTCGCAGCCCATCGCGAGGCACGAGCGCAGCGCCTCCTTGACGCGTTCGGGGCCGAGCGAGACCGCGACCACTTCACCCTGGCCGCGCTTCTCCTTGATGCGCAGGCCCTCCTCGACGGCGAACTCGTCGTAGGGTGAGACGATCCACGTGATGCCCGCGGTGTCGATCGCGCGCGGATCGGCGCCGATCTTCACCTGCGTCGCCGTGTCGGGCACCTGCTTGATGGCCACCAGGATCTTCATGTCGTTACCTCATCCAAGGACATTTCACCGCTCGCCTCGGGCGGGCGTGCCTGCGGCAACGCCGACGCCCTGCGGCTCGCACAACGAATAATTGAGTTCCCGGGTGATCCGGAAGCGGTCGCCCGGGATGAACACGCGGTCGAAGACGACGGGCGCGCGGCCCGCGTCGTACGAGATGCGCTCGGACTCGAACGCCGGGGCGCCCGTGCGGCACCCGAGCTCGCGCGCCTCGCGACGGCCGAGGCGCACCGCCGACACCGTCTCGCGCGCGCCGGCGACCACCACGCCGAGCTTGAACTCGAGCACCTGGTGGAGCGGCGTGAGCGCCAGGTCCGCGCGGACGACCTCCTCGCCGATCCGCGGCGGCAGGAACGAGCGCTGCAGGCTCATCGGATGGCCGTCCACGAGGCGGAGCCGCTCGACGGCCAGCACGCGCGCGCGCGGCCCGAGGCCGAGCGCGTCGGTGACGTGGTGGTCGGGCACCGTGAACTTCGTGCCGATGAGGCGTGTCGTCACGTGCTCGCCCTGGGCCTGCAGGTCGCCGGCGAAGCGGCGGAGCTGGAGAATGTCGTAGTCGATCGAGGGAGCCGCGACGAACGTGCCGAGGCCGTGGCGCCGCGCGATCAGGTTCTCGCGCTCGAGCAGCTCGAGCGCCTGGCGCAGCGTCATGAGCGTCACGCCGAAGCTCTTCGCGAGCTGCCGCTGGTTGGGCAGGCGCTCGCCCGCG
>JBGQEL010000116.1:0-13997 GCA_041496385.1 Methylomirabilia bacterium | reverse complement strand
GTAGGGGAGCGATCGCTGGTGGTCAAGGGGCTGAAACCGCTCGGAGCTCGATCGCCACCGTTCGGGTCCCGTTTTCGGCCGCTCGTCCGATTCTCCACACGGGATTCCGCGCGGCGGCTAGTCTGGCGTCAGATTCGATCCGGGGAGGGACACAGCCGTGAGCGAGGTCGTCACCGTCACCGACGTCAGCAAGACGTACCGTCTCGGCAAGCTCACCGTCACCGCGCTGGCGGGCGTGTCGCTCGCGGTGAAGGCCGGCGAGTTCCTGGCCGTGGCCGGCCCCTCGGGGAGCGGCAAGACGACGCTCCTCAACCTCATCGGCTGCCTCGACACGCCGACGTCCGGGCAGATCGCCATCGACGGCGAGCCGGTCACGGCGCTGTCGCCGGGCCGGCGGGCCGATCTCCGCGCGCGCAAGCTCGGCTTCATCTTTCAGACCTTCAACCTGATCCCGGTGCTCACCGCGTGGGAGAACGTCGAGTATCCGCTGCTGATCCATCGGCGAAGCGGAAACATCGCCGGCCGCGTGCGACAGGCGCTCGAGCAGGTCGGGCTCGGCGACCGCGCGCGCCACCGGCCGCTGGAGCTGTCGGGCGGCCAGCAGCAGCGCGTCGCCATCGCGCGCGCGCTGGTCGGCGAGCCCGCGCTCGTCCTCGCCGACGAGCCCACCGCGAACCTCGACAGCGCCACCGGGCGCGACATCGTCGATCTCATGCGCCGCCTCAACCGCGAGCGCGGCACCACGTTCGTGTTCTCCACGCACGACCCGCGGATCATGACAGCCGCCGATCGTGTGGTCGAGATCTCCGACGGGCGGCTCCGTTGACCGGCGGGAGGGCCGAACGCCTCGGCGCCGCGCTGGCCGTGGTCGTCCTGCTCGGCGTCTGGCGCCCCGACGCCGCGGCGCCGCAGACCCCCGACCTCGTCGCGCAGGGGCGCCAAGCGCTCGACGGCGACCGCATCGACGACGCCATTGCGCTCCTGACGAAGGCGGTGGACGACGACCCGAAGAACCCGGCGGCGCTGGCCTGGCTCGGCAGCGCGCAGGTGCGCAAGGCCGGGCGCGTGCCCGCGATGGAGGCGGCGGGCTGGGTCAAGCGCGGCTTCGACGCGCTCGACGAGGCGGTCGAGCGCTTCCCAGACGCGTTCGTCGTCTACCTGGTTCGTGGAACCACGGCCGGGCGTGTCCCCGAGCTCTTTCGAAAGGCCGAGGTCGCCGTGAAGGACCTGAGCACGGTCGTCGCGCTGAAGGACGCGCGGCCCCAGGCCGTTCCCGACAGCGTCATGCCGATGGTCTACCTGAATCTCGGGCTCGCGCAGAAGAAGGCCGGGCGGCCGGCCGACGCGCGCGCCGCCTGGGAGAAGGGCAAGCGCCTCTATCCGACGGCGCCGGAGGCCGCGGCCATCGACAAAGAGCTGCGGGGTCTCTAGGGCCATGACGCTCTATCTCAAGCTCGCCATCCGCAACGTCTTTCGCAACCGGCGTCGCACGCTGATCACGGTGGCCGCGATGGGGTTCGGCGCCGCCGCCATCATCGTGTTCGGCGGCTTCGTGAACGCGATCTACTGGGGCGTGCGCGAGTCCACGATTCGCAGCCAGGTCGGCCACATCCAGCTCTACCGCAAGGGCTACTCGGAGAAGGGCAACCTCGCCCCCTACGACTACCTGATCGCCGACGCCGCGGCGCTCCAGGCCGAGCTTCTGAAGCTCCCGCACGTGAAGGCGGTCACGGCGCGCCTCGGCCTCTCGGGGCTCATCTCCACCGGCGACACGACCACCTCGTTCGTGGGCACCGGCGTCCAGCCGGAGGGCGAGACCGATCTCTCGGCGCTGGCGGTGATCGTCGACGGCAAGGAGCTGGCGAGCCGCGATCCTCGCGGTGTCACGCTCGGCGTCGGCCTGGCCCGTGCCTTCGGCGTGAAGCCGGGCGACGACCTCACCCTGCTCTCCACGACCAAGGCCGGCTCCATCAACGCGCTGGCGGTCAAGGTCCGCGGCGTGTGGGAATCCGGCGAGAAGGCCTACGACGACCGCTTCCTGCGCCTGGCCCTGCCCGAGGTCCAGCGGCTCCTCGACGTCGAGCAGGGCGAGGTCCAGGCGATCGTCCTTCTGCTGGACGCGACCGAGAACACCGGTGCCGTCCGAGAGGCGATCGAGCGGATGATCCGCGAGCGCGGCCTCGAGATCGAGCTCAGGACCTGGGAGGACCTGGCGCTCCGCTATCACCAGGTGCGCGAGCTGTTCGGGCGGATCTTCGCCGTCCTCACCCTGATCGTCTCGATCATGGTCGTGTTCGGCATCACGAACACGATGACCATGGCCATCTTCGAGCGCACGCGGGAGATCGGCACCGTGATGGCGCTGGGCACGCGCCGCCGCGGCGTCGTCGCGATGTTCGTGCTGGAGGGCGTTGCGCTGGGCGCGCTCGGCGGCATCGTCGGCGTCGTCCTCGGCATCGTCCTGGCCCGGGTGATCTCCACGATCGGGATCCAGCTCCCGCCGCCGCCCGGCTCGACGCGCGGGTTCATGGTCCAGATCTTCGTCGTTCCGGAGGTGCTGCTGCAGGCGTTTCGTCTCTCGCTGGCCACCGCGGCGCTCGCGTCGCTCTATCCCGCCTGGCGGGCGGCGCGGCTCAACGTCGTCGAGGCGCTCCGCCATGTCTAGGCTCGCGCTGGCGCTGTCGCTGCTGCTGGCGGCCGCGTCGCCGGCCCCCGCCCAGCAGGCCGCCGACATCGTCCGCGACGCCGACCGGTTCCGGCGGCCGGCCGAGAGCTTCGTCTGGCAGATCACCATCACGAGCCACGAGGCGAAGAAGGCGCCATCGGTCGACGGGTTCGAGGTCTTCGTCAAGGGCGCCGGCCGCTCGTTCGTGAGGTTCGTGGCGCCTCCCCGGAACGTCGGGCGCTCGCTCCTGGCGCTCGGACGCGATCTCTGGATCTATCTCCCCGACGCCGGCAAGCCCGTGCGCATCCCGTTCTCGCAACGGCTCGTCGGCCAGGTCGCCAACGGCGACATCGCGCGCGCCGACTACGCGGGCGACTACGACCCGGCGCTGGCCGGCGAGGAGTCGCTCGGGGGTGTCGCCTGCCACGTGCTCGACCTGAAGGCCAGGAGCAAGGAGGTGACCTACGCCGCCATCAAGTACTGGGTCACGAAGGAGGGCCGCCGGCCGCTCAAGGCGGAGTTCTACGCGGGCACGGGGACGCTGCTCAAGACCGGCCAGTTCGGCGGCTTCAAGGACGTCGGCGCCGGCCGCATGCTGGCCACGCAGCTCACGCTCGTGGATGCGATCCGCAAGGACAGGCACTCGGTGCTCGACTACGGGAGCATCACGATCCGCGACCTCCCCGAGAAGTACTTCGACAAGAACTACATGAAGTCGCTCGACTGACATGCGCGCCGTCGCTGTCGTGGCGCTCGTCTCTTGCCTGGCCGCGACCGCGCACGCCGAAGACCCCGAGCCCGACTGGTCGAGTGCGCTCCGCGTGCGCGGGCGCCTCGCCGAGGCGTTCGCCTACCGCCTGCACGATCCGGGCGACGTGTCGAAGCTAAAAGCGCTCGGCTGGCTCGAGGGCAAGTACACGTTCTCCGACGCGGCCAACCTCCGCGTCGCCACCCGCGGCTGGTACGACGCCGTCTTCGACGCGACCGACCGCTACCCCGCCAACGTCGTGCGCGACCAGAGGACCGACTTCGATCTGCGCGAGGGCATCCTCACACTGGCCGGCGCCGATTTCGAGGTCCGGCTGGGGCGTCAACAGATCGTGTGGGGCGAGGCGATCAGCACGTTCGTCACCGACATCGTCAATCCGAAGGATTTTCGCGAGTTCGTCCTGCCCGATTTCACCGAGCTGCGAATACCCCTCTGGGCCCTCGACGCACAATACCGGCTCGGGCCGGGCGTGAATCTGGAAGTCGTGTGGACACCCGACACGCTCCACAACAAGCTGCCGAAGCAGGGCGCCGAGTTCCAGTTCGCGCCGATCCCGTACCGTTTTCGCCAGCCGGTGGTCCGCCTGCCCGATAACCCTGACGAGTTCAGCGTCGGGCGCAGCGAGGGCGGCTTCCGGGCGTCCGTCCTTCGGGCGGGCTGGGACGTCGCGCTGATCTACTACGATCAGGCCGACAAGTCGGCCGTGCTCTTCCAGCGGCGCGTGCCGCAGCCGCCCGGCCCCGACGCGATCGTGCTCGAGCCGCGCCACCCGCGCCTCCACGTCGTCGGCGCCACCCTGGCCAAGAGCCTGGACGCGGTCGTCTTCCGCGGCGAGGTCGCGGTGACCGTGGGCAAGCGCTACGAGACCACGGACCCGCTCGACGCCGACGGGGTCGTCCGGCGGGACACGATCGACTACCTGCTCGGCGTCGACGCCACGCTGTTCTCCGCGGTCGACGCCGCCCTGCAGGTCACGCAGAAGGTCCTGACCGGCTCCACGACGAACCTGACCCGGCCGGGCGTCGAGGGGCGGGTGACGACCTCGGTGGCGCTCCGCCTGGGGACCTCCTTCTTGGGGGGCACGCTGAGCCCGACCGTCCTCTTCGTCGTCGATGCCAATCGCGCCGACTTCCGCGTGAGCCCGCGGCTCGACTACCAGATGGCCGGATCCGTGACGCTCTCCGTCGGCGCCGACATCTTCGAGGGGCCCCGCCACACGCTCTACGGCCAGTTCGACCGCAACGATCGCGTCACGCTCACCACGACCTGGAGGTTCTGAGGGTGGCGCCTCGCCCTCCGCGACGGCGGAGCGTCCTGATAGGATGGCCGGCGATGAATGTCGTCGGTGGGTACTGGCTCCGGGTCGCGGCCGTCAGCCTGACCGCCGCCGTCCTCGTGACCGCGCTGTTCGCCGCCGGCGGGCGCACGACGTCGATCCCGGCGACGCTGCGACACGCGCTCGTCCATTCGGTCGTCATGGCGGCGCTGGCCGGCGGCAGCGTGCCCTGGATCCGCCGCCGCCTCGAAGCGTTCGGCGCCACGGTGCAGTGGGGGGGCACGCTGGCGGCCATGCTCGGCGTGGCCGGCGTGGGCACCGCGCTCTCCTGCGGGGCGATCACCGCGATCGAGGCGGGCGCGCACGATCCCTTCTGGGTCTGCTTCGCCGCCGCCCTGCCGATCAACGCGCTGCTGGCCATGGTCATCTGCACCGGGATGACGCTCTACGAGTCTCAGCGGGCCCGGCTCGACGCGCTCACGCTGACGCTGCGCACGCGCGAGCTGGAGCACGAGCGTGTCGTGAAGATGGCGCTCCAGGCGCGCCTGGCGTCGCTGGAGTCGCGGCTGCAGCCGCATTTTCTCTTCAACACGCTCAACGCGATCTCGGCCCTCATCCAGGAGGACCCCGAGCAGGCCGAGCGGACGCTGGAGCGGCTGGCCGCCCTCCTCCGCTTCTCGCTCGACGCGAGCGAGCGCGGGCTGGTCCCGCTCGACGACGAGCTGAAGATCGTCACCGACTACCTCGAGATCGAGCGGACGCGCCTGGGCGAGCGTCTCGCCTATGCCTTCGACGTCTCCGCGGACTCGGTCCGGTGCGAGGTCCCGCCGCTCACGCTCCAGACGCTGGTGGAAAACAGCGTGAAGCATTCGATCGCGCCACGGCGGGGCGGCGGGCGGATCCGCGTCGACGTGGCCATCGTCGGCGGCCAGCTGGTCCTCGGCGTCTGGGACGATGGGAGCGGAGCGACGTCGCCCGTGATCCGTCCCGGCCACGGCCTGGAGAATCTCAAGGCTCGGCTGGCGGCGCGCTTCGGTCCGGCGGCCGCGCTGACGTTCGACCGGCGCGAGGCGGGCACGCTTGTCAGCGTGACCCTCCCAGCGCGAGGGAAGACGCGGTGACGGGGCGTGATCGCATGCGCGCGTTTCTCATCGACGACGAGTCGCTGGCCCTCAAGCGCCTGGCCCGCATGCTTCACGCCACCGGGCGCGTCGACGTCGTCGGTCAGGCCACCGACCCCGAACAGGGCCTCCGGCAGCTCGACGCCCAGCCGGTGGACGTCCTGTTTCTCGACATTCACATGCCGGGGCTCAGCGGCTTCGAGGTGATCGAGCGCATCCCGGCGGGGCCGCTGGTCGTGTTCACGACGGCGCACGACCGGCACGCCGTGCAGGCGTTCGAGGTCAACGCCGTCGACTACCTGTTGAAGCCGATCGAGCGCGCGCGCCTGGACGCGACCCTGGATCGGATCGCCGGCCGTCGCGACGAGGCAGGCGGTGCGGACGTCCGGGGCGCGCTCGACCGTCTCGCGCAGCACCTCCGCGGCGTGCCCACGTTTCTCGAGCAGCTCCCGGCGCCGTCGCGCGAGCGCGTCCATCTCGTGCCGGTCGATCAGGTGACCCACCTGGTGGCGCGGCAGCGCGCCACCTATGCGGTGACGCCGACCGCCGAGCACATGCTCGACATGACGATGGCCGAGCTCGAGCGCCGGCTCGACCCGGCGCGCTTCTTTCGCATCCACCGTGGCATCCTGGTGAGCCTCGCCTGGGTCGCCGAGCTGCGCCTGGACGACGACGGGCACCTCAGGGTCTGCCTGAAAGATCCGGGCCGGACCGAGCTCGTCGTCGCCCGCGACCGCTGGCGCCCGCTGAGGGAGCGTCTCGGCGTCGTCACGGGGTCTCCGCGTCGAGGTGTCCGATGAGGATCATGCTCGCGGCTCTGGTGATGCTCGTGCTTGCCGCGGCGCCGGGGGCGGCGGGCGCCGTGGGCTTCCAGCGAGCGGCGGTGCCCGATTCGGACGGCAAGCCGCGCGAGGTCGGGATCTGGTACCCGAGCGAGGCGCCCGCCTCGCCGCAACCGCTTGGTCCACACCGCCAGACGGTGGCCGTCGATGGACCGATCGCCGGCCGCCAGCTACGACTCGTCGTGATCCTGCACGGTGTCGGCGGGACGTTCGAAAATCACTACCACACGGCCCTGGCGCTCGCCGAGGCGGGTTTCGTCGTGGCCGGCGTCACCCAGGGCCAGGACATGCGCCTCGTGGAGCAGCCACGGCACGTCGGTCGCGTGCTCGACTACATGCTCGCGGCCTGGCCCGATCACGACCGGATCGATCCGGCCGGCATCGGGATCCTCGGGTTTTCTGTGGGCGGCTTCGCCGCGCTGGCGGCGATCGGCGGCGTCCCCGACCTGGGTCGCGTCACCGCCCATTGCGCCGAGCATCCCGATCGCGTCTGCCGCATCCTGAAGGAGCGGAACGCCGATCTCTCGGTTCCGGCCGCGGCGTGGGTCCGGGACGCGCGCATCAAGGCGGCGGTGATCGCCGCGCCGACGCTGGGGTTCACGTTTGGCCCGCAGGCGCTCGCGGCGGTCAAGGTACCCGTGCAGCTCTGGCGCGCGGGGAGCGATGATGTCACGCCGCATCCGTGGAACGCCGAGGCCATCTCCAACGCCTTGCCGACGCGGCCGGACTACGTGGTGGTTCCGAATGCGGGCCACTTCGTGTTCATCGCCTGCGGTCCGGAGGGGGTGCAGCGGGCGCCCAACGCCTGCCGCGACGCGCCGGACTTCGACCGGCAGGCGTTCCACCAGAGGTTCAACACGGCGGTCGTCGGGTTCTTCAGGACACGGCTGCCGGCGCCCTGACGTCGGCGGCGCGATCGACTACCGCGCCCGGCGCTTCCTCCACCACGACTGACCGGCGAGTCCGCCAACGCCGGCGCCGAGCAGGAGGAGCGTCGCCGGCTCCGGCATGGGCGAGGGCAGGTCCGGCGCGCCAGCGAACGTCCACTGGCTCCCGTCCCAGACCGCGTGCGTGGTGTCGCCCGTCAGCAGGGTGTCGCCGAGGTACTGGAAGGCGTCGAAGCTGAACGGCGTCGACGACGGCGCGTTGAAGTTCAACGTGAAGTAGAGGTCGGACAGCCGCGCCGGCCCGACGATCGTGATGACCGTCTGCACCGCGTTCATCACCCCCGGGGACCACGCCGCGTCGCTGATGTTGCTGATCCCGGGATTCGCGAAGGTGATGGCGTGGATCACCAGAACAGCCTCGTCCCACGGCTTGCCCTCGGTGTCCTTGTTCATGACGAAGTTCTGACTCCAGCCGGTGGCGAGCGCGTCGGTGTGCGTGACGGTGAGCGCGGCCAGCAGGACGAGCGCGCCGAGCAGGAGCTTCTTCATCATGTGCGTCCTCCCTCGAGAATTGTCACGCAACGTACAGGGCCCTGGAGAAGGACGCAAGAAATAAATTTCGTTTCCGGAAAGAAAATTCCGGAATGAATTCCGGAAGTGTGAGGCGAAGGATCAGGGCGTGACGAAGTCGAGAAACGCGATGGCGATCCGCTCCGCGACGTCGGGCCCCGAGCCGCGCGAGAGGTCGTGGCCGGCGCCCTGGATCGCGAGGATCTCGGTGCGCGCGGGGATCAGGAGGCGCGCGGCCTCGAGCTCCTCGCGGGTGGCGAACGGGTCGGCGGCGCCGTGCACGAAGAGAGCGCGCGCGCGCAGGTCGCGGAAGTGCAGTGTGCGCGGCCGATCGGGGCGCCCGGGCGGATGCAGCGGGTAGGAGAGGAGCAGCAGCGCGTCGACGAGCCCCGGCTCGTCGGCCGCGAGGATGCTCGCCTGACGCCCGCCGTAGGACTGACCGCCCAGGAAGACGCGCCGGACGCGGCGCTCGCGCATCGCGAGAACGGCCTGCCGCAGACCGTCGCGATCGCCCGGGGCGCCGCGCGGCGACGGCGGCCCCTTCGGCCGCGCCTGCCGGAAGGGGAGGTCGTAGCGCTGCACGACGAGGCCGCGGGCCTCGAACGCGGCGGCGAGCGCGGGCAGCGGCGGCGTCCCGGCGTTGCCGCCGGCGCCGTGCGTGAGCACCAGCCCGTCGGCCAACGTGCTACGGAATGCGCCGGTAGAGGACGTGCCGCCGGTTCTTGGTGAAGGGGCGCACCTGGCCGGGCCAGCGGCCCTGGTCGACCGCCTTCGCCCACGCCTCGCTCGTCAGGACCTCGGGGCCCTCCACTTCGTAGAGCGCGTTGTACGCGGGCTCGTTCTCGACCACGATGGTCTTGCGCTCGCCCCCGAGGATCATCGTCAGCTCCTGCTTCTTGAAGCGCGCGACGGCGATGACGCCGGGGACCTTCAGGAGCAGCGGCACGTGCTCGGTGTCGTAGACCTCGTTGAAGATCGCGTCCTTCGCGGGTTCGACGTCCATGGCGGCGGCGAACAGGTAGCGCGTCTGGATCGGCATGGCGATCCCTCCTTTGATCGGGGACTACCTGGCTCCGGCGACCCCGCGGATGGTGAGATCGTCGAAGGCGGTGATGGAGTCCGCCTTCGTCCAGAGGCCCACCTGGCCCGAGCGGAGGCGGGTGTCCCGATGATCGAGGAGGAGCTTACCATCGAGCCAACCCTGGATGCGGTCGCCGACCGCGACGACGCGCAGCGCGTGCCAGTGGCCGAGCGCTGGCGTCGCCACGCGCGCGCTCGCGAGCTCGCGGCGGGCGCGGTCGTACTGGTAGAGACGGAAGTTGTCTTCCAGAGCATTCGCCCGCACGACGTAGTAGCGCCCGTCGGTGAAACGGAAGACGATCCCGCCCGAGGCGTCCTCGCGCCCGGCCATCGGCTTGAAGCCGACGGACACGTCCACATCGGTCCACGGACCGCCGGGCGCGACGATGACGTCGAAGGCGTTCGCCGTCGCGCGCTGGACGAGGACGCGCCGCCCGCTGGGCGCGTCGCCGGCCTCCTCGATGGCCCACCGGCCGTCCATCGTCGTCCAGCCGTCGAGGGTACCGTTCTCGAAGTCGAAGCGGGTCACGGGCGCCTCCTCGGGTACGCGCGGCGCGTCGGCGGCCCCGGCGACCGCCACGAGCGCGGTCAGGGTCAGCAGAAGGGCGCGCCCCGCTCGCATCACGATGCCAGGTCCAGTGTGAGCCCGCGCCCGGCGACACGCGCCTTCTCGTACACCGCCACGGCGGCCGCGACGTCCTGGAGCGCGGTACCCGTGCTGTCGAAGATGGTCACCGCGTCGCGCGAGGCGCGGCCGGGCTTCCGGCCGGCGACCACCTCGCCGAGCTCCGCGTGGACCTCGGCGCGCGTCATCAGTCCGGCGTCGAGCGCGTGGTGGAGCTCGCCGATCGTCGCGGCCTGCTCGAGCACGTCCACCACGAGAGTGCTCGACGCGACGAGCGCGGGCTCCAGCTCCTGCTTGTCCTCGTTGTCGGCGCCGACCGCCGCGACGAAGGTGCCCGGCGCCACGTCGGCGCGTCCGAGGAAGGCCCGCCGCGACGGCGTGCAGGTGACGCAAACGTCGCTGGCCTTGACGGCTGCGGCGAGGTCGGCGACGGCCGCGACCTCGATGCCCAGCTCCGCCGACATCTCGGCGGCGAAGCGGGCAGCTCGCGCGGGGTCGGCGTCGAAGGCGTACGCGCGGGTGAGCGGGAGAACGCGCGTCAGGGCGCGCAGCTGGACGCGGCCCTGGTTGCCGCAGCCGAAGATCGTGGCCACGCGCGCGTCGGGCCGGGCCAGGTACCGGGCGGCGACCGCGGTGGCCGCGCCCGTCCTGAGGATGGTGATCTCGATCGAGTCCATCAGGGCGAGCGGCGAGCCCTTCTCGGCGTCGAAGAGCGCGACGACCCCCTGGATGGCCGGCAGTCCGAAGCGCGCCGGATTGCCGGAGAAGTTCCCGTTGGTCTTCGCGGCGAAGTAGCCCCCGAGCCCCGCCGCCTTGATATGGAAGGCGCCCTCGCCCGCGGGGATGCCGAGGACACCGGGCGGCAGGGTCCGGCCCTCGGCGTGAAGCCGGAACGCGCGCTCGACCGCGGCGATGCATTCGTCGAGATCGAGCAGCTCTGCGACGTCGCGGCGGGTCAGGAGCAGTGTCATCGGCGGCGCTCGAGCGCCAGGCGCACGCCCAGCACGATCAGCGCCGCGGCGGTGACGCCCTCCAGCGCGCGCCGGACCCGTGGGCGCTCGAAGACCGTGCGCAGCGCCCCGAGCGACCAGGCGACGAGCGAGAGCCACGCGAGCCCGATCCCGACGTGGATCGTCGCGAGGAGCAGCGATTTTGTCAGGACCGGATCGCTCGCGCTGACGAACTGGGGCAGGAACGCGAGGTAGAAGATCGCCACCTTCGGATTCAGCGCGTTCGTCGTGAGGCCCTCGAGAAAGGACCGGGCGCCGGACGCGGGCGCGGCGATCCCGGCCGCGGGCTCCGCGCCGCCGCGCCAGGCGCGCCGCAGCGACTGGACGCCGAGCCAGACGAGGTACGCGGCGCCCGCGAGCTTGACCGTCTCGAAGGCCGCCGCCGAGCGCGCGAGGATCAGCGAGACGCCGAGCGCGGAGAGCGTGGCGTGCATGAAGCAACCGGCGCAGATGCCGGTCGTCGTCAGGAGGCCGGCGCGCCGGCCGCGCGCGAGCACGTTCCGGACGACCAGCATCGTGTCGGCGCCCGGCGTGATCGTGAGGACGGCCGCCACGCCGGCGAACACGAGGATCTGCGGATCCATCAGGCGCGACCCTTGAGGCGCGCCTGGCAGAACGCATAGAGCGCGTCGTAGGCCGGGAACTGACGCGCCATGTTCTCGTGGTCGTCCCGCGCGGTCTCGCGGAAGCCGGACGCCAGCGCGTAGAGCCCGGCCGACTCGGGTGTGAGCTGGCGCGCATCGGTGTCCGCGCCGCGGACGATGAGCGCCAGGGCGCCGAGCGCCGGGTCGTCCAGGCGGTACTTGGCCAGGAACGCGTCGAACGAGCAGCGCTCGCCCGCGTGCCCCAGCTCGACGCCGGGCACGTCGTAGGCGATGGCGCCCTCCCGCTCGGCGACCGCCAGCACCTCCCGATCGGGCACGAAGAGGAACGTCGGGTCCCGGTCGATGAACCGGCTCACGAGCCAGGGGCAGGCGATCCGATCCACCCGGGCCTTCTCACGCGTCACCCATTTCATGCCGAGCCTCCATACGGGGAATTTTCCCGTTGCACGACTATGTAACATACGTTACATTGCGATGCAACCGATGGCTCAATGGCTGGTCCTGCTGGTCGCGCTGCCGCCGCACCCCTCGAGCCTGCGCGTGAGGGTGTGGCGCAAGCTGAAGGCGCTGGGCGCCGTGTCGCTGAAGAAGTCCGTCTACATCCTGCCGTTCAGCGCCGACAGCTCGGAGCACTTCCAGTGGCTCAGCCAGGAGGTCCAGCGCGCGGGCGGCGAGGCCACGCTCCTCCGGGTGGACCAGGTCGAGAACATGACGCGCGCCGACGTCGTCCGGCGCTTCCAGGAGGCGCGCGCGCTCGACTATCGGACGATCGGCGCCGCCTACCGGAAGATCGCCCAGCGCCTCGAGCGGAAGGCCCCGGTCCGCGTCCTCGCGCGCGCGCAGGACGAGCTCGTCCGGCTCGCGCGCGAGCTCGAGCGCGTGCGCGAGATCGACTTCTTCGACGCGCCCGGCGGCGAGGACGTCCGGCGGCTCCGCGAGACGCTCGAGATGCGTCTGCACCCGCCCGCGCCGGCGGCCGGCGTCGACGCGCCGCCCGAGTCGCTGCGCGGCCGGCGCTGGGTCACGCGCCCCCGCCCGCACGTGGATCGGATCGGCTCGGCCTGGCTCGTCAAGCGATTCGTGGACGCCGAGGCGGAGTTTCTCTTCGCGCGACCCGAAGACTTCCCGCCCGACGCGATCCCCTTCGATGCGCTCGGCGCCGAATTCGGGCACCGCGGGGAGGACTGCACGTTCGAGACGATCATGAAGCGCTGCGGCCTGCGCGACGCGCGTCTGCAGGCGCTCGCCGAGATCGTCCACGAGGTCGATCTGCGGGACGAGAAGTACCGGCGCGACGAGGCGCGCGGGGTCGACCTCGCCATTCGGGGGCTTCTCGCCGCGCTCAAGGACGACCAGGACGTGCTCGCCCACGGCCTGGTCCTCTTCGACGGGTTCTACGCGGCCCTGAGCACGGGGAAACGCGGATGACACGCCCCTCGACCGCGGACCTCCTCCGCTACTTCCTCTATCTGGGCAGTCTCGGCTTCGGCGGCCCCGTGGCGCTCGTCGGCTACATGCAGCGCGACCTCGTCGAGCGGCGTGGCTGGTTCACCCGGGAGGAGTACCTGAAATCGCTCGCGCTCTCGCAGCTGGCGCCCGGTCCGCTCGCCGCCCAGCTCGCGATCTGCCTGGGCTTCGTCCACTCGCGCGTGCGCGGCGCCACGCTCGTCGCGCTCGCCTTCATCATGCCCTCGTTCCTCATGACGGTCGCCATCGGCTGGCTCTACGTCCGCTTCGGCGGCCTCTCCTGGATGCAGGCGGCGTTCTACGGGGTCGGCGCCACGGTGATCGCGATCATCACGCTCGCGGCCTGGAAGCTGGCGAAGCTCACGCTGGCGAAGGACCGGCTCCAGTGGCTCATCTTCGCGGTGATGGCCGTCGTCACGGCGTGGACCGAGTCGGAGGCGGCCTCGCTCTTCGTCCTGTCCGGGGCGATCGCGATGATCGTCCAGGCGCCGCCGGCCTTCCTCCGGCGCGCGCGCGGGGCGTGCCTCGTGCTGGCGTCGCCCGACGTGCTCCTGCAGATCCTCTGGTTCTTCACCAAGGCCGGCGCCTTCGTGTTCGGCAGCGGGCTGGCGATCGTGCCCTTCCTCTACGGGGGTGTCGTGCAGGAGAACCACTGGCTCAACGACAAGCAGTTCCTCGACGCCGTGGCGGTCGCGATGCTCACGCCCGGCCCCGTCGTCATCACCGTGGCGTTCATCGGCTACCTCGTGGCGAGCTTCCCGGGCGCCTGCGCCGCCGCCGTCGGCGTCTTCCTGCCGGTCTACCTCTTCGTCGTCATTCCGTTCCCTTGGTTCGACCGGATCAGCGGCAATCCACAAGTCCGGGCCTTCGTCGGCGGCGTCACGGCCGCGGCCTCGGGCGCGATCGCCGGCGCCTGCTTCGTGCTCGCCCGGCGCGCGATCGTGGACGTGCCGAGCGTGCTGATCGCGCTGGTGGCGCTCGCCGTGACGTGGCGCTTCAAGGTGCCGGAACCGATCCTGATCGCCGCCGGCGCCGCCGTCGGCCTCGCGATCTTCTGGGTGAGGGGATCATGACCAACGC
>JBGQEL010000115.1:0-14128 GCA_041496385.1 Methylomirabilia bacterium | reverse complement strand
GCGGCTCGCTCAATTTGTCGCAACGTCCGTGGGGCGGACGCGGCAAGTGAACCCCGAGCGAAGCGCCCGCCCGGTGTCTGGTGCGGTGATGAGCCAACCTCGAGCCCGCTATTCACCCGCTTTTTCCGCAACCTGCTAGAGCGCCCGAGGCTCGCGAGCCGGGCCCGGCGTACCCGCCCGGCCCCGCGACGGCGCAAGCACTCGCTGGAGGGCCGCAAGCGCCTGACCTCGATCGAACGGCTTCGTCACGTACGGTGCGCGTATCTCATCCAGGAACCTCCGGGTTACGGGATTGAGCACGTCCCCCGTGAAGAACACGAACCGCGACAGCAGGTCCGGCCGCCGCCGCTGGACTTCGCGGTAGAGGCCCGGCCCGTCGAGCCCGGGCATCTTGATGTCCATCAGGATCACGTCGAACGACGCCCGGTCCAGCAGACCCAGGGCCTCGGCGGCGGAGTTGACCGTCGTCACGTCGAGGCCCTCGGCCGCGAGGATTTCGGCGGTGACGTCGGCCACCGCGGCCTCGTCGTCGATGACGAGGACGGTGCGCCCCCGCCATTCGGGCGCCGGCTCGGGCGCGATCGGCTCGGCTCCCGTGGCCGGCGCGCCGACCGGCAGGCTGACGATGAAACGCGCGCCCTCACCAGGCCGTCCTTCCACACTGATCGTCCCGCCGTGCCCCTCGACGATCCCCTTGCAGATCGGCAGTCCCAGCCCGGTTCCCTGTCCCAGCGGCTTGGTCGTGTAGAACGGCTCGAACAGCCGCCGCTCCACGTCGGACGGGATGCCGGGCCCCGTGTCGGTCACCACGAGACTCGCGCGCGCCGATCCCCCGTCGAAGCCGGTCGCGATGGTGAGCCGCCGCGGCCCGCGGATCTCTCGCATCGCGTGATGCGCGTTGGTCACGAGGTTCGTGATGACTTGCTGCAGCTGGTGCGGATCGGCCCAGAGCAGCTCCATCCCGTCGGCCAGATCGAGCGCCACCTCGATCGTGTCGATCCTGAGCGGATACGCGAGCATCTCGAGCGTGTCCCGGACGAGCCCGTTCAGATCGACCCGCGCCGACTCCGGCGCGTGCTGGCGGCCCAGCATCAAGAAGTTCTTGACGATCCGCGCGCAGCGCTCGGCCGCCTGGCGGATCTTCTCCACGCGCGGGTCGGCCGCGCCGTCCCTGGCGAGCTTGACGAGAATCGACGCGTACCCGAGGACGACGGACAGCGGGTTGTTGAGCTCGTGGGCGACGCCGGCGAGAAGCTCGCCCATCGCCGCCAGCTTCTCGCTCTGCGCCAGGTGACTCTGCAAGCGGCGTTCGGCTTCCTCCGCCCGCATCCGCTCCGTGACGTCCCGCGCGTTGACGACGATCCCGGCGACCGCCGCAACGTCGACGAGATTGCTCCCGGTCGCTTCCATGACTCGCCAGGTCCCGTCCCGGTGCCGGACGCGGTACTGCGCGCTGGCGGCGAAGCCCGGAACGTTGCTGGCCGGATCGAAGATGCCGCGAATCCTCGCGACGTCGTCCTCATGGATCAGGTCGAAGGCGTTCGTGCCGACGAGCTCGCCCGGCCGGTAGCCCAGGATGCGCTCGACGGCCGGGCTCGCGTAGCGATACGTGCCGTCCGCGTTCAGCACCACGACGACGTCCAGGGCGTTCTCGATGAGGGCGCGGTAGTACTCCTCGCTCCGTCGCAGGGTCTCGCGGGATCGCTCCCGCTCCGACACGTCCCGCTTGACCGCGACGAAGTGCTCGATCGCGCCCTCGGGGCTCCGGACGGGCGTGATCGTCATCTCCTCCGTGTAGAGCGTTCCGTCCTTGCGCCGGTTGACCAGCTCTCCGTGCCAGATACGCCCGGAGAGAATCGTCGCCCAGAGGTCGAGGTAGAAGGCGGAGCCGTGCTGGCCCGACTTGAGGATGTTCGGCGCCTGCCCGAGCACGTCCGACGGCTCGTAGCCCGTGATCGAGGTGAACGCCGGGTTGACCCAGACGATGCGCCCCTCGCGGTCCGTGATGACGACGGCGTTGGCGGCGGCTTGCAGGGCGGCGGCCTGGAGCCGGCGCTCGTGCTCCAGCCGGCGCGCCTCGCTGACGTCCTCGAGGCTGCCCTCGTAGGCCAGGACGCGCCCCTCGGCGTCTCTGATCGCCCAGACGAGGGCCCGTACCCAGATGGGCTGCCCCGAGTGCCGGCGCCAGTGGAGCTCGACCTCCTGGGTGGCCCCCTCTTCCGAGACCGCCACCATCAACCGCTCGCGCTCCTCGGGATTGACGTAGAGGTCGTAGACGCTCCGTGCCATCAGCGTCGAGCGATCCGGATATCCCAGCATGCGCACGATGGCGACGTTGGCGCGAAGGATGCGCCCCGTCGGGTCGGTTCGGAGGAGCCCGATCGGGATGCGATCCAGAATGGCCAGGTCATCGGCCTGACGGTCGGCGCGCCGGTGCTGCTCCACCACCCATTAGTATCGCGCACCCCCCCCGCCGGGGTTCCATACGTATTTTCCGCGTGTCAGGGGAACGCGATGACGATCTCGGCGCACTCCGGGCTCGGGGGCGAGGCCCCGCAGATCCGGCGCAGCAGGTCGGTCTCGGTGACGATCCCGACGACACGGCCGCGATCGACCACGGGCAGCGAGCCCACCTTGTCCTCGAGCATCGCGCGCGCCGCGACCTCGAGGTCGTCGTCCGGCGCGGCCGTCACGACGGGCGACGACATGACCTCCTCGACCGGCACGGCCTGGAGCACCGCGTCCACCGACACCGCGCCGATCTCCTTGAGCACGCGCGGCTCGAAGAGGTGGTGCCGGAGGTCGCGGTCGGTCACGATACCGACCAGCAGCCCCGCGGCGTCGACCACCGGGAGGTGGCGGATCCTCCGCCCGACCATCCGCCTCACCGCCTCCCGGCAGGAATCGGCGACGCCGATCGTCGCCACGTCACGGGTCATCAGATCGCACACGCGCATCGAATCCTCCCCCCTCGCTCAGCGGAGCGCGGACAGGTAGGCGGCGACGGCGCGCACCTGCGCTTCGCTCAGCTCCAGCTTCGGCATGTGGGCATTCGGCCGCTGGACCAGCGGGTCGCGGAGCCAGCGCTCGAGATAGTCGAGCGGGTACTTGGTCCCGACGTGGGAGAGGTCGGGGCCGATCGGGCTCCCGACCTTACCGACCATGTGGCAGCCGTAGCAGCCGTTGTCCATGAACCACTTCCCACCCCGCTCCACGCGGGTGGGCGTCTCCTGCGCGAGCGCCGGGATCGCACCGGCCAGCGTGAGCGCCACAAGAGCGAAGGAGAGCGCGCTTCTGCACGTCATCGCCCTGCCTCCGCCCAGGCGATCAGCGCCTCGAGCGCGTCCTGGCTCGTGAGGATTCCGACGGGCCGGCCGGCCTCGGTCACGGGCAGCGCGCCGATCTTCCCCTCGAGGATCGCGCGCGCGGCCTCGAGGAAGGGGGCGCCCGCCGACACGGTCACCGGGTCCTCGGTCATGAGCGCGCCGACCACGACGTCCGCCGGCAGGGCGCCCCCCACGCCGAGGAGTCGGCGCGCGTCGCGGCTCGAGAAGATGCCGGCCAGGCGCTCGCCCTGCATCACCAGGACGTGACGGATCTCCTGGGCGCGCATGAGCCGCATGACCTCGGAGAGCGGCGTCTCCTCGCTCACCGCGATGGGTGGGTGGGTCATCCAGTCGCCGACCGTTCCCAGCATCGTCATCGTCATGCTCCGGCTCCCGCCTTCTGGCGCACGGTGACCACCGGACAGGACGCCAGCCGGATCACGCGCTCGGCCACCGAGCCCAGCAGCAGCCTGTTCAGGCCGCTCCGGCCGTGCGTGCCCATGACGATCATCTCCGCGTGCTCGTGGGCCGCCGCGCGGACGATCTCGTCGTACGGGAGGCCGACGGAGAGCGTCCAGCGCACCTTGATCCCGTGTTCTTTGCGGATCTGGCCCGCGCGCCCCTCGAGGGTTTCCTCGGACCACCGGCGCTGGGCGTCGTAGACCTTCTGCGCCTCGCGCACGTTGGCGAAGCCCTCGCCGTACAGCGGCGCCTCGACCAGCACCTGGGTCAGCACGAGCTCGCCGCCGAGGTCGCGTGCGAGCCGGACCGCCAGCGTCTCGGCCTGGCTCGCGCACTCCGAAAAGTCGGTGGGGTGCAGGATGATCATGTCGCCCTCCTCCGAGGCCTTCCGTCTTCGGCGTCGGCCGCGTCACGCTCGAGGTGCCAGCGAAGGCGGTCCCGCCGGCGCAGGATCTCGTCGGACGTCGTCACCGGCGCGTCCGGGTCTTGAGGAACGCCGAGCGCCCGCCCGATCTCGTCGACGACGTCCTGGTCCGGAGTCGCCACGCTGCCCCCGACGGCCTCCTCGCCCGACGAGTACGCGCGGACCCAGTCGGCGTCGGGATCGCCGCCCGTGAGGACGGGGCTCGTCTCGGTGTGGCTCGCCATCTGCTCCGCGAGGACGGCGACGTGACCGCCGCGGGCGACCTCCTGAAGGCGCGGCGCCGTCCGTCTCGAAGCTCGCCGTCTCTTCGTCTTCATCACGCGTCCTCCCACACCGGCTTGATGTCCTTCGGGAGCTGCGACAGGATGTCGTCCGACTCACCTGGAGAGAGCTGCGTCTTTAGAGCCCCGAACACCGCGTGGATGACCTGGCGTGTCTCGCGCTCGGACGCGAGTCCCGCCTCCCGCCTGACCCGCTCGTAGAACGCCGGGCGATGCATCTTGACCGGCCGGCCCTCGGCCCGCTCGCCCTCCCACCACAGAAGCTTGAGCGGCTTCGGCAGCTGCGCCGCGGCCTGATCGGCCTCGTCGGGCGTCAGGCGGTCGCGCAGGGCGTGGAACACCGCGGCGGTCACGCGCTTGGCGTCCTCGAAGCTCGGCCGTCCCGCTTCGATGAGCACCTGGCGGTAGAAGTTCTGGGCCCTCATGGCGCCATCAGTGGGTGCAAGGCGACTGCCAGGGATGGAGTACCGCGAATTCGAGTGGTTAGCCGACGTCCCCTGCCGAAAGCTGGGGCGCCGCGACCCCGGTGCAGCGTGAGCGCCTCAGCTCAGACGAGGCCCACGAGCGGGCAGAGGATCCGGAGCCCGATCCAGATGAGCACGGCACCCGCGAGATCCAGCAGGATGCCCGAGCGGATCATCTCCCGCAGCGGCACGAGGCCCGAGCCGTAGACGATCGCGTTCGGCGGCGTCGAGACGGGCAGCATGAAGCCGAAGCTCGCGCCCAGCGCCGCGCCGATCGCCGGCGGCAAGGGGCTCACGCCGAGGTCGCCGGCGATCGCGATCATCACGGGCACCACGACGCTGGTCGCGGCCGTGTTCGACGAGACCTCGGAGAGCGCCACGCCCGCGAGGATGGCGGCCGCGGTGAGCGTCCACAGCCCGGTGGCGCCGGAGAGCCCGACGAGCGCCCGGCCGAGCGCCTCGGCGAGACCGGTTTCGTGCATGAGCCGGCCGAGCGCGAGCCCGCCCCCGAACAGGAGGATCGTCCCCCAGTCGATACGCGCCGCCTCGCGCCAGGCGAGCGTGAACTCGCCGCGCGCGAGATTCAGCGGGAGCACCAGCAGGAGCACGGCGCCGAGGAGCGCGACGACCGACTCGGGCAGCCGGGTCTCGAAGAAGCGCGGCAGCGGCGCGTCCGGAGACGTGACGAGCGCCGCCGCGCCGGGCAGCATCCACAGAACGGCGACGAGCACGAACACGCAGAAGACGTTCCGCTGGGCCTGGGTCCACGGCCCCAGGCGCGTCCGCTCGGCCGCGATCCATTGCCGCACGTCGGCGGCGAGCGATGCGGAAACGCCGTAACGCCAGGCGAGCAGTGCCCAGCAGAGGGCGAGCATGAGGATCGTCAACGGCATGGCCACGGCGACCCAGTCGAAGAAGGTCAGCCGTCGGCCCGTGAGGTCGCGCAGAAGCCCGATGGCGATGAGATTCGGCGGCGAGCCGATGGGAATGCCCACGGCGACCGACGAGGCCCAGGTGAGCATCAGGGCGATCCCCGTCGGGAATCGACTCCGGCCGATGTCGCCCGCGGGGCCGAGGCCGCGCAGGAGACCGACGCCGATGGGCAGCATCATCGCCGTCGTCGCGGTGTTGCTGACCCAGAGCGAGATCGCGCAGGTGACGACGCCCACCGACGCCAGGAGCCGGACCGGTGTGCGCGTCGCCCACTCGTGGCGCAGGAGCGCGAAGGCGAAGCGCGTGTCGAGGCCGCTCCCCTGCAAGGCGCGGGCGAGCATGAAGCTGCCGATGAAGAGGAAGACCACGGGGTCGGCGTACGAGGCGAGCACGCGCGCCGCCGGCGCCAGGCCGAGGACGATCGCGAGCACGCTCGAGGCGAGCGCCGTCACGGCGACCGGCACCGCCTCGGTCATCCACCACGCCACGGTCCAGGCGAAGACGGCGGCGAGGAGGTGGGCGTCGCGCGAGAGCCCCGCGAGCGGCGCCAGCCACACGGCGGCGAAGAGCAGGGGGCCCGCGGCGAGCCTGGCGGCGTGAAGCCGCCCGTCCGTGACGGCCCCCACCTCGAGCCCCGCTACCAGACTCGCAGGCCCGGCGCGCTGAACGTCGTCGTCGTCGCCAGCCGGAAGAGCGTCGGGCCGTAGGCGACGGCGATCAGGAGGAACGCCAGCGCGATCCAGGGCCTCCAGCGATCGAGGACCGCCGGCGCGTGGTCGGCGCCCGAGAGCGACTCGGCGAAGGCGGGCACCGACGGCGCCGGCGCGCGCGACACCAGCCACGTCATCGCGAGGTTGAGGAAGTAGAGCAGCGAGCTGACGAAGAGCAGTGTCGCGCCGATGCCGACGAGCGGGAAGAGCGGCCTCCACTCGGGCTGGACGTAGACCGCGGCGCCGATCATCGTCCGTCGCGGCATGCCCATCAGGCCGAGGCGGTGGAGCGTGTTCGAGAAGATGATCATCCCCACGAACCAGATCCAGACCTGGGTGAGCGCGAGCCGCCGGCTCCAGAGGGCGTGGCCCGTGAGGTGGGGCACGAGCCAGTAGCTGATGCCCATGAACGTGAGCGTCACGGCGGTGCCCACGGTGAGGTGGAGGTGGCCGACGATCCACGCCGTGTTGTGGACGATGAGGTTCAGGTTGTAGGAGGCGTTGATGAGGCCGCCGATGCCTCCGAACGTGAACAGGAGCATGGCGAGCACCTGCGCCGCGACCGACGGGTCGCCCCACGGGAGGCGACCGAACCACGCGACCCAGCCCTTCCCGCCGCGTGCCCGCGCCCCGCTCTCGAGCGAGGCGGTCACGTTGAAGAAGGTCAGCAGGCTCGGGAAGAAGACGGCGAAGGTCAGGAACGCGTGCACGAGCTTCCAGCCGACGTGGATGCCGGGGTCCGTGTACTGGTGATGGAAGCCGAGCGGTGTCGAGAGCACGAGGAACAGGATGAACGACGTGCGCGCGAGCGGGTCGCTGAAGAGCTTGCCGCCCGCCTGGCGCGGCACCAGCGTGTACCAGGAGATGTACGCCGGCAGCAGCCAGAAGTACACGATCGGGTGGCCGGTGAACCAGAAGAGCACGCGCGCCAGCAACGGGTCCGTGCCGCCGATCAGCCCGAGCGACCACGGGATCAGCATCACCAGCATCTCCGTCGCGATGCCGAGCGACGCGATCGTCCACATCGCGAAGGTGACCAGCCCCATGAACGCGGCGAGCGGCGTCCGCGCCGACGGGTTCGCGGCGCGCCATCGCCGCCACGTGAGCGTGAGGTTCAGGGTCACGAGCCAGGTGCCGACCACCACGAGCGTGAGCCCCACGTAGAAGGCCCAGTGCGCCTTGAGCGGCGGGTAGAACGTGAACATGACCGTCGCGGCGTCGCCCAGGAGCGGGACGGCCGCCAGGACGAGTCCCGCGAGCATCAGCCAGAACGTGAGCCACGCGAGCCCGGGGCTCGCCAGGGGCGTCGCCAGCGCGCGCGCCACGACGAACGGCACGAAGCCGCAGATGAAGAACGTCGTCCACACGAGCACGTTGAGGACGCCGTGGAGCGTGAGGCTGTGGTAGTAGCTCTTGATCACGGGCGTGCTCGGGTACACGTTGATCCCCGAGTGGTCGAGCGCCTGGAAGAAACCCGTCAGCATCCCGCCGAAGAGCGCCACGAGCGCGACGAGCACGAAGAGCGCGGTGAGCCTGTTCTCCGAAGGCGTCATCGCCGGGCCTCCACGATGATCTTGCCCCCCATCGTGTGGTGGGCGATGCCGCAGTACTCGTGACAGATGATCGGGTACTCGCCGGGCCTGTCGAAGCGCGTTTCGACGTGCGAGATCTGGCCCGGCAGGAGCATCACGTTCACGTTCGCGTGCGGAACCAGGAGACCGTGCACGACGTCCTTGCTCGTCGCCCAGAAGTGCACGGTCGAGCCCGCGGGCACCCGGATCTCCCCCGGGGCGAACGACCAGATCTGCGCGGTCATCCGGACCTCGTAGACGCCGGGCGCCCGCTCGACGACGCCGGGGTTGTCGAAGGGCGGCGTCTGCGCGACCTTCGTCGGATCGATCCGCGCGACGTCCCCCGGGAGGTGGATGCCCGCGCCGAACGCCGTGACGGCGAGCGCGACGAGCATGCCGACCGGAATGGCGAAGCTCGGCAGGATCCAGGCGAGCTCGTAGAGGTAGATCGTGGTGCCCCGCTTCATGGGCTCAGCCCCTCCAGAGCTTGAGGTACGCGTTCCCCCAGAGCGCGGCCAGCAGGAAGAGGTAGATCAGCATGAACAGCAGGGCGCCCTTCGGGTGCTCGTTCTCGTCCATCGTCAGGATCCCCCTTGTGCTTGACCGGCTGGCCTCAGCAGAGCATCGTCGGATTGCCAGCAACCACGATGCCACCGCGGACACGCTGAAGATCGTGATCTTAGCGATCGCTGCGCGCGCCAGGACTCCGGGTAGTGCGGAAGCCTCACCCCAGCCTGGGGCAGTTGCGGGACAGTGGGTGACCGGCGCAAGGGTGGCCAAAGGCCCGCCGGGTCGGCGCCTTCCCGCCCACGTGCTCCGGGGCACGCGTGTTGCACCCCAAGGACCGGGATGGGCGCGGCCGAGGTGACAGCGATGGAGATGATCGACAACCGGACGTTCGACGAGATCAAGGTCGGCGACTCGGCGAGCCTCACCCGCACGCTCACGCGCGAGGACATCCAGCTCCTCGCTTTGCTGTCCGGCGACGTCAGCCAGGCGGGCGGGGCGCTCATCTCCACGATCATCGGGACGATGCTCCCGGGTCCGGGCTCGATCTTCCTGGGCCAGACGCTCCGCTTCCTCAAGCCCGTCGGCATGGGCGACACGATCACGGCGTCGGTCACGATCAGCGACCGTGCGCCCGCGAAGCAGCGCGTCACGCTCGACTGCCGCTGCGTGAACGACAAGGGCGAGGTCGTCATCGAGGGGACCGCCGAGGTGATCGCGCCCACCGAGAAGATCCACGGCCCGCGGACCGTCCCGCCCACGGTGCACATGTACGACCGCGGCGCGCGGCACCGCAAGCTCATCGAGCTGACGAAGGGCCTGGCGCCGCTCACGACGGCCGTCGTCCATCCCGTGGACCGGAACTCGCTCCTCGGAGCCGTGGACGCGGCGCGGGCCGGGCTCATCGTGCCGATCCTCGTCGGACCCGAGGCGAAGATCCGCGCCGTCGCCGAGGCCGAGTCCGTGGACCTGGCGCCGTACCGGCTCGTGCCGACCCGACACAGTCACGAGGCGGCCGAGCGCGCCGTCGCGCTGGTCCGAGCGGGCGAGGCCGAGGCCCTCATGAAGGGCAGCCTCCACACCGACGAGCTGATGCAGGAGGTCGTCGCCAAGGAGACGGGGCTCCGCACCGCGCGTCGCATCAGCCACGTCTTCGTCGTCGACGTTCCGACCTACGCGCGGCCCTTGTTCATCACCGACGCGGCGATCAACATCGCGCCCGGCCTCGACGCCAAGCGCGACATCGTCCAGAACGCCATCGACCTCGCCCACGTTCTCGGGATCGAGCGTCCCCGCGTCGCGATCCTCTCGGCGGTCGAGACGTTGAACTCGCAGATGCCGTCCACGCTCGACGCCGCGGCGCTCTGCAAGATGGCCGACCGCGGCCAGATCACGGGCGGGATCCTGGACGGCCCGCTCGCCTTCGACAACGCGGTCTCGCCCGAGGCGGCGCGGCTCAAGGGCATCGAGTCGCCCGTCGCCGGGCGCGCCGACATCCTCGTGGTCCCCGACCTCGAGTCGGGGAACATGCTGGCCAAGCAGCTCGAGTACCTCGGCGAGGCGCAGTGCGCGGGCGTCGTGCTGGGCGCGCGCGTGCCGATCGTGCTCACGAGCCGCGCCGACAGCGCCCTCACCCGCATGGCGTCGTGCGCGGTCGCGCTCCTCTACGCCCGCCGGGGCCCGGTGCTGTGAGCCGGATCCTCCTGGTCCTGAACGCGGGCTCGTCGTCCATCAAGTTCGCGGGCTTCGGGATCGGGGCGGAAGGTGGCCTCGAGCCCGCCTGGCGCGGCGAGCTCGACGGCATCGGCGCGCGCCCACGCTTCGTCGCCAGGGACGCCTCGGGCGCGGTGCTCGTGGCGCGGGAGGTCGACTCCCGGACCGGCGCGCTTGACCACGAGGAAGCGCTGGCCACGATCCTCGCCTGGATCGACGCGCGCACAGCGGGCGCGGTGCTCGTGGCGGCGGGCCACCGCGTCGTCCACGGCGGCGTGACCTACCTGGCGCCGATGCGCGTCGAGCCCGACGTCATGGACGCGCTCGAGGCGCTCGTGCCGCTGGCGCCGCTCCACCAGCCGCACAATCTGGCCGCGATCCGGGCGCTCGCGAAGCTCGAGCCGGCGCTCCCGCAGGTGGCCTGCTTCGACACCGCCTTTCACGCGAGCCAGCCCGCCGTGGCCCAGGCCTTCGCGCTCCCGTACGCGCTCGCGGACGCGGGGATCAGGCGCTACGGGTTCCACGGCCTCTCCTACGAGTACATCGCGTCGGTGCTGCCCGAGCACCTCGGCGCCGCCGCCGGTGGGCGGGTCGTCGTCGCGCACCTGGGCGCGGGCGCCTCGATGTGCGCGCTCCGGGCGCGGCGATCGGTCGCGACGACGATGGGCTTCACCGCGCTGGAGGGGCTCCCGATGGGGACGCGTCCGGGCGCGATCGATCCCGGCGTCATCCTCCATCTCATGAGCGAGCGCGGCATGAGCCTCGCCGACGTGACCGAGCTGCTCTACAAGAAATCCGGCCTCCTCGGGATGTCGGGCCTCTCCGCCGACGTGCGCGATCTCCTCGCGAGCGGAGCGCCGCGGGCGCGGCACGCGCTCGACGTGTTCGTCTACCGGGTCGGTCGCGAGCTCGGCTCCCTGGCGGCGACGCTCGGCGGTCTCGACGCGCTCGTCTTCACCGGGGGGATCGGCGAGCACGCGGCGACGATCCGCGAGCGCATCTGCCGGGACGCCGCCTGGCTCGGCGTGCGGCTCGACCCCGAGGCGAACGCGCGCGGCGGGCCGCGCATCAGTCTCCCCGACGCCCCGGCGTCGGCGTGGGTCATCCCGACGAACGAGGAGCTGATGATCGCGCGCCACACGCTCGGCCTGCTCGAGCCCGGCGGGGCCGGAGGCTAGCGCTTCGACCCGCCGCTATGACCCCGGTCATATGACCGGCCTGCGGCTCGCCGTACGCTCTCTCCCAGGAGGGAGACACACCATGGCTCACGCGTGCGGCTGCCACCATCACGAGGCGAGCGCTGGGACGACGAGCGTCACGGCCGCGGGTGCGTATCGCGCGGACCAGAAGGTCGAGGACGTCGCCAGGAGTCCCGCCGCCCTCGAGGCGCTGAAGGCGATGGGCATCAATCACTGCTGCGGCGGGCACCTCTCGCTGGCCGAGGCGGCGGCGGCGGCGGGCGTGTCCGTCGAGACGCTCCTCGACGAGCTCCGACGCGCCGCGGCGGCGACCGCGTGATCTCCGACGACACGCTCCTCGGCCCGCTGCTCGAGGCGCACCCGGCGCTGGTCGACGTGCTCGCCGGCTACCACGCCCATTTCGCGCGCCTGCGCGATCCGAAGCTCCGGCGCGTGATGGCGCCACGCGTGACGCTCGCCCAGGCGGCCGGCGTCGCGGGGATCGCGCCCGAGGAGCTCATCGCCGTGATTCGTCGAGTCGTCGGCGAGAGCGGTCCGCAGGTCGAGGCTCCCGGCGCCGAAGCCACGCCCGCCGTCCTGCCCCGGCCCTCCGCCGGCCCGGCTCCGACGCCCGCGAGGCCGGCGGAGCTCGACGCGCTCCTTCCGGCTGCGCGCATCGATCTCGACGTGCGCGAGGACATCCGGCGGGGCCAGGAGCCCTTCGCTCGCATCATGGCCGCCACGACAGCCCTGGGCGAGCGGCAGGTGCTGGTGCTCCGCGCGCCCTTCGAGCCGATCCCCCTCTACGATGTGCTCGGCAAGCGGGGGCTGGCCCACTGGACCGAGCACCGCGGCGCCGACGACTGGACGGTCTGGTTCTATCGTCCTGAGCGCCGGCCCACGGTCGTCGACGTGCGCGGCCTCGAGCCCCCCGGGCCCATGGTCCTCGTGCTCGAGGCGCTCGAGGGTCTGCAACCGGGCGAGCGACTCGAGGTGATCCACGACCGACGCCCGATGCTCCTCTATCCCCTGCTCGACGAGCGCGGGTTCGTCCATGCCACCGACGAGCCCGAGCCGGGCGTGGTGCGCATCGCCGTCGAGAGGCGGGGCGGCGCGTGAGCGCACCGCGCCCGAGCGCGGGCCGGCCGCCGTCCGGGACGCTGCCGCTCCGTTATCTCGTCGCCGCGACCGTCGCCTTCGCGCTGGCGACGGGGGCGGTCCCGTGGCTCGCGCGCGAGCTGGCGGGCCACTACTACCACCCGCGCCTCCTGGCCCTCACGCATACCGTGACGCTCGGCTGGATCACGCTCACGATCATGGGCGCCACCTACCAGCTCGTGCCGATCGTCTTCGAGCGGCCGGTCTGGAGCGAGCGGGTGGCGCGCTGGCAGTTCGTGAGCGTCGTCACCGGCGTCGCCGGCATGGTCGCGCATTTCGCGATCGGCCGCTGGCCCGGTCTCCTCTGGTCCGCCACCCTCCTGGCGCTCGGCGTCGCCCTCCATCTCCTGAACGTCACGCTCTCCCTCCGCGGGCTCGTCCGCTGGACGCTCACGGCACGCCTCATGGCGCTCGCCCTCGCCGGCCTCGGCGCGACCACCGTCTTCGGCGCGCTGCTCGCCGTGGACCGCGTGTGGAAGGTTCTGCCGGGCGCCCTCCTCCCGACGCTCCACGCCCATTTCCATCTGGCGCTCCTCGGCTGGGTGATGCCGATCGTGCTGGGCGTCTCCGCGCGCGTCTATCCGATGTTCATGCTGGCCGCCGAGCCGGGCGGCTGGCCCGGGCGCGTCCAGCTCTGGGGCGTCGCCGCCGGCGCGCCGCTCGTCGTCGTGGGCCTTCTGGCCCTCCCCGCCCTCGTGCCCGTGGGCGCGCTCGCCGTGGCCGCGGCGGCGCTCGCCCACGCGCGCTGGACGTTCGCCCTCGCGCGCGCGCGCAGGCGGCCGGCGCTCGACTGGGGCCTCAGGCTCGCGCTCGCCGCGGTGGCGTTCCTCCTCCCCGCCACGGCGCTCGGCCTCGCGCTCGCCTTCGATCTCGCCGGCGGGCCGCGCTGGTCGCTCGCCTACGCCGTCCTGGCGCTCGGCGGCTGGGTGTCGCTCACGATCGCCGGCATGATGTGGAAGATCGTCCCCTTCCTCGTCTGGTACCGGGTCTACGCGCCGCGGGTCGGCAGAGAGCCCGTGCCAACGCTCGCGCAGCTCTCGTGGCCCGCGGCCGAGGGCGCCGCCGCCTGCCTCCTGACCGGCGGCATGCTCGCGCTCGCCGCGGCGCTCCTCGCGGGCGAGGCCGCGTGGATCCGCGCCGCCGGCGCTCTCGTGACGCTCGGCGCGCTCGCGTTCGTCACGTCGCTCGCGCGCGTCCTCCACCACCTGGCGCCGTGCGCCACGCGGCGCCGCGGTCCCGTGCCCGCCCGAGCGGCCGCGCCGTGAGCCCCTTCGACCGCGCGCCGTTCATCGTCATCTGGGAGGCGACGCGCGCCTGCGCGCTCGCCTGCGTCCACTGTCGTGCCGAGGCGATCTCCAGACGCCACCCCGACGAGCTCACGGCCGCGGAGGCCCGGGCGCT
>JBGQEL010000114.1:0-14160 GCA_041496385.1 Methylomirabilia bacterium | reverse complement strand
TGCCCCGAAACCTTCGCCACGCAGCCCTCCGGCGCGAGGTTGCCGCGCAGGATGACGAGGCCGCCGTACCCCTTGAGCGGGTTCGACAGCGGGCGCACGACCTTCTGACCGGGCGTCTCGCGCGCCGCGCGCGCCTCGTCGCCGATCGTCTTCCCGGTGACCGTCATCTCCTTCTCGTGCAGGAGCCCGGCCTCGAGGAGCCGCTTGGCGACGACGGCCATGCCGCCCGCCTCGTACATCTCGGGCGCCGTGTAGGTGCCCCACGGCTTGAGGTCCGCCAGCAGCGGCGTCTTCCGCGAGATCTTGTCGAATTCGTCGATCGTCAGCTTGACGCCCGCCTCGCGCGCCACCGCCAGGAGGTGCAGCACGGCGTTCGTCGAGCCGCCCGTCGCCATGACGCCGGCGATCGCATTCTCGAGCGCTTTCTTGGTGATGATCCGGCGCGGCCGGACGCCGTTGCGCAGCAGCTCCATCGCGAGCTTGCCGGTCTCGAACGCGACTTCTTCCTTGCGCGGATCGACCGCGGGCACGCCGTTGAACCCCATCGGCGAGACCCCGAGGATCTCGAAGGCGGTCGCCATCGTGTTCGCCGTGAACTGCCCGCCGCAGGCGCCGGCGCCCGGGCAGGCGCGGCTCTCGACCTCGTTCAGCTCGCGCGCGTCGATCCGGCCAGCGTTGAAGGCGCCGATCGCCTCGAAGACGTCCTGGATGGTCAGGCGCTTGCCCCTGTGCTCGCCGTAGAGGATCGAGCCGCCGTAGAGCATGAGGCTCGGCACGTCCAGGCGCGCCATGGCCATGACCATCGCCGGGATCGTCTTGTCGCAGCCCGAGATGCCGACGAAGCCGTCGAGGAGATGCCCTCGCACCACCAGCTCGACCGAGTCGGCGATGACCTCGCGGCTGATGAGCGAGGCCTTCATGCCCTCGGTGCCCATCGCGATCCCGTCGGTGATCGAGATCGTGTTGAACTCGATCGGCGTCCCGCCGGCGGCGCGGATGCCCTCCTTCACCTTCTCGGCGAGCTTGCGGTGGTTCCAGTTGCAGGGCGTGATCTCGATCCAGCAGTGCGCCACGCCCACGAGCGGGCGCCGCAGGTCCTCGTCGGTGAAGCCGATCGCCTTGAAGTAGGAGCGCGCCGCCGCGCGGTCGGGGCCGTCGAGCAGCACGCGACTCTGGTGCCGGGGATCGAACGTCATGCTCGGGTCTCCTTTGCGCGCTTCGCGACCAGATAGGTGAAGCGACCGCGCTGGACGACGTCGCCGCGCTGGTCGATGATCTCGCGCTCCTCCACGATCACGCCGGCCTCGCGCATGGGCCGCTTCGTCACGATGCGGGCGCGGCTGTGGACGGTGTCGCCGACCCGCACCTCGCGCAGCACCTGCCAGTCGAGGCCCATGAAGGCCACCACGGCGAGCGGCGGCGTCGGCGCCCGCCAGCCCAGCCCCGGGGTGAAGCAGAGCGGCAGGAGGTCGGGGACGAGCGCGGGGTTGGTGGCGGGCTCGCGCGTCAGCCCGAGGTAGATCCCCACGTGCGCTTCCGTGAGAGTCAGTCCCGGCGTCTCGTGGGCCGACTGCAGCGCGAGGTCCTCGAAGTACGCCACGGCGGGCCTCATCGCGGCCGCCGCTCCACCAGGAGATCCGTCTCGCCCTCCTGGACGACCTCGTCCCGCTGGTTGAGCACGGTGCGCTCGACGGTGATGAGGCCTCGGTCGGGCTTGCCGGTCTCCTTCTTGGCGGTCACCTTCGCGCGGAGCCGGATCGTGTCGCCGATCTTGATCGGCCCCTTGAACTTCCAGCGGAGCCCAACGAAGGCGAGCGTCGCGTACGCCTGCGTCGCCCGCGTGAAGAGGCCCGCCTGGATCGCGAGCCCCAGCAGGCCGTGGGCGATCCGCTCGCCGAAGATGGACTGCTTCATAAACTCGGCGTCGGTGTGGAGGACGTTGTAGTCGCCCGAGAGCCCCGCGAAGATGACGATGTCGGTCTCGGTGACCGTGCGGCCCGGCGATTCGTACTCCTCGCCGGGATCGATGTCGTCGAAGTACCGCCGCAGGTCGGTCATACGGTGGCGCTCAGGATAGCACAGCCCCCGCGGGCGCCTACTTGATCGCGCCGACGGTGAAGCCCGCGATGAACCGGTCGAGGAAGATGTTGTAAACGATGGCGATCGGCACGCTCGTGATGATGCACGCGGCCATCAGCGAGCCCCAGTAGTACACGTCGCCCCGGACGAGCGCCACCGGCACACCGACGCTCACGGTCATCCTCTGCACCGAGGAGATGAAGGTGAGGCTGTAGACGAATTCCTGGATGACGAGCGTGAGCGCGAAGATCACGACCGTCAGGATGCCGGGAATCGAGAGTGGGAGCACCATCCGCCAGATCGCGCCGGCCCGGCTGCAGCCGTCCACCATCGCCGACTCCTCGACCTCCTTGGGCAGCGACTTGAAGAAGCCCATCAGCAGCCACGTGCAGAACGGCACGGTGAACGTCGGGTAGATGAGCACCAGCGACCACGTGGTGTTCTGGAGCCCGAGGAGCGCGACGAGCCGCGAGAACGGGATGAACAGGAGTGTCGACGGCACCAGGTAGGTCAGGAAGATCCCGATGCTCAGCCGCTCGCCCCACCGCCCGGTGAGCCGCGCCAGGCTGTAGCCCGCGGGCACGGCCAGGAGGAGCGTGATGGAGACGACGATGACGCCGATGTAGAGCGTGTTGAAGAGCCACGTCGGGTAGAGCGTCTGGCCGAACAGGATGCGCAGGTGGTCGAGCGTCGGGGGCTCGTTGAAGATGAACGGGTTGTGCGCCGTGTTCGTCGCGCCGACGTAGAGGTCGCTGTTCTGCTTGAAGGTCGTCACGGCCATCCAGTAGAAGGGAAAGACGGCGAACAGCACGAAGCCGAGGATGATCACGCGGTGGACGACCGTCGCCAGGACGCGGGAGAGGGGCGAGCGCCGCACGCTATTGCACCTCGGCGCGCCGCGACGAGCGCAGCATGACCACCGCCAGCACGAGCAGGACCGGCAGCAGGAAGATCGCGACGGCGGCCCCCCGCCCCACGTCGCCCCCGAGGACGCCGTCCTGGAAGGCCAGGCTCGCCAGCACGTGCGTCGAGTTGAACGGGCCGCCGCGCGTCAGCAGGTAGACGACGCTCATGTCGGTGAACGTGAAGACCACGCCGAACAGCAGCGCGACGGTCAGGATCGGCAGCATCATCGGCAGCGTGACCTGGAAGGCCTTGGCGATGGGCCCCGCGCCGTCGATGTCGGCCGCCTCGTGCACCTCGGCGGGAATCGAGGTGAGCCCGGCGAGCAGGATGACGGTCGAGAACGGCAGCATGCGCCACACGTGGACGGTGATGATCGCGACCATCGCGAGCGTCGGGTCACCGAGCCAGTAGTACCACTGCCCCGGCCCCAGGACTCCGATGACCTTCAGCAGCCAGTTGATCACGCTGAAGGTGGAGTCGAAGATCCACAGCCATCCGAGCGTCGCGAGCGAGATGGGCGCCGCCCAGGGCATCAGGATGAGGAAGCGCGCAACCGTCTTGCCCCGGAACTTCTTCATCAGAGCCCGCGCGAGGATGTTCCCGAGGACGATCACGCTCACCTGCGAGACCAGCGTGAAGACGAACGTGTTGCGGAGCGAGCGCCGGAACACCGGGTTGCCGATGACGTTGCGGAAATTCTCGAGGCCCACGAAGCTGAAGTCGAGGCTGCCGGCCGAGGAGTTGGTGAGGCTCAGGAAGAGCGCCAGCAGAAACGGCAGCGCCACCAGCAACGTGATGTAGGTCAGCGCCGGCGCCAGCATGACCATCCCGAGGGTCCGATCGGAGCGGCGCAGGCCCTCGAGGGGTTTCGCTTTCGTGCTCGTCATCGTGCGTGGTCGACAGCAGACCGGCGGGGGGATCGCGGCTCCCCGCCGCCGGCCCGTGTCGATCCCGGCCTGAGCGGCTATCGGTCCTTCGAGCCGCCCGGCACCATTCCCTTCTTACGCCACTTGTTGAAGATCTCCTTCGCGCGTGTGCTCGCCTCCAGCATCGAATCCTTCGGGGAGAGCGCGCCCGTGGCTGCCTTCGCGAACATGTCGGTGAGGACGTACGTGTCGAAGATCTCGCCCTCGGCCGGATTGCCGTACCCGGGATAGCCGAGGTTCGTCGACCACGGCACGGACTTGGCGAGCAGCCCCAGCTTGTCGGCCGGCATCGAGCCGAACGGGTCGTTGTTGCATTGCTTGGCGATCCAGGCGGCCCCGCTCTCGGCCTTCTTCGCCATCGCCGTGCCGGGATCGGCCGCCGCCCCGTAGAAGGACGGGAAGTTGTAGAGCTTGCTCGCCAGCATCGAGTCGCGCGAAGCGTCGACCAGGGCGACGAGGAACTCCTTGGCGACATCCTGGACCTTCGAGAACTTCCACACGACGTAGCCGCTCATCACGTGCTCGGAGGCGAGCATGATGCCCGTCGGGCCCTTGAGCGCCGGGGTGAAGAAGTAGTGCTCGAGGACCGGCAGCTTGTTGTCCTGGGCGGTGCGGTACGCGGAGATCGAGTTCAGGATGTACGCGGTCTCCTGCGCGTTGAACGCCTGGTTGTTGGAGGCCGCGTTCCAGCTCAGGACCGCCTGCGTCATGCCGACGGAGTAGAGCCGCTTCGCGTACTCGAGCGCGGTCAGGGTCTCCGGCGCGTTCAGGACGACGTTGCCGTCCTTGTCCTGGATGGAGCCGCCGTGGCACCAGAGGATGTTGCGCACGGCCATGTTCGAGTCGATGTCCTGCGAGAGGCCGATCCCGATCGGGATCTGCATCTGCGGCGCGACCTTCTTGATCAGCGGCGCGGCCTTGACGAGGTCCTCGTACGTCACCGGGCCGTTGGGAATCTCGATCTGGGTCCACACCTTCTTGTGGTAGTTGCCCGGATCGGGGACCCACATGTCCGAGAGCGCGAACTGCTTCTTCGTGGTCGGGTTGTAGGTGCTGCGCCGCGCGAGCTCGACCGACTTGCCGTACTTCTTCTCCAGCGTGGAGACCACGTCGCTCAGGTCGATGACGTGCTCCTCGAAGGCGCTCGCGAGCCCGAGGAACATGTGGACGTCGTGACCCGACTGGGCGGCCACCTCGGCGGTTGCCCGGGGCACGACGTCGGCGAAGCCGACGTGGTCCACGGTGACGTCGACACCCCGCTTGGCGCCCCACTCCTTCGCCCAGGGGTCGAACCACTTGTCGTACGCGGGAACGAAATGGCTCCACTGGAGTATCTTCAGCTGGCCCGCCGCGCGGGCGTCTTTCACGAGAATCGTCGGGCCCGTCGCCGTCGCCACGGCGCCTGCTACGGCGACCTTCGCGCCTTTCAGGATGAACTGCCGGCGAGTTTCCATGATGGGCCTCCTCCTTGAGGGTTCCACACCGCGAGCTCCGCGGCGCATCCGGAGCCGAGAATATCACACGGTGCCGTCGGCACCGGCATCCCCGCGTCCGCGCTCAGGCGGCGCCGATCTCCTTGCGCACGAGCGCGGCCCCGGCGGCCAGCGCATGGAGTTTCTGGCGCGCGACGTCGCGAGCGAGCGGCACCATGCCGCAGTTGGTGCAGGGATGGAGCCGCTCGGGCGGCACGAACGCGAGCGCCTTGCGGATCGTCGCCGCCACCTGCTCGGGCGTCTCGATCGAGGCCGTCGCGACGTCGATCGCCCCGACGAGCACGTCCTTGCCGCGCAGGAGACCGAGCAGCTCGAGCGGCACGCGCGAGCCCGCGCACTCGAGCGACACCTGGTCGATCCGGCTGGCGGCGAGCAGCGGGAACGTCTTCTCGTACTGGCGCCACTCCCCGCCGAGCGTCGCCTTCCAGTCGGTGTTGGCCTTGATGCCGTAGCCGTAGCAGATGTGCACCGCCGTCCGGCAGCCGAGCCCCTCGACCGCGCGGTGAAGCGCCTCGATGCCCCACGCCGCGACGTCGTCCATGTAGACGTTGAAGGCCGGCTCGTCGAGCTGGAGCACGTCGAGCCCGAGCGCGGCAAGCTCCCGCGCCTCCTCGTTGATCACGCGCGCGAACTCGAGGGCCAGGCGTCGCCGGTCGCGGTAGTGCTCGTCGGCGAGAGTGTCCACGATCGTCATCGGCCCCGGGATCGTGAACTTCAGTCGCCGGGTCGTGTGGGCGCGGGCGAAGCGCACCTCGTCGCCGTGGATCGAGCCCATGCGCCGTAGCGCCCCGGTCACGGTCGGCACCTCGGCCCTGTACCGGTCGGCGCGAATGCCGATCGTCACCCGCCGCGAGAAGTCCACGCCCTCGATCCCCTCGAGGAAGCCGTGGACGAAGTGCTGGCGCGATTGCTCGCCGTCGGTCACGACGTCGATCCCCGCGTCCTCCTGCTCCTTGAGGGCGAGGTACACCGCGTCGCGCTTGGCGTCCTCGAGCGCCGCGCCCGACAGACTCCACGGCGCCCACAGCGTCTCCGGCCGCGCGAGCCAGGACGGCTTGGGCAGGCTCCCCGCGATCGTGGTGAGCAGCATGGGGCCGTTCTAGCAGAACCGTCGCGCCGTGTCCACGCCGCGCTGAGCCCACGTCGCGAGATCACGGGACCCGCGCGCGGGAAAACGTCGACACCCGTCGGCGCTCCTGCCTATAATCCGGGCGATCGGTCGGCCCGCAACCGGCTCGCGTGAGGCCGACGCTCGACCCTGGAGGTGTAGACGTGCATTTCACGGACTCGCGCCTGGCGCCCCTCTGGGACAAGGTCCAGGCCCGCCAGCGTCTCACCCGCGACGACGGGCTGCTCCTCTTCGAGACCGGCGATCTCCTCGGCGTGGGTCGCATGGCCGACCACGCCAAGTCGCAGCGCGAGGGCGACCGCGTCTACTTCGTCATCAACCGCTACATCTCACCGACGAACGTCTGCGTGCTTTCCTGCGCCTTCTGCGGCTTCGCCCGGAAGAAGGGCGAGGCCGGCGCCTTCGAGTACACGATCGAGGACATCGTCGGCATGGTGAGCGAGGAGGTCCGCGAGGTCCACATCGTGGGCGGCCACCACCCCGACTGGCCCTTCGAGTATTACGAGCGCGTGATCGCGGCGCTCCACGCCGCGCGGCCCGAGGTCCAGATCAAGGCGTTCACGGCGGCCGAGATCGACTACTTCTGCAAGCGCTGGAAGCTGGAGCCGCGCGAGGTCCTCACGCGCCTCAAGGGGGCGGGGCTCCAGACCATGCCCGGCGGCGGGGCCGAGATCTTCTCGCCGCGCGTGGCGAAGATCCTCAAGTACACGGGCAAAGCCGATGCCGAGCGCTGGTGCGAGATCCACGGCTTGGCCCACTCGCTCGGCATCCGGACCAACGCGACGATGCTCTACGGCCACGTCGAAACCCTGGCCGAGCGCGTGGACCACCTGCTGCGGCTGCGCGCGCAGCAGGACGCCTCGGGCGGGTTCCTCACGTTCATCCCGCTGCCGTACCAGGTGGGGACGACGAAGCTCGTGCCGCGGCCGACGCCTCCGGCGGACAACCTCCGCACCATCGCGACGGCGCGTCTGCTCCTCGACAACTTCCCGCACGTCGAGGCGTACTGGGTCCTTCTCGGCGAGGAGACGGCGTCGGTCGCCCTGCACTTCGGCGCCGACGACGTCAACGGCACCCTCGAGGACGAGCGCGTCCAGCACATGGCCGGCGCGCAGACCCCCGCGGGCCTGGCGCGCGAGCAGCTCTTCCGCATGATCAGAGACGCCGGCAAGATCCCGGTCGAGCGCGACGCGCTCTACAACGTCGTCAAGGTATGGCAGCCCGCGGGCGTCGCGGCGTGACCCCGTGATCGACACGCTCCGCGAGAAGGTCATGAACGGCAAGCGCCTGGACCGCGAGGAAGGCCGCTGGCTCCTCACCGAGGCGCCGCTCCTCGAGGTGGGCGCCCTCGCCCAGGAGGTCCGCTTCCTGCGCCTCCCCGACCGCGCCGTCACGTTCGTCATCGACTCGAACCCCAACTACACCAACGTCTGCATCACCGACTGCCAGTTCTGCGCCTTCTACCGCAAGCCCGGCGATCCCGAGGCCTGGACGCTCACGGTGGACGAGGTGCTCCAGAAGATCGAGCTCGCGGCGGCCAAGGGCGCGACCACGGTGCTGCTCCAGGGCGGCCACAATCCGGCCCTGCCCCTCGAGTACTACACGACCCTGGTGAGCGAGACGCGCCGGCGCTTCCCGCAGGTGACGCCGCATTTCTTCACCGCCTCCGAGATCCAGACCGTCGCGACGGTGAGCGGCCTCAGCGTGGGTGACGTCCTCGACCGCTTCCACGCCGCGGGGCAGCGGACGCTCCCCGGCGGCGGCGCCGAGGTGCTCTCCGAGCGCGTGCGCAGGCGCATCGAGCCGAAGAAGGGCGGACCCGGCGCCTGGCTCGAGGTCCATCGCGAGGCCCACCGGCGCGGCTTCAAGTCGACGGCCACCATGATGTACGGCCACGTCGAGGGGCCCGACGACGTCCTCGACCACTTCGACGCGATCCGAGAGCTCCAGGACGAGCACGGCGGCTTCACCGCGTTCGTCCCCTGGTCGTTCAAGCCGGGCAACACGCTCCTGGAGAAGTGGATCAAGCAGTACAAGGGCCCGAACGCCTATCTGCGGATGCTCGCGGCCTCGCGGCTCTACCTCGACAACTTCCCCCACGTCCAGGCGTCCTGGTTCTCGGAGGGGAAGCGCGTGGGCCAGATCGCGCTCCAGTTCGGCGCCGACGACTGGGGCGGCACGCTCTTCGAGGAGAACGTCCACAGGGCCGCCGACTACGTGAACACGATCACCGTCGAGGAGATCGTGGCGCTGATCCGCGAGACGGGCTTCACGCCCGTCCAGCGCACGACCGAGTACGCGGCGATTCGTGCCTGGTAGGCGCTAGATCGGGTCGATCGGCGGGACGACGGGGATGAGGCCGCGCTGCTGGGCAAGGCCGAAGAGGCGCTCGATCGCCGCCCGCCCGTCGTGCCCGAGCGCGAGCGTGTAGTCGTTGACGTACATCAGGACGAACTTCCGGCACGTCTCCTTGTCGATGCCCCGGCCGTAGCGCATCGCGTACTCGAGCGCCTCGTCCACGTGGGCGTGCGCCCAGGCGATCGAGTCGCGGAGCGCCTGCGAGAGCTGGCGGTGGAGCGGCTCGCCGAGATCGCGTCGCATCACGTTGACGCCCAGCGGGAGCGGCAGCGGCGTCTCGCGCTGCCACACCTCCCCGAGGTCGAGCACCTTCACGAGCCCCATCTGCCGATGCGTGATCTGGCCCTCGTGAATCAGCAGGCCGACGTCGGCCTGACCCTCGAGGACGGCCTGCGGGATCTTGTCGAACGCGACCTCGATCAGGGGTGGATCGCCGACGTAGAGGCGCAGGAGCAGCGCCGCGGTCGTGTGCTTGCCCGGGATCGCGACGACGCGCTCGGGCAGCTCACGCGGGTCCAGGGGCTCGCGCGCGACGAGGATCGGGCCGTAGCCCTTCCCCATCGAGGCGCCCGGATCCATCATCCGGTAGCGCTCGGCGATGAGGAGATAGGTCGCGAACGACACGGCGGTGACCTCGAGCTCGGCCGTCCGGGCCCGGCGATTGAGGGACTCGATGTCCTCGAGCACGTGCTCGATCCGGACGCCTGGGATCGCCACCTTCCCCGCCGTGAGCGCGTAGAACATGAAGGCGTCGTCGGGGTCGGGACTGTGGCCGATCCGTATGGTCTGCATCGGGCGCCTCTCCATTCTCGAGCGCCAAGGCTACCACAACCGTCACCCCGGGCCGATCCGGGTCCCGCGGGGCCGATCGAGCACCTCACGGACCTTGCGCCCCAGGGCATCGGGCGCGAACGGCTTCTGCACGAAGTCCACGCCGGGCTCGAGCACCCCGTGGCGGACGATCGCGTCGTCCGTGTAACCGGAGGCGAAGATCACGCGCGTCTCGGGATGCAGCGCCTGGAACATCTCCGCGAGGTCGCGTCCGTTCATGCCCGGCATGATCACGTCGGTCACGAGCAGGTGGATCGGCTCCGCGTGGGTCTCACCTACGCGGAGGGCTTCCCCACCGTTTGGCGCGTCGAGCACCGTGTAGCCGAACCCCGCGAGGATCTCGTGCGACAGCTGGCGCACATCGTCGTCGTCCTCCACGAGGAGGATCGTCTCCATCCCGCCCTGTGGAGTCTCGGCGCCCGCGCCCTCGCGCGGGACAGCCGCGTCGACGACGCGTGGCAGGTAGATCTTGAACGTCGTACCGACGCCCACCTCGCTGTAGGCCCAGACGTGGCCGCTGCTCTGCTGGACGATGCCGTACACGGTCGCCAGCCCGAGCCCCGTGCCACGCCCCTTCTCCTTGGTGGTGAAGAACGGCTCGAACGCGTGGCCGAGCGTCGCCTGGTCCATCCCCACACCCGTGTCCGCGACCGCGAGCAGTACGTGGGGACCCGGCGTCACCTCCGCGTGGCGGCGCGCGTACTCGGCGTCGAGCACCACGTTCTCGGTCTCGAGGCTCAGCCGCCCGCCGCGCGGCATCGCGTCGCGCGCGTTGACCGCGAGGTTCATGATCACCTGCTCGACCTGGCCGCGATCCGCGCGGACACGGTCGAGCGCCGGCGCGGCGAGCACCGCCAGCTCGACGTCCTCGCCCAGCAGCCCGCGCAGCATCGGCGCCATGCTCTCGACCAGCTCGTTCAGATCGAGCACCGTCGGCTGGAGCGTCTGCCGGCGGGCGAACGCGAGGAGCTGGCGCGTGAGACCCGTCGCGCGGTCCGCGGTCTTGCCGATCAGCTCGACGTCACGCCGCGCGGGGGACGGGCCCGCCGGGAGCCGGTTCAGCAGCAGATGGGCCCGGCCACCGATCACCGTCAGGAGATTGTTGAAGTCGTGCGCGACACCGCCGGCGAGTCGCCCGATGGCCTCCATCTTCTGCGACTGACGGAGCTGCTCCTCGAGCGCCTTGCGCTCGGTGATGTCGACCATCGTCACGAGCGTGCCGGGTGCCCCCTCCCACGTCACCTGCGACACCACGCAGTCGATCGGGACCAGCGAGCCGTCGCGGCGGACCGCCCGGAGCTCGTACCGCCCGGGCACGCGCTCGCCCCGGAGCCGGGCCTCGCGGTACGCGGCGAGCTTCGGCAGGTCGTCGGGCGCGATGAACTCCCGCTCGCTGTGGTCGACCAGATCGGCCGGATCGTCGTGGCCGACCAGCCGTGCCAGCGCGCCGTTGGCGAAGCGGACCACGCCGTTCACGTGGATGAGCATCGCCTGGACCGAGCCCTCCACGATGGCGCGATAGCGCTGCTCGCTGCGGCTCAGCGCCTCCTCCATCCGGGCGCGCTCCGTCACGTCCTCGCACATCGAGACGATGCCCATGAAAGTCCCGTCCGGAGCGCGGAGCGCGGTGTTCTGCCATTCGCAGAGGATCGTGCGTCCGTCGCGCGTCCGGTTCTCGTTGAGCCCCGATACGAGGTCCTCGCCGGCGGAGATCCGCCGGAACCTCTCGGCCACCTCGGCCCTCGAGCCGGGCGACGTGATCGTGTCCCACGAACGCCGCCCGCGCACCTCGTCGAGCGAGAAGCCGAACATCCGCTCCGCCGCGGGGTTCCAGTAGGTGATCCGCAGATCTGCGTCGTACAGCACGCACCCCGCGGGCATCGCGGCGAGGATCCGCTGTAGCCGATCGGCCAGCTCGACGCGCTCGGCCAGGAGCCGCTCGGACAGGGCATGCGCCTCCAGCTCGCGCGCGAGCTGCTGGGCGTTGCCGATGGCGATCGCCGCGTGATCGGCGAAGGACTGAAGATACTCGAGCTCCTCCTCCCCGTAGCGGCGAGCCGCGTTCGTGTTGAACGTCAGCACGCCGATCACCCGGCCACCCAGGCGGATGGGGAGGCCGAGGTACGTCACGATGCCGTTGGCGCGGTCCTGCGCCGCGAGCAGGTTCCGCGGATCGTTCTGGGTGTCAGCGCTGAAGAGGCGCTCGCCGGTGGCCGCGACGATGCCCGAGAGCCCCTCGCCGGGGGCCATCGTTTCCCCGACCCGGGAGGCCGTGCCGTGCGCCGCTGCGACCCTGAGCGCTCCCGTCCCGCCCTCCACGAGCAAGAGCTTCACGTGGGACGTGCCCGCCATGCTGGAGGCCTCGCCGATGATCCGCGTGAGCGTAGCCTCGAGGTCGAGACCCGCCATGACGGTGCCGGTGGCCCGGAGCAGGGCGGCGAGCTGCTCGCCGCGCTCGCGCGCCGACTCGTGGAGACGCGCGTTGCTGATCGCGATCGCGACCTGGCTGGCCAGCGCCTCGGCCAGCCCGATGTCCTCGGTGGTGAAGACGCGGCCGGCACGATCTCCCACGGCGAGCGCGCCGATGACGCGACCGCGGACGACGAGCGGCACGGCCAGCAGCGCCCGATGGATGGCTCCCTCGGCCAGGGCACGCCCTTCGGCCGGATAGCTCACGCGCGGGTCCGCCAGCACGTTCGGGCTCGCGAGCGGCCTCCGCTCGCGGGCCGCGAGCCCGATGAGGCCCGCATCCCTGGGGAACACGCTCAGGTCGCGCAGCGCGCCGGCGTCCCCCGCGAGCGCCAGCCGGACGAAATCGCCCGACGACGGGTCGAGGCCGAACACCATGGCCACCTGCGCCCCGAAGAAGGGCAGCAGGCCGTCGGCGATCCGCCGGGCGACGGCTTCCGGATCGAGCGTTTCGGAGACGAGCCGGGCGACGTCGACCAGCGTCTCCGCCGTACGACGGCGCCCCTCGGTCTCGGCGAACAGGCGCGCATTCTCGAGGGCCACCGCCGCCTGCGCGGCAAAGGCCTCGGCCAGCCGCACGTCCTCGGCGGAAAAGACGCGGCCGCGCCGGTCGCCCACGGCGAGGACGCCGACGACGTCGTCCTTGACCACGAGGGGCACGGCGAGCGCGGCGCGGTGAGTCAGCCCCTCCGCCAGCCTGCGTACCTCGGGACTGAACGTCACCCGCGCGTCCTCGAAGATGTCGGGCGAAGCGACCACCAGCCGGTCTCGCAGCGCGAGCCCGATCAGACCCTCCCCGCTACCGACGACCGTGCCCTCTGGCCAGGGCGCCTCCACCGCGCCGCCCAGGGCGACGAGCACGACGCTGCTGGTGCTTCGCTCGAGACGAAAGACACCGGCCGACACGGCGTCGAAGAGCGCGACCAGCCCCTCGGCGATTCGCCGGGCCACCGCCGTCACGTCCAGCGTTTCGGAGACCAGGCGGCTGACGCTCGCGAGCGCCTCGGCCGCACGGCGGCGCGCCTCGCTCTCCGCGAACAGCCGCGCGTTCCGGATCGCGACCCCGGCGTGGTCCGCCAGCAGTCCGATCAGCTCCTGCTCCGCGCGCGTGGGCGGCTGGCCGCGGACGAAGGTCACGCTGAGGACGCCGAGCAGCTCGCCACCGGCGTCGATCGGCACGCCGTAGAACGTATCGAAGCCGCCCGAGCGGGCCCAGGACCGGAGCGCCGTCCGCGGGTCGCGGAGCACCCCCTTCACGAGAAGGGGCCGGCGGCGCTCGGCCACGACGTGCGTCAGGCCTTCCCCGAACCGCAACACCTCCGGGTGGGTGCTGGGAGCACCCGAGCTGGCGGCGAGCCTGTACCCGCCCGCCGCGGGGTCCACGAGACGGACGAAGCAGCGAAGCCCGCGCCGGAGCGACATGACGGCGCGCGTGACCTCGTCGAGGACGACCGCCAGCTCGAGCGCGCTCGTCATCGACCGCGCCCGCGCCGCGACGAGCCGGAGCGGCGCGGGCAAAACGCGCCCCTGGGGCTTGCGCGATCGACCAGGGCGGCGCGCCTTGGCCATCGTCCGGCCTAACCCGGCTGCTTCTCCGGAACCGAACCCGGCTCCTCCGGAGACGCGAAGCCCAGCCTGAAGTCGCCCGCCCGGATCGCGCGGATGATGGCGTCGCGGTCGCGCGGGGCGTCGACCTCGATCCACGCGCGCCCGAAGTGCACGGGCCGATGCGCGTCGTCCGTCGCGACCTTCACGAGCGGGATCTCGCCCGACGCATAGAGCGGCCGGTGGTGACCCGTGTCCGTCACCTCAACGGCGTCGAGCGGCGCGCCGTCGCGGCCGATGCGTCGGGCGCGCTCGATCGTGTCGCCGATCGAGAGCTTGTAGCGGGCGGGATGGTTCAGCACCCAGAGCGTCTCGCGCTCGCCCAGCACCTTGCCCACGTGCTGCTCGACGGCCTCACCGTCGA
>JBGQEL010000113.1:0-14312 GCA_041496385.1 Methylomirabilia bacterium | reverse complement strand
GAGGGGCTCCCGGCGACGCTCGACCTCGCCCGGTCGAGCCCGTCCGAGCCTGCCGCGCAGCGCTGAGCCGCGCGCTCAGTTCACGATGTTGTCACTCTGGACCGTGTAGTCCCAGACCGTCACCACGTAGCGCGCGGCCGGCGGAAGCTTCGGGATCTCGAAGTAGGCGCGCCCGCCGCCGGAGACGCCGCCCAGCACCCATTGGATGCGCTGGTCCACGACGGCCCCGGAGGCGTCGAAGGCTCGCGTGAGCAGGCGTAGCGGCTCGACGGCCTGTCCGTGCCGGTTGACGATGTAGCCCCTGATGCGGCGAGTATCGTTCCGGTCCGACTCGACCGTCCACTCCAGTGTGAACCACTGCTCCCACCCGGTCATCAAGGTGGTCGTCACCGCGCCGGGCGTGCCGGCGGTCCCGCATCCCGAGCCGATCAGGACGGCCAGCCCGAGCGCTCCCGCGACGACCGACCGGCGCACGGCGCGCATGGCGGCCGACGCTCAGAACATCGAGAAGTCTTCCGCCTTCTCGGTGATGAATTCCAGGAGCACGGGCGTCCCCTCCTGGGTCTTCCGGATCGCGCGCTTGATGGCCGGCACGATCTCGCCGGGCGCGGTCACCCGCTCGCCGTGGCCGCCGAAGGCGCGGGCCATGGCCGCGTAGTCGCCGCTGATGTCGGTGCTGCGGTACTTCGCGGTGGCCGTCTTCATGACCTTGAGCTCGATGGCCATCGAGAAGTTGTTGAGCAGCACCGAGAGGATCGGGATCCGCTCGCGCACTGCCGTCTCGAAGTCCATCCCCGTGAAGCCGATCGCGGCGTCGCCCCAGACGTTGACGCAGAGCTTGTCGGGCGCCGCGAGCTTGGCGCCCATCGCCAGGCCCAGACCGTAGCCGAGCTGCGTCGTCTTGCCCCAGCCGATGTAGCTGAGCGGGGTGACGGGCTCCCAGAACGGCGAGATCTGGTCGCGCGGGCTCCCGGCGTCGTGCGTGATGATCGTGTTCGCGACGTCCACGGTGTGCATGAGGTCCCAGAGCACGCGGTAGGGGGAGAGCGGCGTGGTGTCGGCCGTGAGCCGCGGCGTCCACTGCGCCAGCCATTCGCTCTTGAGGTTCTTGATCTCCTGGGTGACGGCCGAGAAGCGGCCGCGCGGGCCGCCCTTGAGGCGGTCCTTCACCTCGGTCACGAGCGCCTGGAGGGTGAGCCCGGCGTCGCCGACCATCGCCAGCTCCACGGCGACGTCCTTGTTGATGTCGGTCGGGTCGAGCGTCGCGTGCGCGATGCGCTTGCCCTTCGGCATGGCGACGCCGTAGTTGGTCGTCGCGAAGCTGCAGCCGATGCCGAAGATCAGGTCCGCGTTCTGCAGAAAGTGGTGGAGGTGCTTGCCGATCGAGCGGCCGCCCGAGCCGAGCGAGAGGGGATGCGTCTCCGGGAACGCGCTCTTGCCCTGGAGGCTCGTCGTCACCGGCGCCTCGAGCAGCTCGGCCAGCTCGCGCAGGACCTGCCAGGCGCGCGCGTAGTGCACGCCCTGGCCCGCGTAGATCACCGGCCGCTGCGCCGCCACCAGCGCCTCCGCCACGCGCGAGACGTCGCGCGGATCGGGCGCCGAGCGCAGCCGGGGCGTCGGCGTGTACTGGATCGGCTCCGGCACCTCTTCGCGCAGGAGATCGACGGGAAACTCGATCAGCACCGGCCGCGGCCGTCCGTTCTTGACCTGCGTGAAGGCCCGGCGCATCGCGTCCACCACCGCGTCGGGCATGATGACCTGCTCGCACCATTTCGTGATGTGCTGGAAGTTCAGAAACGAGTTGAAGTTGGGCGGGATGTTGGTGATCCGCCGCGGGTAGCCGCCCGGCAGCACGACGATCGGCACCGAGTCGCCGTAGGCTTGGGCCACGCCGCCGAACGCGTTCTCCGAGCCCGGGCCGTGCTGCATGGCGAAGACGCCGATGCGCTCGCCCGACGAGATGCGGCTCACGGCGTCGGCCATGTGGAGCCCGGTGCGCTCCTGACGGACGATGATCGTCCGGATGTCGGCCTCGGCGGCGGCCTCGATGATGGGATTGACGGGATAGCCGATCAGGAACTTGACTCCCTCGCGCTTGAGGATCTCGGCGATGGCCGCGGCGGCTTTCATGGACGGTCTCCTTTCGAAACTCGGCCAATGCTACCATGCCGAGTGCCGTGACAGACGCGAGCGACGGCTGGATCGGCCGCCCCCTCAAGCGGCGCGAGGATCATCGCCTCCTGATCGGCGCCGGGCGCTTCGTGGACGACCTCCGGCCGCCGGGATGCGTCCACGTGGCGCTGCTCCGCTCGCCTCACGCCCACGCGCGCGTCACCTCGCTCGACGTCGAGCGCGCGCGCCGGGCTCCGGGCGTGTTGATGGTCGTCACCGGCGCCGAGGTCGGCCACCTGACACCGATGCCGGTGAACCGGATCATGCCCGGCATGAAAGTGCCGCCTCATCCGATCATCGCCGAGGGCCTCGTCCACGCCGCCGGGACGCCCGTCGCCGCGGTCGTCGCCGAGGACCCGCGCGCGGCGCGGGACGCGCTCGAGCTCGTCCGCGTGGCCTACGCGCCGCTGCCAGCGGCGCCCGAGCCCGAGGGCGCCGTGGCCGACGGCGCGCCGGCGCTCTTCGCCGAGATACCGGGCAACCGCGCCTTCGTGCGGACCCTCCGCGAGGGGGACGCCGCGGCCGCGTTCAGGACGGCGGCGCGGGTGGTCTCGCTTCGCGTGGCCCAGGCGCGGGTGTCCGGAGTGCCGCTCGAGCCCCGTACCGTGCTCGCCGCCTTCGACGCCTCGACCGACGAGCTGACGCTCTGGGTCTCCTGCCAGGCGCCGTTCCGCATCCGCGCGGAGATCGCGCGCCTCCTCGCGCTGCCGGAGTCGAGCGTGCGCGTCATCGCGCCCGACGTCGGCGGCGGGTTCGGCGTGAAGAGCGGTCCATATCGCGAGGAGGTGCTGCTCGCCTGGCTCGCCCGGCGCATCGGCCGGCCGGTGAAGTGGGTGGCCACGCGCGGCGAAGACCAGATCACCACGAACCACGCCCGCGGCTCCGTCTGCGAGGGCGAGCTGGCGCTGGACGCCGACGGGCGCATCGCGGCGCTCCGCGCGCGCGTCGTCTCGCCCCTCGGCGCCGCGCTCATGAACGGCGCCGCCGGGCCGCCGTGGAACCACGCGCGCCTGCTGCCCGGCGCGTACGTCGTGCCGGCGTGCGACATCACCGTCACCGGGGCGCTCACGACGACCACGCCGGTGGCGGCGTACCGCGGGGCCGGCCGGCCCGAGGCGACGTTCGTCATCGAGCGGCTGATGGACACGGCGGCGCGCGCCCTCGAGCTCGATCCCGCCGAGATCCGCCGCCGCAACTTCGTCGCGCCCGACCGCTTCCCGTTCACGACCGTGACCGGTCAGGTCTACGACTCGGGCAACTATGGGGAGGCGCTCGAGCGGGCGCTGGCCGCGGCGGACTATGCCGCGCTCCGCAAGGCGCAGGCGGCGCGCCGCGCGCGCGGCGAGATCGTCGGCGTGGGGCTGGCGTCCTACGTCGAGCCCTGCGCGCTCGGCTGGGAGAGCGGGAGCCTCAAGGTCGAGCGCTCGGGCCGCGTGACCGCGATCACGGGATCGAGCGCGCACGGACAGGGCCACGAGACGACGTTCGCCCAGGTCGTCGCCGATCACCTCGGCGTCGCACCGGACGACGTGGTCGTCGTGCACGGCGACACGCGCTCGGGTCCCGAGGGCTTCGGCACCTTCGGCAGCCGCAGCGTCGCGCTCGGCGGCGGCGCGCTCGCGCGCGTCGCCGGCGAGGTGCGCGAGAAGGGGCGGCGGATCGCCGCGCGGCTGCTCGAGGCCGCGCCGCCGGACGTGATCGGCGTGGCCGGCGGCTTCCAGGTGACGGGCGTGCCGCAGCGGCGCGTGACCTGGCGCGAGGTGGCGCTCGCGGCCTACACCGGCGGGCGAGAGCTGCCGGCCGGTGAGACGCCCGGGCTCGAGGCGAGCGTCTACTTCCAGCCCGAGGGCGAGGTGTGGAGCTTCGGCTGCATCGTCTGCGCGCTCTCGATCGAGACGGAGACGGGTCGGCCCGTGATCGAGCGCCTCGTCTGGGTGGACGACGCCGGCACCGTGATCAATCCGCTGCTCGCCGAGGGCCAGCTCCACGGCTCCCTCGCGCAGGGGCTCGGCCAGGCGCTGCTCGAGGCCATCGTGTACGACGGCGACGGCCAGCTCCTGAGCGGCACGCTCATGGACTATGCGATCCCGCGGGCCGACGACGTGCCGCCGGTCACGATCGAGAAGATGCACACGCCCTCGCCGCGCAACCCGCTCGGCGCCAAGGGGCTCGGCGAGGCCGGATGCATCGGGATCCCGCCCGCCGTCGTCAACGCGGCCGTCGACGCGCTCGCGCCCTTCGGCGTCACGCACCTCGACATGCCGCTCACGCCCGCGCGCCTCTGGGCCGCGCTCCGCGGGGCGCCGCGCGCGGCAGGCGCATGAGCCCGAAGACCGCCGAGGTCGTCATCTGCGGGGCGGGCATCGCCGGGATCGCCGCCGCGTATCACCTGGCCGTGCGGCGCGGCGTGACGGGGGTCGTGCTGGTGGACGAGCGCCCGCCGCTCACACTGACGAGCGACAAGTCCACCGAGTGCTACCGGAACTGGTGGCCCGGGCCCGACGATGCGATGGTCGCCCTCATGAACCGGAGCATCGACCTCCTCGAGGAGCTGGCGCGCGAGAGCGGCAACGCCTTCCTGATGAACCGGCGCGGCTATCTCTTCGCCACGGCCGATCCCACGCGCGTGCCCGCGTTCGTGCGCCGCGCCGAGGAGGGCGCGCGGCTCGGCTCCGGGCCCGTGCGGCTGCACGCGAGCCCGTCGAGCGACTACCGGCCGGCGCCGGCCGACGGCTTCGAGGGCCAGCCGACGGGCGCGGACGTCATCACCGAGCCCGCGCTCATCCACCGGCACTTCCCCTGGCTCGCCCGGAACACCGTCGCGCTGCTCCACGCGCGCCGCTGCGGGTGGTTCAGCGGCCAGCAGCTCGGCATGTACCTGCTCGAGCGCGCGCGCGACAAGGGCGTGCGGCTCGTCGAGGGGCGGGTGGAGGCCGTGGACACGACGGGCGGCCGGGTGCGCGCGGTGACGGTCGGCGCGCGCGACGGCGCCGCCACGATCGCGACGCCGCGCTTCGTCAACGCCGCGGGGCCGTACGCCGGGCGGGTGGGGCGCCTCCTCGGCGTCGAGCTGCCCCTGTACTGCGAGCGGCACGGGAAGGTCGCGTTCAACGACACGCTGCGCGCGATGCCGCGCGAGGCGCCGATGACGATCTGGACCGATCCGGTTCGCCTGCCGTGGTCGGACGAGGAGCGCGCGGAATTCAGGCACTCGCCGGAGCACTGCCGGCTCCTCGACGAGTTCCCCGCGGGCGTCCACGGCCGGCCCGAGGGCGCGGGGGAGAGTCCCGTGGTGCTGCTCATCTGGACCTACGAGGTCGAGCCGGTGGAGCCGGTGTTCCCGATGGAGTTCGATCCCGCGTACGGCGAGATCGCGCTGCGCGGGATGTCGCGCGTGGTCCCGGCGCTCGCCGGCTACTTCCCGCGCCTGCCCCGCTGCGTCGTCGACGGCGGCTATTATACGAAGACGCGCGAGAACCGCTTCCTGGCGTGCCCGCTGCCCGTCGAGGGCGCGTACCTGCTCGGCGGGCTCTCGGGCTACGGGCTCATGTCATCCAACGGCGCGGCCGATCTCCTCGCCGACCACATCACCGGGCGGCCGCTCCCGCGCTACGCGCCCGCGTTCCGGCTCGACCGGTACGACGACCCCGCCTACCTCAAGCTGATCGAGGCCTGGGGAGACGGGGGCCAGCTCTAGCGGCCGTCGTCGTCAGGCCTTCTCGTAGGCGAAGCGGCGGAGCTTCTCCACGTTCCGGCCCTCGATGCGGATCAGGCGCGTCGGGCCGTCGCGGCGCGGGGAGTGGACGGCGCCCTCGTGGTAGACGTGCGCCATGCCGGGCGTCAGCGTATAGCTTCTGGTGTGGCGCACCTTGCCGGCCTTGTTCTCGGCCGCGGGCTCGAGGACCGTCCAGTCGCTCATCACGGTCTCCCCGCGCGCCTGGCCGTAGATCGCCCAGGTCGGGCCGTGATCGTGGGGCTGGCTCTCCTTGGCGCCCCGGTAGACGTGGGCGAGAATGCAGAAGCCGAGCTGCGGGTCCTCGTAGAGGATCTTGCGCTCGGGCACGTCGTCGCCCAGATGCGCCGCGACGAACGCGCCGTCCGCGAGCACCTCCTGGACGAGCGCGCACACCTTCGCGCGGCCCGTGGGACCGGGATCGTCCGTGAGGATGCGGTGACAGCCGGCCGAGAACTGTTCGAGCGTGTGCGCCATGCGCTGACCTCCTCCCGACCTTCGGGGTCGACGATGATATTCTAGCCCGCAAGGGAGTATCCTTAGTAGCCTCTATAGTACCTGACGATGCTGAGGATAGAACGAGCCCTGAGTCCCGCCGAAGGCTTCCGCGCAACAAGCCGCGGGATCGTACGACGATGCGCGGGCAGGGAGCTGGCGTGCCCCGCGCTCGCCGCGTTGAGCCTGATCCTCGTCGTCTGCGGCCCTGTCCGGGAGGCGTCGGGCGTAAGCGGGATCATCGTGACCATGGCGGGCGGGCAGGATAACACCGGGGACGGCGGACCGGCCACGACCGCCTACCTGAACTACCCGTTCGGAGTCGCCGTCGACGGCGCGGGCAACGTCTTCTTCACGGACTATGCCTTCAACCGGATCCGCAAGGTGACGGCCGCCACCGGGATCATCACGACCGTCGCGGGCAACGGCGTTCTCGGCTTCGAAGGCGATGGCGGTCCGGCCACCAGCGCTCGGGTGAACGGACCGCGCGGCATCGCGGTCGACGCGGCGGGGAACCTCTTCATCGCGGATACCAACAACAGCCGCGTTCGAAAGGTCGCGGCGGGCATCGGGATTATCACCACTGTCGCCGGTACCGGCGCTCTCGGATTCTCGGGGGATGGCGGTCCGGCGACCAGCGCCCTGCTGAATCTCCCGAGCGGCGTCGCCGTCGATGCCGCCGGCAATCTATTGATCGCGGACAGCTCGAACAGCCGGCTTCGCATGGTCGCCGCCGGAACAGGGATCATCACGACGGTCGCCGGTTCCGTCTACGGCTTCGGCGGTGACGGCGGCCCGGCCGTCAACGCTTTCCTGAGTCTCCCGTACGGCGTCGCCATCGACACGGCCGGCAACCTCTTCATCGCGGACTACGGGGACAATCGTGTGCGCATGATCACAGCCGCGACCGGCGTCATCACGACCGTGGCCGGAAACGGTAACGCTGGCTTCGCCGGCGACGGTGGCTCAGCCGTCAGCGCAGGGCTCTGCTCCCCGACGGGGGTCGCGATCCACCCGGCGGGGCACGTGCTCATTGCCGACTTTTGCAGCAACCGTGTCCGACAGGTGACCGCCGGCACAGGCATCATCTCGACCGTCGCGCTATTTCACAACCCGACCGGTGTCGCCGTCGATGCCTCTGGCAATCTCCTGATCGTGGAGGCCGCCTTAAGTCGTGTTCGCAGGGTCGCGGCCGACACCGGGATCGTCACCCTGTTCGCCGGCAACGACAACTCCGACTTCGCCGGCGACGGCGGTCCGGCCACGAGCGCTCGGCTGAGTCGGATGCAGGGCGTTGCCGTCGACACCGCGGGCAACCTCTTCATCGCGGACACACAAAACCTTCGGGTGCGCAAGGTCGCCGCGGGCACCGGGATCATCACCACCCGCGCCGGCAACGGTGTCGCCGCCTTCGACGGGGACGGTGGTCCCGCGACCGGCGCCTCCCTGAGCGACAGAGCGACCGGTCTGGCGGTCGACTCGATGGGCAATCTGTTCATCGCGGATACCAACAACGAGCGTATCCGGCGGGTCGACGCCGGCATCGGGATCATCACCACCTACGCCGGCACCGGTGTGGCGGGCTTCGGCGGCGACGGCGGCCCGGCCACCAGCGCCAAGCTGTTCGGCCCGAGCAGCCTCGCCGTCGACGCGGCTGACAACCTCTTCATCGGAGATGCCGGCAACAAGCGCATTCGGCGGGTCGACGCCGCCACCGGTATCATCACCACCATCATCGGCAATGTGTTTGTGGACGGTCTCGCGGTCGATGCGGCGGGGAATGTCTTCATCGCGGACGCTGGCCTTCATCGCATTCAGAAGCTGGCAGCGGGCAACGGCAGCCTCACTATCATCGCGGGGCACTCTGGGGTTAGCGGCTTCGCCGGTGACGGCGGCCCGGCCACCGACGCCCTGCTCGCGTGCCCGGCCGGGCTCGCGGTCGACGCGGCGGGCAATCTCTTCATCGTGGACGAGTGCAATATACGCATCCGCATGATCGCCGCCGGCAGTGGGATCATCACCACGGTCGCGGGCAGCAACAACTCCGGGTCCGGCGGTGACGGTGGCCCCGCTACCGCCGCCCAGCTGTCAGACCCGACTGGTGTTGCCGTCGCCGCCACGGGCGACCTCTTCATTGCTGACTCCGGCAATAACCACCGAGTTCGTGCCGTCGCTCTCCACGTGACCGCGCCGCCCCCGGTCATTGTCTCGGGACCGACGAATCCCACCGCGGCCACCGTGGCGTCGCTCGCCTTCGCCAGCACCGAACCGGGCGTCGTACATTTCTCTTGCCAGCTCGACACCGCTGGTTTCTCGCCCTGCTCGAGCCCCCGGAGCTACGGGTCTCTCGCTTCGGGCGGTCACAGCTTTCAGGTCACGGCAACCGACCAGTTCGGGGACACGAGCGCCCCGACGACGTACACCTGGACGGTCACGGGCCTCGTCGCGCTCACGGTGGTCAGGCAGGGGACGGGCAGCGGAAGCGTGGTCTCCGCGCCCGCCGGGATCGCCTGCGGCGCGACGTGTTCGGCGAGCTACGAGGCCGGCACCATTGTCACGCTCACAGCCACACCGGAGGCGGGCTCGGTCTTCACCGGTTGGAACGGCGGCGGATGTGGCGGTAGCGGGGTCTGCGTCGTCGGCATGACCGGCGCGACCCTGGTGATGGCGAACTTCAGCCAGATCTTCACGCTCACCGTGGCCGGCGCCGGTACCGGGGCGGGCACGATCGCGAGCGCGCCCGCCGGCATCGCCTGCGGCGCGACCTGCGCGGCGAGCTACGCGACCGGCACGATGGTGACGCTGACGGGCACGGCGAGCGCCGGTTCTATCTTCTCCGGCTGGGACGGCGGCGGATGCAGCGGCACGGGAGGCTGCGTCATCACGCTCACGTCGGCGACCACGGTGACCGCCACCTTCAGCGCGGCGCCACTGCCTCTCACGGTCACGGTGGCGGGCGCGGGTGCCGGTCTCGTCACGAGCCTCCCGGGCGGCATCGCGTGCGGTGCGACATGCGCCGCGAGCTACTCGCTCGGTGCAATGGTCACGCTGACCGCGACCCCTGACCCGGGCTCGGCGTTCGTGAGCTGGAGCGGGGGCGGATGCGGAAGCGCGCGAACCTGCGTCGTCAGCCTCGCCACGCCAACGGCCGTCACCGCGACGTTCGGCGTGGCGGGCCCCTTCACGTTTGGCGACCCGAATATCACGGGCGGGCTCTCCATCATCAAGGCGGTGCACGTCACCGAGGCACGGGCCGCGATCAATGCGGCGCGGCTCCAGCGCGGGATGGCCGCATTCTCGTTCAGTGATGCGGATCTCGCCGCCGGGCACATGGTCGTCAAGGCCACGCACATCAGTGAGCTCCGGACGGCGCTGGGCGAAATCTACTCGATGCTGGGCGCAGCGGCTCCGAGCTACACCGATCCCGTCATCGGCGTCGGGACCACGCCCGTGCGAGCCGCTCACATCCGTGAGCTCCGATACCAGGTTGAGACCTTGCCCTAGCGCGCGCCGTTTGCACCGCTCCCGGTGACTCGCGCTCGAGTCACACCAGGCGACGCCGCAGCCGCGAGCTGGCCGCGTCCACGACCATCACCATCGCCACGGTCACGAGCAGCACCGTCGAGGCGGCGGGGTAGTCGATCATCCGCAGATAGGTCTGGAGATAGAAGCCGACGCCGCCCGCGCCGACGAAGCCGAGCACCGTCGCGGCGCGGATGTTCGTCTCCAGGCGATAGAGCACGTAGGAGAGGAACAGCGGCAGCACCTGCGGCAGGACGCCGTATCGGAGGATCTGGAGCCGCGTCGCGCCGGTGGCGGTGATCGCGTCCACCGGACCGGTCTCGATCCCCTCGATGGCCTCCGAGTAGAGCTTGGCGAGCGAGGTCGTCGTGTACGCGACGACGGCGAGCACGCCCGGAAAGGGGCCGAGGCCGACGGCCGCGACGAACACGAGCGCGTAGACGAGCGTGTCCACGCTCCGGAAGAAGTTGAGGACGACCCGCGCGGGGTAGAAGACGGACGCGGGCGCGACGTTCCGCGCCGACAGAAACCCCAGCGGCAGCGCCAGGGCCGCGGCCACCGCGGTGCCGAGCAGGGCGATCTCGACCGTCACGAGCGCGCCGGCGAGCGCGGCGGGCAGGACGGCCAGGTCGGGCGGCATCATCCGCCGGAAGAAGTCGAGCATCCAGGGGATTCCGCGCGCCAGGCGCACGGGATCGGCGCCCGTGTCCCACACGACCCAGGCCAGCACGGCCAGACCCACGAAGAGCGCCGCGCGCCTCACGCGGCCGCTCCGTCGTCGTAGATGGCGGCGATGGCGGCCGGGGAGAGCGCCGACGGCAGGCCGTCGAACACGACACGCCCGCGGCGGAATCCGACGAGGCGCGTGGCGTACGCGAGCGCGGTCTCGAGCTGGTGCTGGCTCACGACGAGCGTCAGCCCGCGCTCGACGTTGATGCGCCGGAGGATGTCCATGATGCTAGAGGTGAGCTGCGGGTCGAGGCTGGCGGTCGGCTCGTCGGCCAGGATGACCGCCGGCGACTGCGCGAGCGCGCGGGCGATCGCGACGCGCTGCTGCTCGCCGCCCGAGAGCGAGTCCGCCCGGCGTTCGGCGAGATCGGCGAGCCCCACCTGGTCCAGGCACGCGCGCGCGAGCTCGCGATCGCCCGGGGGAAAGCGGCCGACGAGGCTCGGGAGCGACGGCACGTACCCGAGGCGTCCGGCCAGCACGTTCTCGAGCACCGAGGCGCGGCGCACGAGGTTGAACTGCTGGAAGATCATCCCGATCCGGCGGCGGGCCTCGCGGAGCTCGAGGGGGCCGGCCCCGGTGACCGCGCGGCCCGCCACGCGGATCGTGCCCGCGGTGGGCTCCACGAGCCGGTTGATCGCGCGCAGGAAGGTCGTCTTGCCCGCGCCGCTCCGGCCGAGGATCACGACGAACTCGCCGGGGTTCACGACGAGGTCGATCCCGTCGAGGGCGAGCGTACGGGGCGGCAGCACGACGGCCAGCCCCGCGACCTCGATCATCGCGTCAGCGCGGGCGCGCGCCGAGGAGCTCCATCGCGGCCCGCACCGGATCGTACTCCCGGTCCTCCGCCGGCGCGAAGCCGTCGATCTCGTAGAGACGGCGGAGCAGCTCGGCGTGGACGGGCGCGCGGATCTGCAGGAGCGCGGCGCGCACCTTCGCGAAGGTCGCCGGGTCGAGGCCGTCGCGCGCGGCGATCCCCGCCTCGGGGATCGGCGGCGTCTCGGCAACCCAGACGATCCGCTCCCGCTCCGCCGGATCCTTGAGGTACTGCTCGCGCGCGAGATCGAAGGACGCCAGCGCGTCCACGTGGCCGTTGAGCAGCGCGCGCATGCCGGCGTCGTGCGAGCCCGCGAAGACGACCTCGCGGAAGAAGGTCTTTGGGTCGCGGTTCCGGACGAGCCCGCGCTGGATCAGGAGGACCATCGGGTAGATGTAGCCCGACGAGCTGGCCGGGTCCACGAAGGCCATCGTCCGCCCCTTGAGCTCCTCGAGGCTCCGGATGCCCGAATCCTTCCGTACGTAGATCCGCGAGGTGAACGAGGACTTCCCGTGCCAGAGGTTCTTGGCGACGATCACGGCCTTCGCCTCGCGGCTCGCGAGGACGTAGCCTCCGGGATGGACGAAGGCGAGGTCGGCGGTGCGGTTGCGGAGCGCCTCGATGACCGCGGCGTAGTCCGAGGCGACCGTCACGCGCACGGGGACGCCCACCAGCCTGCCGAGCGTCTGGCCGAACTCCTCGCCCGCGGCCAGCAGGTCGGTGGGCTTCTGCGACGGCGTCAGGACGAGGTGGAGCGGCGCGTCAGCGGGCTCGGCGGGTCCGCCGAGCACGAGGGAGAGCAGAAGAACCGCGCCGAGGCACCGCGTCGAGATGGCCGTCACGCGTCGAGGATAGACGAGAAGCGGGGACCGCGGCAATGCACTACAATCGGCGCGCCGCCGGCCGGCGGCGCGAGGAGGGCGCGATGCCCACGGTCAAGGCAGAGCCGTACGAGTTCGAGTTCGACCCGAAGACGAGCGCGCTCCTGCTGATCGACTTCCAGCGCGACTTCGTCGATCCGGGAGGATTCGGCGAGGCCCTGGGCAACGACGTGTCCTTGCTCCGCCGCGCCGTGCCGCCGGCCGCGGAGGTGCTCGCGGCCGCGCGACGGAAGGGATTGCTCGTCGTCCACACGCGCGAGGGACACCGGCCCGACCTCGCCGATTGTCCGCCGTCGAAGCGGGCGCGCGGCCGGCTCAGGACGGGCATCGGCGACCCGGGGCCGATGGGCCGCATCCTCGTGCGCGGCGAGCCCGGACACGACATCGTCAAGGAGCTCGCGCCGCGGCCGGGCGAGCCCGTCGTGGACAAGCCGGGGAAGGGCGCCTTCTACGCGACCGACCTCCAGGCCATCCTCACGAGCCGCGCGATCCGGCAGCTCGTCGTCTGCGGCGTGACCACGGAGGTGTGCGTCCACACGACGGTGCGCGAGGCGAACGATCGCGGCTACGACTGCCTCGTGCTCGAGGACTGCGTCGCCTCGTACTTCCCGGAGTTCCAGGCGGCCGCGCTCAGGATGGTGAAGGCCCAGGGCGGTATCTTCGGATGGGTCGCCGACTCGACGCGGTTCCTCGCCGCACTCTGATCACCGCAGCAGCTCCTCGGCGATCCGCTTGACGTCGGCCGCGTCCACCTGTCCCTTGTGCGTCTTCATGACGTCGCCGACGAGGCGGCCCGCCTGCTTGCCGTCCGTGATGCCGAGGGCGGCGAGACGCGCCTTGACCAGCGCGCGCAGCGCGGCCTCGTCGAGCCCCTTCGGCAGGTAGCGCTCGCAGAACTCCACCTCGGAGCGGAGCTGCGCGACCTGCGCGGCGCCGCGCTCGCCCAGCTTCTCGAACTCGACCATGGCCTTCTGGAGCTGTTTGCGGTAGGCGCCGATGACGTCGAGGACGAGCGCGTCGTCCACAGTGCCCGCGAAGCCCTTGGCCGTGCGGCGCTCCTGCACCTTCGACTTGATCATGCGCACCACGTCGGCCGTGCGCTGGTCCTTGTCCTTCATCGCGCGCGTGAGGGTGTCGTTGAGCTGCTGCTCGAGTCCCATGGCGCCTCCCCCCGCATGGTACCGCACCGCGGCGGCGGGGCGCCCGTCGCGCGATGGCGCCGGGGGGTGCGGGTCCCCCGGCGCCCCGGCGCCCCCGCGCGCCGGCGATCAGTCTTGAGACCCGGCGGCCGTGGAGAAGACGGCGGTCTGTCCTCCCGGGAGGCTGGTCAGCTGGATCTTCTCGAACTGGAGCGTGAGGAGCTCCTGGACGCTGCCGAGCGCGGTGTTGTTGACCTCGGCGCCCGTCGGCTCCTGGATGTTGCGCAGATCGTCCACCGACGTCTTGCTGACCGTCGTGTTCTCGTCGGCGATGATCCGGACGTTGGTGAGCTTGACCTGGAAGAAGACGATCTCGCGCCCGGTATTGTCGGGCTTCGCGAACGAGATCGTCGCCTCCGCGATGTTCTTGTTCGTCACCAGGTCGAGGAAGAACTGGGGCGAGCACGCGTCGAGATCCTTCAGGATCTGGATCGGCGACACGATCGTCTTGCCCGTCGCCTGGCCGGTCGCGGCGTCCGTCGGACTCTGCACGCGCGCGTTGAAGCCGTTGATCTTGATCTGCTTTTCGAAGCCCTTCCGCGTGACCGGCCCGACGCAGTCGGAGATCTTGAGAAACGCGTCGAGGGCCCAGGAGGCCTGCGGCGCCAGCGCGACCAGCGCGAGGGCCAGGGGCACGGCAGCGGTGAGGGTTCTACGGATGGCGACGAGTGTCATGCGGGATCCTCCGGCGTGGGCACTGCCCGACCGTCGGACGCGCGGCGATATGCCGAGCGCCCCGGTGAGCCTCTCAGAGCTTATGCCGCGG
>JBGQEL010000112.1:0-14331 GCA_041496385.1 Methylomirabilia bacterium | reverse complement strand
GGCTGGGGTCGAAGAGACTCGTTCCCGCCGAGCGGCGACGGGCCCCACGTGCCCAGATGGAGCCCAGCCACAGCGGAGCAGCGGACGCCCACCGCGTGGTCGTCTCGACCCCATCCGCGCCCGCTCGGGGCCGGGCGACGCTAGAGCGAGCGCACGGGGCGAGTGACCGCGCGGCTGAAGGTGCAGTTCGGGACGACCGCGGAGTGCTTGCCCGGTCCGCCCGCGACGATCACGAAGACGTCGTCGGGCGACGGCACCTGGGGCAGCAACGCGTCGTCGTCGCGGGACGCGTTCATCCACGCCGGCCAGTCCTGCATGCCCCACATGCCGCCCAGCTTGAGCAGGCGAAGTGGCAGCCGCGCGTGCTCGAACACGTAGCGCTGGACGTCGGCGCGCGTGAGGCCGTCGGAGGCGATCGTCGCCGCGTGCTCGGGCCCCAGCACGACGAGGAGCTGGCTCTGACTGAAAAACCAGCCGACGTTGGAGCCGAGCGACACCGCGGTGTCGGCGATGTTCGTCAGGATCCCGGCGGCGGTCGTCGAGACGTGGTCGTTGACGTTGTGGGGCGCCTCACCCCCGAAGATCGTGACGGCGTCGTCCGCGACGAGCGGCCCCCAGGGCGAGGCGTCGACGCGCTCGGCGATGCAGTAGGAGAACTTGGCCGGGCTCCCCTGCGTGGCCATGTCGTGCTTCCCGGGCCAGGCGCCGCCCACGTTCATGAGGATCAGACGGAGCGCACGGCCGAGCGTGGCGTTGGCGCGGAAGCCGGGACCGAAGCAGCCGCTGCCGGCGTGGAAGCCGAGCCGAGCGGCGACGGGCCCGTGCACGATCGCGAGCGGTGCCACCGGGTGCGTCGTCGCCTGGACGCCGTAGAGATTGAACACGGGGTCGAGCATGGCCCCGACTGCGGCGGCGAGCACGGGAAGGGCGCCGGGCTCGCAGCCCGCCATGACGGCGTTGACGGCGAGCTTCTCGAGCGTCGCCTCGCGCCAGAGCGGCGCCAGCTTCCCGAGCGACCGGTCGGCCGGCGCGCCGTCGAGCATCGCGCGCACGCGCTCCTCGGTGGGGGGCACGATGGGAAGGCCATCGCACCAGCCGCGCGCGCAGAACTCGGCGAGAACCGCCTGCGGATCATCGTCCAGCTCGACTAGATTTTCGATCATTTCACCGCTCGGCTCGTCCGTCGAACGGCCTCACCTCGCAAGGCCTCAAGCTGCTCCATCGCCTGGAGCGCGAGGCGCGAGACGGACTCGGGGCGCTCGCCGCCGAGCGGGTGCTTGACGACGATCAGTGGCAGCCCTGTCACGCCGAGCGCCGCAAGCTCGCTCGCGGCGAGGCCCTGGAAGGCCGTGGTGCCGATCAGGCCGGCGGGAGTGCCGATCCGCGCGATCTCGATGGCGTCGTGGAGACTCCACGATGTGCAGGAGCCTCAGTCGCCCGAGCCGGCGAAGACGAGGTCGCAGGCCTTCGCCAGCTCGGCGAGCACCTCGGGCGGCGCCGCCACCGACGCGTTGGCCTTGCGGCGGCGCACGACCGCCTTGACCGCGTAGCGCTCGCGCAGGAGCGTGCCCATCTCGTCGGCAAGCCGGTCGAAGTTGTGCTTGGTGTTGTCGATGAAGCCGATGCTCAGCCCGGCGAGATCCGCGGGCATCGGCGGCACGGCGAACGGCTCCTGGTGCACCTCGCCGATCGGGCTCAGGACGCGAATCCGGGTCATGTCTTTCTCCGTGCGATGCCGGTCGACCGCGCGAGCAGTCGGCCGAGGGTGTCGTGCAGCTCGACCAGGATCGATCGCTTGATCGTCACCTGCACCGGTTCGACGGGCTCGGCGCTGCCGATCCGGTGGATGACGAGCGTGCCGGCGAACTCCTGGGCCCGCTCGTCCGTCGACGCGAGACCTCGGAGCGTCAGGACTTCCCAGCTCTCCGCCATGGGCGCTATCTTACCCCAATGGTCATCGCGCTCGACGTCGGGACCTCCTCCGCGCGCGCCACGCTCTACGATGTCTCGGGCCGGCCGGTCCCCGGGCGCTTCCACCAGGTGCCATACGAGCCGGCGCTCACGCCCGACGGCGGCGTCGAGCACGACGCGCGGCGACTCCTCGACGCTGTCGTCGCCTGCCTGGACCATGTCGCTCCCGGCGCGCCAGCGCGCGTCGAGGGCGTCGGCGTCACCACGTTCTGGCATGGCCTGCTCGGCTTCGACGCCGGCGGCCGTCCGGCGACGCCCGTGTACACGTGGGCCGATACGCGGAGCCATCCCGAGGTCCTGCGCCTGCGCGAGGAGCTGGACGAAGACGAGCTCCACGCGCGCACGGGCTGTCACCTGCACGCTTCCTACTGGCCGGCGAAGCTCCGCTGGCTCCACCGCGCGCGGCCCGACGAGGCGCGGCGCGTCGCGCGCTGGGGCTCGGTCGGCGAGCTGCTCGAGCTGGCGTTCTTCGGCGAAGCGGCGACGAGCATCTCCATGGCCTCGGGCACGGGCCTTCTCGACCGGACCACGCTCGCCTGGAACGCGCCGGCGCTCGCCGCGGCCGGCGTCGAACCCGATCGTCTCTTTCCGCTCGTGGACCGCGACGCCGGCCGCAGGGGGCTGGCGGCGGCGTGGGCGCAACGCTGGCCCGGGCTCGCGCGCGTGCCGTGGTTTCCCGCGGTGGGCGACGGCGCCGCGGGCAATATTGGATCGGGCTGCGTGACACCCGCGCGCGTCGCCCTCAACGTGGGCACCTCCGCGGCGCTCAGGATCGTGACCGATTCGGCCGCGCCGCCGCCGCGCGGGCTCTGGCGCTACCGGCTCGACCGCCACCGGGCCATGCTCGGCGGCGCCACCTCGGAGGGCGGCAACGTGTACGCGTGGTGCCGGGCTCAGCTGCGCTTGCCCGACGACGATCTGGAAGCGGCCCTGGGCAGGGTGCCGGCGGACGGCCACGGCCTGACGGTGCTCCCCTTCCTCGCCGGCGAGCGCGCGCCCGGCTGGCGCGGCGACCGGACGGGCGCGATCGCGGGGCTCAGGCTCGACACGACGGCGGTCGAGATCGCGCGCGCCGCGCTCGAGGCTGTGGCGCTACGGCTGGCGCTCGTCCACGAGCTGCTCGCGCCGCAGGCAGCGCCCGATCACGCCATCGTCGCCTCGGGCGCCGCCCTCACGCGCTCGCGCGTCTGGACGCAGATCGTCGCCGACGCGCTGGGCCGGCCCGTCACCTGGTCCACCGAGGCGGAGGCGACCAGCCGCGGCGCCGCCCTGCTCGCTCTCGAGGCACTCGGCGGGCTGCCCGACCTCGGCGGGGCGCCGATGGAGCTTGGCGAGATCTTCCTCCCCGACGCCGCCCGCCACGCGCGCTACCGCGCCGCGCTCGAGCGCCAGCGCCGGCTCGACGAGGGCGTATGATGGTCGGGGCATGGGAATCGCACCCGCCGTAACAATCCTGAAGGACGCCGACGCGCTGGCCGACACGGCGGCCCGCCTCGTCGTGGAGGCCGCCGTCGAGGCCGTGGCCGCGCGCGGCCGCTTCATGCTGGCGCTCGCGGGCGGGGCGACACCGATCCTCACGTACGAGAAGCTGGCGCGCGCCCCCTACTGCGACAGCGTGGACTGGAGCCGCACCTGGGCGTGCTTCGGCGACGAGCGGGCGGTGCCGCCCGAGCACGGCGAGTCGAACTACAAGATGGCGTACGACACGCTGCTGTCGAAGGTCCCGATCCCGCCCGCGCAGGTGCTCAGAGTCCGCGCCGAGGGGCCGGACCCCGAGGTGGTCGCCGCCGAGTACGCGAAGACGCTGGCCGAGGTGTTCGGACTGCGGCGCGGCGAGCTGCCGCGCTTCGACCTGGTGCTCCTCGGCCTCGGCGTGGACGGACACACGGCGTCGCTCTTCCCGGGCTCGCCCGTGCTCCGCGAGGTCTTCCGCACCGTCGCGGCCGTGCACGCCGGCGCCGCGGCGATCCCGCAGCGGATCACGCTCACGCTGCCGGTGCTCAACGCCGCCGCGCGCGTCGTGTTCCTCGTGGCCGGCGCCGAGAAGGCGAAAGTGGTCAAGGCGGTGCTGGTCGAGCACGCGGCCGTGCCGGCGGGGCTCGTGAGCCCCGAGGGCGGCCAGCTCGTCTGGCTCGTGGACCGCGCCGCGGCCGCGCTCGTGCCCGACGCCGGGAAGCGCTAGGCGTGCGCCTGGCGGTGGCCGCGGACCATCGGGGCTTCGCGCACAAGGCGCCCGTGGTCGCGGCCCTCGAGCGGGAGGGGCACGGCGTCCTCGACCTCGGGACCACCTCTACCGAGCCCGTCGATTACCCGGACTACGCGCGCGCCGTCGGCGCGGCGATCCGCGAGGGGCGCGCGGACCTGGGCGTGCTGCTCTGCGGCAGCGGCGCGGGCGTGTCGATCGCCGCCAACAAGATCCGCGGCGTGCGCGCGGCGCTCTGCCACGACCTGTTCACGGCCCGCCAGTCGCGCGAGGACGACGACGCCAACGTGCTCTGCCTGGGCGCGCGCGTCGTCGGCGTGGACCTCGCGATCGAGCTGGTGCGCGAGTTCGCCGCCGCGCGCTTCTCGCACGCCGAGCGTCACGAGCGGCGCCTCCGCAAGGTGCTCGAGATCGAAGCGCGGGGAGCCTGATGGCCACGCGCGAGGAGCCTTTCTCCCTCGTCATCTTCGGCGCCTCCGGCGATCTGACGCGCCGCAAGCTGATGCCCGCGCTCTGGAGCCTCTACGCCGGGCGCACGCTACCGGAGCCCTTCGCGATCATCTCCACGGCCCGGACCGGGATGACGACCGACGAGTTCCGCAAGCGCATGCGCGAGACGGTCGACGAGTTCGCGCGCATCAAGCCGCCCTCGGAGCAGGTCTGGGACCGCTTCGCCGCGGCCCTCAGCTACGTCTCCGGCGACCCCGCCGACCCCGCCCTCTACGGCAAGCTCGAGGGCGCGCTCGCGGCGGCCGAGGCCGGGCGCAGCGGGGCGTCGAACCGGCTCTACTACTGCGCCACGCCGCCCTCGCTCTACGACGACATCATCGCGAACCTCGGCACCTCCGGCCTGGCCCGCCCCCGCGAGGGCGGCTTCACCCGGATCGTCGTCGAGAAGCCCTTCGGGCACGACTTCGAGAGCGCGCTCGCGCTCGACCGGCAGCTCGCCGGCGTGTTCGCCGAGGAACAGGTGTACCGGATCGATCACTACCTGGGCAAGGAGACGGTGCAGAACATCCTCGTCTTCCGGTTCGCGAACGGCATCTTCGAGCCGCTCTGGAACCGCAACCACGTCGCCGAGGTGCAGATCACGGTGGCCGAGACGCTCGGCGTGGAGACGCGCGGCGCCTACTACGAGGAGGCGGGCGCGCTGCGCGACATGATGCAGAACCATCTCCTCCAGCTCCTCTGCCTCATCGCGATGGAGCCGCCGGTGTCGTTCGACGCGGGCCCCGTGCGCGACGAGAAGAACAAGGTCATGCGCGCGATCCGCCCGATCGAGCCCGCCCGCGTCATCGAGAGCGCGCTGCGGGGCCAGTACGGCCCGGGCTTCGCCGAGGGCAAGCCCGTGCCCGGCTACCGCCAGGAGAAGGGCGTCGCCCCGGGCTCGACCAGGGAGACCTACGCGGCGCTCCGGCTCGTCGTGGACAGCTGGCGCTGGGCGGGCGTGCCGTTCTACCTCCGGACGGGCAAGCGTCTCAAGAAGCGCGTGAGCGAGATCGCGATCCGCTTCCACCGGACGCCGCACATGATCTTCCGGCGTGACCCGGCAGGCGTGGAGCCCAACACGCTCGTGATCAGGATCCAGCCCGACGAGGGCATGGCGCTCACCGTCGCCGCGAAGATGCCGGGGCCGGAGCTGAAGCTCAGCGCCGTCCGGCTCGACTTCCACTACGGCGAGGTCTTCGGCGGGGAGCCGCCCGAGGCGTACGAGCGACTGCTGCTCGACGCGATCCACGGGGACCCGACCCTCTACGCGCGGGCCGACTGGGTCGAGCAGGCCTGGCGGCTCCTGGCGCCCGTGCTCGACGCCTGGAGCCAGGACCCGGCGGCGCCGCTCTACCCGTACGAGGCCGGGTCGTGGGGCCCTGCAGAAGCGGACCAGTTCATCGCCAGGGACGGAGGGCGCTGGCGCACGCCCTGAGCGGCGCGAGGCGCGCGCCGCGCTACTTCGGGGCGGGCAGAGCCCGGCTCGCCGTCAGCTCGACGTAGGTGAAGTACCAGCCCTCCCAGACCCGCACCTCGAGCGAGCTCCCGGCCTTGTCGTACACCTGGACGGTGCCGTGGGACGACGTGGTGCTGCTCACGTGGCGCCAGCCGTTGGCCTCGAGCGTCGTGCGCATGGCGACCGTGAGGCTGTCGATCTCGAGACGGCCGCGATAGACGAGCCGCGCGGCCTTGACCGTCGGCGACTCGATGACCGTGGACTTGTCGGTCTGCCGCTCGAGGCCCTTCGGGACGGGGATGTCCTCGAACTCGCTCCGTACCGCCTTGGTCGGCGTCGAGGCGCAGCCGGCGAGGACGAGCAGGACGAGCACCGCCGCACCAAGCTTTACAGTCTTCATGAGTCGAGCGTAGCAGCACCGCGCGGGGCCACCAAGCATTTTGGCGCATTGGGGCCGCGCGCGACGGTCAGGCGAGGCGGATCAGACGGGCGAAGTCCGCCTCGACGGCGAGGGCCACCTCGGCGATCTGCACGGGGGTCAGGTCCTCGTCGAGGATCAGCACGACGATGGCGCGGCCGCGCTTGGTCTTCCGGCCTACGTGCATGGACGCGATGTTCACGTTCATGCGCCCGAGGATCGAGCCGATCCGGCCGACCATGCCCGGGCGGTCCTCGTAGGAGAGCACGAGGATGTAGCCCTCGGGCGTGAACTCGATCTCGAGATCGCGCAGGCGCACGATGCGGGGCTGGCCGTCGAAGACGGTGCCCGCGATGAGCTTGCGCCCGCCCGCCGTCTTCGTGGCGAGGCTCAGCACGCTCTTGTAGCCCGTCGTCTCGGCCTCGCGCGCGATCTGCACGTCGACGCCGCGCTCGGCGGCGACCAGCCGGGCGTTGACGAGGTTGACCGGCTCGGCCATGACGGGCGCCAGGAGCCCCGTGAGGACCGCCCGCGTCAGCAGCTCGGCGTCGACGTCGGCGATGGCGCCGGCCACGGTCACCTCGACGCTCGCCAGGTGCTCCGGATCGAGCTGGACACAGAACCGGCCGAGCCGCTCGGCGAGCGCCACGAAGGGGCGGAGGCTGGCCAGCTCGGTCGGATCGCCGAGCGGGATGTTGACGGCGTGCTCGACCAGCTCGCCGTCGCGGAACGCCACGAACTGGCGCGCGACGTCGACGGCGACGTTCACCTGGGCCTCGCTCGAGTTGGCCCCGAGATGCGGCGTGACGACGACCCGCGGGTGCTGGACGAGCCGGCGGACCAGGTCACTCGTCGGCGGCTCCTCGCTCCAGACGTCGATGGCGGCGCCCGCGACGTGGCCGGACTCGAGGGCGGCCAGCAGATCCGCCTCGTGGACAATGCCGCCACGCGCGCAGTTGACGATGCGCACGCCGCGCTTCATGAGCTGAAGCTCGCGCGCCGCGGCCATGTTTTCTGTCTCCGGCGTGAGCGGTACGTGGAAGGTGATGACGTCGGACTCGCGCACCAGCGTCTCCCAGTCGACGAGGCGCCCGCCGAGATCCTTCGCGCGGCTCTCCGGCACGTAGGGATCGTGCACGAGCAGCTCGGGCTCGAAGCCGCGCAGCCGCGCCGCGACGCGCGACCCGACCTTGCCCAGCCCGACGACCCCGACCGTCTTGCGGAACAGCTCGGCGCCGTAGATCCCGCGGTTCCACTCGAGCGTCTTCAGACGCGCGTGGGCGTCGGGAATGCGGCGGACCAGGGCCAGCATCATGCCGAGCGTGTGCTCGGCCGCGGAGACCACGTTGCCGTAGGGCGCGTTGCAGACGACGATGCCGCGGCGCGAGCAGGCCTCGACGTCGACGTTGTCGATGCCGACGCCCGCGCGCCCGACGATGCGCAGGCGCGGCGCCTGCTCAAGGAGCTGGGCGGTGACCGCCGTGCCCGAGCGCGTGATGAGCCCGTCGCAGTCGGCCAGGCGCGCGTGGAGGGATTCCGGCGTGGGCTTCGCCAGCTCGTCCACCTCGATGCCGCGCGTGCGCAGGTAGGCGATCCCCTCCGGGGCGATCGCGTCGACGGCGAGGATCTTCACTCCTAGCCCTGGATCGAGTAGCCGCCGTCCACGGGAATGGCCGTCCCGGTGACGAAGTCCGAGGCCGGGCTCGCGAGGAACACCGCCACGCCCGACATGTCGTCGAGCGTGCCCCAGCGGCCCGCCGGCGTGCGGCGCAGGACGTTGTCGTGGAGCCCCTGCACCTCGCGGCGCGCCGCCTGCGTCAGCTCCGTGTCAATCCACCCCGGCAGCACCGCGTTCACCTGGATGTTGTCCTTGGCCCAGGCGACGGCGCAGGCCTTCGTGAACTGCACGATCCCGCCCTTGGAGGCCGCATAGGCCGGCGCGAAGCCCGCCCCGAAGATCGACATCATCGAGCCGATGTTGATGACCTTGCCGCCACCCGCCGCTTTCATGGCCGGGTAGGCCGCGTGCGAGCAGAGGTAGGCGCTCGTGAGATTGGTGTCGAGCACGTGACGCCACTCGGCGAGCGACACCTCGTGCGGGGGCTTGCGGATGTTGGTCCCGGCGTTGTTCACGAGCACGTCGAGCCGCCCGTAGGCGTCGAGCGTCGCCTTCACCATGCGGCGCACGGCGGCCTCGTCGGTGACGTCCGTCGCGACCGCGCGGGCGCCGGGACCAAGCGCCTCGAGCTCTTTTACGGCGTCCTTCGACTTCGCCTCGTTGCGCGCCGCGACGACGACGCGCGCGCCAGCCCGCGCCAGCCCGCGCGCCATGCCGAGGCCGATCCCACCGTTGCCGCCCGTGACGATCGCGACCCTGCCCTTGAGGTCGAACACGCTGTCCTCCTTGGATGCGGCGTCAGGCCATTCTACGTCAGAGGCTGCTCCCGGGGTTCACCCGCCTGAGGGCGCTGTCCCTCCAACGCTCGCGCATACCAGCCGGAGCGAGCAACCCGAGCCCCGGTCGGATGCACCGCGACACTAACGACGGCGTTTCCACATTGACGATGCTCGAGCAATCTCCCTCATTGCCACCGCGTCTTTGCTATGCCGAGCCGAACGGAGAAGCACGACGATAGGCGTACCGGCCCGAACAATGAGGTCAGAAAGGAAGACGGGGGGAGGGCGTCGATCAACCTTTATATGAGCCACAAACCCCGCCAGATAGAACCTGACGTAGTTGATGCCAGCGAAGCGATCACGGTGGGGATCAAATATCCCTCTGTATGCGCGATGGTCGAAGCGCGAGAGCGTGACGGCAAACGTCTCCGGAGCGCCTGGATCCCCCGTCAGAATCATGTCGCGCATCGCTTTCTCGAACGGCTTGATGTCGATGCGCCGATAGAAAGCGTGCGTAGACACTGACGCGCGCCATAGCAGGGACACGAAGAATAGCTTCAGCAAGCTATAGTCGAATTCCTGAATCGTCCAAGCGACGAGTACTTTGCCGTCGTAGATTGCCTCGGTCTCTGCGAAATCTCGTAGGAGCACGTCTTGGGCATGCTTGTCCCATGGGGAGAACAGGTTGTCGCACCGGCTACAGAGAATGGCCTTGTCATAGACGCCGTCGGGCGCACGTTTTGGAGGGACAGATGGGTCGCTGGTACGTAGCTCTGTCACGCCGGAATCGTCGCGTAGCGCTCGGAAGAACCCCTTTGGCACAACGTGGGCCTTTATCAGGCGCTGCTCAGTTCCGCAGAGACGGCAAAGCATCTTGAGCAATCGGGGTAGGTAACTCGAAGTGGACAGGTCTGTGTATGCCAGTGCTAATCACAGCGGACACTGCGAGCGCCGGCGGCGTATGCATTGTCCAGGTCCGGGCATGGTTCCGGCCTTCCCCCTTTTCAGTCCACACCTTCCGAGTAGGAGGCCACCCCGGGGCGAGCCGTCCTTGATCCTGGCGACGCGACTCTTGAATCATCCTTGGGACAGGTTCATCTGCGCCAACACCGCGCGACCCAGGAGACCGTAGGGATTGGCGAGCGTCTCGGGGATCTCGAAGTGGTTGTAGCCGTCGGCGACGAGGAGCTGCACAGGTTTGCCTGCCGCGTTCACCGCCGCAGCGAACTCGCGTGACTGGCGCTGGAACTCCGGCGTCTCGAGTGTGCCGTAGGCGACGATGACGGGGGCGTTGAGGTTGGCGAGATGACGCTGCGAGCTCAGCGCCTGCTCGACCTCGTCGGTGAACTTGACGTACGAGCTGCGCGCCGAGAGACGCACCGGCTTCAGGTCGAACATGCCGCTGCAGCACAAGCCGCCCTTCACCGTGTCGACCGGAAGGTTGAAGTCTTTGCGCCAGTCAGTGACCAGGACAACGCCGGCAAGATGGCCACCCGAGGAGTGGCCAGAAACGTAGATGCGGTCCGGGTCGCCCCCGAAGCTCCGTGCGTTGCGGTACACCCACGCCACCGCTCGGCGCACCTGCTCGGCCATCGGCATGAGGCTGCCGTTGGCCTCCGTCACATTGATGAAGTCGGGCACTACGTAATGCGCGCCGGCGCGGACGAACAGCTCGGCCGGGTACCCGGAATCCTTGGCGAGACCCCCGCGCCACGCCCCGCCATGAATGAAGATGTTGATTGGCGCGTTCGCGCGCTTGGTCGCGTAGACATCCAGCGCTTCGATCGAGGTAGGGCCGTAGGCGTAGCGCCGCGGGGCACCCAGGCGGGCACGCACGGCCTCGCTGTTGGTGGCGTAGCGCTTGACGATCTGTGGCAGATTCGGCGCGTATTTGATCTGATCGTAGGCGGCATCCAGCTCGGCTTGGTCCATGTCGAGCCACACGGATGGTCCCTTGGCCCGCGGCGCTTGCTGCGCGGGGACCGGTTGCTGGGCGAACGCAAAGCCGCCTGCCGCGAGTACGGTGCTCGCGATGCCGGCGCCCAGAAACGTCCGACGAGTGACTTCATTCATGGGTTCCGCCTTTCGTTGAGGGCTTGGCCGCGACCGCGTAGACGCGCATCGCCGCCGCGCGGCCACGCAGTCGCTGAGGGCCGAGGTCGTCGAGCGCGAAGCCTCCGAGATCCGCAAGCCGTTCCATTGCGTCGCCCGACACGAGGAACTGGCGCTCGAGGTCTCGCGTCGCCTGTTCGATGCGTGAGGTGGTGTTCATCACGTCGCCGTGGTACACGATCGCGCGCCGACTGCCTCCCACTTCACCCGTGATCACCGGGCCGCCGTGCAGCGCAGCGCGGAGGCGCGGCAGCGCGCCAAACTCGCGCTCGAACTGGGGCGCGGCCCGCGCGAGCGCCTGTTCGATCGCGAAGAAACAGGCGACAGGTCGAGCACCGGCACGGCCTTCGGCCACCGTCCAGGTGATCACGATCTCGTCGCCGACGTATTGATAGACCTCGCCTCGGTGATCGTCGATCGGGTCCGAGGCAAGTCGGAAGACTTCCCCGAGAAAGCGATGGATTGCGTCGGGGCCAATCCGCTCGGCGAGCGGCGTCGAGCCGGCGATGTCGACGAACAGGAAGAATCGCTCCTCCGTACGCGAGCGATGGTACCGGCCGAACACGATGTCGCGCAGGGTGCGTTCGCCGACCAGGCGGCCCATCTGGAGCATGAAGATGGCGGTGCCCAAGAGCAAGAAGGTGCTCGCCATCAGCACGGCCCTCGGGGCCTTCTGCACGTACATCGCCTCTGCGAGGTCGGGGCTGAGCAGCGTGGCGGCGACGGCGCGGCCGAGGCGCCCGCCGGGCCTGGCTCCGACGACGAGCACGATCAGTGTGCCGTAGACGAGGAACTTCATCGCGAAGGTGACGAGGAACGGCGCCCGTTCGAGCGCGTGACCGAACCGCGTCGGCGGGAGGAGGATCTCGGCTCCGAGAATCGCGCCGATCAGTATCACGCCGTTGGTGGCGCCGCCGAGGGCGCCGAGCACCGCGCCGAGGAGCGGCGCGTCGCGGAACCCGGAGCCATTCGCGCCCCCGACGACCGCCCCGATCACGACAGCCGCGCCGAGCGTGCGGAGGAGGAGGACGATCCGGCGTCGTGTTCCCGCCCGCATCGTCAGCATGTCACTGAGCGGCTACGCTCCTCGGGCGCGAACTTTCGGAGAGTGCTGAAACACGACGATGCGCTCGCCGGACTTCAGAGAGCCCGTCGTGAAGACAGCGTAGTTACTCGTGAGCCGGATGATACTCTTCTTGCCAGCCAGCCACGGCCTCGATCCCCCAGATCGTGTTTTTCTGCCCGAACTCCTTGCCCCACGGATCGGCGTGCTTCCCACGGATACCTGTAATGTGAACGTCGCCCACCGTGCAGGTTCCCGGGTCGCGCAGCACCCGGACTTCCGACGTCCACCGCACCTTCCGGCCGATGAACTCGCCGCCGTCGTGATCCGCGGGCTAGCTTCAACGGCCTGGTTGGTCAGCAGCGGACTCATTCGGCGATGACAATCCGGTGACCTTCGGGATCCGCGACTATCGTGGACCTGTGTCATTCCGGTCAGCGAACATTCATTCGCGGATCGCTCTGGCCTGGTCGAAATACATGTAACTCGGGTTACCTCGGGTGAGGATCTTCGTCGTCAGCTCGACGGAATACATCGTCAGGCTAGGATCAATGCTGCGGCCGTCGAGGTCGGTGGGGAGTTTCATCTTCAAGCCGCTCCTTTTTGAGGACCGGTGGGTCTTTCCCAAGACCGCGTATTCCGTGACCCGTGGCCCGTCCTTCAACGCCTCCTCAAGCGCTCGTCCCTGAACGCCCGGCATGTTAAGCGCGAGAATGCGCGCGACCGTCGGCGCGATATCCACGTTTGCCGTTGGAAGCGTGTCATACATGCCCGATTTGAAGTCGGGCCCATGGGCCATCATCGAAATGTGCGTGTCGGTGCGTGAGAAGCTGCCGTGGTCGCCCCTGCGGTTGACGGAGCTCGCGTAGCTGATGCCAGGCCGGCCTGCCACGGCGACGTGTTCGTCGAAGCTGAAGCTGACGATGATGTCTGGGCCGCGGCCGCTCGCCGGGCTTTCCGTGTTGATGAGCCCCATGCGCAGGGTTCCCGCGATGTCCCCGTACTTGTCACTCACGAAGACGGCGCCGAATTGCAGGCGACTCTGGAGACTCACCACAGCGGCCTTGACCGTGTTCGCGTCACCATCGGGGACGAACAAGTAGTCGCTCCCCGCGTTCGCAGCCACAACGATGCCGCCGGCGGGAAGGGGCTTCGGCACCACGTACCGCGGCGAGGTGTACGTTTGCGCGTTGCCACACACGGTTCCATCCGCGTCGTTCTTGGTGGGATGCAGGTGGGTACCGTCGAACAGGATCCCTGACAAGGTGGGGATGTTTCGACAGCCCGCGCCATCGTAGGCCTTGAGGCCATCGAGGGTGAGCAACGCGGCCGTCCGCACGAAGCCCGAGACGGAGTACCCATACGGATCATGCGAGCCGACGCGGCCATCGGCAATCGCCCGCAACGGGTAATGAGCGACATCACCGGAGACGGTGCTGTGATTGTGGTCCTGCGTGATGATGATGTCGGTGGTCTGCTCCCAGCCGAGCTGACGGAGTTTGTCCACGACGCGACCCAAGATCTCATCGTTCATCTTCGTGGCGTCGATCGAGTTATATGTCCCCGGGCCGTACGCATGGTTCGTTGCGTCCGGCTCCTTCGACCAGAAGATCGTGAGGTCCGGCTTTTTCGTAGGGAGGATGTAGTTCACGAATACGTCGGTCAGATACGTGAACCCACGCCGAGAGAGGGCCCCCGTGCGGTCGAGCGGATTCGCGGTCTCCCGATCGTTGAGCCTCTGAATCGGAATCGGAGCTGTTGGGTCGCCGTTGTTACCAGCGAGTGCCAATGCTCCCGCGCTGTAGGCGTTGACAGTGTTCCTCGGAAGGGCGTGCCCAGCGTTCTGGAGCTCCTTCGCGAAACTCAGCGGGATCGCCGCGTCCTCGTCGAGGATGATGCCCCCTCGGTGGTAATCCTGAATGAAGGCGGCGCCGAATTTACCGACGCTTGCTGTCGTCAGCCCTTTGGCCTGTGCCGCCTGAAGCATCGTCGAAACAAGCGTCAGCCTGCCCTGGTACGAATCTCGCACCGCTTCCACCACACCGAAGTCCTCGATGAACGCCGGGGCAAAAAAGTCGATGGCGACTCCCTTTGCGTTCTTCCCCTTGGCATTCGGCGCATACACAACGTTGCCATAGAACCCGTGCATCCCCGGATACGTCCCGGTTGCAATCGACGCGGAGTTCATCATGGTGAAGGTTGGATAGACGGCGTGGTGATCC